>CAYPCQ010000016.1:33243-89896 GCA_964409245.1 uncultured Verrucomicrobiota bacterium
GTGGCTGGGGTGACCAATGTGGCTGGGGTGACCAATGTGGCTGGGGTGACCAATGTGGCTGGGGTGACCAATGCCCCGAAAGTCTTGATTGACGTTCCGCCTCCGCACGCCAAATGAAACCGACCCGATATAGCCGGAGGTGGCGCCGTTGGGCCAAATGGGTGTTGGTTTTCGGTACTCCCTGGGGAGGGTTGGCGGCCAGCCGCGAGGTGGTCGAAGAGCCGCGCTGGATGCGGCTGAACATTACCGAAGCGAAAATCGCCGTCGAATCCGAAGGCGAATTCGAGCAGACCAAAGTCAAAAGCGATGCCACGCCGGTCAACCGGGATCTCGTATATGTGGTTCCCACCATGGGGCTTGGGGTGCGGGGATCGGTTTATCATTCCAACCTCTTCCAATACGACCTGAACGCGGAAGGGGGAGTGGGCTGGCAGGAGTATCGCCTGGATGTGCCCGGCCAGGGCGCCAAGACGGGCCTGCGGGATCTGCAGCGCTATCACGCCATGATCTCCCTGCTCAAGGAAAAACCTTTTGCGGTGAATTTCTTCGCCGACAAGGAACGTAACACGCGGGATTACGACTTTTTCACCCGCGCCCGGGTGGACAGCCAGCGGGCGGGGGCCAGCGCGGGCTATGCGGAAGGCCCGGTGCCCTTCCGGGTTGCGGTGGGCCAATCGGAGGAACATATCACCGGCCTGGCCAACCCGATGACCTACAAGGATAACACGCTGAATTTCACCGCGTCCAACGAGCGCCGGCAGGGCAGCCACACCGATATTTCCTACGACCTGGACCAGTATCACCGGCAGGAAACCGGCTACTACAACCAGGAGGGCATTTATCACTCAGCCTGCCTGCGGGATATGGAAACCTTCGGCCGCGACGATTGGGTGAACCTGCGGACTACGATGCTTTATACGCTGCTGGATCAGACCAACCTGCCCTCGAGCAGCTTTTCCGCCAGCGAACTGGTCACCCTGCGGCATTCCCAGCAGCTGGAGACCACCTACAATTACGATTTCAACCAGCGCGACACCGGCCCGGTGGAAAACCAGGGGCATAATGGCATCGCCTCCGTCCGGCACCGCCTGTATGACAGCCTGGTCTCAACCTTCGACGTCCACGCGCAAAGCTTTTCCTCCCAAAGCCCGGACAACAGGCAGGACACGATGCGCTACGGGTTGGGCTTGAATGAAAGCTACACAAAAAAGCTGGGCGATTGGGGCCGGCTGAACCTGGGCTACAGCGTCCGCGCCGACCAGGAGGATCGCGAGACCCTGGGCCAGTTCATCATTGTGGTGGGCGAAGCCCACACCCTCAAGGACGGGGAGCTGACCTTCCTGCATCAAACCGGCATTGTGCGGTCCAGCATCCGCGTCACGGATCCCTCCGGAGCCATCGTGTATCACGAACTGCTCGATTACCTCATCCTGCCCAGCGGCGAACAAACCGAAATCCAGCGCGTGGCCGGGGGGAAAATCCCCAACGGCGCCGCCGTCATGGTGGACTACACCGCCCTGCGGCAGCCATCGGATTCCTACCAGGTGCTGGCCAATTATCTGCAGCTGCGGCTGGATCTGTTCAACGGCCTGCTGGGCTTATACGGGCGCGCGAATTTCGTGGACAACTTCGGCGGCGAATCGCTGATCCTGCAAAACATCGCCGACCGGGTGGCGGGCGCCGATATAACCTGGCGCTGGCTGAAGGCCGGGGCCGAATACGAAGACTTTGATTCCAATCTATCGCCCTACCACGCCCAACGATTGTTCCAGACGCTGCGCTTTGAATTGACCGAGTCCTCCGCCCTGACCTTCGACTTCTCGCAGCGCTGGCTCAAGCATACGGATAATGGCCTGGGCCAGAACTCTTATGATTTCATCGGCCGCTATCATTGGCGGATGGGCACGCGTGTGGCCTTCAACGCGGAGGGCGGCATGCGGATCACCAGGGGGTTTGGTTATGACCAGGATCTGGCCACCGCGCGGACGGATTTCGATTTCCATTTCGGCAAGCTGGACCTGCGCACCGGCTACGAGTTCCAGGATGATAATTTCCTGGGCGAGCTGCGGACGCGGCATTATTTTTTTGTGCGCGCCACCCGGAAGTTTTGAGAGCCATGATCTCCCGCATCGCTCAACCTGTTCGCAAGTTCATAGCCCCCGGCGGACTGGAGGGAGGCTGGTGCGGCCGGGCGCTCCGCGGATTCGCCCCGCTGGTCATGGCGAGCTTGTCCCTGCTGGGTATCCCGGTGGCAGGCAGCACCCCGGCCCCGCAGGCCAGGATCCCCGGCCCCTGGCCCGCTCCGCCGGCGGAGCCCCGCATCGCCTTTGTGCGCAGCCTGGCCAGCCCGGTGGACGCCGGGGTGAGGGTCAGTGGCTGGAACCGGGTGGCCAATGCCATCACCGGGGCCAATACCGGCAAAAAAAAGCTGAGCAAACCCTTCGGCCTGGCGCTCGATGAGGCGGATAATCTGTGCCTGACCGATACCGGCGAGGGGGTGGTGTGCTTTTTCGACCAGGCCAGCCGCCGGTGGCAGCTCTGGGAGAAGGCCGGATCCCTCGCCTTTGTTTCGCCCGTGGCGGTGGCCAAACGTCAAAACACCCTGTATGTGGCCGATAGCTCCCTGCGCCAAGTGGTGGCTTTCAACACCCGCGGCAAGCTGCTCTTTGAGATCCGGGAAGGGCTGGAACGTCCCTCCGGCCTGGCGTTGGGCCAGGACCGGCTGTGGGTGGCGGACGCCCAAAACCACAGTGTGTCGGCCTATGCCCCCAAGGATGGCAAATTCCTGGCCCGTTTCGGCAAGCGGGGCGCCCGCCCGGGAGACTTCAATTTTCCCACGCACCTGGCGGTCGATGGCCGGAACCAGCTTTACGTGACCGATTCGATGAATTACCGGGTGCAAATCTTCGATGCCCAGGGCGCTTTTGTGGGGGCCATCGGCGGCCAGGGGGATGGCTCCGGCAGCTTCAGCCGGCCCAAAGGAGTGGCGGTGGATGGCTGGGGCCATATCTACGTGGCCGATGCGCTCTTCGATAATTTCCAGATCTTCAGCCAGGCGGGCCAATTCCTGCTGGATGTGGGCACGGCCGGATCCGGTCCGGGGGAATTCTGGCTGCCGGCGGGCATGGCCATCGGCCGGGACAACCAAATCTATGTGGCCGACTCTTACAACCAACGTGTGCAGATTTTCAAATACCTAGGCAAAGAATGAAACCGGGATTTTATCATGGGCGCAGGACCGCCTTGGGCCAACCCGGGGGGGCGGGGCTGTGCCTGGCCCTGCTGCTGCTGGCGTTTCACTCCGTCCAGGGCCAGAACGTGGCGGCGAGCAAACACAACCTATCCTCCGGCGGGATGGGCTCCGCGCGGTCCAGCACTGAATCCGAAATCTGCGCCTTTTGCCATACCGCCCACCTGCGCCCCTCCCAGGCGCCGCAGTGGAGCCTCATGAGCCAGGGCAAAACCTACGTGCCTTACCGCAGCTCAACCACCAAGGCGGTGATCGGCCAGCCCACGGGATCCTCCAAGCTGTGCCTGAGCTGCCATGACGGGACGATCGCCATGGGCATGGCCAGCGGGATGTCGCGCAAACATGTGGCCCCCTCGGAATTCCATGGCGGCCTGGGCAATCTGCCGCCCGGCCCCGCCCGGCTGGGCACGGACTTGTCCGACGACCACCCCATCTCGTTCGTTTACGACTCGGCCCTGGCGGTGGCCAATGGCCAGCTGCGCCATCCTTCCACGCTGGTGGGCCCGGTGCGCCTCGACGGCCAGGGCCAGGTGCAATGCACCTCCTGCCACGATCCCCACAGCGACCGCAATGGCAAGTTCCTGGTGCAGAACAACACCGCTTCCGCCCTGTGCAACGCCTGCCACGATCAAAAATACTGGCGCTCGGCCAGCCACGCCACCTCGGGGCAGACCTGGAACGGCGTCCTGCCCAATCCCTGGCCGCACACCACCGAAAACACCGTCCAGGCCAACGGCTGCGAGAATTGCCACCGGCCCCACGGCGCCGGGACCCGCCAGCGGCTGCTGAATTATCCGGGGGAGGAGGCGAATTGTTTTCCCTGCCACAACGGGAATGGGGCGCGCAAAAACATCCAGGCCGAGTTCAACAAGCCATCAGCCCACCCGGTGCTGGATTCCCTGGGCATCCATGACGCCGCGGAAAACCTGATCAATCCCAGCCGGCATGTGGAATGCGAGGATTGCCACAACCCGCATGCTTCCCAAGCCCAGGGGGCGGCCGCGCCCCGGGCGTCCGGGGCCTTGGCCGGGGTCAAAGGCGTGAATGCGGCCGGGACCGCCGTGCTTCCGCTCGTCAATGAATACGAGCTGTGTTTCCGCTGCCATGCCGACAGCCTGACCCGGGGGAGCGCGCGTGTGAACCGCCAGTTTGTGCAGACCAACACCCGGCTGGCCTTCCAGCCCTCCAACGCCTCCTATCACCCGGTCGAGACCTCGGGCAAGAGCCCGGTGGCGCCCAGCCTCATTGCCCCGTGGCTGGCCAGCAGCTTGATGTACTGCACCGATTGCCACAACAACAACAGCGGGCCGGGCGCCGGCGGAACCGGACCCAAAGGCCCCCATGGCTCAGCTTACGCCCCCCTGCTGGAACGCCGGCTCGAGCTGACCGACTTCCAGGTTGAAAGCCCATCGTCCTACGCTTTGTGCTACAAGTGCCACAGCCGCACCAGCCTCCTGAATGACGAAAGTTTTGCGCGGCACAAGCTGCATGTGGTGGATCAGAAAGCCGCCTGCACCACCTGCCATGATCCCCATGGTGTCCAGAAAAACCTGTATTTGATCAACTTCAACACGACCTATGTGCGAGCCTCCTCCCGGGGCCCCATCAACTACACTTCCACGGGAAACCGCAGCGGAACCTGCTCGCTGGTCTGCCACGGAAAAGACCACAGCCCCGCTAATTATTATCCAGGAATGCCACCCAAGTTATGAATAATACGAAACCAATCCGGTATGGCGGCGCCTCCCTGCCGGGAGCCGCCTTCGCTTCCCTTTCAACCTCCAACCTGCGTCCGCCCCCCGCACTCAGCCGCTGGTGGGGCGGCCTGGCCCTGGCCGGTTTCTGCGCCTGGCTGGCCAGCTCCGCCGGCGCCGCCGAGGCGGCCGCCAAACCCAAGGAGAAGAACGACCGGCCGCCGATCCCCAAAGTGCGCAAAAACAACCTGGCTCCCCTGCCCGAAGGCGTAAAGGCCGCGGTTTCCCATGCCCCTTTTGAAAGCGGGGACTGCACCCTCTGCCACAAAAACAAGGACCCCCAGAATCCGGGTCCCATCAGCTCCCCCGTCCAGGAAATGTGCATCGGCTGCCATGAGGAATTCCAGACGGTGATGGCCCGCCCGTTCAAGCACGAGGCGGCCAAGGAAAGCTGCGTGAACTGCCATAATCCGCACAACTCCAAACGGCCCAAGCTGCTGGTGGAGGAGACCGGCGCCCTGTGCCTGAGCTGCCACACGGAGATCAAAGCTCTGACCATCGACGCCAAGGTCAAACACGAGGCGCTGACCAAGGGCGACCAATGCTCCAACTGCCACAATCCCCACGGCGCCAACGTGGAGCACCTGCTGATCAAACTGGCTTTTGACCTCTGCGTAAACTGCCACGGCAAGGACGGCATCAAGGATGAACAGGGCAAGACCTTGACCAATTTCCAAAAGCTGCTCGAGGAGAACAAGGAATGGCACGGCCCGGTCTCCTCCAAAGACTGCAGCGCCTGCCATAACCCGCACGGCGGCCAGAATTTCCGGCTGCTCAACGAGGAGTATCCCGCCCAGTTTTACTCACCCTACAATCCCAAGCTCTATGCGTTGTGCTTCGAATGCCATGAGTCCACCATCGTCACCGATCCCGAGACCACCACCTTGACGCAATTCCGCAACGGGAAGCAGAATCTCCATTACGTGCACGTCAACAAAGCCGAGCGCGGCCGCACCTGCCGGGCCTGTCATGAAGTGCACGCCTCCGTCCAAAAGCACCAGATCCGCGACTCGGTTCCGTACGGCACCCGGGGCTGGAAGCTGCCCATCAATTTCACTCCCACCCCGACCGGCGGCTCCTGCACCAAGACGTGCCATGAAACCCGCAGCTACACCAATACGGTGGCGGTGGTGGATCCCAAACCAGCCAGCGGGGCTCCCAAAAAATAAACCCCTGGTGCCATGAAACCCCGCTATTTTTCGCTTTGGGTGGCGCTGGTCGCCTGGTTCTCCCTGGCTTGGACCTTCGCGCACGCCCAGGTCGGCACGCAGGTGCAAAACCCCTCCCTGTCCGCCCTGGGCGGGGGCCAACAACCGCTGCTGGTGGAAGGAAAACCCAGCGTCCTCCTCTTCGTCAAGCCCGGGCAGGAACATTCACACGCAGTCCTGCGCCAGCTCGCCGCCCTGCAGCGCGAGCTGGCGGCCAAGCCGCTGCACTGGGTGGCGATCATCTCGGACCGCGTTTCCAAGACGGACATGGAACAGGAGGCCAGGGAAGCCGGCCTGGCGATGCCGGTCTTGATCGATGCCAAGGACGCCGTTTACGGAAGCCTGGGCGTGATCCTGCACCCGGTGGTGTGCCTGGTGGATAAAGAGGGCAAGCTGGCGGCCTTTGAACATTTCACGAAAGTCAATTTCATCGAGGTGGTCCGGGCCCGCATCCGGCGCCTGCTGAATGAGATCACCGACCAGGACTTGGAAAAAGTGCTCAAGCCGGCCAAAGCCACCCAAGGCGGCGACGAGGAGGTGGGGCGGCGGCGGCTCAAGCTGGCGGAAAAACTGCTGCAGGCCGGGCACCCCGACCAGGCCCTGGAAAGCGTGAAAAAGAGCCTTGAAATGAGTCCCAAGCTGGCCGCAGCGCACACCTTGCAGGGCCGCATTCTGGCCGCCCAGGGCAAGAAAGCGGAAGCCCTCCAGGCCTTTGAGAAGGCGCTGCAGCTGGAACCTGGCGACACCGCCGCGCGGGACGGCCTCAAAGCCAGCCAGAAAGAGCCGTAAACCCCATCAGCCCAGGAAGGAGATCCGGTCATGAAACGCACCCAACATTCCCCGCGCCAAAAGGAAGCCTGCCCGCCCTGCCGGGTGGTCTTCTGGCTTTGCCTTTTCTGGCCGTTGGTGTTCCTCACCAACCGGGTGCTGGCCCTGGATCCCCCCCATAATGATGCGAACGCCTGCGATAACTGCCATATCCTGCACAACTCACAGGATTTGAACCTGGCGGTATTGGCTGGCAACGCCAACCTCTGCCAAAGCTGCCACCAGTCCGGCGGCCCGGCCACCGCCAAAGCCTTGCCCGCGAGCGACCAGGCGGTGACCTGGCCCGGGCTGCCCGCCGGCACGAGCGCCGCCGGCAGCTCGCACCGGTGGGATGCCAGCGTGTCGGGCCGGGTGGTCTCCCTGGGGGGAACCTCCACCGGCACGATCCGGGCGGGCGGGCTTTACACGGGCGTTTACCCCAAGACCTACGCGCTCACCATCGCCACCGCGGGCAATGCGGGCGCCGCCACCTTCAACTGGACCGCCACCTCACCCGGGGGCGGATCCGGGACCGCGGTGTTGACCGGGAACAACGTGGCCCTGGATAGCGGCGCCACGGCGAGCTTCATCAATGGCACCGGCGTCTCGTTCCAAACGGGCGACCAGTGGAATATTTTTGTCCGCCCCGGCCTGAACCAGCCCACCGACACCAACCTGCTGGTCCGGATGACCAATGGGTTGATCGCCTGCTCCACCTGCCACAACCAGCACGACCAGTCCCTGGCGCCCTTCGATCCCGCCGCCCCGGCCTACACCGGGGCCGGCACCGGAGCGGGCCGCCACTATATGCGGATCGCCAACGACACCGGGCAACTGTGCGCCCAGTGCCATGCCTCGCGCAACGTCACGAGTGCCACCGCCGGCTCCCACCCGGTGGGCGTCACCGTCACCGTCGGCACCGGCTACAAGGCCCCGGCCACCGTGCCCCTGGAAAAAGGCACCAGCAAAATCCGCTGCGAAACCTGCCACAAAGTCCATTTCGCCGGCACCAGCGATGGCAGCCTCAACCGGCTGGGGAGCATCAATGCCGTTTGCTCGGATTGCCATACCCTGGCCGACACCACCTCCCCCGCCGCGCACCTGAGCCCATCCAGCGGCGTGCTTTGGCCGGGCGGACAAAATGGCTCCACCTTCCCCACCAATACCGTCGTCAGCCAAAAGGGGGCGTGCATCAACTGCCACCAGCCGCATGGCTGGCCAAATGCCGCCAGCCCGGGCACCGACTACCCGAAGCTGCTGGTGGAAACCGCCGATAACAACCTGTGTTTCACCTGCCATGACACCGATGGCCCGGCCGCCAAGGTGGTGCAGGCCGATTTCGCCAAAACCATCCATCACCCCGTGGCCGCTGCCGAACAACGCCCGGGCCGGGGGGTGGCCTGTGCGGACTGTCATAATCCGCACCAGGCGCAGGCCGGTGCCCATACTTACAGCAGCACGAGCAAGACGATCACCGGCGCGGCGAACAACGGCAGCGGGCTGATCCGGATCACCTCCACCGCCCATGGGTTTGTGAACAACGACACCGTCTTGATCGCCAGCGTGGGCGGCGTCACTGCCGCGAACGGCACCCGGCGCATCACCGGCGTCACGGCCAACACGTTCGATCTCCTGGGCTCAACTTTTTCCGGAACCTATACCAGCGGCGGCACGGCCATCATCGTGGCCAACACGAACCGCAACCTGGCGGGCAATCCGCTCAAGGGGGTTTCCGGGGTGGCGGTCAATTATAGCGCGCAGGCCAATTACCAGGCCGTGGCTCCCAGCCTCTATACCGCCATACCTGCCACCACAGGGGCCACCAACGAATACCAGCTTTGCTTCAAGTGCCACACCGGTTATGGTTTCCCGAATTACACCACCGGCACCGCCACCTTTACCCAGAGCAGCACAGCGGTCACCGGCTCCGGCACCACGTGGACGGCGGACCTGTTGGGGGCCACCATCATGCGCACCGGCGACACCGTCGGCTATACCATCACGGCGGTGCCCAGCGCCACCAGCCTGACCTTGGATTCAGCCTACGCCGGCGCCACCCAGGCCGGCCAGAGTTATGCCATCTGGAATCCTCCTGCCGGGCTCTCTCCGCTCTATAACACGGGCACGGCCACCTTCACTCAAAACAGCGCCACCGTCACCGGCTCCGGAACCACCTGGTACAATGTTTTCGTGGGCGCCTGGATCGTCAATGCGGCCAATCCCAAGGCCGTTTATAAAATCACCGCGGTGGCCAGCACCACAAGCCTGACGATTTATCCCGCCTATGCGGGGACCACCGCCGCCGGCCAGGCCTACGCGATCTCCGGGGCCACCGACGTGGCCCAGGAGTTCAGCCCCAAAAACGGCTCGTTCCATCCCGTGGTGGCCGGCCTTTCCTCCACGGGCAGCGGCTCCTCCGCTCTGACCAGCGGCCAAATGAAGGCGCCTTGGGCTTCCAATCTGGGCAGCCAGACCATGATGTGCTCGGACTGCCACAACACCGACTCCGCCTCGCCGGCCGCCCAGGGGCCGCACGGTTCGGCCGCCCAGTTCATGCTGCGCGGCCCCAACACGCTTTGGCCGCCGACAGTGCGTTTTAATTCCGGCACCTCGCTTTCCACCGCTTATGGCACCTCGTTTTGCGCCAACTGCCATACCTATACTTCCAGCAACCTGCCTCATGGGGAGCATAGCACGAGATCACTATACTGCTATAGCTGCCATATCCTGATTCCGCACGGAGGCAAATTGGGCCGCCTGATCGGGGACGGCCGCAGCGCCAGCGGCATGCCCGCCCGTTATGCCTTCAACAACAACAAAACCAACATGTTCATAACGGGCTTCACCAAAAGCAGCACTCCTGGCGGTTATTCCGAGAGCAGCTGCGGCGCCACCTGCGACACCGGCAAACACCCGACTGCCAACGGCACCAAATGGTAAACGGCTATCATGCCCGGCGATCCCCATAACGTCCGGCCGGCGGCGTTAAAAAAGCGCAGGCCATGGGTGGCTGTGGCGCGCTGGCTGCGCGCGCCGAAGGTGATCGTAGGCGAACTCGCCGGCATCTCGGTGGCGGGGGTGCTCGGGGCGGTTTTCCCCCAGCTGGGAACGGCCACCGCGGGAGAAGTGGCGCGGTGGCGCGCCAGCGGCCCGGCGGCCTCCTGGGCCATCGATTGGCTGAGCCTCGACCATGTATTCCGCAGCCCGTGGTTCCTCGCGCTCACGCTGCTGGCCGTGACTTCCCTGGCGCTGGTGGTCCGTGACCAGCTTCGGCGGCTGCGCCAAGCCTGGTCCCGAACGCTGGCCAAAGCCCATTTTGAAACGGCGCCCCTGCGGGCGGAATTCGTGCGCCTGGCCGCCGGCCCGGCGAAGTCCCAAGCCGCCAGCCAAAGTCTGAAGATCTGGACGGAAAACCGCCTGGGATTGGCAGGATCGCCCCTGTTTCATCTGGGGCTTTTGTGCGTGATCCTGGCGGGAGCCTGGCGGGCTCTGTTTGCCACCGAGGCCGTGGTGGACCTGGTGCAGGGCGAAACGCTTCCGCCATCGTCCGCCAGCTGGGCAACCCAATGGCCCGGGTTGCTGGCCCGTCCTTTCCAATTGGATGTCCCCCTTACCTTGAACCAAATCCAGCCGGCCCACTACACCTCGGGCAGCCTCCGGAACCTCAAAGTCGAGCTTTCGCTCGGTGGCAGCGGCGGCGGCCGAAAAGTGGAGCTGGCAGTGAACCGTGACTTCCAAGGGCCGGGCGGCCGCCTGTTTTTGGATTCCCATTTCGGCCCCGCCGCCCTGGTGGAGTGGCGGCCCACCGCCCAGGCTCCCAGCCGCGAGGCGGTTTTGCTGGCCAGCCAGGGCAAGTCCGGCTTTGAAGGCGATGCCACCGCCGGCCCGGGCGGCCTGCGTGCCTATTTGCGGGCCACCACGGATTCCGCTGGCGGTTTGACCGGTCAATTGGAAGCCCGGATCATGCGGGGCAAGGCCCTGGTGTCGGCAGGGTTATTAACCACTGATGAGCCGCTCGCGCTTGCCGGCGGAGGGGAATTGGTTTTGCGCGGCCTGCCGTGGTGGGCACGGCTGCGGGGAAGCCGGGATTCCGCGCTTTGGCTGGCGTATCTCGGCTTCGTGATGGTGATGGGGGGGGCCGCGCTGATGTTCACCATGGTCAAAGTTGATTTCTGCATTTGCAGCATCCCGGCCGGGCACGGGGAGTGGGTTTTCATCGCGGTGAAACCGCTGCGCTTTGCCCCGCTGTTCCAGGAGCGGTTCCAGCAGTTGCTGCGGGAGCAAGGCGCTCCGGCAAGCGCTATGGGATCTGTGCCAGGCTCCGATCCGGCGGCTGCCCGGCTGATCCCTGAAACCCGGCCTGATTCAGCGGGCAATCAGCCATCGGCCCCTTTTCCGCTGGCCATTCAAGCGTTGCTCCTGGCCTCGGCCTTGGCGCAAACTTCCTGCCGGGAATCTTCCCTTGACCAGGCCCGCCAGCTGGTGGAGCGTTATAACCAGGTGGTTTCCGAAGCCTACCGGCGCGGGGACGTGAAGCTGGCCGATCCGGTGGTGGGCCCGAACGAGGGCAAGAAACTGACCGGCTTGATCGGCGTGCGCCTGGATATGGGCATCACACTGGATTCCCAACTGCTCTCCCTGGAAGTGACCGGCGTGGAGCAGGCGCCCGGCGAAATGAAGGTCCGCACCCGGGAGCGGTGGCGCTACCGCGACCTCAAAATCGGCACCGGCCAGCAGGTGGGCGAGGAATCGCTGGACCATTACGAAATGCTATACCTTTTCAAGAAAACCGGCCCGGAGTGGCTGGTGGACGGGATCCAGTTCACCGCCGAGCCCCAGGTGGGCCGCAAAACCACCACCTGGGCGGCCGATGTCCGGACGCTCCATGGCGTCACCCCAAACGCCCCGAAAGAAGAAACGAAGCAGCCATGAACGCGTTCCTGATTGAAACCTCGCTGCATTGGGCCGGAGTGGCGCTGTATATCGCCAGCACGGTGCTGTTCGCCTACGCCTTGATCTTCGCCCATCCGGAGCGGGTGCGCCTGGGCTTGTGGACGGCGGCGGGCGGCCTGCTGCCGCATTCCGGGGCGCTGGCGGTGCGCTACTTCGCCGTGGGCCACGGCCCTTACATGCTCAAGTATGAGGTGCTCTCCTCCAACGCCTGGATCGCCATCGTGATGCTCCTGGTTTTTGTGTGGCGCCGGCCCACCTGGGCGCCGATGGCGCTGCTGGCCCTGCCGGCCGCCATCCTCATGATGGGCTTCGGCTTGTTCACCAATCCCGAGGCGCGCACCCTGCCCCCCACGCTCCGCTCCATGTGGCTGGTCTTTCATGTGCTGTTCAACAAGCTGGCGGTCGGCGCGTTCCTGCTCTCCGCCGCTTCCGCCGTGGTCCTGCTCTTGAAATTGAAGGGCGCCACCCACCGGTTCCTGGACCGCCTGCCCGGCCCGGAGGTGGTGGAGGCCTACACGATCCGTTTCGTGGGCTTCGGCTTCGTGTTCTGGACCACCACCATCGGCGCCGGCGCCATCTGGGCCAACCAGTCCTGGGGCCGTTACTGGGGCTGGGATCCCATCGAAACCTGGTCCCTGGTGACCTGGCTCGGCTACGGGATCCTCCTGCACGCCCGGCTGTTCTTCCGCCTGCAGGCCCGGGCCACCGCCTGGGGCACCGTGGCCTGTTTCCTGATGTCCATCCTGACGGTGCTGATCTTTCCCTTTGTGTTCCCGTCCATGCATTCCGCTTATTTCCAGTAAAATTACCGCCATGAAACGACGCCCCGAGATCCTCCTCGTCACCCCGCCCTACCACTCCGGCGTGGTCGAATCGGCCGGCTCCTGGCTGCCGCTGGGCCTGCTCTACGTGGGGGGCGCCCTCCAAAAAGCGGGCTTCGGCGTGGCGCTTTACGACGCGATGACCCGGTATCACACCCTGGAGCAGGTCCGCGAGACGTTGCGCCGGGAGCAGCCCAACGCGGTGTTCGTCTCCTGCATCACCGCCACGGTGCTGGACGGCCTGGAGGTCTGCCGCGTGGCCCGGGAGGAGATCCCCGGCGTCCTTACGGTGGTGGGCAACACCCACCCCAGTTTCATGTTTGATGAAATCCTGCGGCAGCACCCGGAGGTGGATGTGATCGTGCGCGGGGAGGGCGAGGAAACCGCCGTGGAGCTGATGCAGGCCTGGGAGGCGGGCGCGGATTGGGGCAGCGTCCGGGGCCTGGCCTTCCGGCAGGAGGGCCGCGTGGTGGCCACCCCGGCCCGGCGTTTCATCCCCGACCTGGACACCGTGGAGCCAGCCTGGAACCTGGTGCCCTGGGGCGAATACAGCTACCGGCCCAAACCCGGCTCCATCCTGGCGGTGGTCTCCTCCTCGCGGGGCTGCCGGTCGCACTGCTCTTTTTGCTCCCAGCGCCTGTTCTGGCAGGAAAGCTGGCGGGCGGTTTCGCCGGCGAAATTCGTGGACGAACTCCAGATGCTGCGGGAGCGCTACGGGGTCGATGTGGTGATGCTGGCCGATGAGATCCCCTCCCTGGACAACGACCGCTGGAAAAAGATCCTGGACCTCTTGATCGAGCGGAACCTCGGCACCACCCTCCTGCTTGAAACCCGCGTGGATGACATCCTGCGGGACGCCGGGCTGCTGCCCACCTACCGCCGGGCGGGGGTCGAACATATTTACGTGGGGGTGGAATCGGTCAACCAGGCCACGCTCGACCTCTTCAAGAAGGAGGCCCAAACCGACCAGGGCCGGCGGGCGATCGAACTCATCAACCGCCACGACATCATTTCGGAAACCTCCTTTGTCATGGGCATGCCGGACGAAACCGAGGAAAGCATGGAGCGGACGATCGAGCTGGCCAAATTTTACGACCCGGACATGGCCTTTTTCCTGGCCATCACCCCGTGGCCCTATGCGGACCTGTACCGGGAAGTCCGCGACCACATCGCCGTCACCGACTACCGCAAATACAACCTGGTGGAGCCGATCGTCAAGCCGCGGGCGATGTCGCTGGACACCGTCCGCCACTACCTCACCAAAGGCTTCCGGGAATTCTACGTTGGCAAAATGAAGCGGATGCAGTCCATGCCCGGATGGAAGCAGGAATTCATGAAATCGCTGATGAAGCTGCTCCGCGAGCATTCCTACCTGCGCGATCAAATGACGGAGCTGGGGCACCCCGCGGGGGCGGACGCCCAGGCCGCCACCCAGCCGGACGGCGGAAAATGAAAGCCACCCGCTGGGCGGCCATGAAAGGAACGATGATTATGAAGAATGGCAAACAAAACTGCATCGCCGGGCTGGCCTGCCTGGGCTGGCTGGCGGCCTGGCCCGCGGGCGCCCAGGCGGCGGCTCCCGCCGCCATGCCCCTGGGCGCTTACGCACATCCCCTCCGGGCGCCGGGCCGGCTGGCCACGGATGCCGCCGGCAACCTTTACGTGACCGATCCCGCCGCCGGCCAGGTGGTGGTTTTCGATGCCTTCGGCCGGCAGGTTCAGGCGCGGACCGGCCTGGCCCGCCCGCTCGGCATCGCCGTGGACCAGGGCGGGAATATCTACCTGGGTGAGGAAGCCACCGGCAGCGTGACGGTGTTCGATCCCCAGTGGCAGCCGCTCTACCAACTGGGCCGGGGGCCGGGGGAATTCAGCCTGCCCAACCACCTCGCGCTGGGCCAGGCCGCTGGCGGCGTGGCTGTGTATGTGTCGGACAGCCTGGCCTGCCAGGTCAAAGTTTATGCCCAGGGCAAGCTGGTGCTCACCCTGGGCGGCCCGGGCAGCCAGCCGGGGCAATTCAATTTCCCTGCCGGCCTCGCGCTGAGCGCCAGCGGCGAGCTGTTCGTGGTGGATCAAAACAATGACCGGGTCGAGGTCTTTGATCTGGCGGGCCAATTCAGCCGGAAATTCTCGCTCGTCACCCGCCTGGGCGGCATGGGCATGGGCTCCGGCGGCGGGCGCTCCCAGGGGATCACGGTGGACCGCTCCGGCCGGGTTTTTGTGGTGGATACTTTCCAAGGCATGGTCCGGGTGTTTGACGCCCAAAGTGGCTACCTCGGCAAAATCGGCGCTTTCGGCGATGCCGCCGGCCAGCTGCGCTCCCCCGCGGGCATAGCCCTGGACCGGTATAACCGCCTGGCGGTGGCCTCCGCCAACAACGGCCGGGTGCAGCTCCTGGGCTTGGATTCCTTCGTGCAGCTTTCCGCCACCCCCGCCCGCCCGTTCGTGGCGGCGGGCGCCGCCGTCAGCTTCAGCGCCCAGGCGGGCGGCCCCGGCCCCTATCGCTTCCAGTGGAAAAAGAATGCCCAAAACCTGGCCAACTCCGGGGTTGTCACCGGCGCCGATGGCGCCACCTTGACGCTGGCTGGAGTCAGCCCGGAGGACAGCGGCGATTACACCGTCGAAATCACCGGCCCCGATGGCAGCCTGCTCAGCTCCGCGGCGGCCCTGAAGGTGCTGATCCCACCCCAAATCCTGGCCCAGCCAGCCAATCAAACCGTGGCCCTGGGCTCCGATGTGCTCGTGCGCGCGGGCGCCGGGGGCGACGACCTTGCTTATCAATGGTTCTTCAACGGTTCACAGCTGCCGGGGGCCAATGGCAGCTCGCTCTTCATCCCCAACGTCCAGCTCTGGCAGCAGGGCACTTACACCTTGCTGGCCACCAACGCCGTCGGCTCCGCCGCCAGCCTTCCTGCCCGGCTGGCCCTGGTTATCCCGCCGCCACCACCGCAAATCGACTGGCTCAAGGTGCTGGCCTCCGGCCAGCTGCAGCTGGTGTTCACGGGCAGCCTGGATTACGCCTTCTCCATCGACGCCTCCCCCGACCTGGTAAACTGGACCAGCCTCACCAATGCGGCCAGCCAGGGTGGCGCCTTTGAATTCACCGACGCCGACGCCTCCACCCAGCCGCGACGGTTCTACCGACTCCGGTGGGCTCCGTAAGCCCCCCGGCGCCGCGGGAAGAAAAGGGCGTGGCTCCGCTGGTTCAGGCCCTCGCCGACGGCTTCCCGCTGGGAGGTTTTTGCCAGCCTGCGGTTAATTCCTGCGGCTGCAAAGCTGCCAAACATCCGGACGCGTAAAGGCTCGGCAAGCGGTGTTTCAGGCGATACTATTTGTGGTGCAAATGCCGCCACGGTGGTCTAGCCTTTCTGCATGGATCGGATCACCATTGACCCGGAGCAATGCGGCGGGCGGCCCTGTATCCGGGGCATGCGCATCCGCGTAATCGATGTGCTGGATTTGCTGGGAAACGGACTGACGCCACCGCAGGTAATCGAGGAGTTGCCGGACCTCAATCTCGAAGACATCCAGGCCTGCCTAAAGTACGCCAGCCGTAAACTGAACCACCCGATTTTGTCTCCCGCATGATCCGGGTGGACGGCCATCTGCCACCTGCCCTGGCAAAGTGGATTGCCGAAGAGCGTGGCCACCCCGCTAACTGATCGGGCAAAGTGAGGCCTTGGTCGAGATCTCAGGTGCATCTTAGATAGACGTGTTAGTGCGCTCGCCTACTTCCTGGCCGCGTGCTTGCGGAGGATCTCGGCGATTTCGTTAAAATTTCGCGCCTGCTCCGCCACGGTGCGGCCTTTGTTATTCCGAAGGCTGGCATCCGCACCCCGAGCGATCAAGAACTCCACCACCGCCTGGTGTCCTTTAGAGACTGCGTTGTGCAAGGGTGTGTCCCCCCGGTCATCTCTGACATTCACATCGGCGCCTTTGGCGATCAGCAATTCAACCAGCTTCATATCGCCAGCCGATGCCGCCTGATGCAGTGGGGTGGCTTCGGAGGTTGTCTTGGCCTGGACGTCCGCGCCCTGGGCCACGAGGAACTCGGCGGTTGCCGTTTGGTCCGTGGAGGCTGCCCAGAACAGGGGCGTCCAGCCGAGTTCGTCCCGGGCATTGAGGTCCGCGCCCTGCGCGGCCAAAGATTTCACACGCGGCAGATTGCCCATGCACGCGGCCAGCGGGAGCGTGGAGACATCCGCACCCTTGGAAATGAAGAGCTGGAGCAACGCTCTCGATCCGGCCTTCGCAGCATACCGAAAGGCGGTCCAACCATCCTTGTCCCTGGCATCGAATTTGGCGCCATGATCCAGAAGAAGCCTGGCGATGTTGGTGTTTTCAAACCAAACCGCCTGGTGCAGCGGCGGCGAGTCATCTTGGGGCGTGTAGTTGACATCGGCGCCTTTGGTCACAAGCAGCTTCACCAGATCCTGATCTTCTTTCCAGATCGCGTAGTAGAGGGGCGAATAGCCCGTCCCGTCCTTGGCGTTGAGGTCCGCCCCCCGTGCGAGGAGCAGTTCAGCCACCTTCTGGCGCTGGTTGTTGGCCGCTACGTGCAAGACCGTCTTGCCGTCCTTGTCCCGGGCATTGACATCAGCGCCTTGGTCCAGGCAACTGCGCACTTTATCCACCGCTCCGAGACTGGCGGCTTTATGGATGGAAATCTCGGCGCCTTTGGCGATCAGGAGTTCAACCATTACCTGGCGGTTCTGGCCCAGAGCAAATTCCAGGGGCGCCTGGCCAGTATTATTCTTGAGGTTGACCTCCGCGCCTTTGCCAATGAGAAGGCCGGCCAAATCCTGGTGGCCAGCCGCGATGGCATTAAAGAGCGGTGTTTGCCCGCGCGAACTCTTAACATTGACATCACCGCCTTTGGCCAGAAGCAACTCCATCGCTGGTTTTTGGTCGTTTTGGGCGGCGTAGTGCAAAGGCGCATAGCCACGCCCGTCTAATTTATTGATATCCACTCCTTCCTGAATCAACGCCCCTATTTTCGCCAAATCACCCGTATATGCAGCCAAGGCTATGGGCGCTCCCTGCCCCAATGGCTGGCCATCGAGTTGAGGTGCGAACTCGCCGCCCAGGGATCTGGCCGTGCCCGTGGTCCCGTATTCTTCGGCGCCGATGTCGCAGCCAGCTCCCACGGGTCTTGGCCCGGCATCAAAGTCATCGCTGACCAGGCCGAGGGCGCCGCGATCAATGCAGGGCGAACCGGCGGCCAGGTGCAGGGTCTTGGCCAAACCGGGACCATCGAGGGTGTAGCCATTGCCGGAATTATTCTTCGAGACCTTGTTCCAGCTGTCGGTGGTCATGGCCACACCGTTCCAAATTCCCACGGTTTCCGTATTCTCGGCAAGGCTGAAGCCGAACCCGGGAGGATAGCCGTCGTTCTTAAAATCCGTGAAGAAGGCGTTGTTGGCGGAAACCAGATGCTCCGTGCATCCGCGCTGCACTTCGAGGCAGTAGCTGCCCGGCGCCGGCCAGAAGAGGTTGTTCTTGATCTCGACACCATTCGTGGTGCAGGCGATGAGAACTTCCCAGCGGTTATGGTTTTTTAAGAATGTGTTATGATAGACTTTGGCATGGTCCGAATTGTAGATGATCAGGGTGGCTCTCGGCATGCTGTTGCCTGGATTGACCGAGAAGAAATTGTTGCGGATGATGTTTGAGAGGGGATTAGCGTTAATCCCCACCATGCTGTAGGCGCCACCGGAATTGCCACTTAGAAGGTTTCTTTCAAAGACCAATCTGGAGTACCGCTGAGTGGCCGCGTCGCCCATGCACTCGAACACACAGCCGTTATTATTCCCGTGGAATTTGTTGTCGGCCACGGTGATTTGTGGCTGTCCCACGACGGGGCCTGAATCCGGCATGAGCGTCAGGAAAACGATGCCTTTGCCCTTCCTGGAATCGTCGTTGATGGTGAAGTCTCGAATGATGTTCCGCCGAAAAACGGTGTTGATGCAGGTGCCGCGGATGATAACGGGAACGCGTGCGTCATAGACCTGGTTCTGCCCGTCGAAAACGCAGTCTTCGATGAGGTGCAGACCGTTGGTGAGATAGGCTTGGTTGTCCGAAAACACCGTTTCTTCGGTCTTCATATCGGTGCCCTGCGCATTGTTTTTCAGCGTGAAGCCGCGAACGGTAACGTGGGTCACCCGGCGGCTGGCCTGGCCTGGCTGGCCCGGCTGCGGATCGCCGAACCCAGGCCATAGTCCATTAATGGCGAGCGCTCGCCCAAAAAGGTGATGTGGATAAATCGTCGGTTTTCCCGGGAGCCAGGGCGCCTTGGTCAGCGTGAGCGTTTCGGTTGACGAAGTCTGGAGATCGGCCAGAACCACGGCCTCATCATACGTCGCCTCGTCATCGACCTGGATGATCCATGGTCCCGGAGTCGTGCGGCTCTTCACCGCCGCAAACGCGGCGTTGATGCTGTTCCAGCAAGCGGGCAAGCCCGGATCGGTTTCGCTCTGGACGGGTTTGCCGCCGGTTCCTCCGGTTTTTACGTGGAAATACCAGGCGGACTGACCGGCAGCGGTTGTGCTCAACAGACCAGCCAAGGCAAAACTGGCTATCAGGAGTTTCATAATGTTTATCGATGGCCTTCGGGTTGCATGAATCATTGGTTCGATGATCTGCTACTTTGGTTCCGGCGAGGCAGCGCGAGGGGCTTCGACAATCCGGGCGCCGCCTTCCAGGAGCCCGTCACTGCCCTGGCCGGTCAAGTCCCTGGCGGAGCCATCATCAAAGTTCCAGCCAGCCACCAAACCCGGCTCCTTTCCCGTCAAGGGCTTGTTCATGGCTGCCTGGATCTGCCCGGCGGAACGAGCCACGTTCCAAATCCGGATTTCGTCAATGGCTCCATGGAAGAACTCACCGAAGCTCCACTTCGGGTCGCCTTTGCCAATGAAGAGATCGGACTGGTCAATCGACATCCCGCCCGACGCGCTTTCGCTCCAGACCTTGACTCCATTTACCAGGGCCGTCAGCGTGCTGCCGTCCCAGGTTCCGGCCACATGATACCATTTGCCCGGCGACACCTCGCACGGCGTCTGCAGCACTTCGCCCCGGTTCCCGGGCCGCATCTCCAACAGGGGTTTGCCTTTGAACATCCGAAACCGCAGAAAAAAGTTCTCGCTCCCCGCTTCGAGGTTCTTGCGGAGAATGGAATTGACGGTCCCATCCCCGGCATAGAACGTGGAAACCTTGACCCAGGCTTCCAAGGTGAGCGCGTTGGTAAAACGATGAAGAGCGGGTGAGTCAGCCACCCGCATATACCCCGACTGCCCGTCCAAGCTCAGCACCCGGTTAACGGTGCCAGAGCCGGGCTTTGCCTCCTGTGTTACAGCCGCCTCGCCCGGACGGTTCTCAAGTTCTGCTCCGAGCAGGGATGAGCTGGCGATGCAGATAGAAAAACCAATAATCCAGGCCGCGTGTTGTTGCGTCCGTGTTTGTTTCATGGGAACCTCTACCGGTTTGATCCTGGTTAGCGATCAGGGATTTACCATCATCCGATAATAGCGCCTCGTTTTGCCCAACTCAACCGAGTCAAAGCAACGAATGGTCGAACCATCGCCAATGAATGGGGCGCCAAGATTCTTCCACCCGTCCGTGGCGCCGAGGTCGGTTACATACTGCAATTGGTAATTCCTGCCCACCTCGGTTGTGTAGTTGAGTTCGACGGCGGGGCTGATCTGAATGGTTGCAGGAACGGAAGGTGAAAAGAGGGCAAACGAAAGATTGTCGGCCATGGCACGATTCCAGTCGCCTCCTCTTTTTAACGAAAGGGTGATTTTCGCCTTCCTGGTTTTTGCCAATATTTTGCCCGATGCTTTCCGCTCCAATAAACCCGTCACGGCCCCCCGATCGCCCGGCGAAACCGCGCCGATGCTGTTCCCATCGACTTTGATTCCCTGGCTGTTATAAAATTCCACTTTTAATTCAGCATAGCTCGCATCGAGCCCGCTGCCGCCAAAATATCCTGACAATTCATAGAGCACTTCGGCAGTGTCCACAATATTCGCCGCCGGCTCCAAATCAATCGTTTGGTCTGCCGTGCATTCGTCAACTCTGTCGACACTGGCACAGGCAAAATAATTCAAGCCGCGGCTGGCCGGGCCAGGACTGGTCCGTGACGGCCAGCTGGAGTCAGGCCAGGGGGTCGTGCTGCCGGCCCTGTAAGTAAAAGCGGTCATATACCCTTCTTTATTCCAATTGGGGATAAATTTCACCTGGTCATCCACGGCCGCCGCCTCTCCTTCTTCCGCGGTGGCGTTTTTGATCAGGTTAACGCCAAACAATTGGACATTCGTGGTGGTTTGAGCGATGGAAATGCTTCCCAACAGGCAAAGGGAAATCACCGTCGGGAAAAGGCGTGCTGATAAAGTATTCATAAGATTTATATGTGATCAGGGCTGAATTAGGAAATCCACATGAGCAGAACTGATGCCAGCACAAAAAATAGATACTTGGCTTCATTAGATCTGAAACATACCGTATCCGCGCGTTCATTGCAATGAAAAAGAGACCTCAAACTTAAAAATATTCCAGGCGGTCGGAACGAAATGGCTTGGGATCCGGATGGTTGGCCCCGGAACCGGGCGGCGGCTATGCCCCACCGGGGTGGCGCATCCCAGTGTTGGTGTGAATAAAGCTTTTTCCTATCGGCAAACCAGTGCGCCAATCCTGGCGGAACCGTCAAAGCCATGGCCATGATCTGGATTGTAGCTGCTCTCCTGTTGGACACGGTGCCACAGCCGCTCGATGAAACGATGGTCGATTCCAGCAGTCCTATCCATCCCTGCTCCTCCCCACCAAACGGCTCCATCGCAGCTTCTTGCGGATCGTTGGCGGACTTGGTTCCCTGGCCGTTTTTTTGGCGCCGCGCAAACCAGCGAAACCCGGCTTGTTTTCAGTTTCGATTTTAACTGCCCAAGCCACGCATGGCTGAGCGGCTGGTTAAAACATTGATTGAAAGTAATATTGACTGAATCTGGAATTTTTGTTACATTTCCACCGATTGCAGGAATCGTATGAAATGGGTGATTATCTTGATCGCCGCCGGTGGCGTGTTGCTGCCGAATGGATCAATACTGGCCCAAACTGAATACCCGGCGGACGGGGTTCCAACCGGACTGGAGGAGGAAATCCGGTGGCTCATGAACCGCGGGCGGTTCGATCTGGCGGGTGAAAACCGGCTGAGAGGCACAGCTTACTCGGATGTTCCCGCCTCGGCGGGCCCCCTGGCGCCCAACCAGAGCTTGACGCTGGCGGCACGGCGCCATGCTGAGGACATGGCGCGGCACAACCTGCTGCAACACGATACGGTTCCCGGCAGCGCCTACTATAATGCCACCACCCAGCCCACGGCCTGGGCTCGAATCACCGCCGAAGGTTACTCTTGGACCGATGCGCGGGAGAATATTGGCGCCGGCTTCCCGGATGCGGAGGCCGCCTATGTGGCCTGGTGGAACAGCGCCAGCCACCGGCAAAACATGTATCACGATGGGCTGCGGGAAATTGGCACGGGTTACTATTATTGGAGTTCCTCCAATTTCCGGCATTACTTCACCATGGATTTGGGCAGCTCCGGCAGCACGCGTTTTTTCACCGACACGATGTTCCTGGATGCCAATGGCGATGGCATTTGCCAGCGGGGTGAAGCCATCGCGGGCATTGGCATCCGGCTGCTGATCAACGGCCGGCCCCACACTTACGGGGATCTCTCCTCCAAAGTGGGCAGCTTTGCCATCCCCATCCAATCCATTGCGGCCGGCGCTGCCGTGCAGGTGGTTTTGTCCAACACCACCCCCTCCCGGTTGAGCCTGAGCATCCCGCGCAGCTATGCCAACTGCACCCAGGTTACGCTGGCGCCGGGCGAAACCTGGGCCGCCGGCACCTTCACCCAGGGGAGCACCGTCCGGAACATGGGCTTGCGTGATGTGGCGCCCATCGTGGCCCCGGTCCTGAGCCTGGCACGTTCCGGGCGGGACATGCTGATCCATTGGCCGTCCGAGGTGAACCTCAAGTATCTGGTTCAGCGGTCCGCTGATCTCATCACGTGGAGCAACCTGGTGGCCAACTATAAGGCCGGCACCGGAGCCGACCTGTCCCTGCTGGATGTCGCCCCCTCTGGTCCGCAGGGGTATTACCGCGTGCTTCTGCAGAGCCGGTGACGCAGGTTGCGCTGGCTGGATCTCCACGGCGCCCAAAGGCGCTGCCGGTTACCTGGTTATTCCCCTTCAGCGGCGCAGCGAGGCGGCTGGGAGCAGGTGCCTCCCTGCGGTTTTTGCCGATCCCAGGCAAAACCGGATCCAAGGATGTGTGGGCATAGCCTTTCAGCTATTGGGCCACGGCAGGAGGAGGGAGCTTTTTATCCACCCCAAAACCCGCTCCGCCAAGCGCTCCGCCAAAGCCATGCCCCTGCGTTTGGGAGGGAAGTGGTTGCGCCGCCGATTTTTTGCGCAAGGCGCGGAGTGAGCCGCGAGCCTATCTTGAACAGATCTGCAAGTGGCGAATGACGAAGGTCTTGCGCCAAAAGACCCAGCCGGCACGGCTGGGCCAATGGCCTGGAAATGGCTAATACCGCGGTTGCCAATCGTCCCCGGAAACAGTAGGTTGCCACGCAATGAATGCATGGCTTTGGCTGATGGCCTTGGGGATTTTGCTGGGCGCTCCGGAGAGCCGGGCGTTTGTGCATGCCAGGATCGGCAGCGTCATTGAAAATATGGAAATGAAGGCGCTGGCGGGTGGCGCGCAACCGCTCCTCTCCAACGCCACCGCCAATGTTTTCATTTTCTTCAAGCCCGGGCAGGCGAATTCGCGCCGGGCGCTGGCCAGTTTGGCCGCCTGCCAGAAGGAACTGGCGGGCAAATCCATCCGCTGGGTGGCCGTGGTTTCGGACCGGTTTTCCAAGCTGGAGGTGGAAAAGGAAGTGAAAGCGGCCGGAATCTCCATGCCGATCCTGGTGGATGCCGCGGACGCCCTGTATGGCAGGCTCGGTGTGGTGCTCTGCCCCGTAGTGGGCATCGCGGATCAGGATCACAAACTGGCGGCTTACGAACCTTTCCGGAAGGTCAACTTCCAGGAAATCCTCCGCGCGCGCATCCGTTTTCTGCTCCAGGAAATCGATGCCCGGGAACTGGAACGGGTGATAAAACCGCCCCGCGCCACCCAGAATGCCCAGGCTGAAAAGCGGAACCAACCTGGGGCGGATCGAGCCATCCCCGGGGCATGAGGCCCAAGCAACGGCCGGAACTTTTTATCCCAAAAAAACAACCTCAACCAATCGAAACCAACACCGTGAACCAAAAACATACCTCCCTCCGAACCAGTTTGCTCATCGCCACCCTCGGGGTCATCGGCTCCACCGGGTTCTCCAGCGCGGATGCCGCCCAGGACAAACCGGCTGCCCCAGCCACGCAGGCCGCCGGCCAGCCCGCTGCCAGCGCAGCCATGAGTCTGCCCACCAGCCAGGGCTTCAGCGGCAAAGTCGTGGAGACCATGAACGCCGCCAGCTACACTTATGTGCTGGTGGACACCGGCAGCAAAAAGCTCTGGGCGGCGGCGCCCCAGTTCCAGGTGAAGGTCGGTGATGCGATCACGATCGAAGGCGGCCTGCCGATGGAAAAATACCACAGCAAGACTTTAAACCGCGATTTCGAGGTGGTTTACTTCACCGGCCGCGCCCTGGTGGGCGGCGCCCAGGCCAGCGCCGCTTTGCCCAGCGCCAGCCTTCCGGAAGGTCATCCCCCCCTGACCGGTGCCGCAGCGCCAGCGGTCAAAATCGACTTCGCCGGCCTCAAGAAGGCCGCCGGTGGCAAAACCGTGTCGGAAATTTACGCCGTCCGGCCCAAGCTCGCCGGCCAGAAAGTGGCGGTGCGCGGGAAAGTGGTTAAGTACAACGCCATGATCATGGGCAAGAACTGGCTCCATTTGCAGGACGGCACCGGAACCCCGGGCAGCAATGATCTCACCGTCACCACCGTTTCCGAGGCCAAGGTGGGCAACACGATCGTGGCCACCGGGACCATCGCCGTCGATAAGGATTTCGGCGCCGGCTACAAATTCAGCGTGATCCTCGAAGACGCGAAGGTGGTGGTGGAGCCAAAATAGCCCGCCCGGCTGGTTCAGCCGTGTCCAGGCACACGGCTCAGTTTTTCGAGTGGCCTGGTAATCTGCCGGAAGCGAGGTTACTTGGGATTGCCGAGGAATTCCGGCAAATGGAATTCCTTGCCCTCGACGATGTGGTCAATGGCGCTGGTAACCTGCGGGCTGGATATGGCCTGGATGCGCGCCGGCGGATAGCCGATGGAGGCGAAATCCACGAGGCTGCCCTGGGCCCGGTGGCAGTCCGCACAGTGCAGCGTGGGATTGCGCCGCTGCGGATGAATCTGCTGCAGCAGCTGTTTTTTCTGCTCCTCGCCCAGAGCATTGCGCTGGCTCAGGAAATCCCGCACGGCCGATTCATTCCCGGTATTCCTTAGGAACGGTTTCCGGGTGCCGGCCTCGAGCAAGGCCAGTTTGGCGCCATATTCTCCGCGGAAATGCCCTTGGACCGCATCGCGGGTCACCTTGACCAGGCGGCGGAATTCATCGCTGGTGACACGCACCGCCGCGAGGTGCTCCGCCAAGGCGGAGAGCTCGGTCTCCCCGCGGGCCTCGGTGGAGGCGGCCCGGAGCAGCCGCACGATGCCGGCCTGGTCCGGCACCGTGAAATTGGTGGCTCCCCGCGTGGCCGGGCTCGTCAGCCATTCAAAAGCCCGCAGCAAGGATGGGGCTTCGGCGAGCGTCTTGCCCGACTTCAAATCATACCAGGCCAGCGCCAGCGGCTTCTGGTCCGTGCGCACATGGCACACTCCGCAATGCAGGCTGGTGGCGTGCATGTTCAGGAAGGCCCGGTCGGCCTTGTTCTTGCCGTGCGGCAGGGGATCGTGGCATTGGCTGATGGTGCACCCGTTCAGCCGGTCGCTCTGGAAGCCTTCGTCCAGCCGGTGATAATGAGAGAGCGGGCTGCGCCGGTTCGCGGCGGTGGCCCCCGCCGCGGCGGCGGTTTCCGGGCGCAGCAGGACCGATTCGCTGAGCCGGATGGGAACGTCCGTGATCCGGGCAGGCGGGCGGGCGGGCAGCATCAAGGAGGAAATCAGGTAATAGCAGGCCTGGCCGCTCAGGCCCAGGATGATCACGATCAGCAGCAAAGCGTACAAGCGCTTGCCGGCGCCCCAAAGCAGCCGGCCCGCCAGCGCCCAGGCGCCGCCGGCCTTTCCCGTTTTGCTGGATCCAGCGTCGTGGCTCATATGGACACCCCCTCCTCCCGTTCCCCATCTTCGGTGATGCCCAGCGACCTGGCCGCCTCCCGCACCTGCTCGGAATGCCCTTCGCTCATTTCGGCCAGGGGCGTGTCGCCGGTGATGGTCGCCAGCGACAAGGGGAATACGTTCGGCGAGAGCATGACGTTGACAATGTGCAGGATGCCCACATGGATGATCGCCAGGAACGCCTCAAAGGTGTGCGCGATCAAGGCAAAATTCAACACACGGCCCGGGAGGAAATGCGAGCTGATCTCCGCTCCCCAGAGCATGAATCCGGTGGCGCCCAGCAGCACGGTGCCCCAAAAGACCCCGATGTACTCGAATTTTTCCTTGATGCTGAACCGCCCGAAAGTGGGCCGCTCCTTGCGCAGGTGCAGCAGGTGGGCCAGCAGCTGGACAAAATCGAGGACATCGCGCGGGCCAATCCACAGCGGCAGGGAGGTGATGGATTGGATCCAGCCCTCGGGCCGGCCGGCGCGGGATTCGAACCGCCGCTTCAGATACATGGTCGCCAGGATGTAAACGCCATGCCCCACCAGCCCGGCCACCAGCAATACCCCGCCCCAGTGGTGGATCATGCGGGCCACGTTCAGGCCGCCGAAGCTGTCGATCAGGAACCGCGACCATTCCCGGTCGGCAAATTTCAGCGGGAATCCGGTCAGCACGAGCAGGGTGAACAGGATGGCCAGAAACCAATGCT
Source organism: uncultured Verrucomicrobiota bacterium (assembly GCA_964409245.1). GTDB lineage: Bacteria > Verrucomicrobiota > Verrucomicrobiia > Limisphaerales > UBA1319 > CAIMWS01. The sequence goes on from CAYPCQ010000016.1 coordinate 60,047, forward strand.
GCAGCCGCTGGGCGATGGTGAAGCGCATCAGCCGTTTCCGGCCCTCGGGATGCGCCAGCACAGCACGGGTGAGATTCTCCATGCGACGGTCATGGTGGTGCGCCCAGCCCACGACCTGGGGGAATAGCTCCAGCACGCAGATCGCCATGGACGGCCCAAAAGTGGTGATGGTCAGCAGGATGAAGCCCACCGCCAGCCAGAACTCCGTGGTCCCCCGGATGGAGGGCAGGTCCAAATGCACGCCCGCGGCTCCCAAGGGCGCGTCCGCACCCGGATGGCAGGCCGAATTACGGCAGGTATCCGCCACGCGCGCGGAGCTTACCGAAGACGCCGGGTTCTCCGGCTTGAGCATGAGGTGGGCATTGGCGCCCGGGGCGATATGGCAGGAGAGGCAGTTCGCCGTTTTTTCGTCGCCCAGCAGGGCGGCCTTGCCGTGGAAGCTGAGGATGTAGCTGCCCACGGAATCCTTCATTTTGAATTGGTCGCGCACCGCCGGATCGCTGTGGCAAACGGAGCAGACCTGGGCCATTTCCAGCGTCGGCCGGGCGGTTTGCAGGCGGGCGGCCATATGCCGCAGATAATAGGCGGTGTCGGCTGGCGATTGCCGCTGGTGGCAAACATCGCAGCGGTCGAAAGTCCGCGTCCCCAATTCCTTCAGCACCGGGATCGAGCCGGTGGGATCCCGGAAAACCGGCTCATCGTGGCAAAAAAGGCATTTCGACTGCCCGGCGGACAGCAGCCGCCCCTTGATCTCCCCGACTTTCTTAAGCACCTCGCTGGTGTGGACCCCTTTTTCCATCATCTCGGCCACATTGCGGTGGCTGAAGCGCTGCTCCATCGCCCCGGGCGTGCCCACATGGCAATTCTTGGTGCAATCGACTTTGGAAACGGTCTTATGGGGCACCACGGCCACCTCACTGCGTTCGTGGCAATCGGTGCAGGAGATCACCGCGTGCGGCCCCAGCCGCTGGTGGACATATTCCGGCTGCACGAAGAACACGTGCGAGACATCGTTGCTATAGTTGAAATAGCTCAGGCCGCGGTATTGGTGGCAGAAAAGGCAGTTATCCGGGTCATCCGCCCTGGCCAGAAACGCGGCGCACACCAGGAAAATCACACCAGCCAGCGACAGCCTCAAGCCACGCACCATCCCGTGCCCAGGTGGTTTGCTCCGTTCAGACCTCATGCGCACAACCTCTGAAACCCATGGCTTCGGCGCCAGCATTCGGGGGATGCTTTATTCGCTTGGAAAGAGGCACAGAGCATTTTCTGGTGCATGGTCTGAATTTAGAACCGGCGGCTTTTCCGCGTCAAGCCTCGTCTTCAAATCCACCGGAGGCGGAGGAACGTTCACAGGAAAGAATTTTGCTGTTCCCGGCGGGGCGGGAAAACCGTAACGTGGAAGGATGTCAGAGGCGGAAAACATGCCCGGCTCATGGGCCGCACCCGATTTGCGGATCGATTACGAAAAGGAGCTGAATCCCGCGCAATGCGCGGCGGTGACCGCTCCCCCCGGCCCCGCGCTGGTGATCGCTGGAGCCGGGTCGGGCAAAACCCGGGTGCTCACCTACCGGGTCGCCTTCCTGCTGGAGCAAGGCATCCCCCCGGAACGCATCCTGCTGCTCACTTTCACCAACCGCGCCGCCCGCGAAATGATGGAGCGGGTGACCCGGCTCCTGGGCCGGGAACTGCCGGACTTGTGGGGGGGCACTTTCCATTCCATCGGCCATCGCCTTTTGCGGCGCCATGCCGCAGCGGCCGGCTGCCAGCCCAATTTCACCATCCTGGACCGGGAGGACGCCGAAAAGCTGCTGGCCCAGTGCGTGGAGGAACTGAAGCTGGATGAAACCGGCCGTTTCCCCAAAAAGGAGGTGCTGGCCAACCTCATTTCCCTGGCGGCCAATGCCCAGGAAACCATCGCGCAGGTCATCGGCCGCCAATTCAGCTGGCTGGCGGAATCCGCCGGGGACGTCCAGTCCCTGGCCGGCCATTACCAGGCCCGGAAGCGGGCCGGCAACCTGGTGGATTTCGATGATTTGCTGGCGCTCTGGCTCGAGCTGCTGGAAAAGGACGCTGGCTTGCGGGAGCGTTACCAGCGCCAGTTCCAATTCATCCTGATTGACGAATACCAGGACACCAACCGCCTGCAAAACGCCCTGGTGGAGCTGCTGGCGGGGCGGCACCAGAATATCCTGGCCGTGGGGGACGACGCCCAGAGCATTTACTCCTGGCGCGGGGCCCACTTCCTGAACATCCTGGAATTCCCCAAGCGCCACCCCACCGCCCAAATTTACAAGATCGAAACCAACTACCGCAGCACCCCGGAAATCCTGGACGTGGCCAATGAAAGCATCGCCCGCAACGTCCATCAGCACCCCAAGGATCTCAACGCGGAGCGGCGGAGCGGCTTGAAACCGGTTTATGTGAAGTGCCTGAACAGCCGCCAGCAGGCCGTGCTGGTGGCCTCCCAGATCCACCGGCTGTGGAATGAAGAAGGGGTGCCGCTGGGGGAAATGGCCATCCTCTACCGCTCCCATTTCCACGCCATGGATCTGCAGATGGAGCTGCGCCAGCGCCAGATCCCCGCCGAGGTCACCAGCGGCGTGCCTTTTTTCGAGCAGGCCCACGTCAAGGATGTGGCCGCCCACCTGCGTTTGGTGAACAATCCGGAGGATGAATTCTCCTTCCTGCGCGTGGCGCTGTTGATGCCCGGCATCGGCCAAAAAAGCGCCCGCAAGCTCTGGGGCCGCTACCGGGAAGCCCGCCGGGCTTTCGGGGCCGGGCCGGACCATGCGCTGGACCTGCGCGGCCTGGAGGCCTGCGAACCGCTGGCGCCCGCCAAAGGCCGGGCGGCCTGGAAGCAGTTCACCGAAACCATGCGGCAATTGCACGAAAAAGCCCCCGGCCAGCCCCCGGCGGACCTGATCGGGCTGGTTTTGGATGCCGGATACAGCGAATACCTGAAATTGACCTTTGCCAATGCGTCCGCCCGCCTCGAGGATCTCCGCGGGCTCAAGGAATACGCCCGCAAATACCGCAAACTGGACGATTTCCTCGGCGACCTGGCGCTCCAAACCAGCCTCACGGAACCCGCCTCCGCCGCCAGCCCCCCGCGGGACCAGGCGGTGCGCCTCTCCACCATCCACCAGGCCAAGGGCCTCGAGTTCAGCGTCGTGTTCCTCATCATGCTGTGCGAAAACTTCTTCCCCTCCGCCCCGGCGCTGGAATCCGGGCGCGAGGAGGTGCTGGAGGAGGAGCGCCGGCTGTTTTACGTGGCCGTGACCCGCGCCAAGGATTTCCTGTTCCTCGTCTCCCCCCTGATCCCCAATGTGCGCGATGCGGACCACCGCCGCGCCCTGCCCTCCCGCTTCGTGGGGGAACTCTCCCTGGATAAGCTGGAGGAAGTGGACCTCACCACCTGCACCTGAGAGTTTAAAGCGGATCCGCCTGGCGCCCGGGTGGCGCCACCCCCCGCGGACGCCCGCCGGAGGCCCCCCCAAAAAAACGCTAAAGGATTTTTCCAGGCTGCCGATAATGATGGCGTAACAGGGGTTGCCAGCCACCCGAAAGAGCCGGCGAGGAATAATGGCGGACGCCTCCAAGAATGGTCCGCCACGCGGCAAGGATGCCGCAAGAAAAAAACCCCGCAAGGGGGACTCATGGAAGGAGTCGTTATGGTTATCAATACAAATACATCTGCCGCCAGCTCAGCCCGTCTGCTCAATGATTCGTCTGTCAAACTGTCCAAATCGCTGGCCCGTTTGTCTTCGGGATCCCGCATCATCTCCCCTGAAGATGACGCCGGCGGCATGGCCGTTTCCCTGCGGTTCGACGCCCAGATCAACCGCATCCGCGCGGCCAGCTCCAACGTCAGCAACGCGGTGGCCTACAGCCAGACCCAGGACGGTTTCCTCGGCCGGGTGCAGACCGCCCTGGACCGTATGAGCGAGCTGTCCGTGCTTTCCCAGGACATCACCAAAACCGACACGGACCGCCAGAAATACGACACCGAATTCAGCACCCTGAAGGAATACATCCTCAACATCTCCGGCAAGAATTTCAACGGGGTCTCCCTGTTCGACGGGAACCCCCGGGAAGTGACCATCGACAGCGACAACGGCGTTTCCACCGCCACCGGCCAGAGCTGGGGCATGTCCGGCGTGAGCCTCGGTTCCACCTCCTACTCCAGCGCCATCGACAGCACCGTGAGCGTGAGCACAGCGGCTTCGGCCAAATCCGCGCTGGACCTCGTGCAGAACGCCATCAACCAGCTGGCCACCGATCGGGCCCAGGTGGGCGCCAACATTTCCCGGCTGACCCATACGAACACGCAATTAGCCGTTCTGAAAGACAACATGTCATCCGCCAACAGCCGCATCAAGGATGTGAACGTGGCGGAGGAAAGCACTGAATTTGCCCGGTATAATATCCTGGTCCAGGCGGGGACTTCGATGCTGGCGCAGGCCAACGCCAGCTCCCAGTCCGCCCTGAAGCTGCTCCAATAATCCAGGCTGTTCGCTCGGGCGGATAACCAAACGACCAGGCGGCGCGGGTGCGCCGCCGATCGCTTTTCCCCGGGGCGCTCCAGTAAAAAACGTGAGCGGCAAGGCAGGATTGCATCCGCCCGGAATCCAGAATATATTGGCTCCAATGACAACAACCTTGAAGATGGTGGTCTAATCTCACGCGCGCCATGCTATCCAAAACCATTGAAGAAATCGAAAGCCGCCTGGCGGATGCCAACATCCCCGCGGACCATAAAACCGCTCTGCTGGGGTTGCTGGAAACCTTGAAAGGCGAAATTTCCGCCCTCGCCCAAACCCACCAGGAACAGGCGCAAAGCATCACCGGCTTCGCCTCGGTATCCACCCACGAGGCGATCCGTTCGGAGAAAAACCCCGATTTGCTCAAATACGCCATCTCCGGCATGTCCGAATCCGTGGCCGAATTCGAAAAATCCCATCCCCGCCTGGTCGAGATCGTCAACGCCATCGCCACCACGCTCTCTAATTTGGGCATCTAACTTGGGTATCCAACCAGGCCGCCCGGGGGGATGGCATGCGCCGTGGACATGCTTGACCCTGCCCCGCGTTGCGGGCAACTTGTCCGCATGTTTAGGATGATTGGCGGGGACCATAAGGAATATGGGCCGGTTACAGCCGACACCGTTCGCCACTGGATCCGCGATGGCCGCGCCAATGCCCACTCGCGGGTGCGGGAAGCCGAAGGCGACTGGAAGCCGTTGGGCAGCCTGCGTGATTTCGCCCCCGAATTGATGGCCCAGGCCTCGAAGCTGGAAAACCGGCGCACCTGGGTGGTGCCGCTTTCCAACGAGGAATATGCCGAGGAAATCCTGGAGTGTGATTACGCCATCAATGTCGGCCTCTGCCTTCGCCGCAGCTGGATCCTGGTGCGGGCCGGCCTGCTGCCGCTGGCCATCACCACGGCGCTGGCCATCGCCGTGGTGGCCTGCATCAACGCCCTGCCCATCATCGGTTTGATCGCCAGCTTGATCCTCCTGGGCCCTTTGTGGGGCGGCTTGTTTTCCATCTACCTCAAAAGGCTGCGTGGCCAGGCATGCGATTTTTCCGAGGTTTACGGCGGAGTCAGCGGCAAGTACCTCCAGCTCATGCTGGCCATGGTGGTGAGCTTTTGCCTGATGGCCATCAGCGGCCTCATCACCATCTCTTCGCTGGTGATGGCCTCGGTCATGGGCGCCAAGTTCCCCGCCCCGGCCTTGGTGTTCGCCTCCCTGATCGGCATCCTGCCTTTCATTTACTTCGCCGTCTGCTGGATGTTCACGGTGCCCCTGGTCATCGATAAAAACCTTGAGTTCTGGCCGGCCATGGAGTTGAGCCGCAAAAAGGTCAACCAGCATTGGTGGGAAGTTTTCCGCCTGCTGGTGGCGGGTTTGACGGTGGCGCTGGCTGGCCTCCTGGGCCTGGGGGTTGGGGTATTCCTCACCATCCCGCTGTTCATTGGCGCGGTAGCCTGCACCTACGAGGACATCTTCACCACCCCCACCACGCTCACGTAAGCCTGCCTTTGGGGGGGGGCAGAAGTGATGAGGCGCCGCGCATGGGAATTCAAATTGCTTTATGCGGTTTAAGGGTTATGATCGTGTTGACACAGAAAGGATAAACCATGTTTTGCCAAAAATGCGGTGTTCAAATCCCGGATGATTCCCGCCATTGCGCCCATTGCGGCACCCCGGCCGCCAACGCGGCCACCGGTGCCAGCGGGGCTAATTCCGCGGCGGCGGTGACCGAAAAAATCCGCGAGGCATCCCAGGATGCCTTGGCTGCCTTCAAACAATTCGCCATGGACCCGATCGGCGGTTTGCCGGTGGCGTTCGCCAGCCTGGGCAAAGCCCGGGCGCTGACCGCCGGGGTCGCCTTTGGCGTGTTTTTTGCCCTGTGCGTCATGGTCACTTTCCTCATGGCGGTGCCCAATATGTTCCGGCCGCCCCTGCTCAAAATCCTGCTGGGTGGCCTGATGCCATTCATCAGCATTTCCGGGGCCAACGCCCTGGCGCGCATGGTCTTCAAAGGCGAAGGGCAATTTGAAAGCGACATTTTCATTGCCGGATCCTCCCTGGTGCCAGCCGGTTTGCTCTGCCTGGTGGTGGGTTTGCTCGGCAGCGCGATCAGCAGCCTTTGGCTGATCCTTTCCATATTCGCGCTCACCACCACCATTCTCATGCTGTATTCCGGATTCACCCGCATCATCAAGCTATCGGATCGGGCAGTGGTTCTGGCCCTGCCCTGCATCCTGATCGTCAGCTTCTGGCTCACCCGGATCATGCTGGGGACTTCGCTGCGCGGGGGCAGCGGCCTGCCGACCGGCTTTTGATCCCACTACTCCTCATCCGCCAGCCAAGCCGCCAACCCAAGCCCGGGACCATGTATTGCCGGAAATGCGGGATTCAAATCCCTGAGGACGCTGCCGCCTGTGCGCATTGTGGCGCGCCGGCTGGGGGAACCGCCCCGGCCGGCACCAGCGCCAATTTGTTTGAAACCGGCCGGCAGCATGCCCGGACCATCCTCGCCGATCTGCAGCAGATGGATTTGAAAAAGGAAATCCTGCCCATCGACGGCTCCAACGCCCGGATGTTGCGCAACGATTTTGTGTTTTGGGCGGTCACGGCTTTGGGCATCGTCCCTTTGGTGATTGTCAGCCTGCAAAACGAGCGCGACCAACTCACCTGTTTCGCCCTGTTTTATGCCGTGCTGTGGGGCGTGATCTTCAAGAACTTCATCATCAAGGACCAGGAGAGCTATCTCTTCCATTTCGGCGCCCTGTTCTTCACCGGCATCGTGGGCATGAACCTGCTGCTGGCCTTTTACCAATGGGTGGCGCCCGGGTTCCTGCTCAAGCTGGTGGAGGATCCGGATCCGGTGGTCCGCCTGCTCGGTTTTGTGTTCCAGGTCGGCATTGGCGAGGAAATCTGCAAGGCGTTGCCCGTCCTGCTCTATATTTATTGGAAAAAGGACCGTTTCAACCCGGTTTCCGCGGTGTTGCTCGGCGCTTTCTCCGGCCTCGGCTTTGCCGCCTTTGAAAACATGTCCTACGGCCAGAAGGCGATCTTGAACAGCTTCGGCCTCACCTACCACTACGGCGTCCGGGGCTTGGTGACCGGCGTGCAAAGCGCCATGATCTCCTCCATGCTCAGATCCCTTTCCCTGGTGTTTTGCCACGCCGTTTGGGCGGGCATTTTCGCCTATTTCATCGCCAGCGCCCTGGCCACAAAAAAACGCATGGGCGCGCTGATCCTCATCGGCCTGCTGCTCTCCGCCACGCTCCATGGCCTCTACGACTGGCTCTGCGGCGTGCAAATGACCCTGGCCACGGTGGTGGTGGGCTTCAGCTTTGTGCTGTTCTACGGCTACGTCATCAAGATAAAGCTCGCCTGGGCGCCGGGGGCCAGCTGAGCCGCGCTTATTTTTTGCGCGAGCCGCGGGATGGTTTTCCAGCCTTGATCCGCAAGGCGATGTCTTCCTGGAAATCCGGGGAAGCCAGCTGGGCCACGCCAGCGCGGACCTCGAACGCCGCCGTTTTTTCCACCAGCCCGCTGCGGGGATTCAGCCATTCGGCCTGATACTGGCCAGCCGGCATTTCCAGCCGGAGGTCCGCCCGGCCGCCGCCTTTGATATAGATGGCGTATTCCTTGCCCGGCAGCACGAGCGCCCGGGCCAGGCCGCCCGCGGGCAGCCCCCCTTTGAAGATATAATTGTCCGGTTTCAGGTGGATGAAATCAAAGCTGTGGATGAAATCCCTCAGGATTTCCAGCTGCCTGCGCAGGATGGGATTGCCGCCGCCCGGTTGCCGGGCCGGGTAGGCGAAGGTTCCGTCCTCCCAGCCCACGGCGAACGAATAATCCAGGTTGTTGTACAGCGCGCCCCCGGCGATCATGAATTCCCAGCCCTCAAACCGGTAATGGATGTTGTTCGTCCCTTTGAAGCCCGTCTCGTTGTCGCCGATGGCTTTCTTAAGGCCGTAATTCTGGTTCACCGTGTCCGGTGGGTTCGCGTAATGAAAGTTGAAAATGGAGACCGCCGGGTGCGGCTTCACCACCTTGGCGGAGCCGTTGGCGATGTTTTGGGAAATCAGGTGCTGGTATTTGAAATTCTTTTCCGCCTCCACCAGGGTGTCCACGATGTGGTGCTGCCACGCCATCGTCACGCCGCCAAAATACGGCTCATTGCACACCTCGTAGAAAACATTATCAGCCTCCTTCAGCTCGAGCACGATCTTGCGCACCAGGGCGTCGTGGATGTCCAGCAGCCCGCCGTGCTGGTCCAGCGTGTAAACATTCGTGCGCGCCACCCCGCCCAGCCCGTTGATGTTGTTCAGCACATTTTGCGGGCTCAGATTCCATTGCGCCTCCTCGTAAAAGGGGCAAAACAGGTTGACTTCCACCACGATGCCCCGCTTCCCGGCCTGGCCCACGAAATCCTTCAGCCGCTTGAAGTAAGCGGCATCCCACCGGGTCAGATCAAACTTGTTGCCGCCATTGGCGTAGCCATTGGTGGCGCTCCGGGCCCAGGGGCAGATGAACCGTTCGCGCACCGGCGCCAGCGTGTTGCTCGTGATGTTGAAGGCGCCCGCCGGTTCCACATAGGAACCGGTGAACAACCGGGTCAGATTCAGCTTGTTGGATTTCAACGTATCCAGGTATTTGACGTAATTGAAATCCAGGTTCAGCACCGCCCCGTAATGCTCCCCGGAGGTGATCAGCACCTCAGGCTTGCCACGGAATATAAAATAATGGGGGTTTTGCGGGTGCAAGGCCAGCGGGGCGGCGGACCGGCCCCCCGGCGGACTGGCCAGCATCCAGCACCAGGTCATACCAACCAGGCCCCAATAGCGCAGGCCGCCCGGTTGAAGCCGTTGCTTCATCCATCGCGTTGTTCTCATGGCCCCTTTATAAGCCCTGCCCCCAGCCAAGGAAAGCAGATATGAGCGGCAGAAAGGTGCAGCCCTTTTCCGGCCGCTGGCTCGCCAGGCGGACGGATCCTTCCGCTGCCTCAGCAAACCTGCGGTAGGCAGCCGCCGAGGTAACGAGGCGGATCCGCGGCATCCGCGCGCCCGTTCAGATCGTACGTTCAAGCGGCCTTTGGCTGTGGTATTGCACCATTTCATGGCTGGCAGGCCTGATATTTTCCAAAATCTCAACCCAGGTCGATTGCCCTGGGCTGGATTATTGCCGCGCCTTTGGTGCTGATCACGCCAATGGCTGCTTCCCTTCCGTGAATCATGAAGGGATTCCAGGAGGGAAAGGGGAATGGCCACGAATGGGCACAAAATACGGGGGCGGATAGGCAGATGAAAAACCCAAGGCGGCGCAGGATTCCGTTGGTTCGCGGAGCGAACCTTGATGGTAGCCGTGGGTTTTAACCCACGGTTATGAGCGGTCCGGCGCCCCGCGCCGCGGAGCGGCGCTTGAGGTGGATCGCAGCCGTACTGGAACGGGAAAAAGCGTAGAGCCTGGAGCGTAGAGCATGGGCCGTTGGCTATCCAGAGCGGATGGATTGGCCTGTGCGGCAGATCCGCCTCGTTACCTCGGTGGCTACCAGCGTTGGGCGTGCCTATGCAACGGAATTATTCGCCCGCAGAGTCTGCCCCTTTTCCATCCCTGCCAATCCATTCATATCGCCCCATTTGCGCGCGGCTCGCTTCGCGGTTTGCGCATCATCTGCGGCGCCATCACTTCCCTGCGCAAGGCAGGGACACGGCTGCGGATCAGGACTTGATGTCGCGGGTGTGGAACACGGTCACTCCCACCAGGAGGAAGGTGAAATTGAAGCCGGCCAGGAGGCTCATCGAGGAGGCGATTTTCCAGTAGGGCACCGGCTGCAGGAACAGCCATTGCCAGGCGTTCAGATGATAGGTGACGAACCAGACCTGGAGGTCCTTGAAATACGGGATGTTCATCATGATGAAGCTCACGAAGATGAGCGACAGGGCCAGGATGGTGGCGGCGGCGGGCTTGACGTTGAAACAGGAGACCATGAAGGCCAGGCCCATGATGGTGACGGCCTTGATGACCATGAACCCATGGGCCGCCACGTAGAATCCCAGGCCGGACCAGGGATCGTAAACGCTGAATATTTCCCCGGGCACAAAGACGAACAGCCCGCCCCAGCCGAACCAGGCGCTGGCAAACAGGAAGCCGGACACCCCCAGGAACAGGACCAGCAGCAGGGCGAAAATGGCGCCCGCCAGCCACTTGATCACCAGCAGCCGCACCCGGGAGATGGGGCGGCAAAGGATCATGCGCAAGGTGCCGTCCTCCGCCTCCTTGGCCACCAGGTCACCTCCCACCAGGGAGGTGTAGAGGGGCAGGAGCAGGTAAACCATGGGGAAGATCAGGATGGTGGCGATGGTCAGCCCGGACATGAAGGCCGCCGCCGGATAGCCGTTGCCTTCCAGCACCTGGACGGCGTTGCGGGAGGCGTGGGAGAAACGGAAGGTGAGGATGAAAATATTCTGGGCGAGCACGATCATCAGGAAGCCGAGGTAGGTGCGCTGCTTGCCGAAGAGCTTCCAGAGTTCGCTGCGTAATTGGATCAGCCACATGGGTTCTTCAGGGCGATGGGTTCACATTCCCGCTGGTGCTCCCGCTCATGAGGGCCAGGTAAAAGCCCTCCAGGGTTTGTTCCACCGGGGCGATTTCAAACACAGGCATTCCGGCCGCCACCAGCCGCCGGACGATTTCATCCGTGCCGGTCCCCGCGCCCAGGCGGATCACGCCGCCGTCCAAGGCTCCGGTGATCAGCCCGGCCCGGGTGAGCAGACCGGCGGCGGCGGCGAAATCAGCCGTCCGCAGGCGCACGCCGTCCTGGGCGAGACGGGCTTGGGCCAGGGAACCTTCAAAGACCTTGCGGCCCTGCTTCATGACCGCGATGCGGGTGCAGAGCTGCTCCACCTCGCTCAGCAAATGGGAGGAGAGCAGGATGGTGAGCCCCAGCTCCCGGTGCAGCCGGCGGATGGTCTGGCGCATCTCGTGGATGCCTTCGGGGTCCAGGCCGTCGCTGGGCTCATCCAGGATCAGCAGCTCGGGCTTGGGCAGCAGCGCCTGGGCCAGCGCCAGCCGCGCCCGCATGCCGTGGGAATAGGTTTTCACCCGGCCGTGCTCGCGCCCGGCCAGGCCCACCCAGTCGATCACCTCGCGCATCCGCGCGGGGGTGGTGCGGGCGCTGTAGTGGCTGAAGATCTCCAGGTTGCGCCACCCGCTGAGGAAGTCGTAAAAGGCGGGGGATTCAAAAATGGCGCCCACTTTTTCCAGCGCCCGGCGGCGGTGGAGGGTGACATCGTGGCCGCCCACCAGGATATCCCCGGCGGTGGGCCACACCTGGCCCAGCATCATGCCGATGGCGGTGCTTTTGCCGGCCCCGTTGTGCCCGAGCAGGCCGAAGATTTCGCCCCGGGCAAGCTCCAGGTCCAAGCCCCGGACGGCCCATTGCGGGGCGAACAATTTGGAAACCTGGCGCAGCCGGATCACTGGCTTCCCTCCAGCACCAGCAGGTTTTTGAGGTGGCCATCGGCATAGAGGTAATTGACCCCTTTTTTTTCGCCGCGCGCCCGGTGGAAGGATTCCTTGTCGAAAAACACCGGGATCTGGTGCGGATCGAAGTGGATGCCCAGGACGTTGAGGCGGTCGGCGTCCTGGTTGTTCAAGAGGCTGTTCCAGGAGTAGCTCGAGCCGGTGGTGTCGAACAAGCCTGCCCGGTCCGAGGGGCATTTCAGAACCCGCAGCGAGCCCAGCTGGGCCGCCATGAGGGTGTCCACGCTGGGCTTTGAGCCTTCCCCGGCAGGCGGGGCATTCGTGCCGGGCGGCAGGTTGGTGGCCAGCGAGAGGCCGCGGTCGCACATCGCCGGGAGGCGGTTGCGGTAATCCTGCACATACAGCTGCAAGGCCACCCCGATCTGCCGCAGATTGCTCAGGCAGACCGTGGAGCGGCCCGCCTCCCGGGCGCGGCTGGCGGCGGGCAGGATCAGGCCTGCCAGGATGGTGATCACCGCCATCACCACGAGCAGCTCCAGCAGCGTGAAGGCCGCGGCGCCGTCCGCCAGGGCTTGGCGCAAATTGGGGGATGGTGGGCAGGGTCGCATTTTCCGGGCGGTGCAGAACCTTAACGCGGGCCGCGGCCCTGGAAAAAAATCCGCCCATTTTCCATCACGTGCTGCATTTCCTCCATCAGGGGGGCCAGCTCGGCCTTGGTCTGGGCGGAGCTGCCGGAAAAATAGGCACGCAAACCGACCCGCACCGCTTTTTCGCGCACGGCATCGCTGACCACCGGGGGCAGGTTATCGCCGGCGCCGGTGGCGGCTTGCTGACGGGCCTCCTGGAGCTGTTTCACCGCGGCATCCACAGTGCGTTTCCGTTTGTCGGGCGGCAGCTCCTCGAAAGCGTTCAGCATCTGCTTGATGCCGGTAGGCAGGGTGGCTTCCACGAAAGCCGATTTTTCCTCGTCATCCAGGCCTTTGAACAAAGCCTGCCATTCCCGGCCCATGCGCACCCGGCGGCGATCCTCCAGGGAGAGCGCGTTTAATTTGTCTGCCAGCTCCATCAAAACCCGGGTCCGCTGTTCCTTGGAGAGCTTGGAAAAATCGAGGCCCGCGAGGAACGCGGACACCTTTTCGGCGGTCATCCGGCGGCTATCGGCCCAGCGGTAACCGGCCCAGGCCAGGAGCCAGGCCACCACCAGGGCGGCTAAAGCCCAAAGCCAGGGCATCCGGCGGGTGATCGGCCGGCTCATGCGGTGTTTGGTTCAGCGGTTTTGTTGGTCATAGGCACAGCCAGAGGCTTTCAGCCAAAGGTTTCCCCGTTCCAACCCCAATTCGGGGCCGGAACATCCATGAAATTCAGGTAAACCCGATCCCCTTTAATATTCGCGGCCCGGGCCAAAAGGTTACCAATGCGCTCCGCCAGCCGGCCGTTCACTTCAGCCGTCAGCCCGCCGATGCTCCGCACCTCCACCCAGGCGGCCGGCCCGGGCTGGCCGGACATGAGCAGGCTGGCGGGCGCCAGGGAGGCCAGCACATAGCGCTCGGGTTTGCCAATGGTTTCGGCCACGGCTTGGGAGAGGCCGGCCAGCAACTGCTGGCGCGCTTCCTCAGCCAGCACGGCGTTGGTTTGCACAAGTATGGATGGCATATTTTCAACCTCCGGGCGGTCTTCAAGGAACGCCCACTCAGAGCATTATGAAACAAACCAGGATGGCAGGCAATCACTCCCTGCCACCAGGGCGGAAAATGAATTCCCGAAAAACCGGCTCCGATGTGCGCCTATGGAGTTGCCGGAAGCTGGCGGGAACGGAAGGCTCAAGCCAAGTGAAATACACGCCTGGGCGCGTGATTTTCACACGCACAAAAACAGACCAAGAACCAGTTACCGATAAAGCCCGTAACTTTATTTTTTATCGATAGGAGGGAGCAAATCAGCTCACCGCGACCAAGGAAACCCGCTCGTTGCGTTCGTTGCGGGAAATGCCTTGCGCCCGGGGATCGAGCACGGGGCTGCCATCCACCAGGAATTGGTAGCGATGATGCCCATGGTGCAGGGGAATGCGCGTGAGCCAGCCACCATCGGGCTGGCGGACCATAGGGTTGGCCTGGGGATCCCAGTTATTGAAATCCCCGATCACACTCACCTGCGTGGCGGTGGGCGCGCTGTATAAGAAATTAATCAAGCGCGTGGACGCCTTCGCCGAATAACGGTTTTTGTTCGCCGCTGAAAATGTTTCTAAAAACATGGTCAATTCACTGTTTTGGCCGGCATTCATGAGTTTATAAGCTGGTTCACAAACCCGGATGTCTGATCGACTATAAAAAGGAGCAAAACTCATGCCGCCTGGCAAGCGTTTAATGTGCGCCGGCCGGGAAAAAATGTCCCTGGGCATTTGACGGCACTATGGAGGGCGTTCGCCAGGCGCCGGCGTTCGGGTGGCGGAGGAAGAGAACCGATCTTAACTGGCCCCGGGCGAACCCGGCATAAAGGAGCTTCATCGGCGGGCGAACGCAGCGGCCCCCGCCCCCGCCCGGCGGCAACTGATTACCACGCAACCGCATGACCTGGAGAAGGTTGCAGATTGCGATTCCCGTTTGACAGCCAGCCATGGCGTGTTAGTTTACCAGAAGCTGGAGACAACTAGAGAAAAAGTTTTATTCATCTTCAGCAGAATTCCGTTTTATAAATCAGGCAAGTTGATGTTCGCATGAGTGAAGCAAGCATATCGTCGGGTGCGGCGGGCGGGCCGTCCAATGTTTCAAAAATAAGCGAGGCTGTAATCCGCATCGCCGGCAATTCGCAGGATGGGATTCAGGCCATCGGCGGTTTCCTGGCGCGCCTGGCGGGCCGGAGTGAGCAGGAGGTCATCACGTTCATGACCATCCCTTCCACCATTTCCGGCGGGCCATCGATATTCCAGGTGCGGATCGGCACCGGGGAGGTGTTGAGCGCCGGGGATGAGGCGGATCTGCTGGTGGCGTTTTACCAGCATTCCTACAACGACCACATCAGCTCGCTTAAAAAAGGCGGCCTGGTGCTTTACGATTGCGACCATGTGGAGCCCGACCCCGGGCACGAGGCGCAATACCGCCATATCAAAGTGCCGGTCACCTCGCTGACCGTGGAGGCGATCGGCGGCGCGGGCCGCGACAAGGGCAAGAATATCTTCGTTTTGGGCCTGCTGGCCAAAATGTATGCGTTGAACGTGGAAAAGCTCGTGGGCCTGGTGAGCGAGCGGTTCCGCGGCAAGGATCCGGGCGTGCTGCAGAATGCCCTGGGCGCCTTCAACGCGGGCTACGCCTACTCGCTGGATAAAGCGGTGGAAACTTTCCAATTCGCCGGCGAACTGACCGGGCGCGGCAGCCAGGTGGTGATGACCGGCAACGAGGCCATCGCCTACGGGGCGGTGGCGGCGGGCATCCGTTTTGGCGCGGCTTATCCCATCACCCCCTCCTCGGAAATCATGGAGATCCTGCGCCATGAACTGCCCAAATACGGCGGCTCCTTCATCCAGTGCGAGGATGAAATCGCCTCCATGTCGATGGCGCTCGGGGCGAGCTATGCGGGCAAGCTGGCGATCACCAGCTCCAGCGGGCCGGGCATTTCGTTGAAGATGGAAGCGGTGGGCTGGGGCATCATGGCGGAGGTGCCAGTGATCATCGTGGATGTCCAGCGCGGCGGGCCTTCCACCGGGCTGCCCACCCAGGTGGAGCAGTCGGACTTGAACATCGCGGTTTACGGCAGCCACGGGGACGCCCCGCGGATCGTGATCGCGCCCACCAGCGTGGAGGATGCCTTTTACACCACGATCGAGGCCACCAACCTGGCGCGCAAATACAGCGTGCCGGTCTTCATCCTTTCGGACCAGGCCATCGCCACACGGATCGAAGCTTTTCCGGAGCCGGACCTGGAGAAAATCTGCCAGGACATCATGCCCAGCCTGGAGCCGGTGGAGACGCACAAGGCTTACGACCTGGCGGCGCCGGATGGGCTCGTGGCGCACAAGCCGCCCGGCACCCGCATGCTGGATGGCCGCTACCCGGTGGTCACCGGCCTGGAGCACGATGAATACGGCCATCCCTCCGGCTCGGCGAAGCTGCACACTCTGATGACCGCCAAACGGCGGAAAAAAATCCAGGCGCTGGCCGCTTCCCTGCCCACCCCCTCCGTTTATGGCGCCCTCGAGGGCGACGTGCTGCTGATCACCTGGGGCTCGGCGAAAGGCCCGGCCCAGGAAGTAGTGGACCGCGCCCAAAAGGCCGGCGAGCGGATTTCGGCGTTGAACATCCGCTATATCCAGCCACTGCCGGGCGGCCTGGAAGCGATTTTCGACCGTTTCAAACACCTGTTCGTGGTGGAATTGAATGACGAGGGCCTGTACGGCTTCGGCCAGCTGGCCGGGCTGCTGCGGTCGGTCTATTGCCGCAAAAACATTGCCGGCATCAATAAAACCGAGGGCTTGACCTGGAAAGTCCGGGAAATCCACGATCTGGTGCACGCCAGACTGGCCGCCTTGAAGTCCTGATCAACTGAATTTTGAAATTACTGGATACCATGAATGCACCCACTTCACTCCCGGCCACTGAAGCCGAACGCAAGCCGCTGACGAAGAAAGAACTGGTGGCCGAGCATCCCACCTGGTGCCCCGGTTGCGGGGATTATTCCGTGCTGGCGCTGTATTACAAAATGATCGAGCGCCAGAAGCTCCACCAGGAAAAGTTCGTGTCCGTATCCGGCATCGGCTGCTCCAGCCGGTTCCCCTATTTCGTGCAGGCGCACGGCGTCCATTTCATCCACGGCCGTTCGATCCCCTTTGCCACCGGGGTGGCCCTGGCCCGGCCGGACCTGCACGTGTTCGTTTTCGGCGGGGATGGCGACCTGTTCTCCATCGGCGGCAACCACATGGTCCACGCCGCCCGGAAGAACACCAAGATGAGCGTGGTCTGCATGGACAACTTCGTTTACGGGCTCACCAAGAAGCAGACTTCGCCCACCTCGCCCATCGGCTACAAGAGCAAAACCGATAACTGGGGCGCGGTGGACCAACCGTTGAACCCGGTGAAAATGGTGATCGCCTGCGGCGCCACCTTTGTGGCCCGCACCACGCACACGAACCCGAACCATCTGCTCGAAACGATGGAGGCCGCCATGCACCACGATGGCTTCAGCGTGATCGAATGCCTCAGCGAATGCGTGGAGTTTTACCCGGGCGCCTTCGATTCCGCCAACCCGCGCAAGGGAGGCCAATTCCTGACCGTGCCGGCCGAGCACGATGTGACCAACGAAGCCGCCGCCTACAAGCTGGCGGATGCCCCGTTCCCGGGGTATTTCGGCGTCTTTTATAATGTGAACCGGCCGAGCAAAAACGCCCGCGAAGCCAGGGTGAACGCCACAGCCATGGAGAAGGTCAAGGGCCTGAAGGATTGGCAGATCCTCAAGAAGACCATGGAACGGATGAAATAGCGGCTCCGATTTTTCAACCCGGTGCGGGGGGCTTCGCCAGCTGACCGCACCGGGTTTTTCATGGCTGCCTTCAAGGCCGGGTTTGGAGCGCGCCGATCCGCACCCCAACCGGCCGTTTCAGATCCAGCGTGGCCTGCAGGCGATTCATGGTCTCGGCGGGCGATTGCTCCAGCACCCCCGCGAAGGTTATAAAATGCCCGGCCGGCGGTGAGCTCTCGATGCCCGCACCGCCCGCGCTCGCGCCCGGGGCCAGGTGGTGAAAGGCGCGCGTTTCCGGAGTTAACAGCCCGAGGGCCAGGCGATCCGGATTATGTTTGAGGCCCCAGAAGACATTGGCGGCTTTGACCTGCGCCGGCACGCCATCAGCCTCGCGGCCGAGCTTGCCGGACTGCCCGTTGGAAAATAGCCAGGCGCCGGGCGCCGGCCCATCGGCGGCGAAATTTTTCGGATCATCGAAGTCCCAATATAGCGGGGTAGGCTCGCTCAAGAGCACTTCGATCCAGCTGCCCCCCGCATACAAGCGGATGGTTTTAACCTGGCCCGCCGGGCCGGTGCACTGGCATTCGGCCATCGCGGGCCCGCGGGCGGTGATCACCACCCGGTACGGGGCCTGCCGCTGGGAGCCGATATCGCTGAAACCGGTCCAGCTCGATTCCCCCGGCATGGTGAGATCCCGGTGGCTGAGGGCTTTCACCTCCCACCGGTAAACGTGGGCGCCCTCCGGCCCCACCAGCAGGCGCACGTGGCCGTTCTCCAGCCAGGCGCCGCCCAGCGGCCCGGCGCTGGCGCTGGCCGCGCCGGCGGGGGTGGAAGGCTCCCGCTCGAGTCCTGCGTAAACCAGCACGCTGGCCTCGGCCCCTTTCGGCAACCGTCCCGGCAGCACCAAAACCAGCCGTCCCTTGCCGGGCTGGCCGCCAGCTTCCAGCTGGGCGGGGACTTCCCGCTGGCGGCCCTGGCCATCCAGCTGGAAGGCGCGCACGGGCAGCCGGGCCAGGCCGGCGGGCAGCGCCAGCTCCAGCTCCACCGGCAGGTCAAACCGGTCCCTATCGCCGGCCTGGACCACCAGGCCCACCCGGTGGGTGGCGGCGGGATCAGCCCAGGGCTGGGCCGGCAGGAGCGGCGTGTCTTTGGCCGGCCGGGGCCGCAGCAGCCGGGACATGGGCTTGGGAATGGCCAGGCCCACCTCCTCCGCGGCGGGGAGCGGCTGGCCGGCGGGGAGGGCGCGGGCGGCCGCGAGCCGGCCCAGGAGGGCATCGTATCCGGCCACGGTGTTGGTGTAGCGCCGCAGGGTCCAATCCAGCGCATACGGCTTGCTCTCGGCGAGCCACAGGCGGGCAAATTGCCGGCCGGCCTGCTCATGGGCGTCGCGGTTCTTGCGGACCAGCTGCTCCACCTGCGCCAGCAATTCCGGCCGGGCGGGCGATTCGCCGGCCTGCTCGTAGAGCTGCGCGGCCCGCAGGCCGTCGAGCATGCGCTGGCCGATCAGCTCCATGCGCCGGGCGCCGAACAGGAGCGCCTCGAGCAGCGGCTGGTTGCAGCGCGCCTCGCGGCGGCAGGTTTCCAGGTGCTGGATGGCCGGCCGCACCACGGCCAGCAGGTTGGTGGCGGTGGATTGCACGGCCACGGGAGCGGCCTTGGGCGCGAAATCCGCCTCCCAGAAACGGCTGTTGAGCATGCCGTTCATGCCGGGCAGGCGGTGCGTGCGGGTGAGCCATCCGGCCGCCTGGCCGAAATGATCCCCGGCCTCGCCGAACAGGACCCCGCCGATGCGCCGGTTGAAGGCCTCGATGGAGGTGGCGGAGGCGTTCCACGCGCACTCGGCCGCCCAGGCGTCCAGGTGCCACTTCACGGCGTTGATCGCCTCGCCGTCGTCCTCCCAATCCGTGTTGATCATGCCCAAGGCCCCGTGCTTGATGCCGTCCCGCACAAAATTATGGATATTGGTGATCGCGGCGCCGAAGTCCGGCAGGATCCGGCTCCAGTTGTTGACGCCGGGGCAGACGAAGAATTCGTAGCCCGACTTGGCGAACGGGACGATCTGGTCCTCGAAGCTGGGCCGGGGATCGTAGCCCCAGGTGAGCATGATGGTGTCCTTGGGGATTTGCTGGAGGTTGCCCGGGTGCTGGAGGATGATGTCGCCCCACATCATCATGCGCTTCTTATGTTTGTCGCGCAGGAGATCGTGGACCCGGCGGATGTGCTGCACATAGACGCCGCCGAGGCCGATGCGGGCG
This sequence comes from uncultured Verrucomicrobiota bacterium, assembly GCA_964409245.1. Classification (GTDB taxonomy): domain Bacteria; phylum Verrucomicrobiota; class Verrucomicrobiia; order Limisphaerales; family UBA1319; genus CAIMWS01. Next base: position 79,757 of record CAYPCQ010000016.1, read on the forward strand.
GCGAGCTCCCTGGCGGGGCCTTCGCCCAGGCCGTAGGTTTCATCGCAGCAGACGTTGAACCAGGGGAAGGGCAGCACCGGGCAAACCTCCGCATAAAGATCGTCGAGCAATTGGTAGGTTTCCTCCCGCACCGGCGTGAGCACATCGCCCGTCTCCCGCAAACGGGCATATTCGGGATGCTTCAGGATCTGGGAGAAATGCCCGAAGGATTGCTGGTTGCCCAGGATGTCCACCTGCAGCGGCTTCGCGAAATCCACGAGGGCGGCCAGGTCCGGGGCCTCGAGCGAGCCATTGGTGGGGCCGATCGCCGGATGTTTTTTGAAGGCGAACTGATACTCCATGTAATACGTCATGAGGTTCAGCTTGAGATAGGAAGCCAGGGCCACCTCGTATTTCAGGGTGTCCAGCCGGGAGCTGGGGCCGCGGGTCATATCGTCCTGGAAGGCGCGCCAGCGCAGGGAGGGCCAGTCCTGGATCGCCACCTGCGGAAGCGCCTCACCGGAGCGGTTGGCGCGGATGAGCTGGCACAGGGTTTGCACGCTGTAGAACAACCCGGCGGCCTCGCGGGCGATGCCCACCACTTCGCCGCCGCGCACTTCCAGGGCATAGGCCTCCGGAGGTTTCTCACGGGGCACGGCGGGCGGCGGGCCGGCTGCTTCCCCGCTGGCCGGGGCGAGCCGGAAATTGGGGGAGTCATTGGGGGAGCCGCGCCCCTCCGCCGGCGGCAGGCCCGCCCGCCGCAATTCCTCGTTCAGCAGGCCCAGCAGCACCGCGCGCTGCGCCGGGGGCGCCTCCAGCACCAGCGGGCCGCGCAGGCTGAACTCACCGGCCAGCCGCCGCACTTCCTTGGGGAACGGAACCAGCCGCAACGATTCCTCACTGGCCGCGGCGGCGGCCTGGCTCCAGGCCAGCCAGCCCAGAACTGTCAGCAAATGCAGTTTACACATAATGATTCCATGGGGTTGGGGAGACGCCACTGGCGCGCCGGGCAGGGTTGATGGTGTGGCGGATTACGGCAGCACCTGGATCTCGATCTCCTTGTACCAGGCTTCGGTGGGCGGCCCACCGTGGATCTGCAGGCCGATGATCCCAAACCCGGGGATTTTTTCCTCCGGCTCGGTATAATCGACCGTCTGGCGGCCGTTGATGGCCAGCCGGATGCGTTTGCCCTCGCAGCGGATCTCGTATTGGTTCCAAGCGCCGCGCTTGAGGATTTCTTTCAGCACCGCGGGATCGGCCTGGACCAGCGTCCGGTTGCGGCGGGACTCGTCGTAAAGCGCCCCCCACCAGGCGGGGTCACCCAAATCCGCCTGGAAGCCGGACACTTCGTTGTGGTTCGGCACCCGCTGGCTGCGGATCTGCACCCCCGCGTTGGCGCCCTCGCCGAGCAGCTTGAATTTCAGGCGCAGCACGAAGTTGGTATATTGCCTTTCGGTGCAGAGGAATTCATTGCGGGGCACCGGCTCTTTCAGGCTGCCCCCCACCAACGCCCCGCCCTCAATGCGAAACCATTTGCGGCTGCCTTCCCAGCCCTGGAAAGTCTGGCCGTCAAACAGGGCAACGAATTTGGCTGGCTCAGCCGCGCCCAAGGTGGCCGCCAGCAATATTCCCGACAGGATATGGATCAAGGATTTCATGCCCTTAGCAATAAACCGATCCGGGCCGGGTTTCAAGCTCAACCTCCCAACGCTTCAGCCGCCACGGGGGAAAAACAAAGCCGGGCCTTGGCGCCCGGCTTCACCGTGTTGAAAAGAGAAAGGATGAGCCGTCAGCGGCTACTTGACCTTGCGCGTGGCGCGCTCCTGGCACCAAAAGACATCCTGGTTGTTGGGGGAGGCATTCCCCAGCGCAATCCCCTGGCCAGGCTTCAGGGCTGGAACCGTCCGGGGATCGAGCCATTTCTTGATCTCCGAGTGGCCGTCCGCGAAGGAAAAGCCGGCGGCCCTATTGTGATAGCTGGCGGGATAATCGACCAGCGTCCACTGCGCAGGCTGGTCAGGATAACCATTCATCTGCACGCACCAGAAGGCGTCGTTGATGCTGTCCTCGCGTTCGTCGAGCAAAACGAATGTTCGCGACGGACCCGGCCGGTTCATGTCGCCCAGCTTCCGGTAAACCCGCCAGATGCCGGCGGGCCAGCCTTCCTGGCTGTCGTTCCCAAACGCCAGATCGCCATTGCCGCCCACATAATTGAGCATGGACATGCTGCGCACCCGGGACTTCATCACGCCGCGGACATTCACCTTGGATTGGTCCGCCGGGCATTTGAAGATCCCCGCCTGGTTGCCGCAAAATTTCCAAAGCGGGCTCTTCTTGATATTGAAATCCACATCCCAATTGGCCTGGTTGCCGCCATTGAAATCCAGGATGCCAGTGGTCCAGGCATAGGGGGCGGAAGCGGCGTTTTCACCGTAAGCATAAGTGATCCGGTCGTTATTCTCCTCCGCATAAAACCGCCAGGCCATCATGAGCTGCCGGTGGTTATTCATGCACGTTATCCCCTGGCCCTTGGCCTTGGCCTTGCTTAAGGCAGGCAGCAGCATGCTGGCCAGGATGGCGATGATGGCGATGACGACCAATAGTTCAATGAGTGTAAATCCCTGCTTCAAAACCGGATATCTATTTCCTGATGCAACCTGCGTGATACGCATAAATGACCTTCCAATTCCTTTTTTCACGGTGGTATTCGCCGCAAACGAGCCCTTATGAGGCTTCACCAGCCAATATACTGCCAGGCCCAGCGAGCTGACAAGTGTGCAGTTGAAAGCACAGCGCTAATAAACACGTTTTGCCGGGTTGAACGGGGATTGGAATCAACAAAAAAGCGCCCATGAGGCAAGGGATCTGCAACTCATGGGCGCTGGGCGCCGCCAGGCCGGCCAGGATCCTGGCGCTGACGGTGATTCAATCTTTATTACGGCTTGAACAAGCGGTAGAACACTTTGCTCTGCGTGGGCGGAACCAGTATGAATTTGCCACTGCCACCCAGGGAAGGCGTGTTGGTGACATTGAGCCAGGTCTTCGGATCGCCGAGGTCGGTGCTGCTCTGAAGGGTATAGCCGGCCGGGGTGGTGGGCCAGGTGATCATCTCCATCGTGGCGATGCTCAGGGTGGGCGAACCCGGCTGCACACCGGGAATGGGCCAGGTGTCCAGCTGCTCGGGGGTCAGGATTCCGCTGGCGATTTTCAAGCGGTCCAGGGAACCGACGTATTGCAGGCCGCCGCCTGGCTCCGAACCCAAAGTGAAGGTGGTTTGCGTGCGGGTGAAGATCACGCCGCCGGTGTAAGCGCGGGTATCCTCCAGAATGCCATCCACATAGTAACGGATTTCCTTGCCGTTTTCGTGGACCACGGCGATATGGTGCCAGCCACCGTCATCCGGCACGACGGCTTTGGAATTGGCATCCAGGATGCCCAGCGTGGTGATAAACACGGTGCGGTCAGAATTGACCGAGAAGGAGATGGCGCCGCCGGGCCCATTGTTGAAAAAGAACACCATGCGGGCGGCGGGCGTGCCCGCAAATTTCACCCAAGCCTGCAGGGTGAAGGAAGGATCCGCCTGGTCGAGCGCCATTTTCATGCTGGAATCGTCCACCGTCACATATTGGCCGGAGGCAAAATTCAAAGCGGTGTCGTTGGTTTTGCCGGAAGGCGTGCTCGTGACCCAAGTGGGCAGGGAGCGATCGAAAGCCGGGCGGACGGCCGAGGCGGCGTTCGCATAAGGCAGGCTGGATTCGTTGAAATTATAAGCCACCAACGTGTCGGCCAGCGGCGCTTTGGCCGTTTTGGCCACACTGTCGAGCTGGTCGATCGTCAAAGCCGCTTTATGGATGCGGAACCGGTCGATGGAGGCCTGAATGGCGTTCCCGCCAACGCCTTCGGCTCCGATCGTGAGGAAATTGTTGCCGTAAGCGCGAGGATAACGCGTTTCGGCCACCGTGGTGATCAGCGCGCCGTCGGCGTAGAAGGTCACGCCCACATTCGGTTCCCAAACTGACGCCACATGGTGCCAGGCGTCGTCCAACGGAACGTTGTAACCGCTGGTAATGTCCACAATCCCATACAGGGTGAACAGTAATTGGCCGTTGGCGAGCCCCATTTTGTAGGAACTGCCATAGGCGCCGATGCCTTCATACGCGCGCAGGTCGGTGGGGTCCATTTTCACCCAGGCCTCAATGGTGAAGGCCTGGTTCGTGGGAAAAGCCAGCAACGGATTCGTGCTGTCGTCCACCACCAGGAAGCCATTGCCGGCCGGGCTTCCTATGTTGAGGCCCACGGCTTTATCGCTCGCCGCGGCGGAGGGGGAACCCGCCTCAGAGACGATCATCCCGGAACCGAATACGCCGATCAACTGGCCGACGGATTCGGTGGTGGTGGCGCCTTTGCCTTCGTTGAATTCAAAATTCAGCAAGGGGGTGGCCGCGGAAGCGGCGCTGGCCAGCAGGCAGAGGCTGATGCCCGCCAGGCTGGTTTTTATCGCGCCCCGTCCTTTGATTCGTTGGGTTGTACTCATTTTTTTCTTTTGTTATGTGTTTGTTGGTTTGTCTGCAACCCCGCCGGAAGCACCAGCTTCCAGCGCGGCGAAAGGCAAGGTTGGAGTCCGTTTTAATTGATTAAACAGGCGCCGGGAAAACCAGCCCGGCTTGAATGGCCAGGCCAATTCAGACCGTAACGGTTTAAATAAACAGTCCCCAGCCATATAAAATAGATTAAGACGGGCAGGCAGTGCCGCTCCGCTCCTCCTGATATTTACTTATGAGAAATTCTAACAGATGAGCGCGCGAGGTCAAACTTAAATTATGCCAATTCAGGCCTTCAGGCTGAAAAAACCGCGGTGGGTGGCGCTTGACTTGGAAACGGCAATCCCGACAAAATACAGCGCATGAATCCTCGATCAAGACGCCAATTCATCGGCACGGCGGCCCGGGGCCTCGCGCTGGCCGGAGCCGCTCTCCAAATGCCTGGTTTGTCCGCCCAGGAGGCGGGGCCAAGGCCGGCCCGGGATCCGGGGGTGGCCGTGCTGAATCCCCGGGCCCGGGTGCCGGTGGGCCTGATCATCGACGATTCCACCTGCCTGGTGAACCTGAACCGGTTCGCGATGCCGCAATTTGCCGAGGCGTGGGGCAACCGGGACCGGGTTTACGCGCGGCCGTGGCGCGATTGGCCGGTGGAAATCCCGGACCGCTTTGTGCGCCAGTTCGGGGAGTGGTGCGCGGAGCGGGGCGTGAAGGGCAAGTATAGCATCGTCCCTTATCCGGCCTGCGTGGGCCGGGTGGATCGGATGCTGCCGGGCTGGACCCAGCGGGAGCTGAAAGAAAGCCTGGACCTGGTGCGCACGGTGATGGCGCCCAACTGGGACATCCACCCCGAGCTGATCACCCACACGCGGGTGCTGGATCTCAAAACCGGGCAGCCGTATCCGGAGCTGTCCCCGCGCTTCATGGAGAACTGGGATTGGACGACGGGCCGGAGCGTGAGCGAGCTGGCCGATTACCTGGCCTATGCGCTGAATATCCTCAAGGGCGCGGGGCTTTCCTGCGAAGGCATCACCACCCCGGGCGGCTTCGGCAACCGGGCGCGGCCGCAGCTGGCCCAGGCCACCCTGGAATCGGTGCGATCGGTGTTTGGCGCGGAAATACCGCACTACTTCCGCGATTTGTATGACCAGGGCGGCACGAGCGTGGCGCCGCGGGTGGAGTATGCCAGCGGCTTGGATGGCCGGGATCCGCGCTGTGTGGTCAGCATCATCGGCTGCACGGGGGATTGGACCGGCGGCTGGGACAACACCCCTCCCGGGGGGGCGGACAAATTCATTTCCGCGGACCTGCAAAGCGGCCGGATGGTGGAGGTGATCCAGCGCGGCGAGCCGGCCCTGATGGTGGCCCACTGGACCGGCATTTACTGGAACGGCCAGGAACTGGGCTTCAAAATCTTCCAGGAGGTGGTGCGCCGGCTGCACGCCCGGTTTGACCACCTGGTCTGGATGAAGCTGGGCGGGCTGGCCCGCTACTGGGCCGCCCGGGAATTGACCGCCATCCGCCGCGACGGCGAGGCCCTGGCCTTCCAGGCGCCCTTTGCCTGCCCTGATTTCACGGTGCAAACCACCGCGGCCGGACCCCGCCAGGCCTGCCTGTGCGCAGGCCGGCAGCGGACCGATTTGAAACCGGTGGATGGGCCATTGAAATTAACGCCCGGCGCCTGGTGCCTGGCGGACGGAAAAATCACGGCCTGCCTCGCCCTGCCGGTGGGCGCCAGCCGCCTGGAGTGGCGGCCATGAGCAGCCAGCCAGCAAGGGACCGGGTGCTGCAGATCCTGCGGCGGCAAAGGCCGGATCGCGTGCCTTATGCGCCAAATTACTGGCAGTGGTTTACCCACCACCTCAATCACCACCGGCTGCCCGATGAACTCCGGCTTTGTGAAAACCAGCTGGAGATGATCCGCTGGCTGGGCCTGGACGTTTTCAGCCGCAATTTGTATTGCGATCCCACCCGGCATTGGTTCGGCGGGCTGGCGGAGGAGGCATGGGACGGCATCACGGTGGAAAACGTCCGCCGGGTGGATGGCCGGGATGTGGTCACCGAGATCACCTACCACACCCCCGCGGGCGTCCTGACGGAACGCCGCCGGTTCCTCTTCAACGAATCCACCCTCGTGCAGGAGAAGCACCTGCTGGACGACTTTCCCCGCCAGCTGGATGCCTTTGCCTACTGGGTGGCCTGCCGGCGCTGGCATTTCCACCGCCACCGCTACGCTCAGATCCGGGACGCGGTGGGCGAATCCGGCCTGGTGATCGCGGGCGAGTTGTGCAGCCCGCTCAAGCTGCTGCACCTGGCGGCCGGCGCCGCGGGCACGGTTTACCTGCTGCAGGATTACCCGGAGCGCTGCGCGGAGTTGCTGGCCATCCATGAAAATGGCCAGCTCGAATTGGTGCGGCAAATGCTCGACGCGGGCGTGCCGGCCATGATCTCCATGGATAATCTGGACGCCACGTTCCACACCCCGGCCTATATCGAGCGCTGCTCCGCCCGTTTCTATGCCCAGGCCAGCCAGCTATGCCACGCCGCCGGCGCGGTGTTTTTCATCCACGCCTGCGGCCGCCAAAAGGCGATCCTGCCCTTGATCTCCTCCCTGGGGGTGGATGGCCTGGAAGGGGTGGCTTTTCCGCCTTTGGGGGATGTGCAGCTGGAGGAAGCCTTCCGGCTGGCCGGGGACCGGCTGATCATCACCGGCGGCATCAGCGCCGCGGAAACGGAAAATTTCAAAACCCGCGGCGAGGTGTTCCGGTATGTGGAGGGGCTGCTCGCCCGGCTGCGCCCCTGGGCGCCCCGCTTCATCCTCTCCGCCAGCTGCAACACCTCCATCCTGACCCCGTGGGAGGTCATCCGCTGGTTCCGCGACGCCTGGGCTGAACTGGGTGGGTTATGAACGCGCGCGGTCAGGCGCCTTTCAGCGCCTTCAGGATCAAATCGACATAAACCCTGGCCCCCTCGGGCCGGACGTGGATGCCATCCTTCCAGAACATTTTGGGGCCGGAGACTCCCACGCGATGCCAATCCACGAGCACCGCGTTGGGATAATCCTTGATGGCCGAGGCAAGCATGTCGTTGTTGGGGGCCTCCCAGCGCCGGGGAACCTTCACGTTCACAACCAGGATCCGCCGGGCATTTTTAAACTCGGCCATGATCTCGTTGAAAATGTTGAGGCTCATGATCCCGTTGTTGCCCAGGTGGAGGATGACCACCGGGTTGGTCTGGTTCCCAATGTGCATGCCGCGGATGATGGCGGGGGCATGCCAGGGCAGGCGGCCTTGGTGGGCGTTGATCAGCACGCTGGCGCCGAACGCGCCTTTGAGTTCCGCGGCCACCCCCTCCATGACCGAGTCGCCAATGGCAATCACCAGCCCCCCTTTGGCCGGCTGGCTGGTGGGGATGAGCGGCGCGGGCGGCGGTGAATTCGAACTGGCCACCGGGAGGGCGGCCGCCGGCGGCTCCGGGTTGGTGGCGGTCAGCGCCAGCAAGGTCGCCGGGCCCGGGCCTCCCGGCGCCGCGTTAAAGCCGCCCGGGAGCGGTTCGGCGGCGTGGGCGGTGAGGTAATCGGGCGGGGCGGGCGGGCGGGCGGCCATCAGGAACCCGCCGAGCACGGCCAGCACCACCACCGCCGAGCCGGCCGCGGCGGCCCAGCGTTGTTCCCACCCGCGCCGCTCCGGCCCCTGGGCCGCGCGCATCTGGAGCCAATACCGGCCGAGGCAGCCGTTGCGGATGGGGGTCTCGATAAACCGGTAGGAGAGAGCGGCGATGGCCAGCGTAAGGCCCAGGCGCAGGAGCAGCACCGGCACGCCATCCCACGGCAGGTCGAGCTGCGGCCGGGTGACCATGAAAACCGGGAAATGCCAGAGGTAAATGCCATAGGAGCGCAAGCCCACCCAGCGCAGCGGTTCCCAGCACATGAGCCGGGTGGTGAGCCGGGCCTGGGGATGCACCACGATGGCCAGCAGCTCCACGGTGGCGAGCCCCACCAGGGTAAAACCGCCCCGGTAGAGAAAAGACTGGAACTCGGTGATGAGCAGAAAACAGGCCAGCAGAGTAACCAGGGCGCCCAGGCCGATGGCATCGAGCACCCGCTGGCTGCCCCCCAGCACCGCCTTGCCCGGCGGCCAGGTGAAAGCCAGCGCCGCCCCCAGCAGCAGCCCGGCCGCGCGGGTATCCGTGCCATAATAAATCCGGGAGGGGTCCGTATCGGGCTTGAAACCGGCCACCATCAGGAGCAAGGAGGCCAGGGCGCCCAGCAACACCATGGCCAGCACCCGGCCGGGACGCTGCCGGCGCAGCAGCAGGCCGAGCAGCAGCGGCCAGAGCAGGTAGAACTGCTCCTCCACTGCCAGCGACCACATGTGGCGCAACAGCGGCGGCCGGCCGGCGCTCTCAAAATAAGATTTGTGGCTGAAGATTTGATACCAGTTGTTCACGTAGGCGGCGGTGCTCAGCACATCGCCGCGCAACCCGGCGACCTCCTCCGGCAGGAAAAGGACCGCATAGGCCACCACCACCACCAGGAGCGTGAACAGGGCGGGAAAGAGGCGCCGGGCCCGCCGCAGCCAGAAGGTTTTCAGATCGATCCCGCCGGTTTGGGACCACTCCGCCAGGAGCATGGAAGTGATGAGGTAGCCGCTGATGACGAAGAACATTTCCACGCCCAGGAAGCCGCCCGGCAGCCAGGCCACGCTGGCGTGGTAGAGCAGCACGGAAATGACCGCCACCGCCCGCAACCCATCCAATGCCGGCAGGTAGGGCAGGCGTGCGCCCCCCGCCGGGGTCGTATTTCCGGTCTCGCTACTCATCCATCACATCCAATCCACAGCCATCCCCAGGAACCACGGGCCGGGAACACCAGCGGCGCGTGGAAAACCGTTCCACGCCTGCCCAGCCTTCGCCCGTCATGGTTTCTTGCCTGGCCCGGATGCGCGCATCCGGGCCGGGATGTTCACGAGGGATACCATGATTTTTGCCTTCCGCCAGCGCAAGCTGATTCTGGCGTTTCTGGATGGCCGGATGGCCCGGAGCAACCCCAGCCTGAAACCGCCGGCACCGTGTGTCAGGAGCGGCAACGTGGCTGGCGCCGCCACCCGGGGCAGAACCAGGAGTTGCCCGCCCGAGCCACTCGTGGGAAGCCTGCCGGGGGGGTAAAAGGCGCGGAGGTGGAATCAGGTGGAATGGCGTGGGAGAAGGTGAGGCTTCCCGAAGGAAACCGGAAAGAGCGCCGAGCCAGGCGCCAAGAGCAGGGGGCACAGAGTAAAGGTGCAGGGGCGGGGCACCGCAAAGCGCGGGATTGCCCCGCTGGCGGGGTTACCCAATAGGCATACGCAAGGTCCAGGTCCGCCTTCTCGCATCGGCGGCTACCCGCTGTGGCCTGGCGGCAGTTTCCGTTGCGCCGGTAAGCCAAACGCGGGTAGCCGCCGAGGTAACGAGGCGGATCCACCGCTGGCGAATGCCAAACCAAGCCCAATTTGCCCAAGACCCGCAGCCATTGGGGATTGGCGGACCGCATAGGCATACGCAAGGTCCAGGTCCGCCTCACGTCAGCGGCTTCCCGCTGTGGCCTGGCGGCAGTTTCCGTTGCGCCGGTAAGCCAAACGCGGGTAGC
>CAYPCQ010000016.1:89996-93914 GCA_964409245.1 uncultured Verrucomicrobiota bacterium
CGCCGAGGTAACGAGGCGGATCCGCTGCTGGCGAATGCCAAACCAAGCCCATCTCGTTCCGCGTTTTCAGGGTTGGGGCTGGATTCGGCTGGGCTGGATTATCACCGCCCCGTTGTTGGCGGAAGCAAGCGAAAAATCCCCATGGCGTTCAAGCGTTGGCTCTGAAATCAGCAACTGAGCCGTGTCCAGGCCAGGGGAGCGGCGTGGTTGCTGGATCTTTTAGCGCAAAGCCTTGGTCGTTCGTCATTTATCCCGATCGGATCAGAACTCATGACGCACTTCGTGCCTGGCGCAAAAACCAGCGGCGCAATCACTTCCCTCCCCAAATTCAGGGAGACGGCTCAAGGGACAATCGGGATCGTTGCGGAAAGCGGCGCGGTGCCGCGCAGCATTTTCGTGATTTCCCCTGCCAGCCGCAGGTACCAATCGCCCGGCAGCACTTCGCCGTCGATGTCCAGGGAGATGAAGGTGCCTTGCGCGGGGAGCTGGGATTTCAACGGGGCGATCTTGAACATAGCCGTCCCTTCGTCCACCTCGTCGAACATGGCCACGTAAACCATATCGCACCCCGCCGAGAGGGCGTTGTGGGCCTGGCGCCAGAGGAACCGACCGCCGTGGCGGGGAATCTGGTTGAGCGTCCCGCCGTTGAGGTTTTTCCACGAAAACCCTGGGAATATCACCGGCAGGAAATCCTGCCCGGTGTCCCGCGCCGCCGCCAGGTCCGGCGCGACCAGGTTGTTCTTGAACCAATCCGCCCCGGCCTCGTCGCTATACCGTCCCACCGCCCACGGGCTTATGACATCGAACGCCCGGTAAACTTCGGCCCAGGCCGGTTCGGTCTTGGAATCCCCCGTGAGCTGGCGCCACCAGGTGGGAACCCCGCCGACGACGGTCAGCCCCAGGCTCTGGAAGTGGTTGATCAGCTCCAGCGCCTGGGCCGCGGTGCCCGGGCGGCCCAAAAAGCCCAGGCCCCAGATCGCGATCACCGGTTTCCCGTGGTGGCGCAGGTAGGACGGGCTGTGGGTGAGCTGCAGCGATCCGGCCAGGTAATTCCAATCGTTGGTGAGCGTGCTGACCAGGCTGGATTCCGGCTGGCCGGTGATGTCATACATGATGGCGAAGACCCGGCCGTGGGCCTCCGCCCCGGCCTGCACATTGGCGGCGACCTGGTTGAAAAACCCGAACAGCCGGGCATCGCTCAGGACGCAGGAGAACCGGTTCAGCAGCACGCCATCGAGGCCCTGGTCTTCCATCCACTTGAAGTGGCGTTTCACGGTCCGGGCGTTGCAGGCCGAGTAAAGCCGGGCCGGGCTGCCATCGGCATAAGTCATCCGGGTGGGGATCAACTCATCCGGCTCCAGCTCGCTGGTGTCGGGCCACAGATCGAAGGTGGCGTCGGCGGCCACCGGCTCCTGGCTCCGGAACCAGTGCATCCAGGAATTAAAGAGCGAGCCATCCCCCGGCCCCGCGAACCACCCCTGGTAGCCCATCAACACTTTTTGCCGCAGGGTGGAGGGGTCCACTTTGGTCAATCCGCCCGGCGAATTCGTGTGGATGGCCGCCGCCCGGTAATAAAGGCGTTTCCCGGCCGGGGGCGGCGCCAGGGTCTGGGACTCGCCATAGGTGTTGGTGAGGGTGGCCGCAGGCGTCCAGTCCACCAGGTTGGTGGAATCCTGGATCTGGTAGGCGCCGGTGAACTCGCCGGCCAGCGACAGCAAAAGCCCGTCCAAGCCCAGCGGCTGGATGCCCAGCTGGGGGCGTTTGGTGAAGTTGGCGAAAATGACCTTGCTTTGGCTCAGGCTCACCACCAGCGGGTTGTTCGTGCCGGTGGCATCCCCCGCCCACCCGAGGAACTCCTGGCCGGTCTCGGGCAGGGCCAGATTGGTCACCGTCTGCCCGGTGGTGAAGGTGCTGGCGTAGGGCAGCACGGAGACTTCCCCATAGCCGATGGGGATCACCGTCAGCGCCACCCGCCCGACCGGCAAGGTGTAGAAGGCGCCGAAAATAACCGGGCTGGCGTCCCGCACCCGCAGGGCCAGCGGGTTGGCATCGCCGCTGCCGTTCCCCGACCAGCCCGCGAAGTAATTGCCGGGCTGGGGCTGCGCCACGAGGCGCACGGAGGCCTCGTAGGGATAGAGGGGGGAGGCGGGCTGGAGGCTCACCGTCCCGCTCCCGGTGGGCCTTACGGTGATGGGGGTCCCGAACCGCGCCCGCACGGTTTTGTCGCTGGTCATTTGGAGCGTGGCCACCGGGTTGGTGCCCTGGGGGTGGCCTTTCCAGTCCAGGAAGGTCCAGCCGTCCGCCGGCCGGGCGGTCAGCGTGACCGTGGAGTTGGCCACGAAGCTGGATTGGAACGGCTCAGGCAGCGCGATGCCGCCGCCGGGGGTCTGGTCATGGATCCCAAAGCTCAGGCCGGTTTTGACGGTCAACACCGCAACCTGGCTGGACGCCGAGCCAGCCACGTTGCTGACGGCCACCGTGTAATTCCCGACATCGCTGAAATGCACATTGAGGAGGCGGAGGGAGGAATTGGTGGCGGCCGGGATGGCGGCCCCATTTTTATACCACTGGCAGCCCAGGGGCGGAGTTCCGGCGGCGGCCACGGTGAAGGTCACGCTGGCGCCGGCTTCCGCCGTCTGGGTGACCGGCTGCAAGGTGATCGTCACCGGCGTGTTCAGGCTCAAGACTGCGCCATCGCTGGAGACGGCGCCCATGGCGTTGCTGATCTCCACCGCATAAGTCCCCGCGTTTGCGGCGGCTACATTGGCCAGGGTCAAACTGGAGGCGGTTTCGCCAGCCAGGGGGAGGTCGTTGAATTTCCACTGGCAGGCCAGGGGGTCCGTGCCGGTGGCGGCCACCGTGAAGGTCACGCGGTCACCGGGGTTGGCGGTCTGGCTCACCGGCTGCCGGGTGATGACCACTGGCTCATTCAAGCTCAGGCTGGCCCCGGCGCTGTCAAGCGTGCCCAGGAGGTTGCCCACCTCCACGGTATAAGTCCCCGTGTTCGTGGCGGCCACCTGGGTCAAAACCAGACTGGAGGAGGTTTCGCCAGCCAGCGGCGTGCCATTGAACTTCCATTGGTACGTCAGCGGAGTGGTGCCGATTGCCACCACCGTGAAGGCCACGCTGGCGCCGGGATTGACGGCCTGGCTCGCCGGTTGCTGGGTGATCGAAACCGGCGTGTTCAGGCTCAGGGCGGCGGCAGCGCTGGCCACGGTTCCCACCACGTTTCCCACCTCCACCGCATATGCACCCGCCAGGGCCTCGCTCAGGTTATTCAAGCTCAGGCTGGCGGCGGTGGCGCCGACTATGGCCGCCCCATTGAACTTCCATTGATACGTCAGCGGAGCGGTGCCGGTGGCGGCCACGGTGAAAGTCACGCTGGCGCCGGGATTGGCCGTCTGGCCCACCGGTTGCCGGGTGATGACCACCGGTTCATTCAAGCTCAGGCTGGCCCCGGTGCTGGCGACCGTGCCCATGACGTTGCCCACCTCCACCGTATAAGTCCCCGCGCTGGCTGAAGCCACATTGTTCAGCGTCAAACTCGCGGCATTCGCCCCCGTGATCGGCGCCCCGTTCATTTGCCATTGGTAAGCCAGGGGATCCGTGCCGGTGGCGGCCACGGTGAAGGTCACGCTGGCACCGGGATTGACCGTCTGGCTCACCGGCTGCCGGGTGATGATCACGGGTTCATTCAAGCTCAGGCTGGCCCCGGCGCTGGCGGCCGTGCCCATGACGTTGCCCACCTCCACCGTATAAGTTCCCGTGTTCGTGGCGGCCACATTGGTCAAAGCCAGGCTGGAGGAGGTTTCGCCAGCCAGCGGTGTGCCATTGAACTTCCATTGATAGGTCAGCGGAGCGGCGCCAGTGGCGGCCACGGTGAAGGTCACGCTGGCTCCGGGGTTGACGGCCTGGCTC
>CAYPCQ010000017.1:0-93857 GCA_964409245.1 uncultured Verrucomicrobiota bacterium
CCAGCATGGAGTGCGTCTTTCCCCCGCCGAAGTTCGTCTGGAGCTGCACCACCGGGTCGCCGCCCCCTCCGCCAAGTCGTTGCACGGCCCCTGCCAGCAAACCTTTCAAGCTTTCCGTCAGGTACGTGCGCCGGAAAAACTCCACCGGCTTCCGATACTCATCCGAGCCCTCGCCGAGATGCACCTGCCACAGGTCGGCGGCAAACTCCGCCTGTTGGTACTTCCCGCTCGCCACATCCTTGTGCGGGTTCACCACTTCCCGCCACGGCTTGAGCCCGCTCTGCGCCTGGGTCTCGACCGTGCTGCCCGCGCTCTTGCGCTTCTCGCTGCGCACCTGCTCGTCGAACCGTACCCGCAGCAACTCCATCTTCATCTTCTCGACTTCGTCGGCCTCGGAGGCCGACACTGCCGCCAGCAGCCGGGCCGCGCTGTCCAGTGCCCGGTAGGCGTCATCTGTGCTAAAGGGCCGTTGGTGCGCCCAGCGGTTTCGCACCTCTCGCAATTCGCTCACCAGCGTTCGCTCCGCGTGTCCCAGCGTCTTGCGGAACACGTTATTCCACTCGTTCCACATCGTCACCAGGATGGCGGCGACATCCCACTGCGGTTTCTCCGGCGTGCCCAGCAGTTGCAGCTGGGACTCGGCCAGGGTGCGCTTGGTCTCCGCGAACCAGTCCGGCGCATTCGCGCTCTTCAATTCGCGCTCCACGAACGACTGGAGGCCGCCCGTCAGAAGCTCCAACGCCTTCCCGACCCGTTCATGATTGGTGATGGCCATAGGCTATTCCTTTGCCACCGCCTCGGCGGAGGCCTGCAAAACTGCTGCCAGCCGGTCCAGCTTCTCCGACACCTCTGCGGGAATATCACTCGGGACAACATCTTCAACCATCAGGTAATACTCTCCTTTTCGCAGGAGCATGGGTTGCTTTTGCCGTTGTGCGAATTCCTCGAACACTCCTTCAGCAAACTCGCTCATCTTGAGGTTCTGGAGCAGGGTCTTCTGCAGGCTGGCGCTGGCTTTCTTGTATTCCTCAAGTTGCTGCCGGTCCCCCTTGAAAATCGTATCCAACAGTCTTTCATCCAACACCTGTTGCACCACCTTGATGTTCGCTTCCGTGAACAGCCCGCCTTCCGCATCAAAGATGCGCTTGACGTGTTTCAGAATAAGGCCCGGCGTGATATAGTAGTTCTCGATCTCATATCGCTGCCAATGCAGGATGTCCAGGCCGCCACTGCTTTCATCAGGAACTTTTCGTGCGTCACCGTCCAAAATGGCCACCCCTTTGAATTCCGGCACCAACCGTTTCATGGCATTGAAATGGCGCTTGATATCATCTTGGAATGCGCCCCCCAGCCGATCCAGCCGATTATCCAGCGTGTTAGTAGGGACTATATTGCGGGTATAGTAGTAGTTGATTCGCCCTGTAAGCACCGCGTGCGCAGGATGTCCTAGTTTCGCCGCCAGAGCTTTCAGGGTGTCGAAATCTGTTGATCCCTCAATATACAGGATTCGTGGGCATACCCGCGCCTTGTAGTAATGTTCAACCCCAAACGTCTTCAGCGAGTTCCGCACATCCTGGTTGGTTGCCAGATCGGCGGCGGCTCCATTGATAAGCAAGGTCAAGTTGGTCTCGATGGCATCATCGAGGATGACCTCTGAATGGGTGGCCACCACCACCTGGCTGTCGTTCTGCGCCGCAACGTCCTTCAGCATCTCATACACTTGCTTCTGCCGCAGAACTTCCAGGTGCGCGTCCGGTTCATCAATCAACAGCACGCTGCCTTTGTGAGTGAAAAGGTAGGCCAGGATCAATAGCATCTGCTGAAAGCCCCGTCCCGCCAGTGCAATGTCCATGTCCGCTTCGGTATCCGGCTGCCGGTACCGCACCACCAACTCGCCGCGCTTTTCGTCCAGGTGAGGTGTGCTCAACTTAACTCCAAATAATTTCTCGATCAGGTAGCTGATACTCTCCCAATCCTTTCCCTTTTTTTCCTTGTCCGACTCCGTCACCTTGTAGCAAAGGTTGCGGAGAACCTGGGCCGTCTGGCCCTGGCCCAGCAGAACATTCACCCGCCCCTCAGGGACAAGAGTTTCCACGGTCTCAATCCCGGACATGGGATAGAGCAGGTGGAATGGAATCGTCCCGGCGTACGCTATCAGGGCGTCGTCTTTAAGGGTCTCGGCGCAGGGGCGGCAATATATGACTTCGTTGTCGCGCTGTGTGAACTCCATCCGGCAGTCCTTGACCACGCCGCTGTGCTCCACGCCGACGTTGATGGTCAGCCGAACTGGCGTGTTGGCCTTGCGCACACGCATACGATTCCACAGGAAGCGCGTCTCGGAAACCGGCACTTCGAGGATGTTCAGCCGGTTTATCCCGGCGGCCAGCCGCTCACGCCCCTCCTTCTGCCTCGGTTTCCCTTTCCGCTCGTACCAGGCTTGCACCCCTCGGCTCCACATCGCCAGCGCCTGGATGACGCTGGTTTTGCCCGCATTATTCGGACCGATGAGGACGGCGGGGTGCCCCAAATCCACGCGAATCTTTTCGCCAAAGGTTTTGAAGTTCTCAATATCGACGTAACGAACGTTTCTCATGGTCGTCTTCCCTAAATTAGTTCGGCCTGCTTTGTTTCTGGCATTACTGTCGCCTGCTGCGCCAAATGCGTGATCTCCGGCCAGCTCTGCACCAGTCCGTTGTACGCCAGCGCTTCGGCGGCGCGTTTTCGCCGCTCGCAGACGGTGTAGAGGCGGTAGGCCAGTTCGCGCGCGATCTCAGCTTCTGCTCCCAGTTTGCGGGCCAATTCCGCCGCCGCGAACTCGCCTCCCAAGGCGAGCACGCGAACGAGATGATGGACGCCTTCCCAGGCCGTCAGGCGGTTATCGGTCGCGGGATCCCAATCCGTGGGCAGTTCATCGGGTCGCAACAGCCGGACCTTGCCGGACTTGGAAAGCAGAATCCCCGCCTCGACCATACCCGGCACGCTGGTAACCTCGGCTTTGGAGGGGGTTTCGGCCTCGCCAAACGGGCCGTCGTTGAAGCCGAATTGTTCAAACCAGGCCAGGGCCCAGCGCGTATCGGCGTCAAAATCCCCCTCCTGTGCGCTCAGCACCTCGTCGAGCGCCTGGTTGATCAACGTTAGCGCCTCCCGCACGGTCAGCGCCTTGCCCTCGGCGTCCAGCACCTTTGCATAACGCGTATAGACTCCCATGCCCGGTCCGATGGATGCTTGTGCCAAATCCACCGGGGCGATGCCGCCGCCCTGCAGATGCTTCAACGCCGGTCCGAGTTCCCGCTTTAGCGCCGCAACGAATGCCTGCCGTGTGGTCACCGTCGCCTGGGGATCACGCGGACGGCAAACGAGGACAATGCTGGAAGCAAGAGCGTTTGTATCCATCGCGATTTGCCGGGTTCTCATCTCTGTCCGTACAGGCCATGTCCCTGTGAGAGCGAAACCAGCCTGAATCACGGCACCCAGAAAAGTCTCCCATCCTGTGGACGCGGTGCCCTCGTGTTTGGATTCTGACTGCTTGAATGCATAGTATATGGTCACCGGGAATGCTGGATGCGCCTGTTTGGTTAGCTGATGCATGGCTTGGGTCATGCCTTCCATAAAAAAGGCTTCGGCTTTTTCTTTGCTCCCGTGTCGATATGGTGTAGCGACTAGTTCCTCGGCCTTGGGCACCGCCATCGTAGAAAAGAGGTCAGGATAAACGAACTTCAATGAGCGACGCAGCCAGACATAGAAGAAATCTGAAAGGTCGGCATAGCCAATGTTATCGTAATAAGGAGGGTCGGTCGAAATAATCTTTGAAACGGATGTTTGCTGTGTTGCTGCATCATTTTGCTTGCTCATTCCCACTATTGTTGACTGCATCGAATTCAATGGATTATATGAGTAAAAAACAGCGGCAACGACGCTGCCGGTGGCAGATGCAAGAAAGTTCGGCTCTGCGAAATCCCACAACATCGGAAGAGATTGACGTCCGAAGCAGTGCTGCGCTTTCTTTCCAACGCTATTCCATCGGACAAGGCTATTTCCTGTCATAGCCAACCGATCCACCGCAAAAGCCAAATACGTGACAACTGCATCAGCGTAAGCATTATTCCATACAGCAGAAAAACCAGAATTGTTGTTGTCCAAGGTTTGGCATTTTACGATGTCTTTGATGATTCGATCACGGGCTTCCTGCACCAAGTCGGAGAATGTTGTCAGGGCGAAAAGCTGCCGGGTGGTGAAAAGGTCGGCAAAATGCGTTAACCCAAATTGAACCGTCCAAAAATTTCGAGGGTCATTAGGCAGTGGCGTTTCCGGTTTCCAAATCGGTTTAACCTTTAGCGCGATGGCTTCGTGTTCCGCAGTCGGAGAGAGATATACCCGGCCGTGGTTCCCTTCTGTCACGATGGCCATAAGTTTTGCGCCCATGCGCTCGGCTCGTCCTTCTGACTTGATGTATTCCGATGCAATTGGCGCACCAGAGACGAGACAACGAAAATTAGCTCCACGCGCAAGCTTGGTACCGTTCTGGGATGCCTCCGTATCGTGTGGCTTGCCAATCCTGACGGTGAAGGCGTAGCGATCACCCTCAATCACCGGCTCAACGTATGCTTCCTTTCCCGGCTTGGTTGAAAGCATGAACGTGGAGGCAAGCGGCACATCCACATGGGCGTAGGCCGGGTTGGGGCTTTTGACCGTCCGAGCCCAGAGCCAGGCGATGACGGTCAATTCGGAGCCCACATATTGTTTCAGATCGGGCCTGACCTGGATTATCTCCTCCGTGATTTTAATTTTCGGATAAAGGTGACCGATGCGCTTTTCCCCTTCATCGCGCATCCACTGGCCGTAATAGCGCACGTCTTCAGCCAGTCCCGCGGCGCCTTGCCACGTTTTTATGAAGAGTTGCGTGTCTTCCCTCGATTTGGGATTGACCGGAGGGTGGCCCGCAAACTTCGGCGGAATTTCGATCATCGCCTTGTTGATCAGCACGGCCACCGGATTGAGATCACTTGCATAGCTTTCCAATCCCAGCCGCTGGGCCTCCAACGGCAAGGCGCCTCCTCCGGCAAAGGGATCGTGGAAGGCGGGGAGCTTTTGCCTGTCGAACAATTCCCTGGCGTGCGGGTGGCCGACGTTCTGCGCGCAGGCCCGCCGCCAGCTCTGCCAGATTTCCGTCCGCGCCCGCTCCAACACCATTTCGTTGGTAGTGTTCTCCCACAGCACCAGGTCTTCGATGATCCTAAACAGCCGCTGCCGTTCCTTCTCCTGCGCCTTCTCGGTCGGAAACAAATCGGGATTGGCCGAGGGATCATCCACCATTTGCGCAAAAATCACCGCCCGCGCCGCCGCCAGCGGCCGCCGAGCCCACCAGAGGTGCAGGGTCGAGGGATGCCCGTGCCGAATGGACTTCTCCCGTGCCGAAGCCACATTGATCGCCTCCAGCGGTAGGGCAACTTCGATGAGCTTCTTTCTGTAGGATGTTGTCATGCGTGGGAAGGCATCATG
Source organism: uncultured Verrucomicrobiota bacterium (assembly GCA_964409245.1). Lineage (GTDB taxonomy): Bacteria > Verrucomicrobiota > Verrucomicrobiia > Limisphaerales > UBA1319 > CAIMWS01. The sequence continues at coordinate 5,500 of CAYPCQ010000017.1, forward strand.
TACTTTGGGACGACTTGGAAGTGCGGCTCCCCGTCAACGCCACGCGACAAGATGTTGAGCCGGTAAGAACCGTCCTCAGGCATAGGGAATGGCACGAGGCCATGGGGTTTGATTGACCAACAAACCGCCTTTGATGGCGCAGTGGAACTGCGCTTAGGGCCACGTCCAGCGACCCTCTGGTTGCGTTGTTCCCAGTGATAAAAGACCCCGTGGTTCGCGGGGAAATCGGAGATCGCCGGGACGGTGAGCAACCCCAGAACGCGGTCACGGACCGCCAGACTCAGCGAAATGACATGCGTCATTTGCAGCAAACTGCGGATTACAACGGCGTGAATCTGCGGCGTTCCCTCCAACTCGTGTCCGATGCCGTGCATGATCTCCTAGTCAAGGTTGGCGAAGGTGGTGATCCCGACGATATGCAAGGCTGCGGCTTGGGGAGGGTCTGGGAACTTGTGGGCCGCGCTTGAAAGGAATCCTTCCCCCATGCGAGCAAACGCTTCGCCGTCAAACAGTCGAGGCCAATCCGTCCGCCGAAATTTGGCTTTGACAAAAATCGGGAAGCTGTTCGCCTGAAGGAACCAGTCGACGTCCCCATTCACTCCTTTGAACTGGCCGCCACGGCGAAGAGACGAAGGCGACTTCAATCCGGTCAACCAGAGCAATTCCTCAACCGCATTGAGGTGTTCTGGGGCGTTGCGCAGTCCATCCATCGGTTGTCGCTGGTCAACCAAAGGCAGTTGTGCGAGTGCATCCAATGCACGCAATAGCCGCACGGGACAGCCAAGGTTCAGGCCGATTCCATCGCAAGAGTTTATGAAGGATGGATGGAGTGGATCCTCCCGGGCTGGCTGGTTGCTGCCACGGCGCGAGTTGGGGACAAAGTAGCAGATGCAGGACGGCAGGCCGTCATGCAGCCCAGGCTGGGCTGGGAACGGCAGTTCGCGCATTTGTTCGTTCAGGTCGAAAGGCAGTTTGACCTTAGCCAGATATTCGTCCAGCCGGCGCAAAGCAGCGGCCGGGTCCGCGAAGTGCCTCTGGAGCAATCGGATTAGCAGTTCGTCACTCATGCTCTTCTGAGGCAAGCTCATGGAAAATAGAGCCGTTTCAACCAAGCCACCAGCACATCCACTTGGGTGACATTGGGGTCAAGGAACTTGGCAGTGATAGCCGTGCCCAGCGGCTTGCCGGGTTCCTCCTGCCAAGCCAGCCAGGTATGAATGATGGCCTTGGGCTCGGCCAGTTGGCTGAAACGGCGCTCGGTTGCTGGAATCGTGGCTACGCTCGATTTGACGTGCTCAAAAAGCTGGCTGCCAGCGGGAACCAGGAAACGCAGGAAGTCTTCGAGGATGCCTCGGCTCTGGTTGTCTGGCATGATCCAGACGCCGAAGCGTGGCAGCAAGGTATTCGGTGGTGGGGAAAGAAGTGTGCCGTCAGCAGTTGGTTGGTCAGGCACATCAGCGTAACCAGCCTGTTTCAGACGATGCTTCAGAGAGTCCCACCGCCCAGCAAGGTCAGTGTCCGCGTCGAGCACAATACCAAGCGCCTCAATCTCGCTCTCCTTCAACCGGACTGGAAAATTCTCCAGCAGTTTCTCGACACTGCCTTGCGGCTTGATCTCATCCAGCTCCCCGACGGACCGCTGCCCGCAAATGTGCTTCAGCACATGCTCGTCATCCGTGCCCTCAACCAGGAGTATCTTTTTGGCAGCCATATCAGCGCACCTCGATTCGGTCGCGGGTGACAACGGTTAGCTCATCCTCGCGAAACAGGGTTGGAACGATATCCTCGCCTTTGCGTGAAAGACGAACCAGCACGCCTTCTTCGGGACTCTCGGCAGCCGCCTTTTGGAACGCCACGATTGAGTCCCAGCTATGAGAGGTGGCGAAGACCTGAATCCCCAAGCGCCGGGATAGTGCAAACACGGCCCTCCAGGCATCCAACTGCACCGTGTGATGCATGCCGTTCTCAAACTCATCAATCAGCAGAAGACCATCCTTGGCGTTTACCAGGGAAAGGACGATCCCGAACAGGCGATTCAGACCGTCGCCGAAGGTCCGCAGTGGCACCGGCCTGGGCAGATTGCCCGCACGAACGATTGCGGTGCGCTGCTGTCTTGGTCCTTCCCCACCCACCATCGAGACGGCGGAAATCTGGGGATCAATGATCCGCAATGCCTCGACAACATCCTTCTCACGATCTGAGAGAGCAATTTTGTCCCAAAGAACTCCCAGCGTGGCAGTGCGTTCCCCGCCATAGGGGCTCACAAAAACGCTGGGCAGACTCGGTTCATCTGCGACATCCGTCCTCATCGGGCGACCTCGGTATGAATAACGTCGCATGTAGTCCAACTGGAGCACGCGCCGCATCCCACGTGCTTCGATCACAAGCGCGGGCATAGCTTCCCCCTCGTCGAAAAGTTCCTTTTGCTGAGGGAGAAGTCTCCTGGTCCCATCCTGGTCACGTTCCTCTGAAAACCAACCGGCTTCAATAGACAGCCGCATGGGGTTTGAGGGGCCGTTCGCTGCGATTACAATGGACTCAATTTTAGCAGAGAATTTCGGGAAAGCGTGGAATAAGTTCGACAACACGAAGAGACCTTCCGCGTCCAATGGTCGCGCCGATTCTTCAGTCTCCCCGACATCCTCCTCGCGGAACCGTAGAATACTACTGATCACTGAAGGCGATGCATCAGAAGCAAGGATGCGAAGCGCCTCCAATACCGAAGACTTGCCCGTGTTGTTTCGTCCCGTAATCAGATTCACCCGGCCAAGGCCATCTATGTTGAGTTGCCGGAGCGCCCGAAAGCGCTCGATATTCAGAGTGCTGATCTTCGGTTTCATAGGTGATCTCCAATAGCTACAGTGTCTCTAGCGCCGCATTCCTCGTTCCACGCCGCATCGTAAGCGCCTGGATTGGCATAGTACATCTTGGCGTTTCGGACCACACGGCCCAACTGCAATTCGTACTCTGGCGGCAGGTCGCGGATGCTGAGCAGCCCCTCGATTCTGTCCTCTGGGAATTCTCCGTAGAGTTGTCCGACCGCCGCGCCCAGAAAGGCCGCAATGGCGGTTTCGATGCCGGCAAAGGATACCACGACGGGCTTGCCATCCTTCAGGGCAGGCGCAACCGGATCATGCAGTCGTTGCCCGTCTTCCGCCGAGACGGCAAACGGGCACCCGGTGAATTCGCGTACTTGGATGGTAATGGGTGTTTTCATCTCGGTACCTCCGCCCGCGCCAGTAATTCCGCGAAGCTGTAGTTCACGCTTGTCACCCCAAAGTCCGGCTCGCGCTGGAAGGGCCGCCGCACGTAATGCACCCGGTGCGTCTCCCCATCGAACTCGACGATACCGAGAATGAAATCATCCGGCTTGTTCAGCGAATAAAGAATCTCGTTCTTCGTCACCGTGATCGTCGCCGCCCCGGTTACCCGGCCTTTGACCTCAATAAACCGCAGTTTGCCCGTGCCCGGTATCCGGCTCTCGATGTCGTAGCCCAATTTCTCAGTCTCGCGGTCGGTGGGCACAAAGCCCAGTTCCCGCTCCACCTGCATGATGATGCTCCGGGCCTTGGCCGCTGCCGCTTCGTTGTCGGCCCCGCTCACCGCCACCTCTCCGCTCTCGCCTTGGCCCTTCACCAGGCGCAGCAGCCCGGCGGGGATGACCAGCACGCCGCCCATCACCACCGGCGGCAGTGGGGCAATCTGCTTTTCCAGTTTCAGTTCCTCCATCCGCTTCTGCAGTCGGGCCTGCAACCCATCGGCCCGCTTCCGCGCCTCATCTGAGTTGAGCCGGGCATTCGGTTTGCCGGCTTGCTCCTGCAGCTTGAGCTGCTCGGCCCGGTGGTCCCAATAGCTGATTTCCTTGGTCAGCCGGTCTTGCACCGCCGCTTCTGTCTTGGCAATCAGGTCCAGTTTCCGGGACCGCACTTCCGTCAGGTGCTCCGGTACCACTGCCGCGACCGCGTAACCTTGCGCCTTTTGCTCCAGGCTCCGGTCAACCCATTGGCATTCCGGCCGGGCCAGGATGGTGTCCACCTTGGCTTCCCCATCCGCCAGCGGACGATAGTCGAGATGCGGCGCGTAGTGGAAGTGCCGGGTGTTGCCGTCCCCGTCCATTTCCACGTAAAGCATCCGCTTGGAAATCACCCGCCGCTCGCCCGTCCGCGTCAGGCTCGCGTCTTGGATGGCGTGTTCCAGGTAGAACAGCATGCGCGGCGCGGTCCCCGTGTCCCGCTCATCCACCAGCACCGCCCCCCGGCGGAGAAGGTCTCGGTACCGTTCCAGCGTCAGGTCGATGGTGGAGTCCAGCAGTGGATGCCCAGGGCAGAGGAACGCTGCCATCGGTTGCCCTTGCGGAGCCACCAGCGTCTTTTCGAAGGCGACCCGCTCGTAACGCGGAAGCACCGGTTCGCCCGCGCCAATCAATCGGTCCCGGTTACGCACGGGTGCGGGGACGTGCGTGATCTGATACCGGCACGGCTCACGCTGTTTGGTTGTGCCGCCCAACTGTTGAAACGCTTCCAGAAAGAAAGATTCGATGTAGTGGGGTTGCAGCCTCCGCGCTTCGGCCCGCTCCATTTCCTCCCGGATGCGAAAAACTCGCGTCGCATCCATGGAGTCATGCGCCAGCGCCCGGTCTTCGAGCAATTCTTGCAATTGCTGCCGGTCAAACGCATGAGCTACCACCTGGGTCAGACGGGCGCGCACTTCGGGCAGATCGCCATAGCGGACTGCCTCGATCAGCAGGTCCCGCAGCGGCTTTCCCTCGAACTGGAGTTTGCCCAGCACGTCAAAGACCTGCCCTCCAAGCGCCTGCCGCGCCTGTTCCAGCTTTTCCAGCAAGGTCCGATAAACATCGCCCTCGCGGGTTTCCTCGGCCACCAGGTTCCACAGATGGCACACTTCCGTCTGGCCAATGCGGTGGATTCGGCCAAAGCGTTGTTCGATCCGGTTGGGGTTCCATGGCAGATCGTAGTTCACCATCAGGTGTGCCCGCTGGAGGTTGATGCCTTCTCCCGCCGCATCCGTGGCCAGGAGCACTTGGACTTCCGGGTCGTGCTTGAAAGCTTCCTGCGCCTTGGTCCGCTCTTCCCGGCCCATGCCGCCGTGAATGAGCACGACCGCTTGCTTCCGCCCCAGCAGGGTGGTGATACGGCTTTCCAGGTAGCTGAGCGTGTCACGGTGTTCCGTGAACAGCACCAGTTTCTGGTGTGGCGAAGGCGTGGGCGGCTGAATCGGACCAGTGCGGTAGGGCGGTGGTGTCTCCGCCAGCCGGTCGCCGTTTCCACCGGGCGTGAAAATCTCGTTCAGCAAGCGACCTAACTCGCACCACTTCCGGTCTTCGCCGCTCCGCCGGAGAGTTAGCGCCAACGCCTCCAGGCGTTTCAGCGTGCCAATTTCAGCGTTCAACTCTGCAATCGTCCGCGCTGCGGTGGACTGGTCCAGTATCTCTTCCTCGGCGGCCTGCACTTCATTGTCGGGCGCTTCCTCCAAGTCCTCCACGTCTTCTTCGTCCAACGCGGGCACCGTGCTGGCGATGGCCGTCGCGACCTCTGCCCCCCGTTGCAGCAGTTCCAATTCCCGGAGCTTCTTCTCCAAACGCTCTTTCCGGCGGCGGAGCGACTGGTAAATGGCCTCAGGCGATGACGCCAGGCGCCGTTGCAGAATCGTCAGCGCGAACCCGACTGTGCCCGCCCGCTTGTCGTTCTGGAGTGCTTCCGCCCGGTTAAACTCATCCCGGACGTAATCCGTCACTTCCTTGTAGAGCCGGGCTTCGGAATCCGAAAGCTTGTACGGCACCGTATAAGCAATGCGCTCGGGGAACAGCGGTGTGGCGTCGAACTTCAGCAGATTCTCCTTCACCATCCGCCGCATGAGATCAGAAACATCCGTCGCATGGACGCCATCGCGAAACCGCCCCTCAAACCGGTCGCCATCCAGCAGCGCCATGAAAAGCTGGAAATCCTCCTCCTTCCCGTTGTGCGGGGTGGCCGTCATCAGCAGGAAATGCCGCGTCAGCGTCGAGAGAAGCTGCCCCAGCCGGTAGCGCCTGGTGTACTTTATCTCGCTGCCAAACAGGCTGGCCGACATCTTGTGCGCCTCATCGCACACGGTCAGGTCCCACCGGCAGTCAGGCGCTTGGAGCTTGGCCTGCACCTCTTCGTTGCGCGACAGCTTGTCCAGCCGGGCAATGACCAGGTTCGTCTCAAGGAACCAATTCCCCGTGCGCGCCGCCTCCAACTTGTCGTTGGTCAGGATCTCAAACGGTAGATGGAAACGCCGGTAGAGTTCGTCCTGCCATTGTTCGGCCAGACTGCCGGGGCAAACCACCAGGCACCGGTGCAAGTCACCTCGCGCGAGCAGCTCCTTCATCAGCAGCCCGGCCATGATCGTCTTGCCCGCGCCCGGATCATCCGCCAGTAGAAAACGCAGCGGTTGCCTGGGCAGCATCACGTCATAGACTGCCGTGATTTGGTGCGGCAGCGGTTCCACCACGGAAGTGTGGACCGCCAGCACCGGATCAAACAGATGGGCCAGCCGGATGCGGTGGGCCTCGGATACAAGCCTGAACTCTTTTCCGTCACCGTCAAAGCTCCAGGGCCGTCCTTCCGTTACGATCTCAAGGCGGGTTTCGTCATGCCGGTAAAGCAGCTCGTTGGCCACCTTGCCCGACGCAGTTTTGTAGGTGAGTTCAATGGCTTCCGAACCAAACCACTGGACGGAAACGACACTGGCGAGGCCATCCGGCAGGATGCCCCTCACAGCCGCGTTCGGTTTAAGTTCTTCAAGTTTAGCCACTTGGGATGCCTCCAGGCATCGTTATCAAGAATCCGGGGGATCGCCAGGCTGATCCATCCCACAGTTATCGTCCAATGCCTAAACCAATTTTAAAACCTGCACCATTGACAAAAAGTAAGCTTAAAAGACACTGCCCAATAGGGCAAGTTAAAAACTTATTAGGGCTATGCAGTTTAATCTTGTTGACACAATCAGTAGTTGTTCGCTGTGAGTTGCATCACAATAGATTGTGGTGGTTTCTGTTTACAAGCGTCAAGTGCATAGCCCCAAAACTTATTCTTTAGCTGGTTTAGGGCATTCGGAAATCAGCTTGAGCGCTTCATTGACGAGGATCTCGCCGGTTTTTTCGCCCAGGCAGGTGCGGGTGATGTAGTTGTAACGCTCGAAACTATTCCAATCCTCCCGGGCCAGCATATAGCCAAAGGCGTCGTTGGTGAGGCCGAACAACAGGTTGTGCGTGCCCGCCATCTTGCGCTTGAGATAAAACCCGATGTTCGGCAGGGCTTCGCCAGGAATGGTGAGGATCTGGGCGTTGCCCACGTTCACCAGGTTCAACTGGGTGGCAACGGTCTTGTCCGAGGCCTTGCCGAAGCCCAGCGGGGAGGATTTGAGGATCATCTGCATGAGCGGGGAATCCACCGGGAATTCAATCATCCTGCTGTGGCAGACGAGGCTGGGATTGGCTTGCACCGGGGCGGTTTGGACGATGCGCAAGGCTTCGTCGGCCAGGAGCCGGCCGATGCGCACGCATTCCTCCCAGGTTTGGATATCCTTGCCATTGGACCCCCGGCAATCGGCGGTGACCATCCCGCCCTGGGCGCTGTTCATGAACAGGCCCAAGCCGCCGCCTTGCTCCTGGATCCGGTCATAAAGGGGGCCGACCAGGTCCGGGCTCAGTATCCCTTGGTCCGGCCCCAATACTTCCGGATGAATGGCGTAGTTGACGAGGGTGGCCAGCGGTTTGCCGCCGGCATCCAGGGCCTGGATCACATGGCAGCGATGGTCATACAATTCCGGCGCGTAGGCGTTGTAGGCGATCTTCCCCTGGGCTTTGCCAGTGGCGATTTTCAGCCGGGCAGGGGCCAGTTTGTCCGCCGCTTCGCGGATGGCTTCGGCCATTTTTTGGCAGACTGAGTCGAGGTATTTGAGATCGGCGGAGGTTCCGTTCTTATCGGGAAAGCCATAGCAATCCGGGGCGCTGTGGGTATGGCTTACGCCAATCAATATATTCCGGCCCGGGATGGCTGGCGCCAGATCGCGCACTTTGTTGCCCAGCACGGAGGGGAAACCGAGGAAATCGCCGCTCACAATGGCGATGCGGGTGCCGTCATTTTCCAGCACCAGCGCGCGCACCACCAATTCGCCGAGTTTCCGGTCAGCCTTTTCCGAGGGGCCCACACCGCCGGAGATCGGCAGCAGAGGGTCCGGGGTGACGGTGCGGGAGGCGGCCCCGGCGCGGAATTCCGCCTGGCAGGTTAAATGAACCAGGCAGGTTGTGAGCAATATGATCGTCAGTTTGCGAATCGGTTTCATATATTGTTCCATGAATATTTGCGCCACTATATATCAGGCACGGGTAACTTGCCACGGTTAACAACGAACCGGTCATCCTCCGCGTTTCGGTAAGCGGTGGAGTAGGTGTTTATGGAGGAGGCTTGGCAGCCAAAGCGTCGAGAATGGCCCGTTCAATTTTGGCTCCAAGCAGTTGCACGCCGTATTCACTCAAATGGTCGTCATCAATGTAATAGAGCCGGTCCTTGCCGTCCCACCAACGGATATGGCCGTTTGGTTCCAGAAATTCATCGTTGGTGTCCAGCCAGCGGAAACGCGGATGCCCTTTGAACTCACGGAGGATTTCCGCTTCGCAACCACGCCGTTTGCTGGTGGTCCATCTCTTCTCCACGATATTCAGCTGGCTGAGAGTCTTGTTCGCGAGGTTCCGGAAGTAGCCGAAAGCGTTTACGGTGCACACATCGCCGATATTCAGTACCGGGAGCTGCTGGAAAACCACGCAGGTTGAATGCTCCACGACATACTGGATGGATTTCCGGAAATCCTCAAATTCCCGGTTGTCGTAACGCTGGATCCAGAGGCTGACTTTTGGTTTCTGCATGGCCAGGAACCGCTGGCGCGATTCATCATACTTTTTCAGATCCGCTGCGGTTCCGAAATCCGGGTAGCTCACATACGAATCACGAAACAGGTTGGGAGGCGCGGCGTCGGCGCAGAAAAAACAGCCTGAAAGATGGTTGGAGCGGAGGATGCCGTCAATCAAGGGGGCAAAACGCAGGCAATGGGAATCGCCGAACACCGCCACTTGGATCGGGCCGGGTCCGTATTTCCGGATGATGCCCTCCTCCAGGCTGGCATGGTTGGTTGGGATCAACATGTTGATCAACCGGTATTGCTCAACCCCCGCCGGGGACAGTTCAGAAACCTGGTTCACGCTGTAGAATCGTCCGCGGTCGGTCATGGGGGCAAATCCCTCAGCCAGGTTATGCCGTTTAAGGTTATTGGCAGCCAGCCGGGGTTGGATAACCACCAGCGTGAATATCAAGCCCAGAAAAATGCAGGCGCACATCAGGGGGGTCAGACTCCAGGCCCGCAGCGGACGCTCAATGAACCAATAACTGGACAGCGCCAGGGCGAACGAAAACACGACGCAGAAAAGGCCGGTGTAAGCGGTGGGAAACCACGCTGGAAAGGCGGGGTTATCCTGCATGCCCTTGAGGAAGACGATCACTGGCCAATGCCAGAGATAAAGCGAGTAGGAGGCTTTGCCCACGAACACGATCCAAGGCCGGCGCAGGATGCACTCAACCCGGCTGGCTCCGGTCCCCGTGAAAGCAATGACCAGCATGCTGCCCAGCACCGGCAAGGCAGCCCGGTATCCGGGAAACCCCTGGCCCCCATGCACCACCAGATAGGAAAGGAATATCATCACCAAGCCGGCCCCGGCAAAGGTTCCCGCGTGGCGATGTCTGGCTAGCTGGCCGGTTCCGGAGAGAGGAAACACCGCCAAAAAGCACCCAGCCAGCAATTCCCAAGCCCGGGTGGGCGGCAAATAAAAGGCGGCGGGTGGATGGCGGGGGGTAAGCAGCAGGCTGCAAACAAAGCTGGCCACCGCCAAAATGAGCAAGATCCGGGGTGTCCGCCGCTTTTGCCACCGGAGAAGCGCCATCAAAGTGATGGGGAAGGCCATGTAAAACTGCTCCTCCACCGCCAAAGACCAGGTATGCAGGAGTGGCATGGCGTCCACCCCCGGTCCCCAATAATCTCCAGTGGCTTTCCAAATATGCAGGTTCCCCCCCAGGAGCGCCACCCACAGCACCGAGGTGCGCAAAGCGGCGAAGTTGAGCGGGTCGAAGATGGCCCCGGCGGCCAGCACGGTGATCAACAACCCCGCCATGGCTGGAAACAACCGCCGGATGCGCCGGGCATAGAAGCGCTGGAGGGTGAAGCTCCCACTTTGAGTTTCTTCAAAAATAATCGAAGTGATCAGGTAGCCGGATATCACGAAAAAGACATCCACCCCGACAAAGCCGCCTGGCAGCCATTTTGAATCGATATGGTAAAATAAAACCGCCAGGATGGCGACAGCCCGGAGGCCGTCAACTTCCGGACGGTATGCAATGGCGGCCATGATTTACCCGGGTGCGTGCTAAACCTGGACCCGGCCAGGTTTGGTCTCCGTTTCCCAGGTGCGCAAACCGTAGCGGCTAAGGTAAATGGGAATATGGCTGAAAAGCTCGTTGGTTTGTTCAATTTCGCGGATCATGCTCCGTTTGATCTCCGAATTGGGGCCGCAGAGCAGGGTAACCGAGCCACCTTCGCCGCCGGCGCCGTTCACTTTCCATCCGGTCGCGCCATGTTGTTTGGCGATATCGATAACCTGTTGCGCGTGTTCGCTGATTAAACGGGGATGCAACCGCCGCTGGGCCTCGGTGTTTTCGGCCATCGCCTTCCCCAGTTCGGCAAAGTTCCCGGCATAAAGGGCATCCCGGGATTTTTCCGCCGTTCCGCGCAAATCCGAAATTTTGCGGCAATCCGGCCCGGCATTTTCCAAGTCACGGATCACCATTTTATGGATATCGGAAGAACTGTGCGAGCGGCCAAGGTAGATGAGGACCAAGCGACGTTCCAATTCCCACCAAATGGAATTAGGCACTTGAATGGCGGAAACTGAGGCGTGAGGGTAGTTATACATGTCAACGAAATTAATCCCGCCATACGACGAGCAGAGCTGATCCTGGATGCCGCATTGCTGCTTGAGCAAATCGACTTCCACAGACTGGGCCAGGTAGGCAACCTCATGGGGAGTCAGATGGCCCGGGGTCAAGCGGTCCAACGCCCCAATCAAGGCCACCGTGACGGCAGCCGAGGTGCCAGTGCCAGCCCCGGCCGGGGCTTCGGAGAAGATGGTGACTTGGAAGGCGAGGTTTTTGGGGATTTTCATCATCTGGATCGCCGCTTCCAGGAGCGGGTGGCGATCCCAGCCAGGTTTTTCCGGCTGGCGGGCATAACGGACGCCAAAATTTTCCGCATTGATTATAATGCGGTTTTTCTCCCCCGTAAAGGGAGTAACCTCAATTTGTACCTCAGCGTAGGGATAAACCCCGATATTGAATACCTTTCCATGCCCGGCGAACCAAGTATCAGTCCATCCGCCGTTGTCGCAAATGCGGATGGGTGCTACGCTGTTAATGATGCGTTTAACCTGAGGTTTTTTGCTTCTCATACAATGATGGGCTAAACTCTTACCGGAAAGCTTTCGATATTGCACCATTTCTTTAAGGGAAGGGATCAACTCGCAGAATCGAGGAGCATCCGGCCCCCGCTTGAAAGTATCCAAGTGACTGCCCGGGAGTGGCTTGAACCATCCAATCTGCCTTCCAGAAAAAGATGCCCATGACCTGATGAGGAGCATCCGGCCCCCGCTTGAAAGTATCCAAGTGACTGCCCGGGAGTGGCTTGAACCATCCAATCTGCCTTCCAGAAAAAGATGCCCATGACCTGATAAAAATGCTTGATCCCACCTTTTTGGATTCTATCCTTAAACTCAACGCGAAAAACCGCATTCCCTTGAGGGATCGGCGAGCAACCGCGCTACAACGGAACTTTAATTGACAGAGTGGCGTAAGTCTTGGCGGTATTGATAAAGTGATAATGGCTCAGGAAAAAACAAAGTCAGTTTTTCCTGGTGCTGGGATTCCGGAAACGAAGAACGTGGAGCAACCAGTTCTATCCCCCCGGGAGATCTGGCGCCAGCCGATGCCTTTTCTGGCCCACGAGCCGCTATCCTGTATGGTTTTGCGCCTGCTGTTGAAGAAGTTTGGACGTTATATCTGCGGTGTCAGTGGATTGGAACATGTTGGGCCCGAAAAAGATCCATTCATCCTGGCCTTGAACCATAATCAGCGGATGGAGGCCGTTCTCATACCATCCTTTCTCATATTCAAACGGCAAGGGAAACTGGTTCACTTTCTGTCGGATTGGAATTTTCGCATGATCCCCGGTCTGGCTTTCATCTTGCGGCGGTCGCAGACCATTGTGCTGATGAACAAGCCTGCCCGGCCGCGGTTTTTAAATGTGCTGAAGCCGTTGTTTGCTCCGCGCACGCCAGGATGGGTCCGGGCAGCGGATAAATTAAAAGCGGGGGGAGCCGTGGGAGTTTTTACTGAAGGCACCATCAACCGTGATCCCTCGAACCTTCTGCGCGGCCATACCGGAGCGGCGCGATTGTCCCTTTTAACCCAGACCCCGGTAGTGCCCGCGGGAATCTGGTTCCCGGACCATCAACGGGGACAACTGATCAGTGATCGGTTGCCCATGCAATTAGACATCGGTGAAGCCATGCCCCCACCGCCAATTTCGGGCGAACCATCGCTGGCAATGGTCCGCCAATGGCACGAAGCCATAATGCGTGCCATCAGCGGTTTATGCCACAAAGCGTGGGATCCCCATACCAAAAAACGACCATGATGACCTTAAAGAAACGCGTTAAAGTATTGCGGGTGGCGGGTGAAACTGATCGGGTTCACGCGCTGAAGGTCTTGCAAGCCACTTATCGCGAGGAAAAAAACTGGGTAAACAACGAGGAAAAAGTATTTCCTTCAGAGGATCTGACCAAGAAGGATGTGTCATGGTTTGTGGTGCTGGTGGATGACCGGCCCGTGGGCGTGGTGCGGGTATTATACAGCCCGCCGCTGGATCTCTACCGGGAATATGGCTTCAAGAAAATCGCCGACAACCTGGATGTGGAGGAATTTGTCCGAGCTCATCGTATCGCTGAGATTGGCCGTTTCGCCGTGCTGCCTGAATTCAGGAAATATATTGTCGTGGTGGTGATGCTGATGAGTGCGGCCAGCAAGGAAACGGTGCAAATGGGGTATACCCATTACATCACGGATATTTTTGAGGGTGAACGCCACAGCCCTTACGAATTCCACCGCCGCGTGATGGGTTTTGAACAGGTGGCCACCCACGACACCGGGGAGTTGAATTGCCCCAATCGGCGCATCACCATGATCCTGGATTTAAAGGAGGGCTACCGCCGGTTGCGAACCAATCAAAATTGGATTTTCCGCCTGCTTACCGAAGACTGGCCTGAAGAGTTACATCAACGGCTCATGCTGAACGGAAAGCCGGAAAGCAAAACGCCGGAAACCCCGGCCACCTGACGTGTTTGCCTGGGCAGCAGTCTGGGTCTGCCTGCTCCTTGGTGGAGTGCCGTGCCTGGCACAAAACACCAAAATCGATGGGCTTTTCGCCCCTTGGAACCGCACCAATTCGCCCGGTGCGGCCGTGGTTGTTTTGGAAAACGGGACCGTTCGCTATCAGCAGTGTTTCGGCGCCGCCAACCTGGAATTGGGCCTTCCAATCACCTCCAACACCGTTTTCGATGCCGCCTCAGTGGCCAAGCAGTTCACCGGTTTGGCAACGGCCATGCTGGTGGAGCAGGGCAGGATCCGGCTGGATGAAGAGGTGCGGCATTACCTGCCCGATGTGCCGGATTTTGGCCGTGTGATCACGGTACGCCATCTTTTGCACCATACCAGCGGTTTGCGCGACTGGCCCGAGGTATTCTCCATTTCCGGTGCGAGCATGGGTGACCTGATCCCGTTCCAGTCGATTTTGGAAATGGTGAGGCGCCAGCGCGATCTGGATTTTGTGCCCGGCGAAAAATATTCCTATTCCAACACCGGCTATAATTTGCTGGCGGCCATCATTGCCAAGGTGACCGGCCAATCGTTCGCCAGTTGGGCCCAAGCCAACCTTTTCCAGCCATTGGGCATGAGCCAAACCCGGTTTTTGGATGATCCCCACGCCTTGGTGTTCAACGGTGCTGAATCCTATACGCCGGCTGGCTGGGGGGGATTCCATAAAGCTGGCAACCAATTGGCGGCGCCCGGTTCGAGTTCTTTGTTTACGACGATAACCGATCTGGCGAAATGGATGCTGAATTTTGAATCAGGAGCGGCAGGGGGGCGGGGAGCAATCGAGGCCATGCACCAGCCATCCAAGGCCAATTCCGGTGAGCTTGTCCGCTACGGTTTCGGCTTAGGCTTGGGCGAGTTTCATGGCCTTAAAACCGTCGATCATACCGGAGGTTGGGCGGGATTTCGGAGTGTGGTTTTCCGCATTCCGGAGAAGCGGTTCGGAGTGGCTATTTTATCCAATGCGGGCAACCTCGACACGCTGCGGATTGCCCGCAAGATCGCCGAACTTTGCCTGGATTTGCCGGTGCTCCCGAAGGCGGAGGCCGACCCTGCCGCCGATGAAAAACCAAAAACCGAAGCCTCAGCCGCAGGCGATTGGCAGGCGTATTGCGGCACCTATCGTTTGCAGTCGGGGTGGCTTTTAACCATCACTCTTGAAAATGGCCATTTGATGACCCGAGCCTCCCGTGAGGCCAAATTCGGCATGGAATTCACCGCCAAAGATTGTTTCATGGTGAAGGCATATAACGCACCTGTTCAATTTGAAAGGGATGGTTCCGGCACCGTCAACAGTCTGCTTTATCGTGGCATGCACGCACCACGGATCACCATGCCGCAACTGAATGCTGAGCAATTGGCCCTTTTTACTGGAGACTATTGGAGCGAGGAACTTCTTGTCACTTGGCGGTTGTCCGTTCGGCAAGGCCGGCTTGTGGCTTGGCATAGGGCTTCGGGATGGGTTGGCTTTACACCCTCCGACACCGACTGTTTTGATTTGGATAACGGCCTGAACGTGCAATTTATCCGGACAGCAGGCCGGGTCACCGGGTTTAAAATCTCGGGCCAGCGGGTGAAGAACCTCCGTTTTGACAAAAGGACCGCCTCCAACCCTTAACCGTGTCCAAGCAATGTTGTTTGGATCTTCTGACGCAAATCCTTGGTCTTTCGTCAATTATCCCCGATCAGATCGGGCCTCAATGGATTCCGCCTGGTCTGGCGCAAAAAATTTGCCGCAAAATCCCTTCCATTCAAAATCCAGAAACAGTGCTTAACCAGCTGGAATAACGGGTTTGCCCCCTGCCTTGGCGGATTCAAGGCAAAGCTCCATCACCATTTGGGTTTTCAAGGCCATTTCCGGCCAAAGCGGGTCAAGCTGCCCACTGCGGACTTGGACGGCGAAATTGCGAAAAAGATTGGTCTCCTGCGAATTGGCGGTGCCATGGCTGGATTCCTCAACCGCCCGCCGTTGGGCATGAACCGCCATCCGAAAATCGCAGCCTTTGACTTGGAAGTCGGTATGAGAAACCTCGAAGCCGGTTTCGAGGCCGGCACAAGGCAAAACAAAGTCTTCGATTTGCAGACATCCACGGGTGCCGCTGATTTTCGCCCATTGCTCAGTTTCGGTTAAAAATGAACAGTAAAAACTGGCCGAAACTTCATCCGCGAAAATCAGCTCTCCGCTAAAGGCCGTGGGCACCGGAGCCGGACTGTCCGGACGTTGATGCTGGCTCAGCAGCCGGCCGTGGACTTCCCTGGGCATTTGCCAATCCCGCAGCCAAAGCGCCAGCCGGAGGCAATACCATCCAAGGTCGCCCAGGCAGCCGAAAGGTTCGAGTTCGCTGTGCGATCGAATATTGCTTTTGAAAAATTCAGGTGATTGGCGGAAAGTAAAAGCGCTCGCCAAACGGCGGACTTCCCCGACGCTATGGCCATCGTCAAGAACCTGGCGCAGAAGGTTCAAGCGCCGGCTGTGCATGAACATCACGCCATCCATAAACTGTACGCCATGAATTTGGCACGCCTCAATCATTTCCCGCAAATCCGCCACACTGGCAGCGCAGGGCTTTTCGCAGACAATATGTTTACCCGCCGCCGCAGCCCGTATTACCCACTCCTTGCGCAAGCCGGTGGGCAGCGGGATATAAACGGCATCCACCGAGTTGGATGCCAGCAACTCCTGGTAGGCGCCGAAAGCCCTCGGAGTTTGGTCCATTGAGGCTTCAGCCTGGCATTCGGCGATAAACCGGCGGCTTTGTTCCAGGTTCCGGCTCGCAACTGCAACCACGGTGGAGTTGCCGGATTGCTGGATGGCTTTCCAATTTTTCCGGGCAATCCCGGCGGTGCTCAGGAATCCCCAGCGGAGTTTCGGTATGCTCATGGTCAATCCTCAGGAAAACTGCAAAGTCAATGATCCGGTTGCCGATAAACAATGGTGATGCATTTGCGCAGGGCAGGGGGGATTACCGGCGAAATCCAACTGAATACCCGGCTGCCGAGGCTTCCGGAAGAGCTGTAATTGGCAAACTGGATTTGCCGGACCTCGAGGCCCAATTCCCGACCCAGTATTTCCAGTTCCCAGCCGGTATATTCCCGGTAATGGCCGGGATTGGTGCGCTCCTCTCGAATCATTTCGAAAGGATTGCGGCCGAGCAGCATCAGAAGGCGGCTGCGCAAGGCCACGGCATTGGGGGTTTGAATGGCCAAATATCCTCCGGGGCGAACCAGGGACGCCAGGCAAGCCAAAGTTTGCCGGGGGGAGGTATATAGATGCTCGATTACTTCCGCCGCCACGACCACCTGGTAACCATTGTTTCGCGGCCATCGGCTGCGATCACCAGCGTCGTTCAAATCGAAGGTGACATGCTCGCCGGTGGGCGGTTTTGGCCATTTGGGATCGAAAAACCCCAAAGTGTCGATATTCAATTCGGGCCAGGCCAGGTGGAAGAGGTCAGTCTGAAAGGAAGGACCCACATCCAGCAGACGACCGTTTTTGCCATCGTTTGAAGGATCGGCCAGCAACCGGTCAACCAGTTGGGCGAGGTATTCAAAGCGCCGGTAGTGATAACGGAGGTAATATTCCATTTCCCGGCCCTGCGAAGCGGCTTTCGGCAATAAGGAATCCAGCTTTTGACGAATCTCTGCGCGATTCAACATAAAAATCTATTCCAGCCCGCTCCCCATTCTAGAAAGCTGCACCTAAAATTCAATGGCCATTTGGGGACAAAAACCAGGCGGCCCAGGCTTTGGATTTCCAATTGGGATTGGCACAAAAATGGCCCCGTTATCATCTGGAATCCAGAGTTGACTGTTCCCGACCTTTGGAGCAAGGTTGCCGCGTTTAATAACATAAACTGAAATGATAGGTCGATCTGGTTTGCCCACAGCGCTGTTCATTTTGCCGATCTGCGCGGCGCTGGCTATTTTTATCGGTTATTTGATGGCCACTCCCTTCACTTTTGGGAGTTCGGCTGTGTTGAGCCTTACCTTTGCGGTTTTGGTGGTTCCCATCTTATTACGCTGGCATCATGCGGCGTTGATCGCGTGCTGGAATGCCACGATGATCATTTATTTCATACCTGGCCAACCGCGTATTGGCGAGTTGGTGGCCATTCTCAGCATTTTCATCGCCATTGTAACGCGTACCCTCAATAAAGAGAGCAACTTCATCAGGGTGCCTGCGTTGAATGCGCCGTTGTTCTTCATGGCGGTGGTCGTGTTCATAACCGCCGAACTAACCGGCGGTTTGGGCGCCCGGCAATTGGGTGCGGAAACCTGGGGAGCCAAGCGCTATATTGGATTGTTTACAGCCATGCTGAGCTATTATGCCTTTACCGCCAGTCGCTTGCCTCAGGAGAATGCGAAGTGGCTGGCATCTTTATTCTTCCTCGGCGGTGTTACTGCATTTGTCAGTGATTTGGCCTATGCCGCAGGCTCCAATTTTTATTGGTTGTTCGCCTTCTTTCCAGCGGATATCGCCGCCCATCAGGCCTTTACCGAAACCACTTTGAAGCGGTTTTCCGGCTTAAGTTGGGCAGCCATCGCCGCTCTGAATTTCCTGCTCGTCCGTTACGGCATAACCGGGGTTTTCGATCTGAAAAAACCGTGGCGGATATTATTGCTGATCGCTTGCGGCCTGATCAGCATGTTGGGTGGCTACCGTTCCTCTGTGCTGGTATTTGCGATCACCTTTACGGTGCAGTTTTTTTACGAGGGCTTGTTTCGCAGCAAACTGTTCCCAGTCATTCTTTTTGCGAGTTTGATGGCGGGAGTGTTTGTGGTGGCTTTTACCGATCAACTGCCTCTGTCCATGCAGCGCAGCCTCAGTTTCTTGCCACTGGATATTGATCCCATGGCCAAGCACGATGCCGCCGGAACTTTGGATTGGCGCCTGCAAATGTGGAAAACCGTGGTCAAGGATGTGCCCACCTACTTGTTGTTAGGCAAAGGTTTTTCATTTAATTCCACGGATTACTATCTGACTGAGGAAGCCACCAAGCGGGGATTCTACGGAGCGTTTGAATCCACGTTGGTGACGGGCAATTACCACAACGGCATCCTGACCATCATCATCCCTTTTGGCATTTGGGGGATAATTGGTTTTACTTGGTTTTGCATCGCGGCGATGCGCATTTTATACGCCAATTACCGCAATTCATCCGCGAAATTGCAGACCATCAACTGCTTCCTCCTTTCCTATTTTGTGGCCCGGTTGCTTTATTATATTTTCTTTTACGGCCAGTTTGACTTGGATCTTATGGTCTTCACCAGTGTCGTGGGATTAAGCGTCACCATCAATCATGGGGTTCTAATTACTCGAACTGAAGAATCCGAGGAAAAAGGTGAATTTACTCCGGATACCCCATTGCTGATGCCGCCACCGTTGCCTGGTTTTAACCGGATTTCCCGGGGTGCCTGATCTTTCAAGGCACCCAGGGGCTTGGCTTTCACACTGCTTTTTCAGTTTTTGTTGAGCGCATCGCGCGCTTTTTGGCGAGCCTCTTCCTTGGATGAATCGGTCGATTGGGGCTGGTCCACCGCCATCTGCCAGGCTTTCGTGGCCAGATCAGGCTTGCGCATTGCGGCCAGCGCCTGGCCGCGCAGGTAGTGGATATGTGAATCGCAGGTGTTTTGGAGACGACCGGTGGCCAGGTTTTGCGGGTATTCCAGTGCCCGATCGAATTCAGCCAAAGCTTCCGAAGCGCGCCCGGCCTTCAGAAGGTCATTGCCTAGCGCCAGGTGTGCCTCCTCAAAAATCTGATGCACTTCCTGGGCTCCCTCCCAGATTATGAGGCGAACGGAATCCAGCAATTTGGCCGTTTTTTCATATTGGTTCATGCGGTTATAGGTGCGGGCAAGCAAAACCGCGAAGTCGGAGCGGCTTTGGCCGGCAGCAAAAGCTCCCGAAAGAACTTTGGCCACCCGGCTGATCAAGTTGTTTTTTTCTGCTGCGTCGCGGGCTTGATCAGCCAGCGCGGCCAAAGCTTTGGCCAGATCCATGGCCAGAATGGGATCTTTCGGATCGGCTTGGTTGCCGAGGTCGAATAATTGAACAGCCGCTTTTAAATCGCCGTCCACCTGTTGCGCGGCTGCGCCTAAAGCCCGATAGGCAATGGCTGGAGCGGCCTTCTTTTCCGCCGCTTTTTGCCAGAATTGCCGCCCTTCAGAGGTTTTTCCCAGCGAAAATAGCAGGTGGCCGAGCAGCAACGCCGCCTGGCCATCCTGGGGATTTTTGCTCAAAGCCCACTGAAGAACGGGGACGCTTTCTCCATGGTGGGGAAACACGCCTTCGGCATTAAGCGAGGTGGAGAGATCCAGCAAGGTGCGCATGGGGTCTGGCCGGTTGGTTTTTTCAGCGAGGTACGCCGCCCAATAAACCACCAGGGGATCCATATCTTTTTGATGGATGGCTTTGAGGTAAAAGGCGTCCATTACCAAGTAAGCCATTTCAAACTGGCCCAAGCCTGAATATTCCACAGCCAATTCCAAGATGGCGAGCGCCTTGCCTTTTGCCAACGGGGCCAGGGTCCATTCCGGGAATTCCATCCCTTGCAGCCATAAGAGGCTGCGGGCCAGGGTATCCAGTGGATTATCCCGAAGGTTGGCCTGGATTAAAGGCAGTGCTTCTTGGGGGCGGCCCAGCCTGAACAAAGCGCAGGCCAGCCGGTGGCGGCAGGCAGGGTCCGAGTTCCATGGGCCAACCGGCGATAGCGCTTGCACCACCCCCTCAAAATCATCCCGGCGCAGGAGCAGTTTCCCTGCCAGGGCGCGTCCCGGAATGGCAATTGCCGGGTCGAGCGCCGACTTCCAAGCCTCCTCCAAAGCCAAAGCCTCCCGGCCCTGCAAGTTGGAGGCAACCGCCAGGGCGAAATGGGCCAATCCCGATTCGGGATTAGTTTTTAAAGCCCTTTCCGCCTCATAACCGGCGTCTTGAGAGGCCCGGTCCATCAATAAAAAGGCCAGGCCGGTATGGGCCGGTGCCTGGTTGGCGTCGAGCGTCAAGGCCTGGCGGAAGCTTTTTTCGGACTCTTTTTCATTGGCGAAGAGGAACTGCTCCCAACCTTTTTGGGCATGTTCCGCGCTTGTTTTGGGATCAGGTTTATTGGCAGGTGGTTTCCTTACGGGCAAATCCAACGGCACTTGGCACCGCGCCAGCACGAATGCCCCGGCGGTGACTTCCAGTTGGAACGGCTCTTTTTCCTGGCCAGTGAAAAGGCTGATGCTGACCGGGCTGCGAGGTGATATGGAGCGTTGGGAGGAATCCAAAATCCGGCCGTTTTTGCGGATAGTAAAGGTTGCGGGGGACCAATCTCCACTGCCCATGGCGCGGATCAGCAAGGTGTTTTCTTTGGCTTGGGTATTCAGGGCCACCTCGCGGTTGGCAAAGGTAAACCCGCCTAAACCATGCACTGGATACCACCATTCCTCCCAGGCGACACCTTCCGCCGGATCCAGCCGTCCTACGTCAGCCTGGGTGGGAAGCGGCCCGGTTTGCACCTCGTTGTAGGGGCCGTCGTCGTCGGTCAGGTCCATTTGGTGCATCTGGCCGTAGCTGCCAGTGCCCCAAGTCCAGGCTTTCTTGCCTGGCACTTGATGGTGGTTGGCATAAGCGATAATGCCGGTGTTGGCCTCCTCATCATAAGAACCGAAAAAGTCCTGGTCACACTGGTAAGCGAAAATCGAGGAGGCGTCCTGGTAGTTGCGCCCCAAACTCAAATCTTTGCCATTGGCGACTGGCCAGGTGTAAAACTCCTTGCCGCCGTGGTCGGTGCCCAAGGTCATGGGATAAACAAACCGGAAACCGTGCGTGTTGGGAACCGCGGTGCAGTTCCAAAAATAATAAGGAGCGATGGTTTCGGAGGGGTTGTAAATGCGGATCTTTTCCTCCAAGTAGGAACGTCCTGGCCGCAAGGTGATGCACACCGTCCATTGCGTGTGGTTTATGCGTTCGGTTTCCCCAACTGCCACGGTTCGCGAACCGTCCGGCGCCTGCGGGAGGATTTCCACATCCACCGGTTGCATGGCGCTGACGCTATGACCGGCGGGGCCGGTATTAAATTCGATTCCGCCCGAAATCCAGGCCCCGCATTGGCCGATCAAGCCTGGTTTCACGACATGGTTCACATAGAACATCTGTTTGCCGGTGGTCTTATTGAAGACCTCATAAACCTTTCCTCCAATCTCCGGCAAAAAGGTGATCCGCAGAAACTCGTTTTCCAATACCGCCGTTTGGTAGGTGCGCACTTCCCGAGTGCGGCGAAGGTTGTCCATCATTGGGTATGGGTAAATATTCCGGTTGTCAGTGGCTTTAAAAAAAGGGTGGGGCACTGCTGGCAGCCAGGGATACGTGGGCAGTTGGATGGTATCCCTGCGGGCGGTTACTTCGGCAGTTGCACTGGCCGCTCCCAACCAAGCCAGAAGGAATAAGAAAAGCCAGCCAGCCCAGGAATTGGGAAACCGCCTCAGGGAAGGTGTGAAAGAGTCGTTTTTGAGGGGACTCCTGCCGCTTGCCTTTGAAAAGGCCAACGCATTCGCCCGGTCCCAAGAAGACATGGATTTGGTTTTCATTCAGGTATTTGATTGCCGAGTAAAACAGAGGTGGACGGAGGAATCAACACGAACCTGAACCGTTTCAGCAAGCACCAAAAAGCCGCGGCGGAGTTTGAAATAGCTTTTGACTAAAGGTCCGAATCGGATAGGCTGGAGATCTTTATAGATAGTAAAAAGGTTTGTTATGGCGAAATTAACGATCAAAGATGTGGAACTGGGGGGCAAACGAGTGTTTGTGCGCGTGGACTTCAATGTCCCCATGGAGGAAAAAGACGGTCAGATGGTCGTGACCGATGTGACGCGCATCAAGGAAACCCTGCCCACCTTGGACTTCTTGATGGCCAAAGGGGCGAAAGTCATTTTGACCAGCCATTTGGGACGCCCCAAAGGGAAGCGGGATTCATCCATGTCCTTGAAACCAGTAGCGGCCAAATTGGCTGACATGATTGGCAAGCCGGTTGCGTTCGTTGACGATTGCATCGGGGAAAAGGTTGAAAAAACCGTCGAGATCATGAAGGCCGGGGATGTTCTCCTGCTGGAAAATGTTCGTTATTACGACCAGGAAGAAGCCAACGATACAGGATTTGCCCAGCAATTGGCCAAAGTGGCCGATGTTTATGTGAATGATGCTTTCGGGTCTGCCCATCGCGCACATGCCTCCACCGAGGGGGTGGCGCGGGTGGTGGCAGGTCGTGGTGGCCAATGCGCAGCTGGTTTCCTGATGGAGAGGGAGTTGAAGTTCCTGGGCGAGGAATTGGAATCGCCCGCCCGCCCGTTTGTGGTGATCCTGGGCGGTGCCAAGGTATCCGACAAGATCAAGGTAATTGATCGCTTGCTGGAAAAGGCCGACGCCTTGCTGATCGGTGGGGCCATGGCTTACACGTTCCGTCTCGCCAGTGGGAACAAAGTTGGCAAATCGCTCGTGGAGGCGGACAAAACGTCGATAGCACTGGCGGCCTTGGAGAAAGCCAAACAGCGCGGAGTGAAGTTTTTGCTGCCCACAGATGATGTGGTGGCCAATCCAGTGAAAACCGAAAAGCTGGATAAGAAGGGCAAGCCCATCATCGAATGGCAAAATCCGACCATTAATTCGTCCTTGGATTGTCCTGAAAATGCGGCTGGACTGGACATCGGTCCCGCCACGATAAAGGCTTACGCTGAAGTGGCAAAAAACGCCAAAACGGTGCTTTGGAACGGCCCCATGGGCATTTTTGAAGATGCCCGATTTGCGGAAGGAACATACGGAGTGGCCCGGGCGGTGGTGGAAGCCACTGAAAAAGGCGCCACCAGCATCATTGGTGGGGGGGATAGTGTCAAAGCGCTCAACAAAGCCAAACTAGGTGACAAGGTCACTTTCATGAGCACGGGCGGCGGCGCCAGCCTGGAATTCCTGGAAGGCGTGGTTTTGCCTGGAGTTGCGGCATTGACGGATAAATAAAATACTTGTAGGCTGAACTCTTTATTTGGGAATCATCATGCATAAGGATCGAAAACTGTTAATAGCTGGCAACTGGAAAATGAACAAGACAGTGGCTGAAGGACTGGATCTTGTTCAAGGGCTGCGTCGCGAACTGGCCGGGGTCAAGGAAGTGGACATTGTGGTGTGTCCGCCTTACACGGCTTTGAGCGAAGTGTCCAAAATAATCATGGATTCAAACCTCCGTCTGGGGGCTCAAAACATGAGCGAACAAGCACCTGGGGCACACACGGGGGAGATCGCCGCCGCGATGCTGAAAGAATTCTCGGTGCGGTACGTCATCTTGGGGCACTCAGAGCGCCGCCAATTCCAAAGGGAAGCCAGCGAATTGATCGCCAAAAAGGCGTTGGCGGCACATGCCGCATCGCTTAAACCCATTGTTTGCATCGGTGAAACCTTGGAAGAACGCGAAAAAGGGGTGACGGAGCAAATTCTGGAGCAACAATTGCGGGGCAGCCTCGCGGGCTTGAGCAAGGAGCAAATGGCGGAGACGGTGGTTGCCTATGAACCGGTTTGGGCCATTGGCACCGGCAAAACGGCCACCACCCAGCAGGCCCAGGATGCTCACGCTTTCATCCGCAAAGTGCTGGTCTCCCTGTTTGACGATGCAGTTGCCAAGCGGGTGCGCATCCAATACGGTGGCAGCGTCAAACCCGCCAACGCCCGTGAATTGATGAGCCAGCCGGATGTTGATGGCGCCTTGGTTGGAGGTGCGTCCCTCGAGGTCCGGAGCTTCACGGACATTATCAAGAATAGCATTTAGTATGACTTACTTTATTGGTTTATTAACGGTTGTTTTAACACTCAACAGCATCTTTCTGATTCTGCTGATTCTCGTTCAGCTACCCAAAAAGGAAGCCGGAGCTGGCACCGCTTTCGGTGGTGCTGCCACTGATGCCTTGTTTGGCGCTGGAACCGGCAACGCATTGACGAAAATGACCCGTTACTCGGCGACGGTGTTTTTTGTGCTGTCCCTGATTCTAGCTATTATTGGCGCCAACCGGTCCCAAGCGTCTTCAGGTAAACTCAAAGGCGCCATCCGGCAAATTGCGGCCACCAACACGGTTCCCGCCGCTGCTGCTTCGGCTTCCGCTTCCAACCAGTTGGAGAAGGCCGCCCGCCAGGCCGGTTCCAACGTGGTTCAAGCTGCCAGCAACTCCGTGACCGCCGTCGTTAATACCAATGCCTTGAGCCTGACCAACTTGAATGTCGTCAGTTCAAATACGCCCGCTGTCCCAGTGGTTCCCAAAGTCACCAACCTGGTGGCGCAAACCAATCCGGTGGTTCCCAAAGTGACAAATATTGTGGTGCAAACCAATAAGCCGGCTTCCACCAATAAATAACGGTTTGGATATTGATCCGCGCCATCGGCTAGCCGCCGATGGCGTTTTTTTTAATTGGCCAGGAAACAGGAGCATAGGGGTTAATCATAATTTACATTGCCTTGGAGCTTGCCATCCGGCGTTTTGGGTTCATCCTTGGCTGGCGATTTCCGATGTGGTGGTCTGAAAAAACAAAAGCCTGGGCGTTCGGTTTCCTGGTGGTCTTGATCCTGGCTGTGGGATCCGCCGGATGCAGGAAATCCACGCCGCGCGCGGATTTGGTGATCCTGAACGGTGCCGAACCTGAATCCTTGGACCCTGCGGCGGTGACCAGCCAGCCGGATTTGCGGGTGGTGAGTGCTTTGTTTGAAGGATTAACCAGGCCGGATCCGGTCACCGGCAACCCAATTCCCGGCTTGGCTGAACGCTGGGAAATCTCCGCAGACCAGGCTCAATTCACCTTTTATTTGCGTTCGAATGCCGTTTGGTCCACCGGGGAACCCATTCTGGCGGAGGATGTGGTTTATTCGTGGCGCCGCACATTGGATCCGGCCACCGCCAGTGATTATGCGGGGCAACTCTTCTATCTGAAAAACGCTGAAGAGTTCAACCGTGGGCTATTGAAGGATCCGAACCTGCTGGGGATTCAAGCCACCGCCCCCCGGATTTTACAAGTGACCTTGAAGCAACCTTCCTTCTTTTTCCTGGATCTGTGCACGCTCCCGGCTCTGGCAGCGGTTCCTCGCCGGGCCATCGAACAACATGGTGATTTTTGGATCAAGGCCCGGCCATTGCCTGTCAGTGGGGCTTACGAGCTGGAGCGTTGGCGCGTGAATGACCGGATCCGGTTGCGAAAAAACCTCCGGTATTGGGACGCCGCCAACACGCAAAACCAGCTGGTCGATATTTTGCCCATCGGTTCCGCATCCACGGCTTTGAATCTCTTCATGACCGGGGGGGCGGATATTGTTTGGGACAAGGAATTGATCCCGGTGGAGTTGCTCGACCTCCTTTTGAAGCGGCCGGATTTCCATCCGTTCGATTACCTGGGCACGTATTTCATCCGGTTCAATGTGACCCAGAAGCCCTTTGACGATCCCCGGGTACGGAGAGCCTTGGCGATGGCTATAGACAAGCGCCGTTTGGTCGAAAAAATCACCCGGGCCGGTGAAAAGCCGGCCGGCCAGATGACCCCTCCTGGGGTTCCGGATTATACCCCGCCAGCCGGCTTGAATTATAATCCGGAATTGGGCCGCCAACTCCTGCGGGATGCCGGATATCCTGAAGGGCGCGGCTTCCCGGCCTTCAAATACATGTTCAACGCTGCGGCTGGCGGAGCGGCCAATAACCACCAGAAGATCGGAGTCGAACTCCAGCAGATGTGGAAACAGACGCTGGGGATCGATATGGAATTACGGCAGGTGGAAACCGCCATTTTTTTTGCGGCGCAAACCGCTTTGGACTATCAAGTCTGCCGCAGCAGTTGGGTGGGGGATTACAACGATCCCAATACTTTCCTGGACCTGTTTTTGAGCCACAGCGGGAACAACCGCACCGGTTGGAAAAACGGGCGCTTTGATCAATTGCTGGAGTCCGCCAACCGCCAGACCAATGGTGTGCAACGGAAAGAACGGCTCGGCCAGGCTGAACAATTGCTGGTGGAGGAGGAATTGCCGGTCATCCCGCTCTATTTTTACCGGGGAGTCTCTTATTACGACAGCCGGAAAATCCAGGGTGTCCACACGAATATCCTCGATCTGCACCCCATTAATGCCATCCGGAAAATCAAGTCCGATTAATCCCGCATGTATTACTTCAAGCGTATCCTGATGCTGGCGCCGCTGCTGCTATTGATCAGCTTGATTACTTTCTTTTTGCTGCATGTGGCACCGGGAGGCCCATTCGACAAGGACCGGAAATCTGCCTCCCCCGAAATCGAGCGGCAGCTCAATGCCAAATATCACCTGGATGAACCCTTGTGGCGGCAATACGGGCGTTTTTTAAAAGGGGCGGTTCGCGGTGACCTGGGGCCTTCGCTAAAATACCGGAACCACACCGTGGCGGACATTTTGCTGCAAGGCCTGCCGATCTCCTTGCTGTTGGGCATGCTGGCCTTCGGGGTGGCGGCAGGCATTGGCATTCCCCTCGGTTTCCACAATGCCCTGGCCCGCCGGTCCTGGCGCGGACACCTGGGCAGTTTGCTGGCCATCAGTGCTGTATGCATACCGGTGTTTGTGCTGGGACCCTTGCTGGTGATGGTGGTCGCGCTGTATTGGCGGATTTTGCCCCCGGCGCTGTGGGAATCACCGGCCCATGTGGTTTTGCCCGCCTTGACCCTCGGCCTTTACTATTCCGGCAAGGTGGCCGGTTTGATGCGTGAAGGAATGCTGAAAACCAGGCAGGCCGAATTCATCATCACCGCCCGGGCCAAAGGGCTTCCGGAATGGAAAATTTACCTCAAGCACGCCATGCCGCTGGCGATCCTGCCGGTCGTATCTTACTCGGGTCCGTTGCTGGCCGATTTGTTGACCGGTTCCTTTGTGGTGGAAAACCTGTTTCAAATCCCGGGGATTGGAGTCTTCATGGTCAACAGCAGCCTGAACCGGGATTACCCCATGGTGGTGGGAACGGTTTTGCTTTATGCCATCCTGCTCATGGTTTTAAACCTGCTGGTGGATTGGATCTATAGCCGGTTGGATCCCCGGGTGCAATATGAGGCTTGATGAGTTGGATGAGGCCAACACAATCGATCAGTATGAGCATCAGTATGCTGCCTCTCGCCCTTTGGAAAGCTCACTTTTTCGGAGACCGGGCTTGCCCCGAAACGGAATCCATTATGGAGTTGCCATTATCCGCATTTGTAGCATCTTGCTGGCATGAACGGCGACCCAAGTTGCGATCATCCTTATGATTGAGGTTCAAGGCCTGCAAAAGAAATACGGGGACTTCATGGCCGTCGATGGCGTCAGCTTCAAGGCCGATCCGGGTAAAATCTTCGGTTTGCTGGGACCCAACGGCGCTGGAAAAACCACCACGCTGGGTTGCATATCCGGTTTGCTGCAACCTTCGGCGGGTGTCATCAAGGTGCTTGGCTATGATCTGGCCATCGATGGGCTCCTGGCACGATGCCAATTGGGGGTGGTGCCGCAGGAACTCGCCTTGTATGAGGATCTTTCCGCTTTGGAAAACTTGTCATTCTGGGGTGGGGCATACGGGCTTCGGGGGCTCGATTTGAAGCGCCGCAGCAGGGAAATTCTGGCCGCGACCGGTTTGCTGGATCGGGCTGGGGAGAAGGTGTCGCGGTTCAGTGGCGGCATGAAACGGCGGTTGAACCTTGCTTGCGCCATGATCCACCATCCCAAGGTTTTATTATTGGATGAACCGACTGCGGGTGTGGATCCGCAATCCCGGGCCCGCCTGCTGGATCTGATCCGCGAAGAGGCCCGGCAAGGCGCCTGTGTATTATACACCACCCACTACATGGAGGAGGCGGAAAACCTGTGCGATCAACTGGCGATCATGGACAAAGGCAAAGTTATCGCCGGAGGCAGCCTTGCGGATCTTCGACAGCAAGCAGGTGAAAAGGATGTCCTCCGCCTGCAAGGTGTTTTCGACCCTCCGAGGGTCACAGAGGTCCTGCGTGGCTTTGACGAGGTGGAGGTGGTGCATGCCGATGAACAGGGGGTGCGGCTGGTTTTGCGAGATGCCTCGCGCAAGCTGCCTTTGCTGTTCCAAGCTTTGGCCCAAGCCGGGGCTGAGGTCCGGGAGACTAAAATGACGCAGCCCAACTTGGAAAGCCTCTTCATCAAGCTTACCGGCAAGGAATTGAGGGAGTAAACCATGCATCATTGGTTGCTTGTCCTGCGCAAAGACCTGGCCCGCTACTTGAAGGATCCGCTAGCCCTGTTTCTTTGGTTTTGTCTGCCGCTGGTGGTGGGCGGCATATGCATTGTGGCCATGGGGGGGCGGTCTGGACCCGCCCCCAAAGTCCATTTACTGGTGGCGGACGAGGATGATAATCCATTGACCCGCTTCCTGCTTAACGGCCTCGGGCAGGCAGGCAATGGCGGATTGATGCAGGTGGAAAAAGTAGATCGGCAGGCAGGTCAAAAACGCATTGAAAACGGCGAGGCATCGGCATTTATGATCCTCCCCAAAGGATTTGCCCAAGCCGTGCTTAATGAGGAAAAAGTCACCGTGCCCATTCGCACCAATCCTGCCCAGTTTTTACTTCCCAAGCTGGCAGTGGAGGGGATGAAGTTGCTGGTGGAGGGGCACTTTTATTTGCACCGAATCATTGGGCAGCCTCTCAAAACAATCGCGCAAGGTCCGGCCGGCGGGGCGGCTTTGTTCGACGATCTCAGGATTTCCGCCATCAGTGTGGCCATCAACCAGGCATTTCGTGGTTTGGAAAATTACCTGATACCCCCGGTGCTGCAGTTGGAGACGAAGGTGGTGACGCCGAAACCGAGCGAAGGAATTCCCATTCGCATATTGTTCCTGCCGGGTTTTTTATTCATGGGCATCTTATTCGCGGCGCAGGGGATTGGCCTCGATATCTGGAAAGAACAGAAATCTGGCGCTTTGCAACGGATATTTACCACTCCGGTTTCCTTGTGGGCTTTTCTGGGCGGTAAAATCCTGGCCGGGATGGTGGTAGCGATGGGGATCAGCCTCACCTGCCTCACGGCGGGAATGCTTTACCTGGATATTCCCTTAAGCCGGCTGCCACTGGCCACCGCATGGGCCGCACTGTCCGGTTTGCTGCTGATTGCCCTGATGCTGGCGATCGTGGTGTTCGCCACCAGCGAACGGGCCGCCTCGGTGCTCAGTTTCGGCCTGGTATGGCCGCTGATGATGCTTGGGGGCAGTATGTTTCCGCTGGAAGTCATGCCGCGCTGGATGTCCGCCATTGGACGCTGGACTCCTAATGGCTGGGCGGTGGGGCAACTCAAACTAATCCTGGCTGGCAAAGCCGCAGCCGGTCCGCTGGCGGGGGCGGCGCTGGCGGTGCTGGCCGTCAGCCTGGCGTTATTTTTTCTCGGCAAATACCGAATTCAAAGGTCGATGATCCGCTCATGAACGCCCTGCGCAATGTCTGGTTTATCGCCCGCAAGGAGATCAAGTATAACATCTGCCAGCGGGAGATGGTTCTTTGGCTGTTCATCATGCCCACGGTTTTCATCTATTTTATCGGAACCATCACGGGCGGGGTATTCCAGAGTGCCGTGGAACCGCGCGATCTCCTGGCTCTCCAAAAGCCGGCTGACGCTGGATTCCTGGGGGATGAATTGGAGCAGCGCTTGCGGGAGAACGGTTTTGAAGTGAAATATCCCGAGCCCGCAGCTGGCATTTCCAACTTTGAACGGCAGTTGGTTTTACCGGAAAACATGACCGCCAAAATCCTGGCGGGCGAAGGTGTCAAGGCACGGTTTGTCCGGATTGGGGAAGGTTTGGACGAAGAATACGACCGGCTCCGGGTGGGGCGCTCCGTTTATACCGTGCTGGCCGATGTGCTTGCCTGCAGCAGAATGGGCTACCCCCTGGATTCCAATTCCTTTCAAAAGCTCCGTGAACAACCTCGGGCTTTGGCTCTGGAGATCAAGCCGGCGGGCCGGCGTCAGCAAATTCCCACCGGCTATGAACAGGCCGCACCCGGCACCATGGTCTTATTCTCCCTGATCATACTCATCATCACGGGGGCGATTTCCACAATTACGGAGCGCAAACGTGGATTGCTCAAACGCCTGGCTTCAAGCCCGCTGGCCAAGAGCGAAATACTGCTGGGAAAATGGCTGGGACGCCTTAGCCTGGCTTTGATCCAGGTTGGCATCAGCTATGTGGCCTCCGCTTGGTTGTTCCATGTAAAATGGGGGCCACATTGGCCCATGGTTTGGGTGGTGTTATTTCTTTGGTGCGGTTTTTGCGCATCCATTGGATTGCTGCTGGGCCAGGTGATCCAGACTGAGGGGCAGGCCGTTGGCATTGGCGTGTTGTCCAGCAACGTCCTGGCGGCGCTGGGGGGATGCTGGTGGCCCATTGAAATCACCCCCGCATTCATGCAGTTGCTCGCCAAAGCCCTGCCCACCGGCTGGGCCATGGATGCCCTGCACCAGCTCGTCAGCTTCGGCGCGCCAGCGTCAACAGTGCTGCCGCATTGCCTGGCCTTGATAGCCGCCTCCCTGGTTTTGGGATGGCTGGGTGCGCGCTGGTTCAAATACCAATAGCATCGACCCAGCCCATGGGCTGTTCCTTGGTTCAGCGGTTGCCGGCGGATTCAAACCGGTAATTGAAACGGCCGTTGGGGGCGGTATCGCCCTGGTCCAAGAGATCGATTATTTGGCCGGATTCCGGGAAGTTGTCAGCCCATTTGAAATCCAGCCGGACCGGTTGGATGCTTTCCGGAAGGCCGAGTAATTTTTTGGGGATGGCCAGGTGCATTTCGCTGCCGCGGGCCACCCACGGGATTTTTGTGACGGGCGCCCAATTCCAGCCGCCTGCGTTTTTTTCGAGCCATCCGGAGGAGGAATCCGACAGCCGATGGTTCAGTATAAAATCATAACCCTCCCAACCGGTTCGATGGTCGCAATCAATGTCCAGCAGCAGGGTCATCCAGTTGTTGGTGGCAGGGGCCGTAAGCGGTTGGGCGGTGCGGATGTAGAAATAAAGGTTTCCGGCATCCTGGGTGGCTTTGCAGCCCAGCAAATCATTCCGGCCGGATTGGTTCACGTAGCGGGCGCATTGGTTGAAGCCCGGAAAATCCCGGTGCTGGACGTCCCCTGCATCGTCCCTGAATTCCGGAGTTACACCGGCCCATTGGCTGAAATCGCCAGATAGTATGATCGTTTTCGGTGGGCTGGCCTGCGGATTCGGGCGAACCCCTTTGTAGCGCCGGATATAGGAAACCAGCTGGTAATAATAATTATCGCCATGGCCGCCTTTCATCGGCTCGATGTCGCGGCTGTTTTCCTGGTCGAATTCATCGACAAACATCACCGGACGCCGGACCCCATTGAACTCGTTGAAGCGGCCGGCAATCCACTCGTTCCAGCCAGTGACGAAAATGAATTGTGGATCCTGGCGTAACGCGTGTTCCCATTGCTCTGTGAAATTGAACCCGCGCTGAATGGCGCCCGGCTCGCGGCTCCAGGTTCCACCCCTGTAGCTCCGACCGAGCGCCCCGGGTTCGCTCAGGCAGCCAAGCCGGTTGCTCACGGCGTTCTGGGCCACGCCCACCGACATTTGCTCTTTCTCACCCCGGGCATTACGGAAGATATGCTGCGGGAAAACCTCGAGCCAACTCCACATATCGGGCTGGGTGGCGCCTTGGAAATAATCAGGCTGGGGTTTGCGGAAGGTGAAAAATTTTCGCATTTGGCCCACTTCCTCGGGAATGGAGGCAATCCGCAACTGGCGATCTCCCGCAGCGGGCTGGCCATCCGCGAAGGCTTGGCCTTGGGCAAAAACATCCTGCGTATGGCTCCACCACCCGATGGTTCCGTTTGGGGCCGAGGCTTCCAGATAATACACTCCCGGCGGTTGTGGCTGGTCGAGCCGCAGTTGCAGCCAGTCGTTGTCGCGCACTCGTTCAAACCGGCGCGCTGTTATCTGTCGGCCTCCCGGGCCGGTTTCATAAAGCGTCAAAGTCACCGCGGAATTGGTGGCGGACCAGGTCGGAAAGCTGCCGCTCACCGACTCCCAAGGCTGGCTCATGGAAAAAGTTTGGCCCAGGGTGTGCCCCGGTTTTAATACCTCCGGCTGGTTTCTCGGGGAAATGGCAAGGGCGCTGTTGAGCAGTTCAGGATCCGCCAGGATCAACGGTTTTCCCTGCCAGCGGAACCAGAGATCAGGGTATAGCCCGGGGGCGTAAAGATCGCGGTAAAGTTCGCCCGCCACTTTGGCGGGATCCCAAAACGGGCAAAGAAAAGCCACTTGAGGAGTTTTGCCCCCTTGCCGCCGCACCTCCGTGAAAACCCGCAGCAGTTCCATGTAATTGGAACGATAGGCCAGCTGGTTGGTGACGTCGAAAATGAGCACATCCACTCCGGCGTCAGCCAGCATTTGGCAATGCTTGCGCAGCACGTAGGGATCCTGTGTCTGGTAATAGCCGAAAATGGATTCGCCCCAATGATGCGGAGCGTGCAGCGGCCCCCACAAAGGACTTTCCGGCTTGTCCATGGCGGCCGGATCTTTGGACAGGATGCGGGCGATGTCGTGAGGCCCACCCACCACATGCTGGCCCAGCCACAGGAAATAGAACATCCCCACGTAGTGATCGGACCGGACCGGACCGGCCTCGGTGAATCCGGGAAGGCGCCGTTCCAAGGCATCAGTGGCCGTCCAGGTATCGCTAAAAGTATCCCAGGCTGGCGGTTCCAACGCTCCGGGGCATTCCGGGCTGAGGAGCAGCAGGGTCCATCCGAAAATGGCCGCCAGGCGGTTTCGCCAATGTGTTTGTTGCAGCATAGTAGAGGCATCCTGGGGGAGGGGGGCGGATAATTCAAGTTTCCAGGAGGTTGCCAGGCGGCCGCGGATGGTGCAGGATGCAGTCCAACAAATATGAAAATGGCATTACCAGGCATTCGGCATTGCATTGCAGGTTGGGCGTGGGCTTTACCGCTGGCAGCAGCGGCGGCCGCCAGCCTGCCTGTGCAAGAGAAACTTCGGGAGGTTCCTTTCACTCAGGTAAAGATTGAAGACGGTTTTTGGGCGCCCCGCCGGGCGACCAATCGCCTGGTGTCCATCCCGCACAGTCTCCAGATGCTGGAGAAAGCCGGGAACATCAAGAATTTCGAACTGGCCGCGGCGGGGGCGCGCGCAGGCTATTCCGGCCCGGTGTTCATGGATTCGGACCTTTACAAAGCCATGGAAGCGGCTGCCTATTCCCTGGCCACCGATCCCGATCCCACCCTGGACAAACAGCTGGATGGCATCATCGCCAAAATGGCGGCCGCCCAGATGGCGGATGGTTACCTGAACACCCATTTCCAGGTGAACGCGCCGGATCAGCGCTGGACCAATCTCCGGGATTGGCACGAGCTTTATTGCGCCGGGCATATGTTCGAGGCGGCAGTGGCTCATTACCAAGCCACCGGCAAGCGGAATTTCCTGGATATCGCCACCCGGTTCGCCAATTACATCGACTCGGTATTTGGCGATGGCCCCGGCAAAAGGATGGGCTATCCGGGCCATCCGGAAATCGAACTGGCCTTGATCAAGCTCTGGCGGGCTGCCAACGATCAGCGTTATTTCAACCTGGCCCGTTTTTTTGTGGAAAACCGGGGCCGCAAGTTTTACGCCACCGAGCACCATACCCCCCTGGAAAAATATGATGGCACCTATTGGCAGGATGATGTGCCGATCCGCGAGCACCGCCAAATCAAAGGGCACGCCGTGCGGGCGGGATACTTATTGTCTGGCACGGTGGATGTGGCCGGGGTCACCGGCGATGAAGGCCTGCTGCAAATGGTGGACCGCGTATGGCGGAACACCACGCAAAAGAGAATGTATTTAACCGGTGGCATTGGACCCTCCGCCCATAATGAAGGGTTCACAGAGGATTATGACCTGCCCAATCAGACCGCCTACCAGGAGACTTGCGCGTCGGTCGCCATGGCCTTATGGAACCACCGCCTGAATTTGTTGTATGGGGATGGCCGCTACGCCGACTTGGTAGAGCGGGCGCTTTACAATGGCATTTTGGCGGGGGTGTCGCTGGATGGCACCCGGTTTTTCTATGTCAATCCGCTTTCCAGTTCGGGCCATCATCATCGTTCGGAGTGGTTTGGGTGTGCCTGCTGCCCGCCCAATGTGGCCCGCACGTTGTCGGCCTTAGGCAACTATGTGTGCGCGCAAAGCGACACCGGCATCTGGATAAACCTGTATGTCCAAGGCCGGGTGAATGTGAAAATGAAGGACCAGGCAGCGGCGCTGAAAGTCACCACCGATTACCCATGGGACGGGCACGTCCTGATGCAGCCGGAGCTGGAGAAACCGGCCCAATTTGAACTGCGTTTGCGGGTGCCTGGCTGGTGTCAGCACATGGTAGTCAAAGTAAATCGCCGGGTGGTTACGCAGCCCGTATTGGATCGAGGATACCTGGTGCTGGACCGCGAATGGCATACCGGTGACAGTGTCTCGCTGAGCCTGGCCATGCCGGTGAGCCGCATTCAGGCGCACCCATCAGTAAAAGACGATGCCGGCCTGTTGGCGATCCAGCGTGGCCCGGTGGTTTATTGCCTGGAAGCGGCGGATCAGACCGAGCCAATGGCCGGCCTGGCTATTGCCCCCGATGCGGTGTTCAGCCCGGAAAAGAAAACCGACTTGCTCGGCGGAGTGATGGTTTTAAAAGGAACCGGCCTGGCGCCCCTCAGCCAGGAATGGCGGGGCAGGCTCTACCAACCAGCCCAAGCCGACCGTAAAGTGGCGATCACAGCCATCCCATACTGCGTTTGGGATAACCGCGCCGCCGGCCCCATGCGGGTATGGCTGCCCCAGGTGGCACCCTTGGCCAGCGTCAAAGGCCTCGAGGCCCAGGCAACCGTCACGGTTTCATTCAAGAACAGCAACGCACAACCTGAAGGCATCAACGACGGGCTTGAGCCAAAGAGTTCCGGAGATCAGCCCGCTTCCATGTGCCATTGGTGGCCGCATAAGGATTCGGCCGAATGGGTGCAATACACGTGGGCCGCTCCGCAGACAGTGTCCGGAGTGAAAGTCTATTGGTTTGATGATACCGGCCGGGGCGCCTGCCGGCTGCCTGCTTCCTGGCAGATTCTCCGCCCGGATGGCGATGCGTGGAAACCGGTGGCCGATGGTCTCCAATACCCGGTCCAAAAAGACCGCTGGTGCGAGGTTTCCTTCCCGGCCGTCCAAACCAAGGCGCTCCGCCTGAGTGTGCGGCTGCAAAAGGACTGGGCCGCCGGTGCTCACGAATGGAAAATCGTGACTCCCGAGGACTGATCGGGCACCCCAATGGCCATGCCCCCGATCACCCTGACCACTGATTTCGGCAATCGCGATTGGTTCGTGGGCACCATGAAGGGGATCATTCTGGGCATCAATCCGAGTGCCACCGTCATTGACCTCACCCACGAAGTTCCTGCTGGCGATATCCGTGCGGGCGCTTTTTCCCTGGCGGCGGCTTATGGATTTTTCCCAAGCGGGACCATTCATGTCGCAATAATCGATCCGGGGGTGGGAAGCCCGCGTCCGGCGGTGGCGGTTAGAACCGCCAATTTCACGTTTGTCGGCCCCGACAACGGGGTGATGTCGTGGGCCTTGGCGCGGGAAACGATCCGAGCCATACATCGCCTGGAAAATACCCGGTACTTTCTGCCTGCGATCAGCCGGACTTTTCACGGCCGCGACGTTTTCGCCCCGGTGGCCGCGCACCTTAGCTGTGGCACAGCCATTCACCGGTTGGGGCCCCGGGCGGATCATCACCTCAAGCTGGAGTTCCCGGAACCGGTGGTGACCGGGCGCCAGATTCAAGGCGAAATCCTCCACGCCGACGTGTTCGGCAATCTGTTCACCAATGTCAACGAAGCAGTGCTCCAGGCGCAGGGTTGGCCGGCGTGGTCTGTTCACGCCCGGGGACACAAGCTTTGCGATGGCGGGCTTTTTTACGCCCAAGTGCCCAAAGGCCAGTCGATCGCTTTGATCGGTTCCACGGGCTGGATGGAGATCGCCATCAACCAAGGTTCGGCTGGGGCCAGCTTTCAACTGCATCCCGGGGACCCGGTTACCATCCAGAAAGCCGGCTGATCCGACGCCAATCCCATGAAAAATTTTCGCCTATGGGAACGGCTTGGAACACGGCCGGCCGGCTTTACGCTGATCGAGCTTTTGGTGGTGATTGCCATCATCGGCATCCTGGCTTCGCTCATGCTGCCCGCCTTGAGCAAGGCACGGCGTAAGGCCCAGGCC
The DNA here is from genome assembly GCA_964409245.1 of uncultured Verrucomicrobiota bacterium. Classification (GTDB taxonomy): domain Bacteria; phylum Verrucomicrobiota; class Verrucomicrobiia; order Limisphaerales; family UBA1319; genus CAIMWS01. Next base: position 42,291 of record CAYPCQ010000017.1, read on the forward strand.
GCTCATTGCTTGTCCAATCTGAAACAATGGGGTGTGGCTTGGATGTTGTATTGCGAAGAAAACAACAATTCTTTCAGCCAGGGGATTGCGGTGGGTTGGGCCAGGGGTGAGTGGCTCAATGCGCTGAAGAAACATTACGAAAAGAAACCATATCTGCTGTATTGCCCCATGGCCACCCTGGGGCGGGGATCAGGCACGCGGGAGGTGCAGGTGCCTGCGGATAGCCCGCGTGCGGTGGAATATGGGGGACCCACCACCGCTTATGATTTTCCGCTGACCGATGAGGCTGCCTCCACCACCATTGCCAAACGACCGATCACCGCCAGTTACGGCATCAACAACTGGGTTTACGATCCTCCTTCCAGTGTCAGCGCCATCCAGGGGCGCAGCACAGCTTGGAATTGGCGCAAATTGGATGCCGCCCGGCAACCGGCGAAAACACCACTATTTGGAGACTCCATGTGGCGGGGCGGGGGACCGCACCACACCGAAATGCCACCCGCCTTCAACGGACAGTGGATCGGTGCTGGCGCCGAATTCCACCATTTTGCCATGCAACGCCATGCCAAGGGCATTCAACTGTTGTTTTTCGATTCCTCGGCCCGGCTCGTTCCGGTCAAAGCTTTGTGGAATCTGGCCTGGCATAAGCAATTCGACATTTCCTACGCGGCGCGGAGCATCGTTTTTCCCGCTTGGATGCAATAGCCCGGCTTCATCAATGTTGATGCCGTCCGCCCCGTTTGGGTGGTCCGGAAGGCTTTTTCCCGGAATGCTGTTGATGGTATTTGCGAATAGGTTCGATGGTTTTGGGGCGCGGTTTGGCGATAAACACGATGGGGCACCCCTCAAATCCGAAGGCTTTGCGGAGTTCTTTGCCCAAGTATTTGTTGTATTGTGCGGAAAACATCGCTTTGTGGTTCACGAACAACACGAATTTCGGCGGAATGGTTTCCACCTGGGTGGCGTAATACATTTTCAGGAAGTGGCCGGTGGAGCTGATCGGCTGCCTTTTTTCGATCGCCTCCTGGAGTGTCCGGTTCAGGATTGAGGTGGGAATTTTTTGCTGTAATTGATCGGCCACGTAACGGATGGCTTCCAGCAATCGGTCCAGGTTGAATCCTTCCTTGGCGGAGGTGAAAATCACCGGGGCATAATCCAGGAAAAAGAGCTGGGATTGCACCCATTGGCCAAACTCAGCCAGGTTCCTGGGTGGCCTTTGATCCCGGCTGCGGCGCGGCTTTTTATCAGCCGGTTTTTGTTTGGCCTCCTGCTCCTCCAGCGCGGGCTTGAATAGATCCCATTTATTGATCGCCACGATACAGGCCTTGGGGGCGGAGTTGATCAGATCGGCGATTTTCTTGTCCTGCTCCAAAATGCCGCTTTCCGCGTCCAAAACCAGCACGGCAATGTCGCAGCGCTCAATGGAATCCTCGGATCGCTTGACGCTGAAAAATTCCACTGAATCATCCTGGCGCCGTTTTTTACGGATGCCAGCCGTGTCGATCAGGATATACTGCTGCCGGACGCCTTCTGTTTCCACTTCAAAGGGCACATCCACCGAATCCCGGGTGGTGCCAGGAATAGGGGTGACGATGACTCTGTCCGATTGCGTGAGCGCGTTGATCAACGAAGATTTTCCCACGTTGGGACGTCCGACAATAGCCAGTTTCAATGGCGGAGCCGAGACCGCCGCTTCGGGTTGGCCTTCGGTGGCAACCGGTTGCGGCAGCAATTTGAAAACCGCGTGCATGAGGTCGGAAATGCCATGGCCATGGATGGCGCTGACTGGGCAAATAACCGGGAAACCCAGCCGTGTGTATTGGCCAAGTTCATCTTCATGGCCAGTCCGGTCCACCTTGTTCACCGCTAGAACGACCGATTTCCCGCTGGTCCGCAAGCGGCTAGCCACCTCCATGTCCAAGGGTGCCAGACCTTCTTGCAAATTGACCACCAGGATGACCACATTCGCGGCTTCAATGGCAATCTCCACCTGCTTGATCGTGGCCTGGACGAGGATATCGCTGGCCTTTTCTCCGCGCAAAAGGCCGATCCCGCCCGTATCAATCAGGGTGAATTTACGCCCCACCCATTCCACTTCCGCACTGATGCGGTCGCGGGTAACCCCGGGCTGATCATGAACGATGGCTATCCGCCTGCCCGCCAGGCGGTTAAACAAGGCCGACTTGCCCACGTTGGGCCGGCCCACTATGGCAATGACTCCAGACATTCCATTCAGCTTGCCATCATCGGCCTTGCTGATAAAGGCAAAACGTCCGGCCGATGCGGTTCCGCAAGCCAGGTGGCAGCGGGTGGCTGCGAAAAAGTTCGGTTTACCCGGTTGTTTTGGCAATCGGCATGCTGCATAATTTTTCAGACAAGGTATCGATGAAAAATGAGAGCCAATTTCAAATTGATTGCCGCAGCGAGCTTGGGAATCAACCTGGCCGGAGGATTGGCTTGGTGGTGGCAAAATCGCCTGGATGTTCTTCCTGGTGTGCGGGAAAGGACGTTCGTCGGTCAGGGTCAAGCGCCGGCGGACAATACAACCACGCAAAGCCACGCCCGCTTTCATTGGGCACTGATTGAATCCCCAAATTATCCGGCGTATATAGCCAATCTGCGAAAGATCGGCTGCCCCGAACAGACCATCCGGGATATTGTGATTTCGGATTTGTGCCATGTTTACGGAGGCGAATGGAAAAAGCGTTTTGTGGCGGCAAACACCAATTATTGGGAACCCGCATACGGTCAGGGAGCCATAAACTCCGAAGCGCTTCAGACTACAGCGTTAAAAATGAGAACCGAATTGGATAAAGCGGTTTTGGAATTATTGGGTGTGGATCTGAGCAAGGAACTGCAAAAATATGCGGAAGTGGGATCGGTGCGGCCGGATAAAGAATATTTTCTCAGCGCTTTCCTGCCGCTTGAAGTCGTGGCGCCGGTGGCTCGGGCCTTGGAAAAATATGAAACCCTCAGGCAGAGTGCCGCCAACGGGACTTTTTTGACCCGCGAATCCATCATCGAACAAATACATCTCATTGATCAGGAACAAAAGGAACTTAATACCTGGCTTGACGCTGGGCAATTGGCGCAGGTGGAAGTGCGATTTTCTGACTTGGCGCAGGAGATCCGCACCCGGATGCCCGGCTTCGATTTGAAAGAAGCTGAATTCAAGCGGCTGTATTCAACGCGCAAACAACAGCGTGACGCCTTTTATAATTGGGTAATTAACGCCCCCGGTCCCCTTTCAGCGGATGCATTATTGGCAGAAAACGATAAAAGCCAACTGGAGGAAAATCAATTGCGGGTGTTGCTGGGGAATGTCAGGTATTCGGAATATGAAAAGTCCCAAGATTACTTATCCCGGAGCTTGGATTACTTCAAGTCAGAGGACTCGCCACCGAAAGAATCCGGAACCCCAATTCCAAAGAACTAAAACTGCCAGCCTTTTAGGGAAAATGGCCGGCCAGGGCGGAGACTTTCCTGGCTGAGGCATCCTGGATTCTCTGCGCATCTGGGGGACTATAGGAGTTTTGGGGGGCCAAATGTGACATTCCGCCGAGGAAGTCTTGGCAGAAATTCAAAACAAGACGTAAAGCGGTGGCCCGGGCCGCCTCGAAAATCACCGGTAATCGAGCTTTCAGTCGTGGCGTCAAATCCAGCCCAAAGCCGATGGTTTCCGGTTGAACACCCAATACATAGATGCGCGGCCGCAGGCGTGGTTCGACAAACTCCAGCATGGACTTCAATCCGAACTCATGGGCTGACATTCGCTCCTGGTGCGGGGCGAGTTCCTCAAAAGTTCCGTGGAATATTGTTCCCGGTTCGCCACCGGCATCCATAGCGTCGATGATCAGCAGTTTAGGGTATCTTTCCACATGCGGGGCCAGGCTCATGAAATCAGTTCCGACTTCCAGGGTTTCCACTCCGGGAATCGGGTCATTTTTCAAAAGCCGCGTTACATGAATGCCCACTCCATCATCCATCAACAATTCGTTGCCGATCCCCGCCAGCAACAGTGTGGCGTAGGGCTTTTGGCAGTTTTCAATCATAATATTCCTTATTGATGCTGCAAACCGCGGGATTTACTGCTTCTCGTTTCGTGCTCCTGGCATGGTTATCAGCGCGTCCGGCATAGGATTCAATGAGTACTGGGGATTTATAAGTTGCCCGGTTTCATGCCGTCATAAGCTCCGGTTTCCAAACCGCGGCACGAGCCGGATTGGACGGCCTCAAAACGTGCACTGCGCACGATAGGCATGGATCGAATGAATGGATCAAGCGCAAGACCTCGATTGGTTGTTCGGCGCTGGACACTGGCAGGCCGATGAGAGCTTGTTCAATAGGTCCGGGGCGATGGGCCTTATCCCGGGGGGAGGCATTCCAGCAAGTGGGGGTAATCACTTGGTAATTGCTGATGGTTCCACTGTTGATGCTGACCCAATGGCCCAGGGCACCGCGGGGCGCTTCGGTTAATCCCATTCCTTTGGCGGAGGAGGGAGTAGTATAGGTGGAATAAACCGGCTGTCCCACTACCACTTGTTTCAGCCATTCCAGCATTGCCAGCGCAATTTTTTGGGTTTCGAGCGCCCGTGCCCGATGGCGGTCCATAATCGAGATGCCTCGCCGGTAATCCCCATTGATCCACATCCGGGCCAGCGGACCCGCTTCAAACGGCAAACTTTGGTAGCGGGGCGCTTTCAACCACGAATAAGCGTCGGTTTTGGGGAAGATGGGCTTGGTGACTCCGGCGGCAGGCGCCAGGTTGTCGGTGGTTTTGTCATACCAGGAGTGGGTGACTTCCTCCGTGATGGAGGACACATTCAAAGTTTCGACGGTTGTTGATCCATTGCGCACGATCCCGGGCCGCAGCAGGCAATTGGTGCCGGCGGCATCCAAGTCAAAGACCCCGAACGCCATCAGGTTTCCACTGCCACCGCCCAAAGCCGAGTATTCCGGGTAAACGGTGGCGAGGAATGCCACGTCCTTCAAATAAACCGTGTTAATGAAATCCAATAATTCAGTGCAATAGGCACGGAATTGGCCAATCTGAACAGTCGTGGGTGTGGCGGTAAATCCGCCGGGAATGTAAGCGGGTGAATGTGGCATGCGGCCCCCAAAGACGGCCCCCATTTCGTGTCCCAAGCGGGTCATGCGCAAGGCTGTCTGATAATTCGCAAATAATTGCGCGTTATCGGATTGGCTGATCCGGCGATCCACGTTCCAGCCTGGATTCCAGGGAGACATGGCGGGACCCACCACGTAGTCGAGCAATGAAAGGTGATAAAAGTGCAGAATGTGGGACTGCACGAAATTGGCGCCCAAGACCAAGTTCCGCAGCAAGCGCCCATTATTGGGCACCACTTTGCCCGCGGCTTGGTCCAAGGCTTTCACAGCAGCCAGGCCATGGGGAATTGGGCAAACACCGCAAATCCGCTGGGTAATATGCGGCGCATCCCAAGGATCGCGGCCTGCCAGCAGGTTTTCAAAACCCCGGAACAGGGTTCCTGAGGCGCGCGCATCCACGACTTTTTGGCTGCCGGCGGCGCCGTCAATGGTGACCTCAATTTTCAGATGGCCTTCGAGGCGGGTTACGGGGTCGATAGTGAGAGTAGTAGGCATGGTAAACTTTCTTTTAAATTGCTTTGATCATGGCACCAGGGTCATCTAAGAAATATGAAACAGAGCTTCCTTTCCGGGAAAAGATGGGTTGGTACATCCGATGCAAGGGGCGTTGGCTCCAATGCACCAATTCACCCCATTGTTCCATTTCAATGTGGGGCAAATGGCCATGGTTTCAGGCCCCCGGCAGCCCAAAGCCTTTAGACAGCGGCCGGTGACCCCAAAAGTCTTGATTTCATCGCGTTCCTTCAGCGGGCAGGAATCGTGAATCTTTTTACTGTATAAGCTTGTAGGGCGCCCATAAGAATCCAAAGCCACGGTTTTACCCTGCAACAAATGCACTATAGTTCCTACTATCCAATTGGGGTGTGGAGGACATCCGGCGATATTGATGGTTGTTTTTCCGGTAACGGCCTTGACTCCCTTGATGGCAGTAATGTTAATGCCCGCCGCTGGGATTCCGCCCCAAGCCGCGCAATTGCCGACACAGATGGTTTTGATGGCTTTGGCTGTCAATTCCATCACCGCCTGCTGGAAGGTTTTCTCCACTCCGTTTTCAGACCAGGCAATGCAGGCATTTCCGCCAAACGCCGTGGGAATGCCACCTTCAACGATCAGGATATAATTCCCCTGGGCCAGGGCGGTTTTCAGAATTCCGACCACGGTGTTGCCAGCCGATGCGGATAGATTGGGATGATGCAATAAATTGATGTTGCTCACCAGCACATCCGCCGCGTTGAGCGGGGCGGTGGGGCTCACGTAGTTGAGAAATGAGATGCTGCAGCCAGTGCAGCCGCTGCCTTGCAGCCAAATGACTTTAGGCGCCGCCGGATTCGCCAGGGCATTTTGGAGGTGCGCCAAATCCAATGGAGTTAATCCCAAGGTGGCCGACACCGCAGAACAATACTTCAAAAAGGACCGTCGAGTGACATGCATATGATTAATAGTTTTTGGAGTTTTTCTTCACGGTCGGCCAGCATCCAGGCGGGCCTTTGGCAGCCACTTTTCTGTTTGGTTGTGGTTTGCCTGCCAGTGGACCAACAGCAAAGATCGTGCCAGTGACGGGCGAATTGCGGGCAGTGATTGCAGAATCGTAAATGGCACGCGTCCAGTGTATTATGACCAACTGTGCACGGATGGAACAGATGCCTAATTTATGGCTGCCCGGTGTCTAAAAAGTGGGCAATTCTACCACCCGCAAGGACTGCGCATCCTAATACTAATATATCAAAAATATGGAAATGTATTATGTAATCAAGTTTTATAGTTAATCAAAATGATTAACGATGCGGTCGGTCGCAAAACTTATGGGGATGTTTCGGAAAACAAAACTAATCAGAATGATTAACGATGTTGCTGATTGATGATGTTTGGCTCTGCCGATGCACCATGGCAGAATTCCACTGAAGCTGGCCACCTCCACACCCGCCCCGGATTTATTTTGCCGCCCGGGGCAGGGTGCCGGTATGCTGTCCCAGTGTCGGAAAATCAGCTCACAGAGACGACTTTTCGGTTTGAGCAGCTGCGGGCAGTCATGGCGGGATTCCTGGAGACTGCGGCCTCCACCTTTCTATTGCTGATCACGGTTCGGGAGTTCAATTCCGGCCCCATGGCCAAGGCATTGGTGGCCTCGGGAGGCAGTCTCGGTTTGCTGTTGACTCCGTGGGTCGTGGAATTGGTAGGCCACCTGGGGTGGCGGGCTTCCACAGCGGCCGCCCGTTTGTCGATGCTGGGTATGGCCAGCTTTTTAGTGATGGCTGCATTTCCCACGGCACCGGTGTTTGTGGTCGGCAGCGTTTTGGCCCTGGCGGCGGCTTCCGCGGCGGTGCCTTTAATGACCCAGATTTACCAGGAGAATTACCCCAGCCAAAGCCTCGGCCGGCTGTTTTCACGGACAGTCATGATCCGCATCGCGGCGGCGGCGATATTCAGTGAATTGGCCGGCCGTTTTTTAGCTGTTAATTTACATCGGTTTCCCTGGCTGCTGGTGGTTTTCGCGGGTGCTTTTTGGGGGTCTTCGTGGTGCCAGGCCAATTGTCCCTCCCGGGCCTTGGTGCTGGACAGCGCTCCACATCCTTTTCGCACCTGGAAATCCGTGCGCCACGACCGGCTGTTTTGCTATACCTTGGTTTGTTGGATGCTGATGGGTTTTGCCAACCTGATGATGTATCCCTTGCGCGTGGAGTACCTGGCCAACGCAAAATACGGGCTTGCCTTGCAGGTAGGAACCATTGCGTTGTTGACGGGTGTGATCCCCAACATAGCGCGGCTGGCGATGAGTCCCATTTGGGGATGGCTGTTCGACCACATGAATTTTTTCCTCCTGCGGGTGGTTTTGAATTTGGGCTTCGGATTGGGTATCCTGTCGTTCTTCTTCAGTGATTCCATGCCCGGACTGATACTTGGTGCAGTGGTGTTCGGAATCTCCAATGCAGGTGGAGACGTGGCTTGGAGCTTGTGGGTCACCAAATTGGCGCCACCCGACCGCGTGGCCGACTATATGGCAGTGCACACCTTTTTTACCGGGCTGCGCGGGGTGGTGGCACCGTGGATAGCCTTCCAGTTGCTGGGGCCGTTGTCCATCACCACGCTGGGCTGGATCAGTGCCGGGCTCATTCTGGTGGCTTCGCTCATGTTGCTGCCGGAGGTGAAGCTGGACAAAATCGTGCGGCCGCTGATCGAACCGGAAAGGAATCCATGAGCGCCAACCCGCAGGCGGTCATTGATGTGGGCACCAACTCGGTCAAGTTGCTCATCGGAGAGGTGTGTGGCAGCCAGGTAATCCCCTGGCTGGAAACCAGCGAGCAAACGCGGCTCGGACGGGGGTTTTATGAGAACCATCAGCTGCAACCCGAGGCCATTGCCTGCACCGCCAAGGCGGTGAGGCGATTCATGGGGATGGCGCGCGACCGCGGTTGCGATACTATTCGGTTGGTGGCCACGAGCGCCGCCCGCGATGCGGAAAATCGGGCTGAGCTCGTGGCGGCCATCCGTGCTGCCAGCGGATTGCCTTTGGAAATAATATCCGGCGAACAGGAGGCGGAATTGGCTTATAAAGGCGTCTGCTCAGATCTATGCCTCGCCCAATTGCCAGCTTTGATCATGGACACCGGAGGCGGCAGCACCCAGTTCGTATATCGTGGGCAGCCAGGTTTGATTCGCCGGAGCTTCCCTTTGGGAGCCATACGGTTGCTGGAAAAATACCCGCACGCCAACCCGCCCACCAGCGAGCAGCTTGTAAGTTGCCGATGTTGGCTGGACGATTTCATCGGGGGTGAAATTTTACCGGTGGTCCGGCCTTGGATTTCCAGCGGTCACGGTGCGCCGGTGCAGTTGGTGGGCACCGGTGGAGCCAGCGGATTGCTGGCCTCCATGCACCTCCGCTTGCCAAATTTTGAACGACAGTTAATTGAGGCAGCTTTGATCACCCGTGACCAGATTCAGGATTGTGCTCTTGGGCTATGGGGTAAAACCCTTGAGGAAAGGCGCCAAATAATAGGACTTCCACCCCAAAAGGCCGATGTGATCCTGATGAGCGCGCTGATCCATGCGCGGTTGATGGTAAAACTGGATATCCAAACTTTGCGGGTCAGCACCCGTGGAATTCGATATGGGCTTCTGCTGACAGGGACTGGTGCTGGTTGATTGGCCGAATCATCGTTCAAGGATGCCTGATCTACCGGCGGCCTTTCCGTAGCTGACTAATGGCACAAAGTGGTGGAACAATAAGAAAAAGAGGGGAGATTTCCCCCTTTTTCCCGAGGGTGGGCTTTGGCGAGCCAGATCAATAAAGACTGCGGCTAACGCATCTGCGTCAGCTGCAAAGCAATCCGTTTATCGACTTCGCTCGCCAGTCCGATATCTGTGCCTCCACCCTTCGTGCGAACTTGCACCACCACGCCGGTCACGGTTTCATCTTTTTGTGACACTTGAATCCAGACGGTGGAGGTGTTGATTTTACCCATGGCAATGCTGTTCACAGTGTTATCGGCGGTCAAAACTCCCATGAATTTGATTACCTCCTTGCTGGCGGCAAAAACCTGGGCGGGCGGGCGGGGGTAGAAACTTTCGATGCGGTCGTGGGAAGTGGGCCAGCCAGCTTGGGAATGCCCATCCAAAGTGCTGACACAGCCGGAAAAAAGGGCCACCAGGCAACCGCAAAACAGTAACGCAAAAATTTTATTCTTCATTGCCTCTATTGCAACCACTTCTTCCCGAGGCGGTCAAGTCTGAACGCACCCTGATTATCGGCAGAGGCAGATTTGATGGCATAGCGTGGCCAGGTCATTGCGGTTGGGAAGGGTGGGTTTCCCTTTGGCTTTCTCAATGGCCGGATGAGATTGCCAGGATGGTGCCTGGCCTTATCGATGGAAACCAGCGGAGGCGGGATCGGTGACGGTGGCCTCCCAAGGTGGACCCGCAAGCAGAAGAAAAAGATGCGCTGGCTGGAGGGGATCTGGCCCTGGCTGGCAACTTGACAATGGCTTGCGTGAAATTAAAGTGACGTTGAATGTTAGCTCCAGTTGCAGCTATAAATGAAGGGCTTTCAGCAGAGCCTGAGTGCCCGGAATCGCTGAAGGAATTCGCTTCGGCGGGCCGTGGTTTTTGGGCCGATGTGCCGGATGCGGATTGGAACCAATGGCAATGGCAGTTGAAACACCGGATTACTTCCTTGAAGCAGTTGGAGCAATGGGTTCCAAACCTGACGGCCGAGGAACGCAGCGGTGCGGTGCTGGCCAACCATAAGCTGGCTTTGGCGATAACCCCTTATTTTTTCAGCCTCATTGATTGGTCCGACACGGGTTGCCCGATTCGCCGGCAGGTGATCCCCCGGGTGGAGGAAACGCAGGTGGGGGATTGGGAGATGTTGGATCCGTGCGGTGAGGATGAGCACTCGCCGGTTCCCGGACTGGTGCATCGTTATCCTGACCGGGTGCTGTTCCTGGTGACTGACCGCTGCGCATCCTATTGCCGGTATTGCACGCGATCCCGCCTGGTGAGCAATGCCAGTGGGTATGATTTTCACCCGGAATTCGACCGGCAACTGGCCTATATCCGGGAGCATCCCGGAATCCGGGACGTTTTGCTGAGTGGCGGAGATCCTTTGCTGTTAAGCGATGAACGGTTGGAATATCTCCTCGGACAGTTGCGAGTGATTCCGCACGTGGAGTTTTTACGGATCGGAACCCGCATTCCCATTTTTCTTCCGCAGCGCATCACTCCGGCGCTGGTGGCGGTGCTGAAGCAATTCCATCCGCTTTTCATCAGCATTCATGCAAACCATCCACGGGAATTGACAAATGAGGTGCGGGTGGCTCTGGGCCGCCTGGCGGACGCTGGCATTCCCTTGGGCAACCAATCGGTCCTGCTGCGAGGGGTCAACGATGACCTTTGCACCATGCGGGCGCTGGTGCACAAACTGCTGATGTGCCGGGTCAAACCGTATTATCTGTATCAGTGCGACCTGATCGCGGGCTCCGCCCACCTGCGCACCAGTGTGCAGCGAGGACTGCAAATCATCCGCGGTTTGCGCGGACATACCACCGGTTATGCCATTCCCCAGTATGTCATCGATGCGCCTGGGGGCGGAGGCAAGGTGCCCATCAATCCCGATTATGTGTTAAGCCATAATGCTGATCGGGTGGTATTGCGCAACTACGAGGGGCGGATTTTCGAGTATCCGGAAACCGGCTCGGGAGTGTCCGAAGCCTGACATCCCTGTGAACCGGCGTTGAAAATCGGGGGGAATCCATGGCTGAAAGCCTCGCCCGCAAGATCGCCCGCACCGCCTGCCTCATCGAGCGGTTCAAGCGGGCTTATCCTGATGCCCACTGCGAGTTGAACTATGGCAATCCACTGGAGTTGCTGATCGCCACGATTCTTTCCGCCCGTTGCACCGACAAACAAGTAAACCTGGTGACGGCCGGCTTGTTTAAGAAATACCAGCGGGCTGCTGATTATGCCAGGGCGCCGCTCGCCGATTTGGAGCAGGACTTAAGACGTTTGGGGATGTTCCGGACCAAAGCCAGGAATATTCAGTCTTGTTGCGCGATCCTGGAGCAAAAATATTCCGGCCAAGTGCCGCCTTCCATGGAGGAATTGATCCAGTTGGATGGGGTGGGGCGCAAGACCGCCAATGTGGTGCTGGGCAATGCTTTCGGCCAAAACCACGGCGTGGTGGTGGATACCCATGTGAGCCGCCTGTCTGGCCGGTTGAAGCTTTCCGCCGAAAAGGATCCGGTGAAGATCGAGATCGATCTGCAGAGTTTGGTGCCGCAAAACCAGTGGACGATCTTCAGCCATTGGCTGATCTGGCACGGCCGCCGCCGCTGTGGAGCCCGAAATCCCGATTGTCCCGGGTGCGAGCTCAAGGATCTTTGCCCCACCGCGGGCAAGGAGTGATTCAGCGGGGGGGGGCTTATTTCCCCACCTCGAACGCCCGCAATTCGCCGCAGGAGGAAAAGGCCTGGCGGGGATTATCGCCGCCACCGGGTTTGCCAATCACCCGGAGTCCCAAGACCGTGATGGGCACTGCCAGCCGGCAAGTAAAGCTTTCACCGCCTTTGAGTCCCGCCGGGTTGGTGGCAGTGGTCGCCGGATAGTCCGCCAAGATTCCCACCTCCTGCCAGGAGCCACCTTTTGTGGTTTGCACCTGCACTCTGGGCCGGCCGTCGGAAACGTCAAACCAGCCTCCATCGTGAAAGGTTTGACCATGCACGAAGGAAATCCGGTCCATGGCTGATGGTTCATCCAAGGCAACCGCATACCAATCTTCAGCTGCCGGATGACCGTCGAAAGTCACCACCAGGCTTTGCGGATCCTCGTCATTGATGGAGCCGTTCACGTTCCCGGCTCGTGACCGGCTCTCCTGGCCGAAGAAGAGCGGGTTGCCGGAAGCGGAGGATCGGTATAGCGGCAGCCACACCTTGTAAGCGGAACCGGTGCCGCCCGCGTCGGCAAAAGGCAACAGCTCAATTTCCATCGGCAAGCCACGCCGGCGCGAAACCGCCTGGACTTGAAACGCCAGCGCGGCTGCCCAAGACTGGAAAACTTTAGGGGGGCGGGTTGGTTTGACCGCCAGGCTGGCCAAATCGGAGCTGGCCAGGGCCACCAGGTTGAGCACCCGGTTTGGGGTGCCCAGCAAAGCCTCGTCCGCCGCGAGCACCAAGGGGCCGTAAAGCAAGGCGGCCTTGCCTTCGTTTTTGTGATCTCCCACCACCACCCGCGGCGCGAGTGGGAAATTCAAATCCATTTGGTCGCCAGGACTCCATTCCCGCCGGAAACAGGCGTAACCATCCACTGATGGCGGAGTATCAACGTCCCGTCCATTAACTTGGAAGGCCGGCTGTTGGCACCAGGCGGGAATGCGGACTTTCACTGCAAATTCTTTTCTGGCGCCGGGTTGGATCGCGAGATGGATCCGGCCATGGCTGGGATATTCGGTGGTCGTGCTGAACCCCACAGCGGTGCCATCCCGCAGGCGAAGCCTGGCCCGCCCGGAATCGAACAAGTTGAGGACTACGCCATCGCCATCCACGGCCGCCGCGAAAGAGGGTATCAAGGCCACGCCGCGGGGGCCGCTCGAGAGACAGCAGTGGCCGTCCAAGGTTGCGCTATAGGGTTTTTTACCTTCCATCTGGACATAATATCCCCAAGCCGAACCATCACCTTTCTGAGCGCCGAAGAGCTGGTTCAAAACCACCCGCTCCAATTGCTCCGCAAAACGAGCTTCACCGGTCAATCGCAATAAATGGGTGTTGAACTGCAGCCAGGTGACGGTGACGCAGGTTTCTCCCACGCTGGCCACATTGGGCAAATCGAAGTTGTCATGGAAAAGCTCCCCATAGCTGGCGGCCCCGGTGAGATAAAGGCGCTGGTCCACAATATCCCGCCAGGCATTAAGGCAGGCGTCGAGAATCCGGCGGTCCCCGCCCACCGTCCGATAATATTCCAAGGCCCCATTGAGGCAGGACAACATTTCGTAAGCCTTGCCATTACCCACCTTATCGACCCTTTTGGCTCGCAGCAGGGTTGAAACGATTTTAGGGCCGTTCGGCTGCTCCCAGGCGCGCAGAATGTATTGGCAAAATTCCAAGTAGCGTGGTTCGCCAGTCAGGCGGTAAAGCCACACCATGGACTCCAGAACGCTGGTGGGCGCCATGCCCACGTGGTGCCCGGCCTGGATGATGTCTCTTTTTCCCGGCGTGTCCCCAAAAGTGTTGCACAACAAGTCGCCCATGCGCCTGCAAACAGGCAGTGGTTCCAGGTTGCCAGTGTAGCGCAGATACGTGAGAAGCCCGATCAGATTGTATTTATGGGCCCAAACATCCCATTCCGTCCACCGGTCTTGAGGCAGGTAAGTGCCCAGGTAGCCGTCCGCCAACTGGCACCGGGATAATTCAGCCACGGTTTGGTCCAGCTTCCGGCGCAAGGTGGCATCGCCGGTATTAATCCAGGCCAGGGTGGCGGCGTGCAGCCATTTGCCCACATGCTCGCCATCCCAGGATTGTCGGCCGGGCCGTCGCCGGTAACCTTCCAGCAACCGGTCCGTATCGATTTTCGACAGGCGGTTTTCCGCGTTGGCGGCGATGCGCGAACCCAGCCACCCGGATAATTCCAGGCAATCAGGCTGGGTGAAGTCCTGCCGGTCGGCAATCTGGCAGGCAACCTTATCAGCCACCGGAATGATAGCTGGCCGATTCTGGCGGATTGCCGGGGCCTGGCCCGGAATAGCCATTACCTGACGTGAGTCATCCCCAGCCGCGAGCGTGCCATGTGCCAAACCCGCGAGGAGCGCGGAAACCATGAATGTTGCAAGTTTCATAACAAACTCCGCTGCCAGGCGTCCGGGATCGGGCTAACGCGTTAACTAAAGCTAAACGAGCTGCAATCTTTCATCGCTCCCCAGCATGGCTTCCAAGTTGGGCCAACTGGCGGTGTTCATGGCGCAAAATCCGCTCAAGTAAATGATGACGCGTTCTTTTGGGTGTTTGGCCAGAAGGGCATCCACTGCGGATTTCAAAAGAGCGTCCTCGATGGTGGTGGGGAAATCCTCGACGATGCCGTCCTTGTGCTGGATTTGGAGCAGGTCCAGAAATTCCTTGAGCATGGTGCTTTCGGATTTGAGGAGCCAGTTGCGGAGGAGGTCGGCGGAGACGGTTTCCATGCGGGGCCGGCTCAACATTTCGAGCATGTCCTTGTGGCGCTCGGAACGGGGCTTGCGCTCATAGAAGATCGGCCGCAGTTTTCTGGCCTCAGCCACGGCCACCAGGATACCCCGGTAAACCGGCTTTTCGTTTTTATAAACAAAATCCAAGATCTCCTGGGCCAACCCAGGCGTCATAAATCCAAACAACTCATGGCACTTCAGCATGGTTCCTTTCCGTCCCGCATCAAACCGGATCGCTTGGTGGCTTCAAGCCACCGGGCAACTCCGGGCGAGTTGCCGATTCAGTTGTTTACCATGCCTGTGGCTCGTGGCAAGCCGAAGATTGGCCAGCTAGTGGTTCCTCAGGCCGATTTTACATCTTTCACGGTCTCCGGGGACGGTCATTGGCCGCCAGTGAGCTTGACGATCCGGCCTTTATCCATCCGTTTAATCGAAAGGCGCAATTCGCCCGGTTGCGTGGAGAGCTTTTGGAACTCCTTCACGCTGGCCAGAGGTTGATCATTCACATGAGTGATCAATTCAAAAGGCTTGATGCCGGCCACGGCGGCCTTGCTGCCTTGCTCCACTTTGGAAATGACCACTCCGGGTTCCTCGGAGCCGCGCTGCAAATAGCGGCGCACCTCGTAAGTGAGGTTCTTCACCGTGACACCCAGATTGTCGGCTTTATACCGCTCCGCGGCATCAAAATGGGCGGGGCTCGCCTCGACTTTGAAGTTGCAGTTGGTCAACTGGCTGTTTTTCACGAATTCAAGGTTGAATTCAGCGCCAAAACCAAGGCCGGTCAGCAACCGGATGAAATTATTTTCCGGTGATGGCCAGGGAGATGGAATCCGGTCGAGGAACTGGTCCGGCACTTCATCGAGCCGATCCCAAGGGAAATCCTGCAGGCGCTGGCGGTCATCTTCAATCTTGATGTCGATGGCGGAGGGTTGGGCATGGCTGCGCACGCGCAACAGAATACTGCCCGGTTCCAGCCCGGTTTTGGCGGCGGGAGATCCTTCGTAAACATAGGTAACCAAGGCTCCAGTTTCGCCATCGCGTGTTTCATCCGAAACCTTGTTCACCCGGGCGAGATCCTTGTTCAAGGGTTGCAGTTCCACGCCCAGCCAGGCCAGGCGGCTGTCTTCGGCTTCGGTGAGGGGCACGTTGGCAGGATCAGAGGACTCGCTCAACTTGGCGAGCGAATCCAGGACGTAGCGAAAAGGAGTGGAGATTGCTTCATTGGCGGCTTCGTGGAACTCTTCGATGGAAAGGGTTTGACGTTCCTTCAGGGGCATGGCCAGCAAGTTGCCACTCCAGTCAAACAAAAACGTGCGGGCGTAATCCCCCACCAACTCCGGGTAAGGACGGCCTTGGGCGCGGAGTTTGTAGAAGGAGATGCCGCCCGGTTGGTAGAAACCCACCCTTTTGCCGCCTTGCACGTTCAAATCGACGAATAAAATCCGCTCGTCACGGTAAGTCACAATGTTCCGGCCACTGTCACCGATCACCTTGGGGAGGGGGGATTCCAGTTTGGCCAGAAAACAACCAAAATGCTTGAGCGAGGCATGGAAACGGGCCTCGACCGGCGATCCGTTGGCGGGATGGACGGTGATTTTTTCCAGACGCGCGGTGGTTTTTGATTTCAAACTGGCCAGCACCAGGATCTGATCTGGTTTAACAGCCACACCCAACGCACTCTGCTCAGTGGCATTGTCATCCTCTGCGCCCATGGGGGCAAACCGCATTTGCTGATCCGGGCGCTGCTTTGGGCTGCGGAAGCCGAGGGTTACTTTCAGCAACGTCTGGCTGGTCGATTTTTCCAGCTCCAGCAGGTGTTCCTGAACGGTTTCCAAGGGTGCCCAAATCCAGTCCAGCGGGGTGCCTTTCCAGGAGCCGTCCAGGGGTAGTTCGCCATCGAATTGCAGGCCCACGGGGATTCCCCGGCTGTCCAGGATCAAGCCTGGTGCAGGGGGCGTTACGATGGCGACGCTATTGGCGCGAACAGCGACGGCGTTGGCGAGGGGGGTGAGACTTTGGAGCCATTCGCCGTTTCCCGACAGGAAATGATCCAAAAGGAATGGTTCCTCACCCCGGGTGTCGAACTGCAAGGGACGGGCGCCCGGCAAGGGGGCGGATAATTCCAGCATCAAGGCCAGTTTGTGGCGCGCGTAAGCCGACAACCGCGCAGATACACTGGCGCTGCCCAGGCGCACCCGTATTGACTGGATGAAACGAGGGTGAACCAGGGGATCTTCCAGGACCACTTTCCGATCCGCTAGCAGGTAGCCTGCCAGGGCCAGCGGGCGTTCTTCCTGGAGCATTTCAGCGGCTTGATCCACGTGGAATTTGCCACAGCTGGGGCAGCGCTCAAGCAGGCCCGCCCCGCGGGGTGTTTCGCCTTTGTCCTTTTGCAGCTGGAATTCCACCACCAACAGGGATGGCGCCAGATTGGTGGCGGTGGTGACGGCGGTGGACGCCGAAGGTGCCTGGGCGGAATGAGCTGCCAGGCCGGCCATAAGCCACAGGGCCGATGCGGAAAAAATAGTTTTCATTGGTTTATTGAGCAATCTGATACTACAAACTGATCGTTGCGTGTCAACCACCGGAGCCATTGGCGCGCGGCGGCTATCCAGTCCCATGGTTGAGCCAGGGCGGCGGCTGTGGAGTGGAAGCGCTTTTCCCTGGCTGGGCTGGCGATTTTCCACTGTTTTGATGGATTGGATTGGGGGCGCCATAATCGGGCAGTTGGAAAATCCTTGCCGGCGATGCCGGACTTCCGCCATTGTTCTGCCGTTTGCCAATGAATGCTGGTGTGACCATTGTTCCGCTGCCTAGCACAGCCCGCGAGGTGGATCGATTTTTGCGGGTGAGCTATGGGATTTACGCAGGCGACCCGAATTGGGTGGCCCCGATGCTGATGGACCTTAAAACCGTCTTCAGCGCACGGAATCCTTTTTTCCAGCACGCGGAGATGGCCTTGTGGGTGGCCCAGGTTGGGGGGCGGGATGTGGGCCGGATCGCGGGCATCGTGGATCACAATTACAACCAATATCACCATGAGCAGGTGGCCTTTTTTGGTTTTTTTGAATGCATTGACGATGCGCAGGTGAGTCGTGCGCTGTTTAACACGGCGGTTGACTGGGCGGGCAAGAAAGGGGCGCTGCGGATTCTTGGCCCCACCAACCCTTCCACCAACGACGAGGCGGGGCTGCTGATGCGGGGCTTCGACTCCCCCCCGGTTTTCATGATGACCTACAATCCATCTTACTATAAAAAACTGATCGAAAACGAGTCTTTCTATAAAATCAAGGATCTGCACGCCTACTTGATCGACCTGAAGCAAAGTCCCGTGCAACGCCTGGAGCGCATCTCCAGCATCTTCGATCAGCGGCAGCAGCCCATCCGCGTGCGGGCCGTGAAGAAGAAAAACCTGCGGGTGGACTTGGGCGGAATCCGGGAGGTTTATAACTCAGCTTGGGAGGACAATTGGGGCTTTGTGCCAATGACCAGCGGCGAAATGGAATTAATGGCGGAACGTCTGCTGCCCCTGTTCCGCGAAGGCTTGGTGTGGCTGGCCGAAACCGATGATGAACCGGTGGCCTTTTTGTTGGCGCTGCCGGATTTCAACGAGGCCATTCAGCCATTGCGGGGCAGGCTGTTATCCCCGGGGCTTTGGAAATTCCTGCCGTATTACCTCGACTGGAAGCGGCCACGAGTATTGCGGGTGGTGGCCCTCGGCGTCAAAAAGAAATACCGCTGGAAGGGGATCGAATCAGTGATGTTTTCGCGCACCTTGCAATATGCCATCCGCGCCGGCTATGAGGCGGGTGAAGCATCCTGGATCCTGGAGGATAACATCAAGGTGCAGCGCTTGATCCAGCTTTTTGGGGGCCAGCCTTACAAGACTTACCGGCTATACGAGCGGTTGTTGGGGGTTGGCCAGCCGGTTATGCAGCCTCTTTGAATGGGCGTTTTCTCAGCGGTTTTTCGGGGGCCTTGAGGCGCCCATTCCAGGCTTGAATTCCGAGATGTTTCGGCCAGCATGTGAACCATGAGAATTTCCGAAGTTACGGCCCTTTTCGCCTGCCTGCTGTTCTCCGTATGCAGCCCCGCTTGGGCTTCGGGAGCGGAGCGTAAAATTTACGTCATCACGGACCTGGAGGGGATCAGTGGAGTGTTTTCTTTTGCCCAAACCCGCGAGACGGAAACGCCCCTGGCGCGGCAGGCCCGGGAATATTTCATGGGCGATGTGGCGGCGGTGGTCCGCGGCTTGCGGGACGGTGGAGCCACCGAAGTTGTGGTGCTCGATGGGCATGGGAACCAGGCGATCATCCCCCACTTGATGGAGCCGGGGGCGAAGTATATCACCGGCCTGCCCAGACCCCAAATTTTTCCTGGATTGGATCAAACTTGTGCGGGGTTGGTGTTGCTGGGCTATCATGCCATGATGGGCACCCCGGATGGGGTGTTGCACCATACGCAATCCAGCAAGAGCGAAAACCGTTATTGGTATAATGGAGTGGAATCCGGGGAGTTGGCCCAATGCGCCGCAGTGGCGGCTCATTTCGGAGTGCCGCCGATCTTGGTAACCGGGGACGATGCAACTTGCCGCGAAGCGGAACGCTTTTTTGGAGACGCCTGCGTCAAAGTGGCGGTTAAGAAGGGGCTCTCGCGGGAAAGCGCCATGTTATACCCTTTCGAGGAAACCCGCCGTGCCTTATACGCCGGTGCGGTAAAGGCCATGGCGGCGATTCCGGACTGCAAACCGTATCAGATCGCAACTCCCATCAAGGCGAAAAAACAGTTCCTGACCTTTGAAGGATCCGCCACTCCCAAGCAGGTAACCAAGGAGGGCCTGATCGAATCGGTGGAACGGCTCCTGGAATTTTAACTTCGCCCCGCCGGTTGGCAGTTCGACCTCCGTAAAGGCCGTCAACTCCACTTGATAAAAGTAATTTTCCCATCTTCCTCCCGGTTGCCAGCACAGGCGTGCATGGTCAAGGAAACCCCGGCCGGCTGGAATTGCGCTTCCATCCAGCCAATCGCATCGCGATCAGAAAAGTTGTAGGCCGTTGAAGGGAGGTTGATTAATTGGATGCCGTCGTGCTCCGAGAGCTTCCAAGTGTGCGAATGGCCAAAGATGATCGCTTTGATGTGACGGTGGGGACGCAGCAGGGAAAATAGCCGGTCAGTGTCCAGCAAATCGCCATCGTCATCGCCCAGGGTGTGGTGCACCGCCAGGACCAGGGGGCGATCTTCAAAGCGCCCCAAGTTGCTGGCGAGCCAAAGTCTTTGCTGGCGTCCCAGCAGGCCGGCCACTTTGTTCGATGTGAACAAGGAATCAAGAACCAGGATGCGCACCACGGGATGCTCCAGCAGTGTGAGATGGCGATCCTGAACTTTGGGATGGTTTGCTGGCGATGTATTTTGGAAAACCTTAAGAAACTGGGTTCGGTCGTCATGGTTGCCGAGTCCGATATAAACGGGCATCTGGCTGGCCAATGGTTCCAGGAGGGTTTTGGCCTCGCGGTAATCCTCAGGCTTTCCTTCAAGCCGCGCCAGGTCGCCGCTGATAACCACCCCTGCTGGGTGCGCCGCAGCCACCGCCGGGATGATATCTTTAAGGCTCTGCCACGGATTAAAGCCCCGGTAACCGTTTTTTCGGTCGCCGGGGATGTGAGTATCGGACAGCAAGGCCAAATGGAGTTGGGATGATTCCTCTGCTGCCGCTGCGGCCCCGGGCAGTTTCAGTGCTGAAACCACGGCGCCTCCCAACAGAGTGGTCGTGATAAAACTCCGGCGGTCCATCGGTTTATAAAAAATACCAGGCATAAGCTTGTGTTCTGTTTTCGCTCCAACCACTTTCATCCAGCCGGGCGTTAAAGCAAGCTGGTTTTGACCCGTTTGCACAGGTTCACAGAGTGGTTTTCCGGCCTGGCTATTCAAAAAGCCGCCACCGCACGAATCGGTGATCCGTCCAGACCTTGGAAGGGCAGGGGAAAGCCTATGAAAGTGAACTCGTCCGGAACGAGATCCAGGTTCGCCAGGCCTTCCACCAGGACCGTTTCAGCCTCCCGGGCCAGGAAGATTTGGTGGATTGCCTGCCAATCGGGTCCGGGTGAAGGCATATCCATGCCTAATAAACGTATTTTCCGGGAGACCAGGTAGCGGCAGGCGGCCAGGGACAGGCTGGGGGCACTGGTGAAATAGCCCGGCTGTCCTTGGGCCTTGTCCCAACCGGTGGCCAGAATGATTTTGGCTTCGGATTGGAGTTCGGATTCAAATGGGGACAGGTCTTCAAAACGGATTGTCCCGCCCGCCTTCCTTGGTAGCCGCAGAACGCGCGCGGGACCGTAAAACCAGCCCAAGGGCATTTGATCGATGGTTCGGCCATCAGAAAATATATGATGCATCGCATCCAGGTGTGTTCCCTGGTGGGAACCGATGCAGATCCGGCTTACGTTACAACCGGTGGCGGCGATGGAACTGTGCTCCGTGACGATTAGTTCAGGGTCACCTGGATAGGCGGGTTGCCCTTGAGCCAGTGGATGCGATAAATCGATTAATGGCATGGGGTAGTAATAGTTTTTATCGGCTGGGCCGTCAAACAGAGAGCCCACGACAACCAAAGAACCGTGTGAATCCTGAAGGAACCGCGGTTTGAGCAGCTTCGGTTAAAACAGTGGTTCCTCCAGGCTGCTGGATCGGGTTGTGACCGGATTATGACCATCATTGCATTGATTGGATGGTTTTGTGAAGATCCTCGCCGGCATATGTAACCGGACGCCGGGGAGGCGTGTCGTAATCGGCAGGCACGCTCCGGCGGGTGAATGGTAAATTTGTTATTATGGGTCAAAAAGACATTTTATTGGAGTCCTTGTATATGCAGTTCAGCAAAGCGGAACTGCCTTGGTTCATTTCCAACCTGATTCTGGCGGCGGTCCTTTCTTACCTGCTGGGCCGGATCTATGTGCGGTTTGGCTTTGCGCTCTCCAATCGCGATCTGTTCGCGCGCAATTTTGTTCTGCTCACGACCACCACGATGCTCATCATCACCGTCGTCCAATCATCGTTGGCGCTCTCGCTTGGGCTGGTTGGGGCGCTTTCGATCATCCGCTTTCGATCAGCGATCAAGGAACCCGAGGAACTCAGCTTCTTGTTTCTGGCCATGGCCATCGGCTTGGGGCTGGGAGCCAAGCAAATGGCGGTCACCGTTTCGGGCTTCGTGGTCCTGGTGGGCATCGTTATCCTGAAAGCCTGGCTGGCCAAGCCTTCCAACCAGCCCAACCTTTACCTCACCATCAACTCCGAATCCCCAGGCAGCATCACCTTGCCGCGAATCATGGAAACTTTGCAGCAGCATAGCTCCAACGCCATGCTCAAGCGTTTTGACGAATCCCCGGCTTCGGTGGAGGCCTGCTTCCTGGCCAATTTCAAGAGTGTCCAGCATGTACACCTCTGCACTGAACAGCTGCGCGCCTTGGGCAAGGACATCAAGATCAGTTTCCTTGAGGAACGCGGGATTGGCGCTTAACTCGTTCCCCCGCTTCTTTGCCATGTCCCAGGCTGACGGTCCCCAATATCGCTACGAGCGCAAGCTGGTTTGCGAGAATGTCAAACTATCGGAAGCTTTGCTTTGGATCAGGCTCAATCCCGCGATGTTTCGCACGGTTTTCCCGCCACGGCATATCAATAATATCTACCTCGATTCGCCCGGCCTGGGGCATTATTTTGAGAACAAGGCGGGGGCTTCCAATCGCACTAAAGTTCGCATCCGCTGGTATGGGCCATTATTGGGCCGCGTGGCCTCGCCCATTTTGGAATTCAAACGCAAACATGGTTTGCTCGGCACCAAGGATTCCTTTCCGCTGCCACCCTTTTCACTGGAGAATGGGTTGGAATTCCGGGCTTTGATGGCGGCTTTTAAGAAGTCCGGTTTGCACCCTCAGGCCGCTGCCGCGCTTGCCTCTGAGGAGCCATCTTTGGTGAATCGTTACCACCGCCATTATTACCTTTCGGCGGACGGCGCTTTCCGTCTCACCTTGGATTCGGGCCTGGAGTATCACCCGGTTTCCCTGACGGATGGTAGTTGGCAATGCTCGGGGATAAAATCCAGCATCTTGGTGGTGGAGCTAAAATATGACCGGAAGGCGGCTCCGATGGCGGACCGCATCGCCAATAGTTTCCCCACCCGGCTCACCCGGATGTCCAAATATTGCTCCGGCATTGAAGCCATCCACGGGTGAGAATTCAAACTTGCCCGGTTTTTTTCAGTTGGCCCACGCCGTTTGACACTGTTTTGGGGGTTTTATTTCAAGTCGGAATGCCGGAGGAGGATTTCCACCAAGCTCTCCAGTCCTGCTTGATCGACGGGGTCGAAGTGCTTCAGGATCGGACTATCGAGATCCAGCACTCCCCATAGGCAGCCATCTTTTATCAGCGGCACAACTATTTCTGATCGGGAAGCGGAATCGCAGGCAATATGCCCGGGGAATTCATGGACATTTTCAACCAAGACGGTCCGCCTCCGGGATGCTGCCGCGCTGCAAACTCCCTTGCCGTGTGGAATGCGCACACAAGCGGGTTTGCCTTGGAACGGACCCAGCACCAAGCCGTCATCATCCGCGCGGTAGAAGCCCGCCCAATTTAAGCCTGGCAAGGAGTGGAATAACAGCGAAGCGCAATTAGCGGCATTGGCGATAAAATCCGATTCCCCGGCGAACAGAGCTTCAGCTTGGCTGGCCAGGCGCCGATACCAGGTGGATTTGTCCTCGCCGCAGTTGGTTTCAATGACGAACATAAACTAAGTTCCATTAGCGCAGGAGGCAACGTGTGCTGAATCACTCGGTGAACTGGAGCGCAAACAAGTCCGCATCTTTTAGATGAAACCGAAGGCGCACTGGTTTGCCCGCCCAAGGTGCAAGGTTTCCACCATCCTTCCAGGCCACGGTCCGGTTGATTTCATCGCCAATGATTTCCGGGCAGTCTTGCAAGGCGAATCCCGGTTGGGCTCGGCCGCTGGCATCCTGTAATTCCACCCTGACGCTGCCTGCGGCCGAGGTGGAGTAATTGAGGGCCAGTTTTCGGCCGGTGAAAACCAACGGCTTGGTGATCATTTCACCACCTGCGTATGGGCCATTGACGGAGACAAAACCGTCCATCCGCAGACTATATCGGCGCAAATGGATGGTCGGGTAACCCAAGTTATGGTTCACAAAAATGGATAATTCATTGGTTCCGGCGGGGATGATGCCATGCACGGCATAATTGGCGCGCGAGGTCCAATTGCGAATATCCAAACCGGGCCGGATGAAGGCGTCCATGAATGTTCGCTGAAAATCGCCACCACCGCGGGTGGATGTCAGCACAATATCTGCGCAATCGTTCCGGAAATCGAATGCGATGGAGGTGCCGGCCGCCTTTGCCTGGCTTTCGGTCAAAACCCGCCGGCCCGGCATAAACCGGGTGGACAGTCCCAAATATATGTGCGGCGTTCTGGAATAGGGCTGGATTTGGTTCGTGTAAAGGTGCTCCAAGGGGTTTTCCCCCGCTTCCATGTCCACCGGGGCAGTCCAATGAACAAAATCGTGGGAAGTGGTGCGGCTGATCCAGCGCACACCGTTTTTAAAAATGCGGAAATAGCACACATAGCATCCCTCTACAGCCGACCAAAATGAGACATTTTGGGAATCGAAAGCACCCCGGGTGAAGACTGGCTCCTTTTGCAATTCGGTCCAGTGAATGCCATCCGGGGAAACCAAGGCGATCAAGCCCGGTTCGCCGGTTCCTCCCAAAGCCTTATATCGCTGCGCGGGGACTGCCTGGGGATTGGTATCCAGAAAAGGCGAGAAGTTGTGGCAGGCCCGGTGCCGGGCCAGCACCACATTATTGGCTCGCGTGCCGCGCACATTGAACAAGCCCAGTGGCGGCTTTTCCCAGTCTATCCCGTTTTTGCTTTCGGCATAGCATGTGACTTCGGTGTCCAAGTCGTGCCTTGCTTCAGGCATGCCGCGATAATAAAGGCGGTATTTCCCATCGTCTTGGATGAGGGTGAAATAGGCGCAATACACACCTTCCCAAGGTTCTGTGAATTCGAGAACTTTTTCCTGCGGCTGAGGGGTGTGCAAAACTAGTCGGGCACCCGCCAATTGATCGATCAGAAATCGATCCACAAACAACTCCCGGCGTGAATCGATCCGTGCCGTTTCCGAAGCTCCAACCATGCCTTGGGCTAAAAACAACCAGCCAGCCAGGCCCGCACGGATTTGAAAATAAGGAGTTCTCATAATCCATGCTCTACCCGCGAATCGTCCCTGATTCAATTAAAAAGTCGGCAGCTTTGCGCTCCGCCCAAAAAAACTCGCCGCGAAACGCATAAAACGAATTACGCGGCGAGTTTGACCTGTTGGGCGACAAGAAATCAGGGATTTCTATTTAGATCAATCCATCATAAAATGGATGACTTTCAACGAGCAATTGATGTGCCAAAGCTGCAAGGTGAAAATGGAATAATACCGCAACCATCACAGCTTGAATGAGTAATGTAAAAAATGAATTTTCAGCAGCCTTGGCACTCTGGCCGTTTTTCTGTAAAACATCCCGACAATTTCCTGGCCAGGCCCCAGTTGCGGTTCCTCACAATTTCGTAACCTGTTTATATGCAGAAAGTTATGATCGTGTGGTGACTTGAATATCGACTGTAAAACATTCTGACAATATATCAGCAGGTTCGGCTCAGCCAGCACTTTGGTTTTCAAAAGTCCCTTAAAGGCAACAAGTTGCAATTGGGTATGGGGAGGTTCCCTGGAGTGTAAAGTTATCCGGCAAAAAAATCCCGGCGAGTTTGTGTTTTTGCGTAATTAACTGTAGCATAACAGTTTGCGAGCGAATTTTGGGAGAGGTGGGCAGGGTCATTTTTCCCCGGAAACCTCTGAACGGAATGGGAAATGACCAGTTCCATTAGACCGGGTACAATAGCGAGAAAAATTGTGGCACGCAAAATGAAAAGCAATCATTGTACCAACTTCTTGCTTGAGGCGGTACGGCCTTTTAGGGTAAATTTAAACCCATATGGCGCAGGGTCTGTATTTATCACAGAAAATGCAACTGTCGCAGGTGCTGGCACCGCAACTGCAACAGTCGCTAGCCTTGCTGCAGGCTCCCACCTTGGAACTCAAGGCGTTGGTTGAGCAGGAACTCCAGCAGAATCCGGTGCTGGAAGAAATTCCAACGATGGAAGTGCAAGTGGATGCTCGAGAGTCCCGGGGGGATGAGGACGCTCCCATCAATAATCAGAATGATCCGGCTGAGCCCCCGGCGGATGTCAACGTGGATCCCACCAGTGAAAGGGGCGCCAATGAACCGGTGGATGATTTTCAAGCGGAATTCGACCGCTTGGTACAGATGGATCAGGATTGGCGAGAGCATTTCAGTCAGACCAATGTTCCACTGCGCCAAAAGGAGGAGGACGACGAAAAACGCCAGTTTATGATGGATTCGCTGACGGTTGGCGAATCGTTGCAGGAAAACCTCCTCCAGCAGCTACGGCTTGCCGAGTTGAGCCGGAGCCAATACACCATTGCGGAAATGATCATCGGCAATATCGATGAGCGGGGATACCTCCAAAGCTCGGTGGATGAGCTGGCATTTTCCACCAACATCACGAAGGATAAAATCGACACGGTTCTGGCTATTATCCAAACCTTTCATCCGCCGGGAGTGGGGGCCCGGGATCTTCGGGAATGCCTGATGCTTCAACTAGAGCGGACGGGAAAGCAGAACACGCTGGAATATGCGATTGTCAAGGATCACTTGGAAACGCTGGGCCGGAGGCGCTTTCCCGAAATAGGCAAGGCTCTTGGCACCGACGCTTCTTTAGTTCAGCAGGCTGCTGAGCGCATCAGCCATTTGGAACCGCATCCCGGCCGGGAATTTCTCCCGGACGACAACCAATATATCGTCCCGGAAATTTTTGTGCAGAAGGCGGGGGACGAATTCGTAGTCAATACCAATAACGATTACATGCCCCACCTGCGGATCAGCAACGCCTATAAGGATTTAATGTCGCAAGGGAGCAGCACCAACGAGGTGCGGGACTATATTCGCGATAAAATCCGGGCCGGTAAATTCCTCATCAAAAGCTTGTATCAACGGCAGCAGACTATGCTGAACATCGCCAGGGAAATCGTCAAGCGCCAGCAGGATTTTCTGAAGTTTGGATCCACCCATCTTAAACCTATGACCATGCTGCAGGTGGCTGAAATCGTGGGGGTGCATGAAACCACCGTCAGTCGCGCCGTTTCCGGCAAATACATGGAAACACCGCAGGGCGTGTTTGAGCTGAAATACTTTTTCACCTCCGGCATTCAAACTACCGATGGCGTGGGCATGTCCAACACCAGCATCAAGGAGGTGCTGGTGGATATGGTGAAAAAGGAGGATGGCCGCCACCCGCTTTCCGATGACCAAATCGTGAAGATTCTCAAGGATAAGGGGATCATGATCGCCCGCCGCACGGTTGCCAAATACCGTGCTGAACTCAATATTCTTCCCTCCACACTCCGCCGGACTTATTGAACAGCCTGAGCGGTGTCCCAGCAATTGGATCAGTCGTGCTGGCTGAATCTTTTTGTGCAAGACCTTCTTCATTAGCCACTTGCAGATCTTGGAAAAATATGTTCGCGGCTCACTTCTCTTCTTGCGCACAAATCTGCGGAGCAATTACTTCCCTCCAAAACACATGGCCACGGCTGAGCATCCGCCGTTCGCGGATTGGCTTGGGAAGATTCGCCAGGCCGAAATGCAGCCGGGAATTTTTGCCTGTCCGCCGGGGATGGATTATGGTGGGTCAGGATGACAAAGTTTTTTGCCCGTAATATCGATGTGCGTGGACGCCTGGCACGGTTTGCCACGGCGATGGTATTGGCCTTATTGGGCGTGGTCCTCTGGCGCTACGTGGCGGTGTGGGCGGGGGTAATAACGATTCTGGCCGCCGGATTCACCTTTTTCGAGGCGGCCCGCGGATGGTGTGTTCTGCGGGCTTGCGGCATTAAAACCAAGCTGTGAACGCCCGTTTTTCTGCCGGGCGCGGGGCGGTGGCTACGTCAATTGATTGCGGTTTTCGTAAACTTTGAGGATGGCCTCAGCGATGTCATCCATGTCGGCTCGGGAGGCGAGCAGGGGACCTGAGGACCAAAGCATGACCATTTC
Source organism: uncultured Verrucomicrobiota bacterium (assembly GCA_964409245.1). Lineage (GTDB taxonomy): Bacteria > Verrucomicrobiota > Verrucomicrobiia > Limisphaerales > UBA1319 > CAIMWS01. The sequence continues at coordinate 70,273 of CAYPCQ010000017.1, forward strand.
CTCGCACACACGGTCGCAGTTGGGGCAGCTTAGTTCATCCCGGTATTGCTGGAGACGTCCAGCGGAATACATTTTCTGGTAAACTTTGTTCCGCAGAACATGGTCCACCCACGGTTCCCGATGCAGGCCGCGCTCAATATACGGACTCAGGCTGATCCCTTCCGCATTAAGCGCTTTTAGGAACCGGCTGCGATCCAGGTTGTTGAAGTGCTCCTTGTGGTAGCTCATGGCATAGAGATAAAAGGAACCGCTGGCCGTGCCGGGATAGAGCTTTTGGGGTGTCACCACCGGGCAGCCCTTCAGCCGTGCGGTCAGGTGGGCTGCGTTTTCATTGCGGCGGCGGAACCGTTCCTGGACCCCCGCCATCTGGGCCAGCAGGATCGCTGCTTCAAATTCGTTCATCCGGTATTTGGGGCCGATCAATTCCGTGCGTCCGCTGCGGGCAGTGCCGTGGTTGTGAACCGTATAGCACTTGTCCATGAGTTCTTCATTGTCCCCGATGATGGCTCCGCCCTCACCGCAGGCGATGGTTTTACTGGTCTGGAAGCTGAAGCAGCCCAGCGTGCCGATGGCTCCGAGTTTTTTGCCTTGGTATTCGGACAAGTGCGCCTGGGCGGCGTCTTCGATCACCGCCAGGTTGTGCTTTTTGGCGATGGCCATGATTTTTTCCAAGTGGGCAGGCTGGCCCATCATGTGAACGGGCATGATGGCACGGGTGTTTTCATTGATGCGACGTTCCACCTCGGCCGGGTCCAGTTGATAGGATTCGGGATCCAGGTCGGCCATCACCGGCAAGGCACGGCTGGAGAGAATCCCCGAGATGGTGCCCGGATCGGTATATGGGGAGGTAATGACTTCATCTCCAGGGCCGATACCAAGGGCTTCCACACAGGTATGGAGCGATTGGGTGCCCGAGCCGGTAGCCACGCAGAACCGGGTGCCCATCAATCGGGCGTAATCTTTTTCAAAGGTGGCCACGGCCCCGTTGGCGGATTGGATCCGGCACCAGATGCCGCTTTTGGCCGTCTTGGTTGCGGCTTCCACCACTTGATCATCGATATGCGGCCAGTCGGGCCAGCTTTTGTTGGCCCGGATCGGTTCACCGCCCAGGATCGCCAGTTTACCGGAGGTTCGCGTAAGAACGCCGAAGGCCGGGATGGCGGTGGAGGCCACCGCCGCCACTGAGCTGGCGGCTGCTGTGGCTAAGAATTGCCGTCGATTCAAATCTTCTTTTTTCATGCGCTTGGCTCCTGTTGGGATCTAATTCTCAGCGGCAAGGCTAATCCCCCCAGGAGTCTGGTTCAAGCGCATTCCTCCTATGAAAAAAGACTTTCGGGCGATGGCTTTGCGCTGTATAAATTTGGGGCCATTAAGTATTTAGCTGCCATTTATGCCATATGCCATTACAGATGAAAGAAGAAGCCTGTATCGAGCAACTTCCATCAAAGCCCGGCTCCGCAAGGAACAGGCTCTTTCTGAGACTGGTTTGCATCCGATTCACGATATCAATGTGCCGCAATTAGATCCAGGAACACTGATGCCTGTTCAGCCGGCCAACGGATTGACATCTTTATCGCTATTCAGCGGTGGCGGGGGACTGGATCTTGGTTTCGAGAGAGCCGGATTCATCCAGGGCGGATCCTATGAGTTGCTGACGGTTTGCGGAGAGACTTTAAAAGCTAACAGGCCATCTTGGGATGTTCATTCAGGTGAATCCGGGGATGTCATTGGCAAAGATTGGTCGCCCTACAAAGGCAAGATCGATGTTATGCATGGAGGCCCTCCTTGCCAGCCTTTTTCAATCGCAGGGCACCAACGGGGTCCGGAAGATGAAAGGAATATGTGGCCCGAATTCGTGCGTGCCGTATTGCAGATCGAACCTGAGTGTTTTGTGGCGGAGAATGTCCTCGGCTTGCTGGATCCAAAGTTCCAAACCTTTGTTTCAGAGTTTATCGAAAGGCCGCTTGCCCACCGATACTCCGTAATCAGGTTTGTTTTGTCCGCCGAGTCTTTTGGTGTCCCACAGATCAGAAAACGGGTCTTTTTTGTCGGTTTCCGCGACAAAGCCAAGGCGCGGCACTTTTCAATCCCAAATCCCACCCATGCACTTCCCGGCGAATTTCCTTTGGGCTTGCGGACGCTCTTGGGCGCCCGTGAAGCCTTGGGCCTGAAAAACATTGGATTCGACTGTTCTGCTCCCACGCTTAGATCAGGTTTCACCGGGCCGCGGAACACGACGGGTGTGGTCAACAGCCAAGCATCGTCCCTGGTTTGGGCGAGGCTGGAGATTTGGCCAAACGGCGTCCAAGCCGACAGGATCTCCGCACGCAATTTTCCCACCGAAAACGGTCATTTCCGCCTTTCCGTTCCGGACTGTGCCATTCTCCAAGGTTTCCCGGAAGATTGGAAATTCCAAGGAGCTGTATATAAGGCACTTGGGCAAATCGGCAATTCGGTTTGTCCCCCAGTCGCATTTCATCTTGCACTGGCGGTTGCTTGTGCTTTGATGGCCGGCAATGGCAGTCCAAGACGACCAAAGAGAGACCGAAATCCGCAACTTGCTGGAACTTAAGCCAGGTTTGGGGCGGGCTGACGTTGACGCCTTTTTTGAGGATATTAGCGGCGGGGAAAAAATAGTGGTTCCAGTTGAACTCAAATCCACCACCACAAAATCTGTCTCAACCGCGCGGGATGTGGGGATGGAACATATCAAGAAATGGCGGGAAAGGGCATGGGTGATCGGTTTCTATGATTCCTCGGGGAAGACCTTGCTACAGGTTTTATGCCTAACCAGCGTCCAGCTTGAACCTTGGATAAAAAAAACCGAAGATTGCATTGCTCCAGATTTCCTGATTGGCAGCAAGGCCGCCGAGAAGCTCACCATGCTTGATTTGCTGACTGTATGCGGGCGCAAGGCCTTTTATACATTGGAGGATGCTAAACGAATCCATAAGAAACAATGGAGCCAGAAAACGTATCTGAAGGAAATGGATTTTCCTGACGGTTATTCTCTAGAAAAAATGTTGTCGATTCTGCGGTTGCGATGCCTTTATCTCAACCAAAGGGGATCGACACTTAATAATCCGCACATTCCTGCCGAGTTCTTGAAACAGTTCAAAGACGTCGCTTTGTCCGTCGAAAAAACCAGCCGGAAAGACTTGTTACGTTCCGCTCGGGCCATCTTTTTAGAGCAAGCCAAACGCTCATTATGATTCGGCCCTGGACGCCAGCTTGGAATTGTTTTGCCTCACCGAGGTTTATTCCGGAATCAAGATAAGAATGCGAATCGGAAATCAAGACGCTGTGGGTGTCCGCTTTTTTGCGTATTTGGCAGTGCCAAACCGCAAGACCGCTGGATCGTTCTTTTTGGCATCAGCGCCACAACACCCGATAAGAAACTCGACGCGATGGATGGAGAATTCAAATTCGCCTGTCCGGCCTGCGGCCAGCGCATTGCCTGCGACGCCGGGCAAGCCGGGTTGAACACCCGGTGCCCTGCCTGCCAGGAAGTGCTGGCGGTGCCTGATCTTGGACTGCCCGCCATGGAGGCGTCCCGAGCGGAACCTGGCTCGTTCCCGGCAAGACGGGCGGGCCGGAGTGCTTGGATAAGCCTGGCAGCGGGCTTGGGGATCGCTTTTCTGGCGGCGAGGTTTCCTTTTTTGGGATGGGTTTTCCATTACCTCGGGACGATCATCCACGAACTTGGGCATTGGGTGGTTCTGCTGCTGTTCGCCTACCCCTCAGTGCCCGTCTTCCATTTCGTGGAGGGGGGGGCCACCGTGAGTTTTTCCCGTATGCCCTTGCTGCTGCTGGCGGCCTATGGGGCCTGGATTCACATGCTCTGGCGGAACCGGGGCCACCGGCCGGCGCTGGTTGGGCTGGGTGGCCTATTCGCGGGTTACGTTTTTATGGCCCATACCGGACTCGACAAGCTGGCCGCCCTGGCGGCGGGGTATGCTGCCCAGCTATTGGTAGCCGGGGTATTCCTCTACCGTGCCTGGGCCAGGGCGGCAATCCTGGCCGCGATGGAACGTCCACTTTATGCCGCTCTGGGTTTTCACATGGTGGGCGTGCAACTGGCTTTTGCCTTCAGTGTCCTGTGGGATGGCGCCGCCCGAAATGCCTATATCCACCGCGAGGATGTGGTCAATGACTTCGTAGAACTGCAAAACCAGGCCGGTGTATCTCTGGACCTCTCACTGGCTGTAATTCTGGTGTGCGCCATGGCCGTGCCGGCCCTCAGCTTCCTGGCCTTCCGTTACCAGGCCTGGTGGTCAGGCAAATTCCAGCAACTGGTTGGGCGGGCCTGAGCTGAAGGCGATTCAGTGAGAAACGTTCCGTTTTGCATTGAGGCAATATGTTAAATGGGGTTTCGGCGGCGCTTTCACGGCAAAGCCATGACCTGGAAAAAGGCCTGGCTTGAGGATTTGTTCACCAAAGCCCGTTTTTGCCTGTTGGTGGCGGTGACGGTGGCAACGGTTTCCCAAAGGCTGCCCAACGATTCGGCCCTTTGGATTTCGTATTTTACGCCCGGGGCGCTTTGAAAATATAACGGGAATTGACCGGCTTCAATAGGCGTTTTATCGGCATCCGCTAATTCACCCGGTTTGGGTTCGCTTTCCATCACCAATACTGAAGAGGGATCAGCAGGATCGGTTCGTGACCGGAACTCGGCCAGGTTGTTCACTCCATCCAGGTCGGGATCGTCGGTTTCGCGAATCGCATCCGGGTATCTGCCCATCAACCCAATTACCTGAACCCATTCCGGGTAGGCAGGTGACCATAGTTGAGCGGGGCGGCCAGCCAAGGCCGGACCCCAGCCGCCCGTCCCTGAACGATAAAAGATGGTGGCCTGGGTGTCTCCAAAGCAGTTGGATTCAGCCCGTGGGGCGTTGCCCTCGCAGCAGACTCGCGACAGGTTCAAACAACCAGAGAAAGCGCCAAATCCGATGTTGGTTACGCCGTTGGGGATCAGGACCGTGGTCAGGCTGGCACAGCTGGCAAAAGCCAGAAAACCAATGCTGGTGGCACGATTAGGTAGCTGGACGGTGGCCAGGCTTGTGCAGTGATAGAAGGTGGTGTCGCCAATGTTGGGGACATTGTTGGGGATGATGATTTTAACCAGGCTGGTGCAACCATTGAAGGCTGAGTTTCCAAGATTGGCAACACTGTCGGGGAGGGAGATGTTGGCCAGGCTGGCGCAGTCGGAGAAGGCGGCGATGCCCAGGGATGCCACACCTTTGGAGAGGGTGACGTTGGTAAGGCCCGTGCAACCCGCGAAGGCCGAAGCGCCGATACTGGCCACGCTGCCGGGGATCAGGATTTGGTTCAGGCTGGCGCAGCCGGAGAAGGCGGCGGCGCCCAGGGATGCCACACCTTTGGAGAGGGCGACGTTGGTAACGCCCGTGCAACCCGCAAAGGCCGAAGCGCCGATGCTGGCCACGCTGCCGGGGATCAAGATTTGGGTCAGGCTGGCGCAATCCGCAAAAGCGTATTGGCCAAGGTTGGTGACGCTGCCCGGAATAGTGACGCCCGCCAGGCGGGTGCAGCCGGATAGAGCCTTTTGGCCGATGCTCAGGACGCCGTCAGGAATCGCGATATCGGCCAGGCGAGAGCAGTCTCCGAAAGCGGAGTTGCCGATGTGGGTCACCCCTCGGGGGATGGTGACGTGCAGCAGGCTCGTGCAGCCGAAGAAAACCGCATCGCCAATTATTGGCAGACGATTGGGCAGGGTGATCCGGTTCAAACTGGTGCAGCCGCCAAACGCATAATAGCCGATATTCAGCACACTGTCCGGGAAGCTGATTCCGGCCAGGCTTGTGCAGTAGGCGAAGGCGTTGCTGCCGATGGTGCTCACGCCTTTGCCAAGGGCGGCCGTGGCCAGGTGGTAACAGCCAAGAAACGCGGAGTCCCCAATATTGGTTACGCTGTCGGGAATCGCGATGCTGGTTATGCCCAGGCAGCTGGCGAACGAATTGGGGCCGATGGTTAAAACACCGTTCGGGATTGCATAATTCCCGGATTTCCCCAGAGGGAATTTAAGGAGCATTGTCAGGCTTGGGTTGTATAACACACCATTCAGGCTGTGAAAAAACGGATTCAGTGGATTGGTGGAAAATGCCGTCAAGTTGGTGCAGCCGGAGAAGGCAGTCGGTTCAATGGCGGCCACGCCGCTGCCGAGCATAATATTGGCCAGGCTGGTGCAGCCAAGAAAGGCGCCATGCCGGATGCTGGTGACGCTATTAGGGATGGTGATTTGGGACATGCTGGTACTGGCATAAAATGCGAAATCCCCGATCGAGGTCACCGGCAGGCCCGTTATGGTTTCCGGAATGACTGGGTCGGTGGCTGATCCCGCATAACCAGTGATAATCACCTCGCCACCGCTTTGGTCATAAAAGAAATCACCGAATTGGGCGGAATGCAGGGCTGCCGGCGGGGAGAAAAGCAGCAAGGCGGACAAAATCCCCGGCGCACCAGCGCACTGGACTACTTGGTGGAACAAATTTATCTCCAGTTCATAATAACGAACGCTGCAAGTCAGAACCTTGCGTCCGATGATGGGTTATGCCATTTCACATTGATCCTCGATCCCATAGACCTCTTCCCCTGACTAACTGCTCCGGTATAAGATCAAGCCCGTGACGCAGTTGAGCAGGGCCACCACCAGGCAGACCTGGGCAAATCCCAGCAGCGGCACCAGAAGGGCGCCGGAAAACAAAGCCCCAAGGCTGGCTCCCAGGAGATCCGCGGAATAGAGTTCCGAGCCGGTTTCAGCGCCGTTTTTGAACCGCCAGCGTGAGGCCAGGGGGAATTGCATGCCCGCCGTCACGCCAACCGCCAAGGTGAGCGCGTAGAATACCAGTCCGGCAAAGGTGGTGAGGTTGCCAGAGAAAAATCCGCCACTGGCGATGTTTAATCCCCAAGGGATCAGCAATGCCAAGCCGGCGAGCAGAAACACGGTTTGGGTCAATTTGGTTTTTTCCCTGCCTGGGGCCAGGCGGTTGGCGAAAATTGAACCCAAGGCCAGGCCGGCCATGAAAATGGCCACCATGAATCCGAGGTGTTGGTAAATGGATCCGAACCTGAGCTGATAGCCCAGCAGCAAAATGAATTGCAGCGTGGAAGCGCTAAAACCTGAGGTGAAAAGGGCCAGGGAATGGGCCTTCAGTTTTGAAACAAAAAAGGCCAAAAAAACAACCAGCAGGGCTTCGATCAAGCCGAGCCGGTATTTGAACTCACTCATCCACATCCATAACGAATAAAAATATAGAATGGGATTACCATCCCGGTTGATGGATGCTGGTTGCAACACGGCCCGGTCCATATCCGCCAGACGGTCCGGGCCAAGCATGGCTGCCAGGTAGCTCGGGGAGAGGCAGCGGGTGGGAATTTGTTTCTGGCCCGCCAAGCTTTGGATGTTCCGGTTCAGCGGAGTGTCGGACGCCAGGAAAAACACCCTGCTGGCTGGCAAAACCACAACGTTTGAAAACACCAATTTGGTGGTGTGGTAAACCACCGCCAAGGTTCGGGCCAATTCCGGACTGATGGCATTTTCATAAAGGCCCACGGAGAAGGACAGCAGGCCATCTGGATTCAACGATTTGCGGACAGCTTGAAAGAATTCATACGTGAAAAAACGATTCAATTGGGCGGTAGTGGGCGAAGGCAAATCGAGGATCACCGCATCGTAGCGCTGTGGATTGTTTTGCAGAAACCAGCGCCCGTCGGTTTGGACCACATGCAACCGCGGATCGGCAAAACTGGCGGGGAAATATTGCCGCCTCAATTGAAGCAACACCGGGTCCAGTTCCACGCAGGTCAAGTGATCGATGGGATGTTTCAAGATTTCCTGGGCGGTCCGGGAAAAACCGCCACCCACCAGCAGCACCTCGCGGAACTGCGAACGCTGAAGGAGGGGAAAGTGGGCGTTTTCTTCCGCTTCCTCGAGGCCAGCCTGAGTGGAGGCTGGCATTTCATTTTCGTAAAGATTGATCTGGCCCTCCATTTCAGTGGCAATGAGACGTCCGTAGGGGGAGTTGCCGTGGAACAGGATTCGCTGGCCTGGGAATTGCCTCCGGGTGGACCAGGCGTCCAGATCGAATTTCATGGATACGAAACCCAGAACACAGGCGGTGAGCAGGATCAATGCGCAGGCTGGATAACTTCGTTTGTGGATACCAAGCAGGCTGGCACAAGCCAGGTTCAGGCTGGCTGGCAGGTAAAGTAGTTGGATATGGTCACCCAGCTGGACCAGGATCACACTGAACAACAATCCGCCAGCGATGCTTCCCAAGCTGTCCGCCGCGTAGACATCAGCCAGGCCTGCCACACCTGCCTGTTTAGCCAGCAAGCCAAAGGCCAGGGTAAGCATAAAGCCGGAGATCACACAAAATGGCAGCAGCAAAACCAAGGCTGCCTGGATGGTTTCCCCCGGGCCAACCGCCGCCCCGGGGGTGAACACCACATTTTTCAAGATCCGCAAGGCCAGGACTTGCAGGAAGGGAATCCAACTGATCAACCATTGACCCGCGATAAACGAGCGCCAATTCAGAAAACACCCACTGCCCAGGCGGCCCAGCCAGGCGCCCGCGCCGGTCAATAAAAACCAGCTGCCCAATACGATTCCAAGCACCATTTCGTTGCCATGAAAGGCGCTCAGCATTTCCCGCGTCAAAACCAATTGCGCAAAGACCGCCGACAGGCCAAGAACCAGCACACTTAGCCAGATGAGCCAGGCATCAACACGCGGGTGGCTCGCGAAGTTCATAAACTCGGATTCTGTCCGGGGATCTAAATCGTTTTTTTGGTTTTATTAAGATTACGGAGCTGTCAAACCGTTTAAACCGGGCGCAGTTTCAATACCGCGCTGAATTTTTCTTGAGCGCTTTGACCGGGCCGTTGGTGGCCAGGCTGGGAGCTAGTGTTTCCAGCCGTTTTTTCAAATCATCCAATTCCTGGCGCAGGCTGGCATTCGCTTTTTGGATTTCTGAAATATCGCTGCGCACGTCCTGTAATGGGATGACGGGTTTCTGGTTGGAACGTAATTCAGACAAGGATTTTTGGGCAGCCTGGTATTCAGGGCTGGACTTGCCGGTTTTATTGAAGGTTTCCAGGGCCGGGATGGCTTTGGGATCCTTGAGGGTTCCCAAGGCGTTCAAGGCGGCGGTTTTGAGGTGTGTTTTGCCATTCAAAACCTGCTGGAGCAAGAACTCACGAATAGAATCCCGATTGTCTCTCAAACTGGCCAGAAAAGCCAGGGATTCCAAGGCCGAAGCATACTCCCAAGTGGGAAAATCAGCCGCCTGTTTCTGAAGATAATTGAACAATTCATCCACCACGGCGGGATCGCGCTGGCTGCGCATGGCCCGAATGGCGGCGCTGGCGACTGAATTATGAAACGAAGGGGTCTGCAGATGTTTGCGAACCAATGACTGGGCTTCGCTTTGGCTGTAATGGCCCAGGGCGGAAATAATTTCCGCCAGGATATAAGGATTTTTTTCGGTTCCCGCCGCGGCCAGCAAGGCGGCCAAGGTTTTCTCCCGGTAAAATCCGCTGAGGGCGCGAAACACCGCCTGGCGGATCCGCGCATCGGTCTGGTTGCGGGAATCCAGCAGGGCAGCCAACGCTTCGTCGGTATGGATCGTGGCCAAAGCGTTGGCCGCCGCGGTTTTGATGCCGTGGAAACCATCACGGTTTAGGGCGGTTTTCAATTGGGCCACCGCTTCGTGATCCTGGCGGCGCGATAATTCTTCCACGGCCAGGAAACGTCCCACGACATCCTGCTGGTTGGTCATTTGGATCGTGATCATGGCGGCCGGCGGATGAAAGTTGATTTTGGCGAGCAAGGCCAGGTCGGGGTCGATTCGCACTAACGTGGGCGCCTCATTCAATTTAAAATAGAAATCCTCGGCGGGCAGTTGAATTTCAATTTCGCGATCCACGCGTTCGTTTTTGATGTGAAAGCCGAGCTTGAGCGGAACTTGGAACAACAAAACCTGCTCGCTGGTTTTTTGGACTTGTTTGACGGTGATTTTGGCCAGTTTGGCGCGTTCATCCCAGGCGTAGGCGATGTCCAGCTCCGGGTGGTGGGCATGGTAAACCCACTGGTCAAAAAAGCGGTCCATGGATTGGCCGGACAATTCTTCGATCACCTGCAGCAAATCCTCGGTGACGACCGAGCCATAGCGGTGACGTTCCAGGAAAGTTTTGATGCAGCGGCGATAGAGTGTTTCGCCCAATTGCGAGCGCAGCATGTGCAGCACCCAGGCCCCCTTTTGGTAGGACAATGCCCCGTAGCGCATGAACATGTCGTCCGGATGCTGGAAATCGCGGATGAAAATCGGTTTGCCATCGTTGGGTCGGCTCAATAATCCCTGGGCAGTATGGAATAGGGAACTGCGGAAGGCATCGGAGCCATTCCTGGCCCCCTCATAAAGCATTTCGTAATAAGTGGCGAAGCCTTCGTTCAACCACAGGTGGGACCAATCCTTGCAGGTGACCAAATCACCAAACCATTGGTGCGCCATTTCGTGGGCTACCAAGCCTTCGCTCTCCGACAGGTTCTCGGTGTCGGCGGAAAAAAGCGTGCTGTCGGTCAGGGTGGTCATGGAGGTGTTTTCCATGCCGCCCGCTACGAAATCATTGACGCAGACCTGGTCATACCTGGCCCACGGGTAAGGCACGCCGATTTCTTTTTCAAAGAAAGCCATGATTTCGCGGGTGGAACGGAAAGAATTGGAAGCCTGGTTGAACGCGGAAGGCAGCGTATAAAAGGCCAGGGGGACATCCCGGTGCTGATCCTCCAATTTGCTGAAATGCCCCGCCACCAGCGAAATCAGATAATTGACATGGGGTTGGTCCTGCCGCCAGCGAAATACCATAAGCCCGGTAGGGGAGTCCAATTCCCGGGACAGCAAGCGGCCGTTGGACAAGGCAATCATATCCTGGGGGACACGGCAGGTGATTTCCGAGGTGAATTTTTCGTTGGGGTGATCAAAGCTGGGGTACCAGTAACGGGCCTCGATTGCTTCCCCCTGGGTAAAGAGGTGGGTGTCCCCCGTTTTGTATCCCATCTCCGGGGTGCGGAAATAAAGCCCCCGGCTAGGCTGCGCCGCATAATGGATTTCAACCGAAGTGGCGGTGTCCACCGCGATCGGTTTGGCAAAAGTGACGACCAATTCCTGATCATCGTATTGCCATGCTTGGATCTTCGACGAAGCCACCACATTGGAGATCCATAAATTGACCGCGTTCAGGCGCATTTGGGTGAGCGGCCGGGCGATCGGCTTGAATTGGATAACGGTGCTGGCCCGGAGGGTCCGCTGCTTGAAATCGGGTGTCACATCGATCGCCAGGTTGAGGATATCGACTTTCCGATCAGGCACGTATTGGCGGGCGCCAGGGATTTTGCCGGCCGCTGGGTCATCACTGCCCAAGGCCGGGGGCATGAAACCGGATAAGGTGCAAAGCAAGGCGCAAGCCAGCGGCAGGCTGGCGCGGATGTTCAAGCAGCGTGTCATATATTCTTCGAGTTCACCGAGTTTCAGCCGATCAGCAGCGCGCAATTCCAAGCCAGGAATTCGCGCAGGAGCGGCACCTGCATCAGGAATGCGAACTCTGGATAATAACGGGGCGCCACCCGGATGATTTTCAATTGGGGATGGTTGCGGATCAATCGCAAAGTTTGGCCAATGTAAGTAGGGAAAAGGTTTTGGAAGGGGGTGTGTTTGCGCGGTTTGCGGACCAACCGATCATACACGCGGATGCCCAACTGCGGTCCCAGGTAGTGAAATGGGGAAAATTCGTGCCCGCCCCAGGGGGAAAGCCAGTTAGTCCAGCTCAGGTAAAAACGCCCGCCCGGCTTCAGGATGCCGGGGATGGATTCGATAAAACGCTCCGGCTTGGATAAATGCTCGTAAACGTTGGAACAGATGACCACATCATATTTGCCGAGGCGGGAAAGGTCATCCAAGTCAATATTGATGGGTTTGAAGACGGCCTTACTCAGGCCGGGATCGAGGTAGTTGCCTTCATCGGCAAACACCACCTGGCAACCGCGGCCGATCAGCTCCGCGCCAAAGATACCATGCCCGCAGCCCAAATCCAGAACGGTCAAGCCCCGGCTGAAAACCACCCCCTGCCGCTCCATCCATTGGATGGCATCCAAGGCTTGCAGCCGATAAAATCCGGCATCGTCCTGGTGCTTCAGGTGCTGGAGTATCAGTTTATGGATTATCATGATCTTGGCGATACGATACGCGCACTTGGGCCGGTTCGGAAATCATAATCAGCACTTTGGCGCGGGATCCAATCTCCGCAAGATGGCCTCCACATCATAGACACATCCTCCCCAAGTGCCCCCGCCCGCCTGCTGCAAGGCCGCCCATAAGCGGGTATCGGCCGGCAATTCCGGATTGGGCGACAACCCGGGATGGGGTGGGCGCCGGGATAATTTCTGCGCCCCCACCTCCGGGGTGAAACGCTCGCCGCCTTCGCCGATGAAATCCAAGCTTCCCTCCAGTTTGCGGGTGTCGATGGTGATGCGGATGAGATCCCCATCGCGCACTTTGCCCAGCGGGCCACCGGCAAGGGCTTCAGGCCCCACGTGGCCAATGCAGGCTCCGGTGGAAACCCCGCTGAAGCGGGCATCGGTGATCAAAGCTACTTCGCGGCCAAAAGGCAGATACTTCAAGGCGGAGGTCAGCTGGTAAGTTTCCTCCATCCCGGTGCCCAGGGGGCCGCAGCCGATCAGCACCAGGATATCCCCAGCCTTCACCCCACCTTGCTTCAGCGCGCGGATGGCTTCCCGTTCCTGGGTGAACACTTTGGCCGGACCCTCCCGCCGAAAAACACCAGCTTGATCCAGCAGGGCGGGATCGATGGCGGTGCTTTTCACCACCGAACCTTCCGGAGCCAGGTTCCCCCGCGGGAAAGTGACGGTGCTGCTGATTCCCCGCTGGCGGGCCTGGTCCGGGGAAAAGATGACTTCCTCCGCCTCGATGCCATCCAATTCTTTCAACAACTTCCGAAACCGGCGGCGTCTTTCAGACGTTTCCCATTCGTCCAAAACGGCGCCCAACGTTTTTCCTGAGACGGTCAAGACGGAGGTATCGAGGATGCCCTCCCGGCGCAAATGACGCATCACCTCCGGCACTCCGCCCGCCAGGAACACCCGGATGGTTGGGTGGTTTTGCGGGCCATTGGGCAGGGCATCCACCAGCCGGGGCACCCGCCGGTTTAGCTGGATCCAATCCTCAACCCCCGGCCGGGCCAGGCCTGCGGCATGGGCGATGGCGGGAATGTGGAGCAGCAAATTGGTGGATCCGCCAAAGGCCGCATGGACCGCCATGGCATTGCGGATACTGGCCTGGGTCAAGATATCGCGTGTCTTAAGCCCCATTTTTTCGAGGGCCACCAGGCTTTGTGCCGAGCGGATGGCGGTGTCCACCCAGACCGCCTGGCCGGACGGCGCGAGGGCGGAGTGGGGGAGGGAAAGGCCCAGCGCTTCGCCGACCACCTGGGAGGTGGCGGCGGTGCCCAGGAATTGGCATCCCCCACCCGGGGTGGCGCAAGCGCGGCATCCCAGCTCCGCTGCTTCTGACAAAGAGATGGATCCGTGCGCAAAACGGGCTCCGATGGATTGGATTTTACCGGCATCCTCGCCTTTTTTCGGGGGCAAGGTGACGCCCCCGGGAACCAGAACGCAGGGAAGGTCATTCATTCCGGCCAGAGCCATCATCATCGCCGGTAATCCTTTGTCGCAGGTGCTGACGCCCAGCACCCCGGCCCGGGTGGGCAGGGAGCGGATCAGGCGCCGCAGGACCAGAGCCGCATCGTTGCGGTAGGGCAGGCTGTCAAACATGCCGGTTGTGCCTTGGGTGCGGCCGTCACAGGGATCCGAGCAATAAGCCGCGAAAGGGATCGCCGCCAGGCGTTTAAACTCGCGCGCCGCCGCCTCCACCAGGAGGCCCAGCTCCCAATGGCCGGTGTGATAGCCCAAGGCGATAGGCTGGCCATCGGGTGCGCGCAAGCCGCCCAGCGTGCTGAGGATCAGGAATTGCTTATGCCCCAGGTCCGCGGGCTGCCACCCCATGCCGGCATTTTGGGTCATGCCAAACAATTCCCCGCTGGGGCGGTTGAGCAATAGCTCTCCGGTCAAAGGCAGTTGGCCTCCGGGACCGGGCGCCTGGCTGGTGATATCATAGATATCCATATTCGGATGCGACACTTATGGCCGTTTCAACAAACACGTTTACTTTTACGCAAATTGGGAAGCCCGCCAAAGGAAAAAGCGCGGCCAGCACGCAATACTCTTGCCAAAGTGTTGCACTTGGGGCGAGGTAAACCAAGATGAACTGCGCATGAACCGGCGAATATGTGTTATTTTTAATCCCACCGCCAAAGGTGAGCGAGCCTTGCGGATGCGGCGATACTTGGATTCCATCGGAAAGCAATGCGAGCTGAAGCCCACGCCTGCCGCCGGCGCCGGGCGTGCGCTTGCGGCGCAGTCAGTAGCTGAAGGATTCGAGTCCATTGTGGCCGCAGGCGGCGATGGCACCGTCAATGAGGTGCTTAATGGCATTGGGGATGTCCCCCATGGGTTTGAGCGGGCGCGGCTGGGGGTTTTGCCGCTCGGGACGGTGAATGTGTATGCCCTGGAGCACCGCCTGCCGCGGTCCCTGCCCGAGGCTTGGGAAGTTATTTGTTCAGGTCAGGAGCGTTTAATTGATTTGCCGTATGCCGAATTTGAGGCTGATGGCGCCAGGATAAAGCGCTATTTTGCCCAACTGGCGGGCGCCGGATTTGATGCCCGGGCGACCGAAATGGTGAACTGGAACTTTAAAAAAATGGCGGGGTATGCCGCCTACGTGGTGGCGGTGGGCAAGGCCCTGTGGCAGGCCAAAAACCGGTTTACGGTTTCCATTGGCAGTGATCATTTCGCGGGAGAATTGGTGGTTTTCGGCAATGGGCGGTATTTTGGCGGGAGCCACACCGTTTTTCCGGATGCCAGCCTGCGCGATGGCAAATTGGATGTTTGCATTTTCAGCAGAGTCAACTGGATGACGGCCTTGGAAACCTGCTGGCGTTTAGTTTGGAGGAAAATTCCCGTGGTTAAGGCAACGCATTACTTGCAGGCGGAAAAGGTGCAGGTGACCAGCCAGTTGCGAACGCCGGTGCAATTGGATGGAGAGCCGGTGGGCGTGGCGCCCGCCACGTTTGCGGTTGAGCCATCCCGGCTGCGCATCCTGGCTGGTTGATCAAACCGGGTGTTTCACACCACCACGAGATTGTCCCGATGGATGACTTCAGTGCGGTTTTTTTTGCCAATTTGAATGTCCTTGGAGGCGATCTGCACAATGCCCCGGGCAAATTCGGTTCCGTCCAGATCGCAAAGCCGAACGATGTCATCGGCCTGGAAATCCCCTTCACAGCGGACAATGCCGGGGGCGAGCAGGCTTTTGCCATTGTCCCGCAGGGCTTTTTTAGCCCCGTCATCCACCACCAGCATGCCTTTGGGATGGTGGAAAAAGGCGATCCAGCGCTTGCGTCCGCGCATTTTTTGAGCCTGCGGAACAAACCAGGTTCCGATTTCGTCACCAGCTAAGATCCGGCTCAGGACATCCCCTTTTTTTCCGGAGGCAATGACCAATGGAATGCCGGAGCGGACCACGATCTTGGCGGCCTGTATTTTGGTGGCCATGCCGCCGACGGCGGTGGCGCTGGTGGTGCCCCCAGCCTGCTTTTCCAAGGATGGATCGATACGTTCCACCAAAGGAATCACCCGGCTGTTGGCCTGGCCATAATTTTCCATCAAACCATCCACGGTGGTCAAAATGGCCAGCAAATCGGCCGGCAGCAGGGTGGCCACCAGGGCGGACAGGCGGTCGTTATCGCCAAATTTCAACTCCGTGTAGGAGACGGCATCGTTTTCGTTGATGATGGGGATGACCTTGCGTTGCAGAAGCGTCACCAAAGTGTTCCGGGCGTTCAAGTGGCGGTCATGATGTTCCAAGTCATCGTGGGTCAGCAGCACTTGGGCAACATGCTTGCCAAACTGGGCGAACAAACGTTCGTAGATGGCCATCAGGCGGGATTGGCCGACCGCCGCACAGGCTTGCAGTTCGGATAGTTCTGAAGGACGGCGGTTGAAACCCAGGACGCCCATGCCTGCGCCCACCGCCCCGGAGGTTACTATCACCACTTCCTTGCCTTGGTCATGGATGGCAGACACCTGGGCCGCGAGCTGGCCCATCTGGGTCAGATCAGGCTGCTTCTGGGAATCGGTCAGAACCCCCGTTCCGAGTTTCACCACGATCCGGGTGATTTCCCGCAAAATGTTTTCCCGCATCATAACCGTGCTATTTCAATTCATACGCCCTTGGCTGGGGCCTTCATGGCTTTCATGGCCCACCCAAGGCGGCTCTCAATAGACCTTCTACCAATGAATACTGGCAAGCTTTTTAGTGCGCGATTGCCGCAGTTGAGGGAGTCGATTACATTGGTCGCATGCGAAATAAATCACTCGAATTCCTGCGGACGCTGGTGAACACGCCAAGCCCATCCGGCCATGAAAAGCGGGGGCAGCGTGTCTGGCTGGATTACGTGGCCAAATATGCCGAAGAAACATTTACTGATGCCTATGGCAATGCGGTGGCTGTTTACAACAAAGGCGGTTCGCCCCGCATCATGCTGGCGGCGCATGCGGATGAGATCGCGTTGACGGTTAATTTTGTCAATCCCGAGGGATTCATCTATGTGCGCAAGTTAGGGGGTGTAGATGCTGCCATCACCAAGGCGCAACGAGTCACCATACACAGCCACCGAGGCCCGGTTAGGGGTGTGGTGGGCAATGTAGCCCCCCACTTGACCAAGGAAGAGGGCGAACGCAAAGCGCCCAAAATCCACGACTTGTTCATCGACATCGGTGTCAGCAACCGCGCCGAGGCGGAAAAGTTGGTGCAAATTGGCGATCCGATTACCCTGAATGACGAATTTGAACTGCTCAGGAATGATTTGGCGGTGGCGCGTGCTTTCGACAACCGGATTGGCACTTTCGCCGTGGCCGAAACCCTGCGGCTGCTGCAGGAATCGAAAAACCAACCGGCCTGTGAAATCTGTGCGGTATCCAATATCATGGAGGAAATCGGACTTTTGGGAGCCAGGCAGATCAGCTACACTTTGAAGCCAGATGCGGCCATCATAGTGGATGTGACTCATGCCACGGATTATCCCACGGTGAACCAATTGCAGCATGGCGAGGTCAAATTGGGCCAAGGCCCTACTTTAACGCATGGCGGGTGCAATCATCCGGCGTTGGTTAAACGGTTGGAATCGGTGGCGCACAAACAGGAAATTCCCATCCAACATGAGGCGATGTCAGCCACCAGTGGCACAGATACCGATGTGGTTTTTTGGACCCGGGGCGGCATCCCGAGCGCCTTGGTGAGCCTGCCCAACCGCTACATGCACTCTCCGGTGGAATTGGTGAACCTGAAGGATTTGGAGAAGATTCCCAATCTGCTGGCAGCCTTTGTTTTATCCGTGAAATCGGGCGAGGAATTCCGCGTGGAGATATAAACAGGGAGGCTGCGAACTCACACGCAGCACCAGAAAAAAAAGGCCGGCTGGTGTTTTTTAAACGATCCCAGCCGGCAAAAGATCAAGCGGTTAATTATACAGGTTTAATTATAGGCTCCAGTGGTGTTATTGACCGTGGTAACCGAAGACCACCATTTGAGATCTTGAAGTGAATCTCCGGCAGCCGCTTGCGACGATATACCCACATTACGGACTGGCGGTTTGATGGCTTTGCCCAACCACTTATGGATCTCCGAGTGGCCATCCGCAAAAGACAAGCCACAGGCACCATTGTGAAAGGACGCCGGGAAATCGATTATTCTACCTGAGGTTCCAGCAGGCCGGACCATCTCAACTGCACAAGCGGCATCATTAATGCTATCAGGATGCTCGTCAATCAATACCCACGTTTTAGCGGGGCGGGTTATTGAGCTATGCTTGGAGAAAAGCCGCCACGTTGGAGCTGGCAGCCAGCTGCCGAAATCAAAAACCTGGCTCATGGAGTTGCTGCGGACGCGAGGAACCAATTGGTTTTTGTTGTTTTTGACTTTCACCATATCGGCGGGGCATTTCCACACAGAGTAACTTTTGCCGATGAACGGTTGCAGTGGTGACTTGGCCAAGTCGGTTTGAATATCCCAGTTGCTGGCGTTAGCGCTGTAATCCAAATTGCCACTGACCCACAAAACACGCTTGGCATCGTCAGGGCCACCTTTTAGGGATTGTAAAAGGAGATCATAATACTCATCGGAGTATTGGCGCCAGCCCAGCATCATTTGGCGGAGGTTGTTCAAACAGCCAACACCTTGCGCTTTAGCTTTTGATTTGGAAAGCGCCGGGAGCATCATCGAAGCCAGGATGGCGATGATGGCGATGACCACCAGCAGTTCAATTAACGTGAATCCACAGCTTTTCAAACCTGCCATGGGTCGAAACTTATTGTTCTTCAACTTCATAAAAAACACTAATGCCTGATTTCCTGCAAATTGTGGCAGATTTTATTTTGCCACCTGATCCATGTCAAATTAATCAATTGCGAGTTTCGCGCCAAGTGTGCGTTTGCGGGCACACTGGAGCGCGCCCGATTAGAATTGGGGCTGAGCGAGTGGTCACTTCAACATTTCATTAAGAATGGTAATTACCTTGAAAGCATCGGCCACATACAAGACATCAGCTTTGCCGCGCGCCCAGCCGCAATTCGGATCGAGGTTAATGGCCCGGCGTTCGCTGATAAAGCGCCAGCCAACGGTATGCGGTTCCTCGCCGTGGCAGCAAGTGGACAAACCTTTGGCATGACGGGGAGTGGCGCCAGTTTGGCCGATTTGGTTCAAATGAGAAAGGAAAGAAAGTATGGCCTGGCCTTCGCCTCCCAGATCGACCAACGATTTGCTGCTGCCCAAGGAGGCGCGAGTTTTGCGGATGAAACCCAGGATCAACTTTTCCGCGTCGGGGACGCGGGTTTGGCCATCCGGTTGTTTTTTGGTCCAGCCTGCTCCCGTCACAAAAAGCAACTCAGCTTCCGGGCGGATGGT
This sequence comes from uncultured Verrucomicrobiota bacterium, assembly GCA_964409245.1. GTDB lineage: Bacteria > Verrucomicrobiota > Verrucomicrobiia > Limisphaerales > UBA1319 > CAIMWS01. Next base: position 89,385 of record CAYPCQ010000017.1, read on the forward strand.
TTGCTGATCGGAAACCGGCGCCTTGATTCCAATTACGGAAGTTCTTCTCAGTGAATCGGTTAAGGCAGGGTTGATTTTTTCGATGGGCGCTTTGCCGGAGGCCCCGGTCCAGGCTGCCAAAAAGCCCGATTCCAAAAGGATCACCCAAGGGCGTTGTGCCCGCTTCAGCGTAGCTTCCATCCTTTGGCGGTAGTACCAACGGTTTATCTCCAGGTTGCCAGCGGCTATGGTGAAGGATGTCACGTGTGTATCCACCCGGCCGTTCAACCGATGGGTTACCCCGGGGAGGACCCGATTCCAGCGGATGTTGGCAGGCGCAACCACCACCGTGGCTTGTGCCGCCTTCACCAGCGTTTCTACGGCCAAGGCATCAGTTCCATACCGGCTTTGAGCGAAATCGGCGCCTTCAACCGCCAGGAAACGGTCGGCACCGCACGCCGCCACCTGATCCATGGCGGCTTCCACTTTTTCACCCACTAAAGCCACCGCAAACCTGGCCGTAGGAATTGACTCAGCCAGGAGTTTGACGGCGCTTAAAGCCTCCAAGGATGATTTAGAAAGCAGGCCGCTGTTTTCGACATCGGCCACCAGCAGAATATATTCGGCCATAAGGATTTAGGCTGTTGATTGCGTTAAAGTTCAGTGGGAATTGCCCAGCCAGGCCGCAATTTCTTTGGCAATAGCTTCCGGCGGCAGATCTTTTACAATTTTGGTTTCCCGCAGCTGCTTGGGCAAAGACACCTGCGCGAAACTCATACCTTCCCCCGGCAATTTTACCGGTTTGGCTTTTTGGACGGCAGGCATGATTCCCCGCATGTTGGCCATGCCCACTTGGGGATTGTTTTTGGGTTCCGGGAGATTGCCCGTGGCCCAGCCGATCAATAATGGAGGAGCCACACAGCGCGAAATCTGGTGCTTTCCACCCTCCATACGCTCCAATATTTCAAAAGCCCCATCCGGTTGGACAGTCAGTTGGTCCACCCCTTGGAATTGGTCGAGAATCCCGAGGCGCTCACCCACTATTTGCATGGTTGACCCCGACCCCCGGGAAGCTGATTCCCAGCCACCGAAAACCAACAATCGGGATCGATCCAATGCGGGAATGGCTTGGATGGCATCGGTGAGAATAGCCGCGGTTTCAACGGCGTCGGTAAAGCCGCTGGCCGACCCATCCACAGCAATCAGCTCAAAAGGAACCTTTTGAGCCACGGTCATCATCACCTGCTGCAATTTTGCTTTGGGGGCCAGACTGACCAGCCACACTTTGGAACCGGCATTTTTTGAGGCGAGATGGGCGGCCTCGTAAAGAGCGTGGCTGGCCCATGGGTCCAATACCATGGGCAGCATCATTTCACTTTTTAAAACGGGTCCTGCGGGGGTTGGTTGCGGTTCCAAGGTTTGCAATGGATCCGGAACAATGCTCCCGCAGACGACTATTTGGTATCCTGGCGTCATAAAATTCCCCGGTGTAATCTGAATCAAATTCCATCCGGCGGCGGCAAATTAATGGCACGGATAAGGAAAATGCAAGTCTGGATACAATGAATGCAAATGATGAGACATGGCTTAGGGGAAGCCGTTTTGACCAGAAAGTTCAACTTGCCGGGGGAAAGGAACCGCAACGGTGATTACTTGTGAAGTTGGCGGCCAGGTCATGGCCGCCTGGCATAGATAGCCTTTAATGCTTACTGGAATTCCGGGCTTAAGCTGCTTTTGGGAACTGCCACCAGGTGGAATGGCGAAGTCACGACTTGGGCCAGGATGGCATCTGGAGGAGGGCTTTTACGGAACACTTCAATCCTTAATCGTTTGCCAGCAGGCTGGATTTTTGTGATTTCGACGAAATACCCGCCGGTAGGTTTTTGGCCCATGGCCACCAGAACCACCATTTCCCGGGAAAAGTCGATTTCCGGGATTGGATTAGGAGTTTGATGGTTCAGTTGCCTCCAAATGGTTTTGAAGGATGAAAGGTCTTTAATTACTGCCTGCCTGGGTTTTGAAATAGCGCAGTAAGCCCCTTTGGCAAGGGTGCGCATGGAAGAGGATTCTCCAGCCAGGGATTGGGACGCCAAAAAGGCGGAAATGGCCATCAAGCAAAAGAAGGAGGAGGTTTTCATAAAAGAACCGGCCGGGGTGGAGGCCCCGGCCGATCGAGGAGATATTTGTAAATCGGCTGCTTTAATTCACGGTTATTTTGACAGTGCTTTGACGAGTAAGCGAACCGCTGGTGCCGCGGATGGTCAGGGTATAGGTTCCTTTCACCGTGCTGCTCTGGGTGGTGACCGTCAAGGTGGTAGAACCAGAGCCGGTGATCGATGTGGAATTCAATTTCGCGGTGGTATTTGCGGGATTCCCGGAAACAGACAAGTTCACGGTGCCGGTAAAGCTATTCAAAGGCTTTACGGTGACCGTATAAGTGGTGCTGCTGCCACGCCTCACCGTTCTGGAGCTTGGGCTGGTGGTGATGGTGAAGTCAGGTTGGGCCACGACCAAGGTAACGCCTACAGAATGTGTCAGGATCCCATCTGTGCCGGTGATGGTTAATGGGTAAGTCCCAGCAGAGGAAGAACTCGTGACAATTGCGAGCGTGGTGGAACCAGAACCGGATATTGAAGACGGAGTAAAAATCCCAGAGGCTCCAAGGGGCAGGCCGCTGACAGTAAAGGACACTGTTTTAGCATATCCACCCGAGGGGTTGACACTAATTGAAAAGCTGGCGGTCCCACTCGGCGCCACCGTGCTTGAAGCAGGACTGGCGGAAAGGGTGAAGTCGGGCAGGGGAAGCTGGGTACTCAGCGCATTGGGCACATAGACAATCCCCTCGCGCACGCCGTCGAAGGTGTATCCAGACAGGGTATAACCCCGGCTCGTCTTGGAATCCAGCGGGGCAATTCCGATGTGATCACCATGGGTAATTTTGTATTTGGCATCCGCCGGCAAAAGAGCCGGATTCTGCTCGTAGAGCAAAGCTGCCACGCCCGCGACATGCGGAGAGGCCATGCTGGTGCCGGACATGGTAGTCGTGCCGCCACCCAGCTTCAGCGAAACGATTCCGACCGTGCTTACGCCGGAACCTACGATGTCCTCTTGAGTTTCACCGGGAGCTGATATGGTAACCCCGGATCCGTCGGTGGTGAAGTAGGAGGCGGTATCGGCTGCGATAAAGCCATAAACTGAGCTGGCAACACCCTGCTGGGCGGTGGTGCTGGCCACCGCAATCACCTCCGGGAATCCGGCGGGCACCATGTTTTTCACAACTTTGGTGGCATCGTTTCCGGCAGCGACCACCACGGTGATGCCCTGGCTGACCAGGTTGTTGATGGCTTGATGCATCGGATTATCAGCGGCGGCGGTGCTGGCCGGGCGCCCAAGGCTCATATTCACTACGCGGATTCGCGGAGTAACGGTGGCGGCATTTTGTGCAACCCAGTCCAAACCGGCGATGATGTCACTGTCAAACCCGCTGCCGGTGCTATCCAGCACTTTCACCGGGTAAAGGGTGGCGTTGGGAGCCACGCCGACGACGTCAATGGTGTTGTCACGGGCGGCGATAATCCCACCCACATGAGTGCCGTGGCCGTTGTCATCCTCGGCTGAAGATCCGTAGGCATAGAAGGAGGCGGCTCCCAAAGGGAATAAGTCGGCATGGGCGCTGTCCAACCCCGTATCAACCACGGCCACTCCAACCCCGGAGCCGGTATAAGTGCCACCGGGGGCGGCGCCAATCCTGGCCACACCACTGGGAACCACTTGCGCCGCGAATGCGGTCACCTTCAAGTCCGGGGTTATTGATTCCACCAGGGGATCATTCTGAAGTTGAGCCAACATGCTGGCGGGAATGCGGCCGGCATAACCTTTGATGAGTTTTGAGTAAACGCGATTGGGAGCCACGCCTTGGCCCGCTGCGACCGTGGATACTGCACGTTGGTGCAAGTCCTGCCTTACTAGGGAAAACGCATCGGTCCGCAGTTTAACGATGTAGCGATCAGATATCTCATCATCAGCGTCATCGGCTTGGACAACCAATGGCAGGCTGCCCAAAACTCCGGCCACAGTGATGGCCCATAAAAAATTGCGACGTTTCATAATCATAGCTTTTCAAGGATTTTCCACCGCCAGTTTGCCGACAGCAGCAGTTTTCTCCAACCTGGCAAAACAGCATACACTAAATGATCGTTTGGTAAAACACAAAAAAGTTTAGCATAAGGAATACTGGCTTCGATCATGGAGCGATGCCGGGGGTATGGGAACCGGACGGGAAAATGCCCGCCAAATGTTTCCAAGGGGGGGGAATCAGGATAGGCGGCATAAAAAGGTGGGGGGTCAGGAGGGGGGACCGTGAGGAGACTCTTAAAAGCGGCAAAATGGGGAGCGGGTGGGATGGATGCAGGCCGCTTAAGCCCGCTTGAGTGCTATTGTAGAGCCTGTCCCAATATAGGAAAGCCCAACAGCGGGGCGGGGTTCCGGCATTTC
>CAYPCQ010000018.1:0-91319 GCA_964409245.1 uncultured Verrucomicrobiota bacterium
CAGCGGAGTGCTTTGTCCGCATTTCGCGGATTCAGACTTTTGCCAAACTCCAGAGCGCCGCTCCGCGGCGCTGGGCGCTGGGTCGGACCCAAACCGTGGGTTAAAACCCACGGCTACCAGCATGGTTCGCTCCGCGAACCGGCGGAATCTGTTGTTCGACGCACCACAATATAGGGATGGCGCGGGAGTAATCCGAAGCAATTGAAAAGGGAAAAGCGCCGCAGGCCGGCGCACTCCAAAACCTGGCGGAGACTTCAACACGCCGGGAGTGAGGCGGGCCAGGCTTCACCTCAGCGGCCAATTGCAAAGTAGTTTTCTGCAGGCAAGGCAAGGCCGCAGCCGGGATGTTTGGCGGGCCTCCCGGCGTGGCTTATTGGCCGATCCTTTTCGCCAGGCGCAGGCGCAGCGTGCTTTCGAGGCGATCGCCAGTGGCGATTGTTTTGCCTTCGCCGTAATTGCTGGTCCACTCACCCAAGCCGCAGTAGGTGCCGCCGTACCAATCGTTGATGTAAAAGGCGATGCGGTCGGTCTGAACTTGGGCGCGGACATGCTGCGAGCCGCCGGATTCCACCCAGAGGCCGGGGCCGTCCGGATAACCAAGCGAGGCCCATTCAATATGGCGTTTGGTGGAGCGGAAATCGTTGCAGCCCATGGGCGAGTTGTCCGCCGCCCAGGGCCACCCCGGCGGCAGCTGCTCCGGGTGCCCGGCGAACGCCCGGGCGGCGCCCAGCGGCCGGCCGATGTGGTCCTCTGGATATACGCCCCACTCCGCCCGGCGCGACCAGCGCAGGCTGTCACACTCCCGGGGCACCGAGAGGACCAGGCCCATCTCCCGGGCCACCAGCTTTTCCCCGGTGTAGGTGAACGCGGAGCGCAAGACCAGGAAACCGCCCGGGGTGATCGTCAGGTCATATCCCCCCTCCAATTGGGCATAAGCGCCGCGGCAGCGCACCTGGATATTTTCCCCGGCGGGCTGGATTTCCAATTGCCGCAGGCTCCAGCTCAAGGGATCTGGCAAGGGATGCAAGGGCGAGGCGGCGGGCAGGATATGAATGCGCGGCAATTCCAGGAGCAGTGCCTGCCCAAAGACGACTCCCCGCCGCAAGGCACCGGTGGATTCATCGAACAAGAAGTCGAAATCCGGCCCCACGACGCGCCGGCCCGGTCCGGCCAGGGCAGCATCCGGCACGATCCTCAGCTTTCCGGGGGCCGGGCCTTGCAGCTTCGGAAGGGGGGATTCGAACGGGCCGAAGGGCAGCTGAAAGGCGTCCACCAAGCGCCCTTGGGCATCCTTGAGATCCAGGCGCAGAACCTGGCCAGCGGCCGGTGTCTGCAGTGGACGGATTTCAATGTGGCCGGGCTGGTGCGGCCGGCCCGCAGCCTGCGCCACACCCTGTTCATGGCCGATCCTCCATTCCACGCGCAGTTCCGAGAGATCGGTGAAATCGTATTGGTTTTCGACGGGCACCCGGAGGGTTCCGCCCGGGCTGGGAACGGCCAGAGGCAATTCCTTGATCCGCACCGGGGACTGGAGCTTTTTGGTGATCCAAAACTCCGGTTTTTTGCGCCGCCACCCATCCACCACGCCCCAGGGAGCATCGCCCACCAAGCCGCGCCCGGGCAGGCGGCATTGGTTTTCGATGAAATGGCTGCGGGTGGCGCCGCGCCCATATTCCAGCCCCCGGTTGGGCACGCAAAAGATGTCGTCGGACCACGCCCAGATCTGGGTGCCCGCAATGCTGCGCGCCCGCATCATGCGCTCATACACCGGCCCGAGAGGCTCCGCGTAGTAATCCCGCATTCCGGGGTCCACCCACAGCTCGGCCACATCGCGGAAGATGCCCTGGTAAATGCACCACGCTTCATCCCAGAGCACTGGTTTCGTCATCTTTTCCATTTCCACGAGGTCAGGCATGGCAATGGGGTTGTGGCGGGCGTGGATTTCGAGGGAACCGCGATCGTAGCTCCCGGCGTTGGGGCGGGCCGGATCGGCCGCGCGCATCCACTGGTGGCTGCGTTCGAAGCCATAGCCGAAAGCGCTTTCATTGCACAAGGACCAGACGAACACGCTGGGATGGTTCCGGTCCCGCGCCAGCAATTCGGCGTTCAATTGCATGATTCGCGGGGTGACCCGCAGATCATCGGCAATCCCTGCCGCCACCCAGCAGAAGGAACCTTCATCCTCCACATAGATGCCCAGCTCATCGGCGATCTTCAGCAACGCCGGAAAAGGCGGGTAATGGGAGGTGCGCAGGGAATTCAGGTTGGCCTCCTTCATCAATTCCAGATCCCGCCGGGTCAGCTCTTCGGTCACTGCCCGGCCCAGGAGCGGGTGGGAATCGTGATGGCACGTCCCCCGGATCTTGACCGGCTGGCCGTTGATCAGCAACTGCCCGCCGCGAATATCAGTCTGGCGGAAGCCAATCTTTTGAACCAGGCGGTCCAGCACCTGGTTTTCCGAGCGCAGGATGATTTCCAGGCGGTAGCAATTCGGGTGTTCGGCCTCCCAGTGCCGCGGAGCGCCAACCGCCAGGACCACTTGGGTCTCCATCCGCTGCCAGGGCCCAGCTTGAACCGGGGCAGTGGGAGCCGTGATCGGCACCGGGCGCCCTTCAGGATCGCTCAGGCGGAATTCCAACGCCGCTGGGGCCAGCGGCCCGCCCGATTCGTTGATTACCGCCAATCGCACACCCAGCTTTGCATCGCGGTAGTGGGAATCGAATTTCGGGTCGATGGCGGCGGCCCCGATATGGACGTTCGGAACCCGGAAACAACCCACCGGCCGCATGATGCCCGCCAGGGGGAAATCGGCATACTCGCTCATTTTGTCGAGCTGATCGCTCACCAAAGTATGTTGAACCACCCGGACGGCCAACAGGTTATCGGTAGCGGCGGCTGCCTCGGTGATATCCACCTCGAACGGCAGCGCTCCCCCCTCGTGCCAGGCCAGCCGGCGCCCGTTCAACCACACTTCCGCCCCGCTGTAAACGCCCTCAAACCGGAGCTTCAACCGGCCCGGCCCGGCAGGCGCCCGGAATGATTTGCGGTAGCCACCAACACCCTCCACGGATTGGAACCCCTGCATCTCGAAATGCCCGGGCACCTGGATCGTTGGCCAGGCGCGGTCATCGAACGTCGGCTCCCAGAAATCCGCCGGTGGATCCGCCAGGAACCGCCATTCTCCATCCAGGCTGGTTTTCCGGCAAAGTTCGTTATCCGGAGTCAATCCATACTGAAAACCAGCCGCATCTAAATCCTGCCGCGCCGCGGAATCCCGGTCCGTCCCGGGAAAAGCGGCGGTGGCCAGCACCCGCCCGCGCAGTCCCAAGGGCATGGGCGCCTGGATAAACCCAAACTCATCGCTGCGCGCAGTGGCCTGCCAGGCGCCGGCGGCGGCCTGGCCGGACAAACCCACTTCCACCCCCGCCACCGGGGCGCTGCCCCAGGCATCGGATACGATCCCGATGAAGTGGCCGTCCACATCCGAAGCCAGGCTCACCCGCGGCGGGTGTGAATACGGCTTTTCAAAAACCTGGACCTCCGTGAAGCTGGGGCCATTGGTGATGTTGGCCAGGCGCAGCCGGGTGGTGGCCCGCTGGGGGAACCGGCACACCACGACCTTCGGCAAACGGCGGTCGGGATGGCCCAGGCGCTCCAGGGTTATCCAGCCTTGGGTGGCGGCATCCCATGCTTGCAGATCCATTTCCATCACATAGCGGTCGTGCTGGAATATGAGCACCTCCCCCACCTGGACCGGCTGGTCCCACCGGAGTTCAAACCACCCGCCACGGTTGTGCCCGGGGATGCCCGACCAGCGGCTATCCGGGTTGCCATCATTGGCCAGGCCGGCCACCATGCCTTGGTAATCTTCAAAAGCCGAAGCCCCCGCCCGGAGGGCGAGGTTGGGCGGCGCCGCACCGGCTTGAGCGTTGGGAATGGCTGCCGCAAGCAACGTGCCTGCCGCCCAAGGCCACTCCCCGGGCCAGGATGCCCCGGCCAGCAAACAGATGGCCAGGAAGACGGGCACACAACCGATGGCTCTTCCCGGGAGGGGAACCGATCCGGACGGCCGACTGGCTGGCGCCCGCCCCAGGTTCCGCCGCCCTGCATTCTGACCTTCAAGCGTGGTTTCCATAAGCATGTGTAACTGATTTTGGAAGACAAAACCGGCGGGTGGTCACCCCTTTGAGACGGATCACCCCGCCTTGCCTGCGGCCCCCGCCAACTTAATCCACTTCTCCACCACCTTGGCGATGGCCGGCTTGGCCGCCCCCAGCATGGTCGGCAGCCAGCCGGTCCGGCCGTTGGCGTGCTGCCCGGCATAGGCATCCCGGAAGGCTTGGCACAATTCGCTGGCCACATTGATTTTCACCATCCCCAGCGCCACCGCCCGCCGGATGTATTCCGGCTGGGTGCCGGATCCGCCGTGCAGCACCAAGGGTACCGGCACCGCCCGCCGGATTTTTTCCAGACGGTCGAAATCGAACACCGGCAGCTTGGTATAAATACCATGCGCATTGCCGATGGAAACGGCCAGCGCATCGACGCCGGTTAATTCCACATAGCGGGCGGCCTCGGCGGGATCGGTCAAGGTGGATCCATCCCCTCCCTCCACCGTCGATTGATCCACCTTGCCCACCGATCCGATCTCCCCTTCCACCGTCACCTGCCGGGGCCTGGCCCGGGCCACCACCGCCTGCAGCGCGGCGGCGTTCTCGGCAAACGGGCGCGTGGAATAATCGAGCATGACGGACGTGTATCCGGCGGCCAGGCAGTCCTCCACCAAGGCGGGCGAGTCCCCGTGGTCCAGGTGCAGCGCGGCGGGAACCGGATATTTGCCGGCGATCGCGCGGGTGATCTGCGCCAGGGTGTCCGGGGGATTCAGCGGAAACTCGCCCGGGCCGCTCATCAGGATCACCGGCGCTTTCAAATCGCTGGCCACCTGGAGGATCGTTTCGGTGACCTCGGCGTTCCAGGCGCAAAAGGAGGGCACTGCGTATCCGTCCGCGTAGGCCGGCCGCAACAACTGGTGCATGGGGACCAAATTCATTTTCTTTTGTTTCTTGTATCGGCAGCCTTGGGCTGGCGGCCGTTTGCCATTCCGCCGCACGGCCCAAGGAAATCGCAACCGTGCCTAACAGATCAGGCGGCCGAAGACAATCAAAAGCAGGCGGCTCGCTTTTTCCAGTTTGAAATATTTCTGGACACGATCCCGGCGGGACGCTTGAATGCACAAAAACATCCTCGGCTATGCGCGAAAAGAAATCGAACTTCCACCAATTGAAAGCCGGCGTCATCGGGACCGGTTTTATCGGGCCGGTGCATATGGAAGCCCTGCGGCGCCTGGGGGTCCAGGTCGTGGCCTTGTGCGATGTGGCCAGGGGCGCGGAAGCGGTGGCCAGGCGGTTCGGGGTGCCGCAATTTTATGGCGATCACGCCACGATGCTCGCCCAGTCCGGGGTGGATGTGGTTCACATTGCCTCCCCCAACCGCTTCCATCACCGGATGGCCTTGGATGTCTTGCGCGCTGGCAAACACTGCATCTGTGAAAAACCGCTGGCCATGAACTCCCGGGAAACCGCGGAGATCGTCAAAACCGCCGCGAAATCCAGGACCGTGTTTGCGGTCAATTACAATATCCGTTTCTATCCCGCCGTGCTTCAGCTCCGGGCTTTGGTGGGAAAAGGCGTCCTGGGCGAGCTCATTCATGTGAATGGCTCGTATTTCCAGGACTGGCTCTGCAAACAGACCGATTACAACTGGCGCTTGCTGCCCGCCGAAGGTGGCAAGCTGCGGGCGGTGGCGGACATCGGCACCCATTGGATGGATGCCGTCTGCTTTATCATGGGCTGCCCCATCAAATCCGTGCTGGCAGACCTGTTTACCTATCATACCCAGCGGCTGCGCCCCTTGGAGGAGGTTCAGACCTACACCAAGGCTGCCAGCCACCTCAAGTATGCCCCCTACCCGGTGCAAACGGAGGATTACGCTTCCATCCTGCTGCAGTTTGCCAATGGCGCCCGGGGCAACCTGGCCGTTTCCCAGGTGGCGGCGGGCCGCAAGAATTGCTTGCGCATCGAGCTTTACGGCTCGAAAAAATCGGCCTGGTGGGATTCCGAAAACCCCAATTCCATCATCTTCGGCAACCGCGACGGCTGGAACGAAACCGCGTTGCGCAACACGCCCGGTTTCAGCGAAGACCTCGCCGGATTCACCGATTACCCCAACGGCCACAACGAAGGCTTCCCCGACACCTTCAAAATGAACTTCCGCTGCATTTATAACGCCATCCTCGAAGACCGGAATCCCCACTGGTTCGCCACCGCCCAGGACGGCCACCAGGAAGTGAAAGTCTGCGAAGCCATCCAAAAAAGCCACCAGGCGAAAGCCTGGGTCAACGTGTAAATCCGCATTTCATGCCTATGCGCTATTCCTACGAAGAACTGGCCGGAATGATCGATCATTCCCTGTTGCACCCCACCATGACGGATCGCGATCTGGAAGCAGGTTGCCGCCTGGCCGCCCAATACCGGGTGGCCTCCGTTTGCATCAAACCCTACGCGGTCAAAAAAGCCGCGGAACTGCTCCGAGGCACCGGCGTCAAGGTCGGCACGGTGGTGGGCTTCCCGCATGGCGGCAGCGCCACCGAATGCAAGCGCTACGAAACCGAGGCCGCCTGCCGCGACGGGGCCACTGAGATCGATATGGTGATCAACCTCGGGAAGGCGCTCTCAGGCGACTGGGAATATGTGGAACAGGACATCCGGGCGGTGGTCCGGGAAGCCCACCGCCATGGGGCCATCGTCAAAGTCATCTTTGAAAACGATTTCCTGCCCACCGACGAGCTGAAGATCCGCCTCTGCCAGATCTGTGAGCGCGCGGAGACCGAATTTGTAAAAACATCCACTGGTTATGGTTTCGTGAAGGGCGCCGATGGCAAATACTCCTGCCAAGGCGCCACCGAGCACGATTTGCGGCTCATGCGGGCCAACTGCTCCCCCAAAGTCCAGGTGAAAGCGGCCGGCGGCGTCCGCGACCTGGATGCCTTGATCCAGGTCCGTGACTTGGGCGGCACCCGCTGCGGAGCCACCGCCACCGCGGCCATGCTTGAGGAATATAAAAAACGGGCCGCCGCAGGCGCCTCCGGCGCCGGCTCATCGAGCCTGGGGACAGGCGGGTATTAAGGAGCCGTCAGGAAATAACCTTTGCCATCTGCTGGTTCTTTTGGCGGCTGGCGGCGTTGCGCGCTCGTTACAGATCGCAATGGATCTGCTCCTCTCGCGCGCCTTGCCAGCCACCAAAATCCCGGCGCCATACTGGTAGAGTTTATTTCCTGACGGCTCCCAACCCTCAGCAACACCGGTTTCGCCCCCTCGTCCCACGCACACCGCTGGGACATCTGGTTAACTATTGATCGCCGGGAAGCGGTCTGGCAAAGTTCAGCCATGTCTGGCGGGATTCAATTTGCCATTTGCAGCGAGATTTTCAAAGGCTGGCGCATCGAGGACACCCTGGCTTTCGTGGCCAGGACCGGTTACGACGCGCTGGAGATCGCCCCTTTCACGCTGGCCAACTCGGTTACTGATGTCCCCCTGGCGGAGCGCCAGCGGATTCGTTCCCTGGCGGCGGCATCAGGAATTGTCATCTCCGGCATCCACTGGGTATTGGTCAAGCCGGAAGGCTTGTATATCAACCACACCGATCCGGAAATCCGCCAGCGCACCATGAGGTATTTTTGCGAGCTGGTCCATTTTTGCGCGGACTTGGGCGGCCGCTTCATGGTGGTTGGCTCGCCCAAGCAACGCAACGTTCTGCCCGGCATGGATTTCCAGCAAGCCTGGGAACTGGCCACCGAAACCTTCCGCGAGCCGGTCCGGCTGGCGGGGGAACGCGGTGTGACGATCTGCTTTGAACCACTGTCGCCTGCGGAGACCAATTTCATCAACACGGCCGCTGAGGCCATCCGTTTTGTGCGGCAGCTGGACAGCCCGAACTTCAAAATCATTTTGGATGTCAAGGCCATGAGTTCGGAGAGCAAGCCCATCCCGCAAATCATCCGGGAATCGGGATCTGATTTTGCCTATTTCCACGCCAACGACAGCAACCTCAAGGGACCCGGTTTCGGCGCCGTGGATTTCAAGCCCATTGCGGCCGCTCTGCGCGAAGCCGGCTACCGGGGATTCGCCTCCGTGGAAGTATTCAATTTTGAGGAAGGCCCGGAAGCCATCGCAACCCGCAGTTTGGATTATCTGAAGAAAGTTTTTAGCGCCCAAGCAGACCATTAAACTCCAAGCACTTTTCCCCTGAATGAAAACCAAAGCCTATGCTCAAGCCGGGGTCGATATCGACCTCGGCAATCGCGTCAAAGCCACCCTGCCCCAACTGCTCTCCTCCACCCATCGTCCCGAAGTGCTGGGCAAAGTGGGCGGTTTCGGAGGCTTGTTCGCCCTCAACGCCAAAAAATTCCGCCAGCCTGTGCTGGTGTCCAGCGTGGACGGCGTGGGCACCAAGCTCAAGCTCGCCTTCGCCATGGGCCAGCACGATACCATCGGCCAGGACTTGGTGAACCATTGCGTCAATGATATCGCGGTCTTGGGAGCTGAACCGTTGTTTTTCTTGGATTATATTGGCACGGGCAAGCTGGAGCCGAAGGTGTTCGAGCAAATCATCCAAGGCTTCGCCAAAGCCTGCGCCGAAAACCGGTGCGCGCTCATCGGAGGCGAAACCGCTCAGATGCCCGGCTTTTATCAGACGGGTGAATACGATGTCAGCGGCACCATCGTCGGGGTGGTGGAAAAACAGCGCATGATCGACGGCAAAACCATCCGCCCCGGTGACGCCCTGATCGGCCTCGCCTCCACCGGCCTGCACACCAACGGCTATTCCCTGGCCCGCCAGATTTTCTTTGAAAAAATGAAGCTGAAAATTTCCAGCCGGCTGCCCGGCTTGGATGGCACGCTGGGCGAGGAGCTGCTGAAGGTGCATGTCAGCTACGGCCCTTTGATCCAAAAGCTCATCAAAAAGTTCAACTCCGCTTCAGCTCCCAAGGCGCCGGCGATCAAGGGGCTGGCCCATATCACTGGTGGCGGTTTCATCGACAACATCCCCCGGGTGCTGCCCCGGACCTGCGATGTGCTGGTGAAAAAAGGCTCCTGGGATCCCCTGCCCATTTTCCAAATCCTGACCGAAAAAGGCGGCGTTCCGGAATCCGAACTTTACCAGGTTTTCAACATGGGCATCGGCATGGTGATCATGGTGGATGGCGGCCAGGCCGAGGCTGTTTTGCGGTTCGTCCGGCAGCAGAAAATGCCCGCCTGGCTCATCGGAGAAGTGGCCAAAGGCACCGGCCTGTCGAAAGTGGTCTGAGTTCGCGCGTCTGGGTGCAAAGAGGTTTGCCCGCCAGAAGTTTTTCCCAGCTGATGATGCAAGCAGCTGGCCGGGCGGGATTGGGCCAGTCTTAAAACATGGCAAACCGGTTCAGTCAAGAGCATTTTTCCATTCCGCTTCCAAGTGGCGGAGCAGGATCCACTCGTTGAGTTCGGATCGGTTGATTTGCTCTCCAGAAACCGCAAGCATGCCGCGGATGTCCCAGCCGGTTTAATGGTTGGACAAAGATCGTGATTAAGTCAGCTTCTGGCATGCAGGAAGATACGGCGGACTTCGGCCTGGACCTGTTCCTCCGACCAGTCTGGATGCTGACCTTGCAGGAACGCCGCCTTGTGCCGGCGCACGGTCCAATAAAGTTGGCGCGCCGCTTGCCAGCGTTGGGCAGGCGTCATGCGCCGCAACACCTCAATCTGCCCGGGGCTTGGTTGTTCGTCCCGCAACATGAAACCAGCATCCGGTAATCCTCGGCGCTAAACAAGCTTTTGCGGTTCACAGCCCGCTCTTTCAGGCTCCGTTCTCCGTTTTTTCAGCCTTCGGCGCATAGCGGCGCAACAAATACCATTTGGCGGTCGCGGCCGGGACGGCAGTGCGCGGAGTGGCGCGCAAACCACGCTGGACGGCAGGAGAAGCATTGGTGCGGGACGCCACACTGACATCGGGCAGGGTGCTCGCGACTGGTGAACCGATCGGGCGGATGGGTTCCCATAGCAACCACAAGTTCCCATCCCGGCGCTTCTCGACCACCGCCTGGCTGGAGGCTGTCTGGTAACGCCATTCGCATTCCAGGCGGGTGAGCCGAAGGTTGAAATTGCGGAATTCGCCGGGCAGGCTGTTCGGCGCAGTGCGGTAGCGGAACTGGCCGCTGGCGAGCTGGCCACCACTGACCCGGATATCCAGCCAGCTATGCAGGTCCGTTTCCCATTGCCCAGCCAATTCGTCAGGCGTCAGCGGAGGCACTGGATCAGCCGCCTTTTGCATTCCGCAGATGAAAGGATCCGTAGTTTCCTGATCCTGGTAATACAGGCCCAGGCTGCCGTCCGCCAGGCGCAGAAGGGTGGCCGTGCCGTTGTGATCCCCAGCCTGCCAGTCGAAGGAGGCCTGATACCCGCTGAACTGGAGGTTGTTGATGGCGCCGGCCTGCAGTTGGTTGACATCGGCGTATTTCAAAGTTGCGCCCTGGATCTGGCTTCCTTCAAACTGCGGAAAATCCAGGTCGGCCAGGCGGCCGTTTTCGCACTTCCAAAGGCCCGGCAAATCTTTGGCCTGCAGTGGCGGGCGCTTTTCCCGGATCATGACCGAAGTGTCGCCGGGACCGTTGGCGGGAGTAATAGCCAATAGAAACAGCCCTTTTTGCTTTTCCAAGACCCCGCGTCCGGATGCCGATCCGCCCCCCCCCCAGGCAAATTCCAACCGCGTGCGCAACAACCGGGGATTCCGCACTTCATACACCCGCAGGGCGTCACCACCGACCATTCGCAGGGAACCGCCCTGCGGCAAGGCATCGTTCCCCCACTCCACGTCCAGCTCCCATTCCCGGCCAGCTTCACTCTTCCATAATCCAGCCAGTTCGGACTGGGTGACGGCCTTGGGCCGCAACAATAAGGTTGCCACCGGGCTGGGTATCTCCACCTGTTTCAAACGCCAAGTCCAATTCTCAAAGTCCAGGTGGAGGTTCAATTGCGGCAGCGATGCCTTGAATTCAATGGGCGTGTCCGCCTCTTGGGCGGTGGTCAGGATGCCGCTAAAAGTCAAATCCTCCAAAGCCGCCCGGAAGCTTTGTATCCCGGAAAAAAATCCGGCCTTGAATGCTCTTGCCTGGTAGCTGTGTATTTCCAAGGTGATGGGACCGCTTGATTTTTCCGAATCCGCAGTGAAGATGCTGGAATTGCCCCGGGTGGAAACGCTTTCCAAGCCGGCCGTCTTCAGCATTCCCAGCAATTCGGATTTCCGCAGGTGTTGCACAAAAGCGGCCGCCAGATCACCGGGGGTAAAAGCATTGGTCACCGTTGGATCCGCCTCCGGTTCCTTCACCGATTGGATGGTAGCCTGGCGGCTGATTTCCTTGTTCAAGGAGCCTAACGCCACCGGCCAATCCACCCATTTCACGGTTTGGGCGGAATCGCCGCGCACGATGGCGTTATGCAGGTAGCGCAGGCAGTAGTAGGGATAAAAAATGTAAAAAACCAACGCGACACCTGCCAAAAACGCCACGATCATCAGGTTGCGCCGCTGGGAACCTGCCTCCGGCTGGGAACTCTCCTGGGACTCGTCATCCTCCAATTCAACGTCCTCTTCCTCTGTTTCAGCCACAGGAACTGCTGGACGGGAGATTACGGCCGGGGCTTTCTTTTTCGGCACCTCCACCCGGATGCGCGTGCCCTTCGGTATGGGCGGCAATATCGGCTGGCCGGAGACGGACGGCACCGGGCTTTCGTCCATGGCCGGGGCTGGAGCGGCGGGCTTGGGCAGTTTGGCTTTCTCCTCAGGCTGGATTAATTCTCCCAGCAGATAGGCTGCTTCTGAATCCTCCAGGCAAACACTGTCTGATTCAATAAAACGTCCATCAGCAAGACCTTCCTCAATCTCCACCTGAGTATAAGGCCCCAGCTTTTTTCCGTCTCGCAGAATATAAAGATTCATTCGCGTCTTTTTCCCTTCCAGAGCTCGCAAAATTGATTTTCGGTTCCCTGCTCAATAATCCACTGTGCCATGCGGGCTATCCGCCTAAATTCGGCTCAACCACTCCACCGCGGTCATCCAAGCCGCCGGTATTCGGCAAAGCCCCCGGCTTGGGTAAACCCACTGAACAATACTACAACCGTATATCAAAAGGAAACGGGGCACAATGGCTGGATAAAGCCAGCGATCTTTGCACGGATGCCTTTCGGATCAATGCTTATGGCTGAAGCGCTCAAGATCTTTGATACGTTCAGCCTGTTCAGCCAGGTTGCGCTTCATTTCCTCCATGGCAGGCGTAATCAGCTGTTTGAATTCTTCCAGGCGCCGGAGGGCTTGAGCGCTGGCGAGCTGCTCAATGACCGTGGCGCAGGGAGTGCACAAAACCAGCCGGTGCTGGTCAATATCCACCACGGAAGCATCCTGGCCCAAATCCTGTATTACCCGCAGGGTGTAGGGGACCACGATGGCCGGGTAATTGGCAAAATGAACACCCTCGCCTTGATACTCCCGCCGGCAGACATAGCAACTGCGGCGCTGGTGCAAACACTCTCGCATCGTCCGGCTCTTCTCGATCCACCCCGAATCTCCCGCCTGCTGAAAAAACTCCCACGCGCGGGCCGCATGCCCAGCCGCTGCCTCCGGGCTTTCTGCCATGGTTTTTTGCATTTGCTGCCAATCAGCCATCCCCAGGTGGAAATCGCAGCGCGCTTGCCCAGTGGCCGGCAGCGTGTTTTCGGCCCGAAACGGGTAAGTCACCAATGGCTGCGCTCCCAGCTCTTTGAATATGCTGGCGGCATGGAGATGCGCCTGGGTGCGAGCCTCAGCATCGTTTTCGGGTAATTGTTTGATGGCAAGTTCAATCAACTGCCCGGCGATTTCCTGTGCCAACGGGATGGTGGACATGGTTTCGGTTTTGGAGCCAATAACCTCCAATTCAGGCACTTGGGGTAAAATCCCCTGCAACGCATGCAGGCGATCCTCCGATCCGGTTGCCAGATAACCATACAAATGCGCGTTGGCCAGGGCGCGGCAGGCCATCTCCGGCCGATTATCTTCGGTGAGTTTCAAAGCCGCATGCTCAAACAAACCCGCGGCCTTTTCAAAACACTCCGGTCCCGCCAGAACACCTTTGTCAAAGGCCCGTTCATAATGCTCGGCGGAAGTCATCAGCCAACCGGTGGATTTCTTGAAGGAGTCCAGGATGCTCATATTAATCAATTCCTGTAGCGGCAGGGATTCCAAACCATCTACACACCGCCACTTCATCCAAAGGTCATTTCGTCCATTGATTCAATGCTTTGTATGGACTCAAAATAGCCCGGATGCGCGGCTCCTTTCAAGCCGAAAACCTGCACTGCTGAGCGCGCATCATGAATTCTGATGCCAGGGTGAATTCAAACACGCCAGGCGATCTCTGACCACATCCTCCATGGCTTGCATCGCCTCGCCAAAATTCATCCGGTGAGCCACGGTATGTTTTTTCCGCTCGGCGTCGGGCAGTTCCACACAAATCAACTGCTCTTTTCGTTGGGCAAGCTTTTTGGCCACGTCCAGGGAAATCACCTCGTCATCCGGGCAATGAATAATCGTATCACATGTTTTTACCATGGGTAAAAACCGCTGACAGACTGGTTTTGCGGGCCGCAACGCAAGGTTGCGCCGGCCATATCGCGAGCGGGCAAAGGAACGGATCAAGGCTACGGCGATCCGGGCCAGATTCGCACAGGCGGGACAAATCAGGATGGCGGGAGTTTTGCCCCGGTTTAATTCCAAGGCCAATCGCGCGCCAAAACTGGCGGCCACGATCAAGTCAGGTTGATGGGGATCAAACTCCTTTTGGATGGGAGCCAGCGCACTGCGGCGGGAGGTGGCCACATAGGCCATCACCTGTGAAAAATACCGGACGCAACGCGGAGCAATGACCGTCACCCCGGGCAACTGACGCAACCGCTGGACTTTGCTGCCGCTCGGGCTTCCTCCATAGCCATGCAAATAGATGATCTTCATACGTCTCCCCCCTGATCCATGGTGGACAAACCTGCTCCACGCGCTAGGATGCTGCCATGAAAATCCACCAAGTGCTGCTGGAGCTTTTGCTGGTTGCCACTCTGCCGATTTCGCCGGTAACGGTCAAGGCCGCCGGCCTTCGCCAACCGGTTCCAACCCGCTCGACGCCGGAGGATCA
Source organism: uncultured Verrucomicrobiota bacterium (assembly GCA_964409245.1). Classification (GTDB taxonomy): domain Bacteria; phylum Verrucomicrobiota; class Verrucomicrobiia; order Limisphaerales; family UBA1319; genus CAIMWS01. The sequence goes on from CAYPCQ010000018.1 coordinate 14,252, forward strand.
ACCACTTAATCTGGATGCCTGCGAAAAGCTGGTCAGGGAAGATTGGCTCCGCCAGTGGCAGTCACGGGAAAATCCGGATCGCCCGGCCACAACGTCTGGCGATGCGAGTGGCGCTTGCGATGGTGTGAAGGATGGCAAATATGGCTTTCACACCGGGCAGGAGCCAAATCCGTGGTGGCAGGTTGACTTGGGGCAAACCGCCACAGTAGCCCGCATCGTGGTTTTCAACCGGCTGGATTACGCTCCCGGCCTGCATAACGCAGATCATATTCGGATCTTAAGCTCCACCGACGGCAGGCAATGGTCGTTGCGGCACGAGCAGGCGGGTCTCCATTTTGGCGGCATCAGCGGAGCCAAGCCACTGGAGGCAAGCTTCCCCCAGCCTTTGGAAGCGCGTTTTATCCGCCTGCAAATCCCGAGCCCCCAGCCGATATTCCTGCACCTGGATGAGGTGGAAGTTTATGGGGGAGAAGGAACCAATCTTGCCCTGCACCGGCCGGCGGATCAAAGCAGCCTTAGCCCGTGGTCGGTGGCCAAGAAACGCCCTCTGTCCGATAGCCAGCGGACTTTTCCCATCCAGGAATACCTGGCGCGTGGCCGCCGCCTGGCGGCCGATCTGCAACAGTCAGGACTGGACTGCCAGGTTCATTTGAAAGCGTTGGAATCGGTGGAAAAGCGTTACTCCCAGCTGGGCGCCAAGGCCGATGTCACAGCCATGCAAAACCTCTACCTCGATTTGCGCCAGGCAATCCGGCGGATGGCGCTGGCCAATCCATTGCTCAATTTCAACCGTCTGCTGTTCGTGAAACGATTCACCCAGGAAACCTATCCGGACGTCTGTTTGAACCACATGCCTTGGGTTTCGCGCCCGGGTGGCGACCTTGCCATCCTAAGTTCCAACCCCGGCAAGCCACTTTTTTCAGCCCTGGCGGACTTCAAGGAAACGCGAAATTCCCAGCCGGGAGGGATTCCGAGGCCAACCGTGCAGCACCTCCTCCATGGCGCACTGGGACCGGGCCATGTGCATGGCATGGATTTGCGGTTCGACGCCTCGCGGATCGTGTTCGGTTTCGCCATGGCCAAAACCAGCCAGCCTCCGGATGGCTGGCTGGACCGGTCGCAAAGCTACCGCCTCCGCCGCACCGAGGAACCAATCCATATCTTTGAAATCGGGATGGATGGCCAAAACCTGTGCCAACTCACTAGCGGTGAATGGAGCGATCTGGACCCCACCTATGCCCCCAATGGGGACATCGTTTTCGTTTCGGAGCGCTGCGGCACCTCGCTGCAGTGCAACGAATACGACAAGGACGAAACTAGCTGCAATCTTTACGTGATGAAGCCTGATGGCTCGCAAATCCGGCGGCTGAGTGTGAACAAGGATGGCGATTACCTGCCGCATACCTTGGACGATGGCACCATTGCCTATACCCGCTGGGAATATCACGAGCGCAGCTGGGCTTACATCCAGTCCATCTGGACCATCCGCCCGGATGGCACCGGCGCGGACGCGGTTTTCAAGCAACACTTTGTCAATCCTTGGGCCTTGGAAGAAACCCGTTCCGTGCCCGGCAGCCGGCAATTGGTGGCGGTCGCGGCGGGCCATCATACCCTGCCGGTTGGACCCATTGTCCTAGTGGACACCATGGCGGGCATCAATAATCCGCAGGGCATGACCATCGTGACCCCCAACGTGAAACCTCCGGAAGGCGGCATGGACGGGCTGCCAGTCCCGGAGGGCGGAGTGCTGGATGGCGGTGGATTTTACAGCCACCCCTGGCCTTTATCATCCAAGTATTTTCTGGTCTGCTATAACTACGGGAAGGAAACCGATGCCACCGGTTACGGGCTTTACCTGATCGATGTGTTCGGCAACAAGGAATTGCTTTACCGTGATCCTTCTATTTCCTGTTTCATGCCGATCCCCTTGCGGCCCCGCTCCCGGCCGCCAGTTTTTCCCGATGCCACGGACCCGGCCAGCGAACAGGCCACCTGCGTGGTGAGCGATGCCCGGTTCGGCTCCGAAGATTTAAGCCGGAACCAGGTCCGGTTCCTCCGCATTTCCGAGCCTATCGGCTGGCCCTATGACAACACCCTGGGAGGCCAGCGTTACGGTGAAGACCACGGGTATGGTGGACCGGATGCCGAGCGGAAAAACCTCCTGAACTGGACCCCAGTGCGGATTTTGGGGGATGTGCCGGTGGAAGCGGATGGCAGCGCCCATTTTAAAGTCCCGGCGGACACCGCTGTCTACTTTCAGCTCCTTGATGAAAACCGCCAGGAACTGCGCCGGATGCGCAGTTTCATCAGTTTTCAACCGGGTGAAGTCCGGGCTTGCGTCGGCTGCCATGAATCCCGCCCGGGCACCATGCACCCGGCGGTCAAATCAGCGGCTGCCAATCGCTCCCCTTCCCCGCTGATCCCCGCGCCATGGGGCAGCCGTCCGGTAAACTTTCTTCGCGATATCCAACCCGTGCTGGACCAGCATTGCGTCTCCTGCCACCAAGGGCTCAAACCCGCCGGGAACCTCGATTTCAGCGGTGGATTAACCTGCATTGATCCCAAAATCCCGGGTTACGGCCACAACCTGGCTTTTGAAACCATCATAAAAAGCAACCTGGTGTCCCGCTCCCGCGTGCGCGACCAGGACGCCAGCATCACACCTCCCCTGGCTTATGGTTCGCACAAGAGCAGGTTGATTGCCTGTTTATCTGATAAAACCCATGCGGGGCGGGTGAAGCTAACCCGGGAGGATCGGTTGCGGTTGACCATGTGGATCGATGCCAACGCCCCCTATCACGACCAGTTCGTCAACAAACGTCCCGGCCAAAAGGCCTACGATCTCGCGGCCGATGAGGGCCTGCTTCGGCAGATTTCAGAAGTACACCAAAGGCGGTGTGCTCCCTGCCACAACGCCGGCGAAGTTTCCCGCCTCAGTTGGATCAACCTCAAAAAACCGGCGCAAAGCCTGTTCCTTAGCACACCTCTGGCCCGTGAGGCCGGAGGGCACGGCAATTGCCGGGCCACCGTTTACGCCTCATCGCAAGATGCCGATTATCGCCTGCTTTATGATTCGGTGGAAGCTGCCGTTCAAAAAGCTTGGACCCGTCCCCGCCGCGACCTGGCCTCGCTAGCGGCCAATCCGCCCAAATCGACCCTGGCTGCTGAATGACGACTCTCAAGCCATCCTCAAGTTTCAGTTAAAGATTCTGGCATCCTGCCCTGGAAAAAAAGGCCCCGGCAAAACCTCTGTTTGGCCGGGGCGCCTATCACCATTGGTTTCCCAAGCCTACCGGAAATTTTTCCCCAGCAACTCTTTGACTTTGGCTCCAGCTTCAGCGATGGCCACCAACTCGGCCGCAGTATCGCGCCGCCGCTTTAATTCGACCTTCTGTTGCTCCAAAGTCCGTTTGCTGACCGTGATCCGAGTGGGCAAGCCAATCAGATCGGCGTCGCTGAATTTTTCTCCGGCGCGCAGCGGGCGATCATCGTAAAGCACTTCAATACCCTCTTGCTGCAGTTGGGCATAAAGTTGTTCGGATTGTTTCCGCACCGTTTCATCCTCCAGATTCAGCGCCACCAGATGGACTTGGTAGGGCGCAATTTCCGGAGACCAAGTGATGCCCTTGTCATCGTGGTTCTGCTCCACAAAAGCCGCCGCCATGCGGCTGACACCAATTCCGTAGCAGCCCATGACCACCGGCTGGCTTTTGCCTCCGGCGTCCAGGTAAACACAATCCATGGCCTTGGAATACTTGGTGCCCAGCTTGAATATGTGTCCCACCTCGATGCCCATGGCTGACTGCAATATGCCTTGGCATTTCGGGCAGGTGTGCCCCGCTTTGGCGATCTTGAACTCGCCGAATTCAGGCAGAGGCAGATCCCGGCCGAAATTGACGTTGATGTTGTGATAATTGGTCTGGTTGGCGCCGCACTCGAAATTGACGCGGCCATTGACATAGTTATCAGCGAGGATACGAACCGAGGGCGGCAAACCGATCGGCCCGGCGTAACCCAACTCCGCCCCGGTCAGCTCCTTGATTTTGGCGGCGGAGGCCAATTTCAAACTTTTGCATCCCAGGTGGTTGGTCACTTTGATTTCATTGACATCGCAATCGCCCCGCACCATCACCGCCACCACCCGGTCATCGGCTTCAAAAACCAGGGTTTTGGTGGTTTTCCAAACCGGGATATTCAGGAACTTGGCGAGCGGCTCCACCCCGATGAGCCCTTCACCCAATACGGCTTCCATGGGCTTGGGTTCAGCGTCTTGAGCATGCTCCGCCAGGCGCGAGGCGGCCCGCTCCTGGTTGGCGGCGTAGTCGCAGTGATCGCAGTAAATGATGGTGTCCTCCCCCGTGTCGGCCAGCACCATGAATTCCTGGCTGCCGGTGCCACCGATGGCGCCTGAATCCGCTTCCACCGCCCGGTATTTGAAGCCGATGCGCTGGCAGATTTTGTGATAAGCCTGGCGCATCGCTTCATAGGATACCTCAAGCCCGGCTTCATCCGCGTCAAAGCTGTAGGCATCCTTCATGATGAACTCGCGGGCACGCATCAGGCCAAAGCGCGGGCGGATCTCATCCCGGAACTTGGTCTGGATCTGGAACACGTTCCGGGGCAGATCTTTGTAGGATTTGATCTCCCGGCGCAGGATGTCGGTAACGACTTCCTCGTGGGTGGGACCCAGGCAGGACACACTGCCCCGCCGGTCCTTGAAGGAAAACATGATGCCGTCCACCGCCGTATAACGTTCCCAGCGGCCTGACTCCTCCCATAATTCCCTGGGCTGCAGGGCCGGCATCAACAATTCCTCCGAGCCGGCCGCTTGCATTTCCTCGCGAACAATTTGGGAGATTTTGTTCAGCGTGCGGTAAAGCAAAGGCAGGTAATTATATACTCCCGCTGATAGCTGTTGCATATACCCGCCCCGCACCATCAGCGCGTGAGCGGCAGTTTGGGCGTCTTTGGGCACCTCCCGCAAGGTTTTCCCGAGATGTCTGGATTGTCTCATGTCTTTATAAAAAATGCGTTGTTATTACTAATTTGCCGTTCTCCCGCTGGCGAGATTTATTTCCAACCGGACAGCAGCGGGGTTACATCGTCCCCCGGGCAAGAGCGTCACCACTGCCCACCCGATGGCGTCAGGGGATGCTTTTGATGATCACCAGCGTCAGATCGTCCAGTTGGGCAGTTCCGTGGCAGAAACGATCCACAGCCTGGTGCAAGGCACCGAGGATTTGTTGCGCAGGCCGATGGGCATTTTCCTGAACCACGTTGAAAAAACGTTGCTCGCCAAAAAAGTCATCTTCCGCCGAAACGGCTTCCAGCACCCCATCGGTCAGCAGGATCAACAAATCACCCGGCGCCATGGAATATTGCCCGCTGGCGTTATAGGACGCCTCCGGGCTCAAGCCCAGCGGGATGCCAGTCCGCTTCAACTTAACTTTCAATCCACCATCCGCGCCAAAGTGATAGGCCGGAGGATGCCCGGCGCTGGCGTACCAAAAAGCCCGGCTCGGGCAATTCAATTTTACCAGGAACAAGGTTACATACCGCTCATAGCTTATATCATCCGATAAGGAACCATTCGCCCGGGTCAGGATTTCACCTAAATCGCTGCGGTTGCGCGCCAGAATTCTCAAGAAAGCCCGGGTTTCAGCCATGAGCACCGCTGGTCCAATGCCATGACCGGTGACATCGCCCACCACCACGGCAGAATCCCCATCCTTGAGGGTCAGGTAATCGAAATAATCTCCTCCCGTGGCTTCCGCCGGAAAACTGGCTCCGGCGATTTCAAATCCGCTCAACTTGGGCGCCGTGGTGGGGAAAAGACGCTGCTGGATTTCCCGCGCCACCCGGAATTGTTCCTGGTTTTGGCGGATGGTTTGCTCCGCGCGTTTGCGTTCCGTGATATCGCGGATAAAGGCCACCAGCAAGTGCTGGTCCTGGACGTTCATGTCGTTGAAGGAGATTTCTATGGAAATTTCGTGCCCATCCTTATGGCGCCCTTTGGTTTCCATTGGGGGGCGTTTGCAGGGGGCCAGCGTGGAGCCCAAAAACCTTTGCACAGCCGCTTGGTGGCGCGGTTGCAGGGTCTCGGGCTGCAGCAGTTGCAGTGGCTGGCCCGCCACTTCCTCCGGACTAAAACCGAAAATACATTCCACCGCTGGATTGGCAAACCGGATCATATGGGAGGTATCGATGATCAGCACCGCATCCGTGCAGGTTTCCCATAAGGTGCGGTATCGTTCCTCACTTTCCCGCAGGGATGATTCGGCCTGGCGCCGTGCGGTTCGCACCGAAGTTTCCCTCAATTCCCGCTCCACCGCAGGCACCAACCGGGCCAGGTTGCCTTTCATCAGGTAATCGTGCGCTCCGGCTTTCATGGCCGCCACTGCGGTATCTTCCCCGATGCCGCCGGACACAATGATAAAGGGCAAATCCAAGCCACTCACCTGCAGCAATTGCAGGGCTTCCTGCATGCTGAAGCTGGGCATGGAGTAGTCCGAAATGACCACGTCCCACCGCTGCTCCGCCAGCGCCGTGGACATGGCTTCCGCAGTTTCCACACGCCGATGGGAGGGATCGTATCCCCCCCGGCGCAGCAGGTTTACCAGCAGCAGGGCATCGAACTCGGAATCCTCAACTATCAAAACACGCAACGGTACTTTCATATGTGGAGGCATTAATCTGCAACCTTATGGGCGAACCCTTACCGATCTTGGTTTGCCGGAGGCAATCGAGCTTGAACTCAATTCCGGATTTCCATAGCGGCCAGGCCATCAGTAAAACAGTTACCTGGCGGACTCAAAGGGAAGGCATCCGAGCCTTACCAATCCCGCACTGGTGATCACTAAACAAACCCGCTGGCGCCGGCATGGCAAACCGCATCGGGCAGCCCGCCATCATTCCATTGGCCCTGCTCTTGGCAAACGGTCAGGATTACAGCTTGCCGTAAAAATCCGCGACTATTTGCCGGAATAAATTTTCACGGGCCTTAATGATTCTCATTTCCCGCTCCGCGTTTTCAGATGAATCGCTGGCATGCGCGGCGTTGACCATGATGTTGGACCCGAACTCCCTCCGGATGGAACCTGGAGGTGCTTTGGAAGGATCCGTGGGGCCGAGGACTTCGCGGATTTTGCCAACCGCTTCCGGCCCTTCATATATTAGAGCAATGCATTTCTCGGTGCCCGGCTGCAACCTGGCTTCCTTGGGGCTCGAACTCGATGGCGTGCCCGCCATAAATTTGATGATATTCTCAAACTGGTTGTCACCCGCCAGCGGTCCCAGTATGTCGCCGAGTTGCCGGGTCAATTCGGAAGGCAGTTCAAATTTCAATTCCTGTTCCAAGGCGTGTTTGGCCTGCAAGCCCACCACGGCATTAAACCGGGTCCGCAACACCTCCCGCACGGGGCCGTAAAATTCCTCGGCCTCCGACACACTCATGCAGTAGACCTTGATGCCCACAATGAAAAGGCCTGCCCGGGAAAAGAAATCGATCATGTTGCCGGGCCGCCCGGTGGGGAACCGGAAATTGTCTGGCTTGATCAACACCAGCGTGCGCTGGGGTGTTTGCGACGGAGTATAAGACACCACGCCGTCCAGCAGGCCACCGTCACGATCCGCGAAGCGTGCCCATAATTGCAGCTTGGCTTTCGCCTCTTCCTCATTGGGAGCCGCCAGAGCGGCGGGCTCAAAATACACCACTTGATCGTGCTCGTCCGTCACCAAGTCGCCATAGGTGTCCCGGATGGTCTCGCCGCCCATCTTATCCAGGCTGAAATTACCCACCACTTTCCGCACCTTGGCTACCGCGTCCTCCCCCTTGAAAAGCAGAACCATGACCCGCTGGCGCCTTTGGGTTTGGGGAGCCGGCCCGATCTTGGTGATCACATATTGACGGATCAGTTCCTGGATTTTGCGATCCTGGGGATCTGCTGAAGAAACCACGATGGATGCGTATTCCTCCACTAATTCCTTGCTCGGCGCATACATTTGCGCGGCCACCAGTTCCAGCCCGGTCCGGCTGATCAACCGGGCCAGGATGCCGCCGGTGCGGGATTTGTGCAGGGAATAAGGGGTGATGATTGCGTATGCTAGTTGTTCAGCCATAAATAATTAAATCTGTTTATTCCTGGGATGCCGGTTCTTCGGGTGGTTTTGCTGTGGCAACCGTGGTATCCGGCCCTGTTTTACCACCAATAATCTTAAACATCACCACCCCACAGGTTGGACATTTGCCTTTGATTGCTTTGCGCCCGTTCTTCATGACCTCCTCCAAGGCGTCGGCAATTTCCTTTTTTGCTTTGCACTTAACACAATAACCTTCTGGCATAAAATCTTCCTGGGCGGAACGCTTCACGCATTCCCACAGTAAGTGCCTAGCTTATGTATCTTCATGCGGCGCAGTCAACTGCCAAACGGAATCCATTAGATGCTCTGATCTAAATTATTAATTCGCATCTTCCGTAATTCCGTCTTCAGGATCTTGCCGGTGCCATTGCGAGGCAGTGCCGCTAGCTGCACCACCTGCCGTGGAACCTTGTAATCAGCCAGCCGTCCACGCAAAAACTGCACGACTCTCCGCTCGTCCAACTCCTGACCGTCGTAGACCGCCACGAAAGCCAGTGGTTGCTCGCCTTTGCGGGGGTCTGGCTGGCCGATTACTGCGGCTTCCTTGATGCCGGGGAATTCATAAAGCACTTCCTCGATTTCACGAGGGTAGACATTGTTGCCGTTGACCAGCAGCATGTCTTTCTTGCGATCAGTAATATAAATAAAGCCTTCCGCATCCATATAACCGACATCACCCGTCAGCAGCCAGCCATTGTGTAACGCCTCCGCACTGGCAGCGGGTTGGTTCCAGTAGCCCCGCATCACGTTCCCCCCCCGGACGCACAGTTCTCCAATACCGGGCGGCTCCAGCCATCGGCCATCGTCGCTGCGGATACGCACTTCCACATCGGGAATCGCCCGGCCGATGGATCCGGCTTTCCATGGCCCGGGGATGGGATTGATCGAAACCACCGGGCTGGCTTCGCTTAATCCGTATCCCTCCAGGAGCGGAAATGAAAACTTCTGATTGAACTCCTTCAGCAACTGAACCGGCAAGGGGGCAGCGCCACTGATGCAAAGCCGCAGTGGCAAGGCCGCCGGCACCGCGGGATCCAGCATGGTGCGGAAAAATGGTGGAATGGCAGGCAGGATGGTGGGCTTGCGCATGGCGATCTCTTGCATGATCGCCTTGGGCTGGTTCAAGGATTTAATCAGGACGATGGATCCCCCCACGATCAGCGGCAGCAGGATGCACACGCACAGCATGAAACTGTGGAACATGGGCAACAGAAGGGCGAACCGGTCATGATCCACAGCGAGCAAAACCTTCCGGCAGCTTTCGACATTGTGCAGCAAATTGCCGTGGGACAAAATGGCGCCTTTGGGGCGCCCGGTGGTTCCGGAGGTATAAATCAGCACCGCATCATCCTGTTCAACCGGTTCATACACCGGGCACTGCGAGTTGACGGACACCTCCGCCCCCACCAGACTGGCGGCCATAATGCTTTGCAACCCCGGCAAATCCGCTGCCAGCGGAGGCAGCATTTCAGCAAAAGACTCCTCGGTGATCAGCAAATTGACTCCCGCATCCTTTAGAATAAAGCTGATTTCAGGAACTTTGAGGAAATTGTTGATGGGGACTATAATGGCTCCCAAACTCACCACACCAAAAAAAACGGGGATGAAATCGGGCTGGTTTCTCAGCAGCAAGCCGACACGCATCCCCTTTTGAACGCCAAAATCCTTGCTGAGGGTTGCCGCTGCCCGGAGGGTCTCCTGCAGAATATGCTCGTAAGTTAATTCACTATCACCCCAGAATACTGCCGTTTTCCGGGTATGCGTCCTCGCTGAAGCGATAAAAGCGCTGGCCAAGTTCATGCAACACCATTTGACAAGACTGGCAGTATTCAAAGGCCCCAAAGCCCAAGCGTCAAGAGTGATTCACATTATTTGTAATATTCCTCATAAGACACACCCACATGTCAGCCGGAAAGCTTTGGAAATCAGTAGCCGAAGGCCGGTCTCGATGTTTCTCGCGGGATTAATCAAGCCGCAAACTCTCCCGGCGGCGCACGGATCGCCTGCTACTTCAGAGCGTGGGCCGGGGTATTCCATGATTTGCGAATCGGCGAACAGGTCTGAGAAGGATGCAGAATTGGAATTTTGGTCCGCCTTGGGCACCAGCAAAGCCAACCTATTGGCTTGCATGCCCCCCCGAGCAATGCCAAGCGAAGCCGTCTCCGACAAAGCCACCAGCCTGGCCTGGCGATTATTTAATTTGGGAAGACAGAAAATTCGACTGCTGAGTCAATTGGGATCTGGCATTTTCCATGGCCACGAAGCTGTTGATCAAATTGGTGCGGTTGCTTTGCACGATCCGTTCCAATTCTTCGATCTGCGTATCGATTTTGGCGGACTGTTTGGAAATGGTTTCCTGGCGGGTAGCCAGCGAACCTTCGTCCTTGGTTAGATTATCGAGGTAAGTGCTTAAGCGGGTGCCCAAACCCGAGCTTGAATCACTAAAAAAGGATTGGATATCGGTTAAATTTGAAGCCAGGGCTGCATCCAATTTCGTACTGTCCGATAGCGTCAGCTTATCATCATACCCACTGGTGCTGATGCCCAAAGAATCCAAGTTTGTGATGGAGCCGGTCAGGCCTGATATGGCGGCAAAAGCCGCGCTGCGCAAGTTGCCGGCCATACTGGCCGTTTCCATGTCCCCCGTAAGCAAACCGGCGGTCACCTTTCCTTTGGAATCAGTGGAACTGGCGGTATATGCACTCAGCAGTGATTGCGCGGCATTATATTTTTCAATGAACGAAGTGATGGCGGTCCGGACCTTGCTCGTATCGCTGGATACAGTCACGGAAGTGGTTCCCAATTTCAGAGCCGTGACCGTCAGGCCGGAGACTCCGGAACTGTCCGCCGTGATGATATTGGAGTGGCTGAGCAGTGTGGGGCCGCTATTGACGGTATATTGCAAGTCCGTTCCGCGAGCCAAAGTCGCTCCGCTGGAATCCAATAATTGAGTGGCGGATAGAAAGTTGCCGGAAACATCCTCCAGCGCGATTCCGATGTCGCCGGAAGTTTTGTTGGTCAATGAGAACCGATCCGTATTGGCGTCATAGCTGGCGTAAACCCCCGCCTTCGACTGGTTGATTTTATCCAGCAGAGTGGCAACGCTTTCGGTATCAGCATTATAGGAAAGCTCGACACCGTTGATCTTAAAGATTCCAGTGCCCGACATGGCGGTCGCCATATTGGCTGTGGCCAGGGTGGAGGTGGTCTTAACCGCCCCCAAGCTGCCGCTGCTAGTGATCGAATTGGTGCCATTATTATTGAGCTTGGCTAGCGTCAGGAAATTGCTCGTGTCCGTGGCGCTGCCCAACACGATTGGATCGGTTCCAGTCAGAGAAAAGGTGTCCGTGGCGGCGTCATAGGCCGCCTCAACATCGCCGGTGGCGGTTTTGATTTTGCTAAACAGCCCCTGCATGGTGTCGGTGGTGTCCACCTGGATTTGCTGGCCATTGATGGTAATAATCCCGGCGGTCACCGTCGATGCGAAGCCCAGCGTGCTAAGTTGCGGTCCCGCGCTGGTGCTGGAGGTGGTGATATTTTCACTATTTAAAGCCCCGCCCGCATTGGTATTGCCATTTTGCATGGCCGCACTGGCCAGCTTGGTGATATTAAAAGCGTAAGATCCCAAAGGGGTTCCGGCCGAGGCCGAAGCTGAAGCCACGGTTGAGTCACCCATGGTTGCGGTTCGGCCATCGTAAAACGTCGATTCCTTTAAAGTATCAATGGCGGTCTTCAGATCGGTCAATTTGCCTTTGACGGTATCGAGCGCCGTATTGCGTTGCTGCAAAGTGCTTTGCTCCTGCCGCAAATTGGTCTGCGGAGTGCGCTCAATTTCCGTCATTTGATCGACGAGCGTTTTCCAGTCGAATCCCGAGGCTAAACCTGACATTGATAAATCCATAATACTAATCCTTTATTTAAACTGATGCCGGGAATTAAACAATCTAGGCCGCGCGGGAATGGCCTTCAAATGCCGTCGGCCGGTGGGGCCGCGGAAGCATGGTGCTGGGGCCATGGGCAAGGCTCCAGCCCGGCCCGCCCAAAGTAAGCCAGTGGCATCGCATGCCCGCTTGGTGCATGACGATTTGGAACCACGGATTATTGGTCATGTCTATTTTCTTTTTCAGCTTCACAATGCGCCTTTCCCCAGCTTTTTTTCGACTGTTAACCACGGCACTCGGATTGCCTTTCCAGCCATCCGAGTTTGGCCACGCAAACCTCTCTGCCGGTTTTCCGATTTCCTTTACTAGAGCAGCTTCAGGGCCGCTTGCGAGGTCGTATTAGCTTGGGCCAACCTCGACGTCCCCTGCCTGCACCAGGATATTAAAACGGGCGAATTCCGTGCTTTCTTCCGCCACATTCACATCTTTGATCCGGCTATTCGCCGACATCATGTCATGTTATCCTTGAGCGCCAGGATTTGAGCATTCGTATAGGTCAACCGGGCTATATTGCCACCGACTTGAACCCTATCTGTCGCCGGCTAATTAATGGCGTTTTGAACCGTGTCCAAGGCCGACTGAACCTTCGACAGGAAGCAAACCTGCGTCTGGCTGTAAGCAATCACGTTGCTCACATTGGATGAAGCCGCACGAATGCGGTTTATTTGTGCGTCAAACCGCAAAGATACTGTCATCCCGCCAGCATCGTCTTCCGGCGATATAATCCGGGAACCGGAGGACAATTTGGCCAGCGGTTTATTGAACCTGCCGGCAAATCATTCAACAACCGAACGGCATTAGCCGCAGACGTATTAATAACCATAACGACCCTTCTTTGAGTCACCCCTTGCGGGGATTTTTTCTTGCGGCATCCTTGCCGCGTAGCAAACTTTGCTCCAAGGGCGTTCGCTTTACCCCGCTGGCTCTTTATGGTTGCCACCCACCTATGCCTATATTATCGGCAGGCGGAGAAAAAACTTTACCGGCTTTTTAAAATTTGGGGTGCCAAAGAGCCTTCTCCTGGCCCAAAGGAGGGTGCATTCTGCTGATCGATGGACCACTGAAACCCATCTATACCTTTGTAATAATCGGCTTGTGCTATAATCTCTGACCCGAAAGGCCGGCCTGTATGTCATCCAAAATTTCAACCAACCGACGCCCATACTCAACGTAGGAGTTAAACTGATGCTCTTCGGAAGCTTTGATGGAAGCATCGTGGAATACCACCGCCAAGTGCGGTTCGATGGAAATCCCCCCCCCATACCCCCTGCCCAGCAAATCGGTGAGAATGCGCCGGACTTCGGCTTTGCCCTCCCCAGGATAAGTGTAAACCTCTTTCTGATCCTCAGCCCAATAAAGATCCTTCACATGGACGTGAACGATGTGTTCACGGACATGATGGAAAAATTCCCAAGGATCCTGCTTGGGATAAGGCACTGGTTTGCTTCGGTCATTGTTGAAAACAGGATTCCCGGTATCAAAAACGAGCTTTAACCCGGGAACGGCTTCAAGCAGTTTCAAGGTGAATGGCCATCCCATGCCGCCGTAGTTCATGCAATTTTCATGCACTGGCTGCAATCCGGCATCCAGAAACATGGCGGTGATTTCCCGCAGACGCCGGAATCGCTCATCCTCCATCTGATCCTCGGTCTCGCGGATGGCGAAACTCATGATGCGAATGAAACGCGAACCAAGGCGTTGCATCCGCGGGATGGCACGGCGCACCTCCGCCAGGGTAGGTTCAAAGGGCTGATCGATTTTTTTACCCCAATTGGCGATCGCAGAGCCAAAACAATACACCCCAATGCCGGCATTTTCCAAGGCTTGGGCAACGCACTCGAAGGCAGCATCGGGGATATCATGCAAATTCCCGGGCGGAAATCCAGGAGCTTGGATATTGCGCGCTTCAATGTATTTCCACCCGAGGGTTTTGGTGGCCCTGATTTGGGATTCCACTGCAACCCCAGCTTCGTCGGCAATACCCATCAAATACATAAAAACCTTTCTTTCATTTTGAGGATCCCACCGCAGGGGATCGGAATTTACCCGTGATCGGGCTTACTTGGTGAATGAACGTGTAAAATCCTCACCAGTCGCAGTCACCACTTTTTTCTCGAATTTCGAATCGGCGACCAACTGGAGCAATTTGGCTTCGTAAGCGGTGCCATCCAGAGGGAGGCTGATGGCTTTATCTACAAGTGAAGAATACAACATGGCGTTGGCCAGTTCGACACTCGCCACCCCTTCGCGGGCCGGAGCGATCAAAGGCACTCCATCGAGGATGGAATCCACAAAATTTTGGGCGATTTCATGGTGCTGTGCACCGGAAGCATCGAAAGGCAGTTCGATATTCCATACCTCGGGTTTGGCAAAGCCAGCTTTGGCAGTGCGGCCGAATTCCCGCATGGACACTTCGTTGCGAGTAAAGCATAGCTTGTTCTGCTCCAGAACAAGGCGGCCTCGGTCACCAGCAATTTCCAACCGGTTGGTGCCCGGAGCCTCGCCCGTGGAAGTAATGAAGACGCCGGTCGCCCCATTAGCATATTCCCAATAGGCGGTCACATTGTCCTCCACTTCGATATTATGATAGCGGCCCAACTGGCAGTAACCTCGCACTTTGGCAGGCATGCCACAGAACCATTGCAGCAAATCGAGATTATGCGGGCATTGGTTCAGCAGCACGCCCCCCCCCTCCCCCTTCCAGGTGGCACGCCAACCACCGCTGGAATAATACGCTTCCGTGCGAAACCAATCCGTGATGGTCCAATTAAACCGGACAATCTCTCCCAAATCCCCTTGTTGGATCAGGTTCCGGATCTTTTTATAGCGAGCATCAGTTCGGAGTTGAAACATCGCAGCAAACACCAGCTTGGAATCGGTATGAGCGGCAAGCAAACGCTCGCAATCTGCCTTGTGCACCGATATTGGCTTTTCGACCAGCACATGCAAACCGCGCTGCAAAGCCAGAATGCCAAGGCTCGTGTGCAAATAGTGCGGCGTGGCAATCACGATGGCGTCGATCAAGCCACTGTGAATCATCTCTTCGGCTGAACCGAAGGTTTTGACTTGGTTTTGGAATGGTTCCAAGTTGGTGGGAATGGCATCACTGACCGCCGTCAACTCACAGCGGGCCACTTTCTTATTAAGCAGGTAGGCGGCATGGAATTTACCCATGTTGCCCATGCCCACTATTCCCAGGCGAATCTTATTCAGTTCACTCATTGTATTGCCGTTTTTCTCCAACCCACTAGGGGGGAAATTATCAGCTTCCCGATGCGCCACGGGCAAGCCTTTTCTATCTGCTCCACCCCATGTGGCAATAGGCACGGTTTTGGCGCGGTTTTGGGATGTGTTTGCCATTTACATCCCAATGCCCGTTGTTACGATCTCCTTCAGAAAGATCCACCATGAAAAAAATTGAAGCTATCATTAAGCCTTTCAAACTCGAGGACGTCAAAGAGGGGCTTGCCGGTTTGGGCATTGAGGGTATGACGGTCAGCGAGGTGAAGGGATTCGGACGCCAAAAAGGCCACACTGAAATTTACCGGGGCAGCGAATACACCGTGGATTTTCTGCCCAAAATCAAAATTGAATTGGTCGTGGCGGAAAATATCGTTCAACCAGCCACGGAAGCGATCATTAAAGCCGCTAAAACCGGCAAAATCGGTGATGGGAAGGTTTTTGTCAGCAGCATCGAAAACGTGATCCGGATTCGCACTGGGGAAACCGGCGAAGCAGCGGTTTGATTCAACCATCGGCCAGCGTGATCCTGAACTTTGCGGTTATCATTGCAGCCCAAACACTTGCAGGTTTTTAGGCCGCAATTTGAGCCGTGATTTTGCTTTAAAACCGAAGTTATTGGGCCTCCTGCTGAGCCTTTTGATGCACAGTCATTCACAACTCCAGTTACGAGGTGGCGGTCGAAATGATTTTCGACCACTTCCTAATGTGTTGAGCATGGGCATTTTGCGTGAGAAATCCAGCCTGTGAATAACTTGCGAATAACTGTTAACATGTTGTGCTGGTCAGGATGCGCATCTTCGCTTAGAAATTATCTCCGCGACCTGGATCGGCAAACCAAACAAAAATCTAAGGGCGCGGATCTTTTAGGTTTTAGGGTTTTATAAGTTATTTAATGAGAGTCTGTTATAAATATGGGATGCAATTTTTTCCCGGTGTCAAGCCAGCGGAAGATGGATTCATTGAGGGCATCAAGCCACGCCAAAAGGCTCTGGATGAGGATGTTGCGATCAGGCGAAACGGTTTAGTGAATAACCTGCTAAATTAAAGGTGATTTCCCGATGGAAAACACAGCGGCAAAAACTTGGAACCAGGCACTGGAAATCTTGCGGGGAAAACTAAACCCGGAAATTTTTAAGCTTTGGTTTGCGGCAATACAAGCCTCCAACCCGGGCAACGGGGTCATTCGCCTTCATGTGCCAGATGATTTCAGCATCGTCTGGTTGAAGGATAATTACCTCGATTTGATCCAAAACACGTTGATGCATGTGTCGGGCCAGACTTGGGATGTGCAGTTTCAAGCAGGTTCGATGCCCGTTCCAACCATTCAGGCCAATCCGGTGCTAAAGAAGGAAAAGGCCCGTCCGCGCACGAAGGATGCTTCCCTTGGCGGCCATAATGGGACTCCCGATGCCTCTTTCAATCCTCGTTATACTTTCGAGAACTTCGTGGTGGGCAGCAATAACAACTTCGCCCATGCTGCCGCCCTGGCCGTGGCTCAAGGCCCGGGCAAATCCTACAATCCACTCTTTTTATACGGCGGAGTCGGCTTGGGGAAAACCCACTTGCTCCACGCCATTGGCCAGCATGTGCTGCAAACCGTCAAAGGTTCGCACGTTGCTTTTTTATCTTCGGAGAAATTTACCAACGAATACATCGATGCCATTCAAAACAGCCAACTGATGCGGTTCCGCAAGAAATACCGCATGATGGACTTGCTGCTAATCGATGATATCCAATTCCTGGCAGGTAAGGAGCGTATTCAAGAAGAGTTCTTTCACACGTTTAATGCCCTTCACGAAAACCACAAGCAGATCGTGCTCACTTGTGATCGGCCGGCCAGCGAAATCCAAAACCTGGAGCATCGGCTCGTCTCGCGCTTTGAGTGGGGCTTGGTGACGGACATGCAACCACCCGATGTGGAAACCCGCATGGCCATTCTCCGGAAAAAAGCAAATTCCATGGGAGTTGAGCTTCCACCGGAAATACTCCAATTCATTGCGGATCGTATTCGCTCGAATGTCCGGCGTTTGGAAGGCGCCCTCATTCGGGTTAGCACTTATACATCCTTAAATGGCAAGAAACCCACGTTGGAGTTGGCCGAAAGCTTATTGCGTGAACTGCTCCATGAGGAGGGCCGCACGGCCATCACTATTGAACTGATTCAGAAGCGGGTGGCCGACTATTTCGATATCCGCCTGGCGGATATGGCCAGCAAGCGGCGGCCGGAAAACATCGCCTTTCCCCGCCAGATTGCCATGTATTTGGCACGCCAGCTCACTGGCAGTTCCTTGAATGAAATCGGCGAAGCCTTTGGCGGACGTGATCATGGCACCGTAATCCATGCCTGCCGGTTGGTGAAGGACCGAATGGAGGTCGATCCAAATGTCCGGCAAACGGTTGGATTCCTTGAAAAACAACTGGTGCGCTGAGGCTTTCAGCAGGCCATTGGCCGCCATATGAACCGGGCCGGCAATAATTGACTATGGCTGCCATCGAAGTCCACCAGCTCAGCAAAGTTTTTCGCCAATACAAAAAGGAACCTGGCTTGGCGGGTGCCATCCGTGGGCTTTGGCGGCGGCGCTACGAATCAATTCCCGCCGTTAACGAAATCCGATTTGCCATTGAAAGGGGTGAATTCGTCGGTTTTTTGGGGCCCAATGGTGCCGGGAAAACTACCACCTTGAAAATGCTGGCTGGCCTGCTCTTTCCTTCCTCCGGCTCGGCCCGCGTGCTGGGATTCGTGCCTTGGGAGCGCGCCGATGCCTACCGCCGCCAATTTTCCTTGCTGCTGGGCCAAAAAAACCAGCTATGGTGGGATCTGCCCGCCCGTGAATCGTTGGAGTTGAACAGCAAAATCTACGGCCTGTCACCTGAGGTTTTTGCCAAAACCTTGGATGAATTAACCGCTCTGCTGAATGTGGCTGATAAGCTGAATGTCATGGTGCGGGAGTTGTCCTTGGGCGAGCGTATGAAGTTTGAACTGATCGCCGCCCTGCTCCACCGTCCCCAAGTCCTGCTGCTGGATGAACCTACCATTGGTTTGGATGTTATCTCCCAAAAAGTGATCCGGGATTTTTTAAAACATCATAATTCACAGCATGGCACCACGATTTTGCTCACCAGCCATTATATGGCCGACATCGCTGAATTATGCCCGCGAGTCATCATCATTGACCATGGCCGGATCTTTTTCGATGGACAATTAACGGATGTCGTGGACCGTTTTGCGGATTTCAAACTCGTGACG
The DNA here is from genome assembly GCA_964409245.1 of uncultured Verrucomicrobiota bacterium. Taxonomy (GTDB): domain Bacteria; phylum Verrucomicrobiota; class Verrucomicrobiia; order Limisphaerales; family UBA1319; genus CAIMWS01. Next base: position 32,822 of record CAYPCQ010000018.1, read on the forward strand.
ATTCAGTTGGCCGCCGAGCAATCCACCACCGCCGGCAAGCTTCTGGAATATGGTGAAGTGGTTGAAAACGGCCCTAATTGGTATAAAATCAAGGTGAAACGCGAAAAGGTGGTTTCCGCCTGCAAAGCCTGGCTGGACCTGTTGCCAATCCAGGATTTGGATATTCAGGAAATCCCTATTGAAGACGTCATCCGGCGAATTTTTGCGCAAGCCGTGAAGTGAGTCATGAGCATCCCCTTCCGGGATCTGTAAATGACGAGCCGATTAGGGGATGGACGGCCAAACCAATGTTTTGTAAGGATCATGGTGTTTAGCATGCATGGTATAACTGAGCATTTTACGCGATTGGACCAGCAGGGTCGGGGCCGCAGGTCGGCTGGCATAAGCTCGCCTTCAATCCGCCAATTGGCCTGGGAATTGGCTGGCTGCCTTTGGTTTGGACTTTTCGGAGTAATCCTGTGGACGCCTCAGCCCGCCGTTGCGGCCCTGCCCATCACCAGCCAGCGCCAGGTGGTTTTGGCCGCCATGCAGGCCCGCCCGGATGATCCCTGGCCCCGCAGCCAGGGCCACGCCATCCTGGCTTGGCCGGGCAGCCCGGAAAACCTGAAGGCCTACCATGAACCAGGCGGAAGTTTCAGCCCGGCCATAGGCAGCTTTGGCATTTCGTTCTGGGTCACCGACGAAGCCGGATCCACTGTGGCCACCAGCGACCAATTCCCCACGAATCAAATCCAGCAAAGCTGGCGATTCGCCAATCCCCGCACCATTCCCGCCATTGCCACTGAAACACCTTATTATTCCACCACTTGGAGTGGCATCGTGCCAGGAACTTGGAACCTGCATTTCCAATCCAAAACCAACGCCAATGCCAGGTATTGGCTGGTTATACGCAGCGTAGGGCCGGCCGGCGCTCCCATATCCGCTTTGGAATGGAATGGCCGCCAATTGACCGTCAGTAGCCGGTGGATTATTACCAGTGATCGGCCATTGACCTTGCATGCCTTGGGCCATGAGGGTGATTCCGGATGGACCAAAAGCCAAAACCAAAACCGCCAATGGCGTGCCGCTGATGGTTGGTGTTTTGCGCGGTTGAGTCTTCCCGTCTCCCAGGACGCCAAAATCCAGGTCCGAGACCTTGGCCCCATTCCCCCCCCATCCTTGGTTTTATCCACGGTGCAGCCCCGGTTGGAATTATCGCTGCCGGATGAACGCTTCGCCGCCTGCCTGAATGCCCAGGTCAGCCAAATACTCATGTCGCTGGTAGGTCGCGAAAGCCGCTCCGGCGATCCAGCGTATTTCCCGGTTTGCTCCTTGCGGGATGGCGCATACATTGTTTCCGCCTTGGCTGGCGCGGGCGTTCTTGATGCGGCCAGGCAATTGGCCACGGGCTTGGTGGAGCGTGACTTTTTTGGCCCCACTGGCAGCGATGCCGACGCTCCTGGTTTAGCCATTTGGGCGATCTCAGAATTAACCTCTCGCCTGCGTGATCCCGCTTTGGATCAGCTTTTATGGCCTAGTGTGGCACGTAAGGCAGCCTTGATCCAGGAGATGCAATCCGCCACCTGGCCGATCTTCAAACGGGCCGGATCACCAGTTTTTCCCAAGCATGCCCGCCGCCCCGATATTGAGTTGGTATGCGAACCATCGGATGGCCGATCGATCATGGGGAAAGTGGAGTGGAAACGCCCCGTGCTTTACAACAATAGCGTAGCGTATTTGGGATACCTCCGCGCGGCTGAAATGGCGTTCCGGGTTGGGGATCCTTTAAGCGCCCAAAACTGGCGCAACCGGGCCGCCGAATTACGCCAGGGCTGGCAGGCCGGAATACAAATGCCGGCGGCCATCGAACCCCGCACCTACACCTTTTCCCTCTGGCCTGCCGGAATTCCATCCAACCTGGACACTTTTGTTTACAATTTGCAGAGCCGCTGGACCCAAGCCCGTGATGCTCAAGGCAAGTTTCGGGCCCATCCTTTTTGGCCTTCGATGGACCTGGCAGAAACCCATCAGTGGCTGCTCTTGGGCCGCCCCCAGTTTGCCATGTCCACGGTGGAGTGGTTTTGGAAGAATCAAGCTTCTCCCGGTCTCTACACTTGGTGGGAAGGCGATGGAGAAGACGACGTATTTCCCTTTTGGCAACGCTGCCGCGGCTGGGTCAAACCCGACTTGATCACCCCTCATTATGGAGTTGCCGCCCAGATGGTTCTGCTGCAATTGGACATCCTCGCTTATGTGGATGAAAGGGGGCCGGAACCGGTACTGGTTGTGGGCGCTGGCATTCCCACTCAGTGGATTGAAAAACCGCTTCGAGTTCGCGGCCTGGCCACCCGCGCCGGTTTGGTGGAGTGGGCTTGGGCCAATGGTGTAATGAAAGTCAATATCCTTGGCAAACGCATTCCGGTTCGTTTAGGAGCCAATTTCCCCCCGAACGCCATGATTCGCCTGTTTTAGCCCTTCAAGCTGCCATCTGACGGGAGATTTCCACCTTTTGCGGACTCAAGCTCTTCCTCCAGATAGGCCACCACATCCTTCAGTTTAATGATATTCTGGGGATTCAAGGACATCAATGTGCGGTGGGCCTCCAAGCTGGTTTCCGCCACTTGGAGCATTCCGGGAGTTTGGGTCTCCCGGGCGGTATATTCCGCCAAGGGTGGAGCATCTTGCACCATTTGGAAAAGGTAACTCACTCCCATATTGTCCAACAAATCCATAATCCTGCTGTTGGGATTTAATAAGCGCAGGGGAGGCGCTCCGGGAACTGTCTGGCTCAAGCGCAAACAAAATCCGGCCAAAATCCCCAGAAAGGTGCTGTCCATCATCATGCAATCGGTCAAATCCAGCACAAAACTGGATACAGCCTTTTCCTTAAGGTGGTTCAGAATGGACTTGAAATGAACGCTGGCCGCAGCATTCGCCCAACCGATTACTTTCAGATATGCCAGGGTCGGCTCGACGGCAACCAAAATGCGTGCGGGAGTGATGCTCATTTTACATTACCTGTGCATTAATATGTAACCATCTGACTGTTTCGTCAAGAAACTGGCCGGTAGAACAGAAGATTTGGACCGCTAACAAGCTCCGCCAGCGATGCCGCCTCCGACGATTTGCACCAGCGTTTGTTGCATCACCAGCGCCTCATCCAGATTGCTGAAAATCAACTGCCGGTTGCATTTCAACAAACTTTCCATCGCTTGGATTAATTCGGCGATGGAATACCGCCGGGTTTGAGGCAGAGCCCTGAAAATAACATACGGATGCCCGGAAAGCGGATTAAGGCGTTTATCATCAGGGAACAAATCTGCCGGCATGCGCTCTAATTGCGCCTTGAACCGATTATAGTCGCTCTCCGCTTTAAGGAATCCCGCTCGCTGGCATTCTTTTAAAGCCAGCAAAACCCGGATTTTTGAGATGAGCCCATACAATAAGCCGATCGGGGATTTGCTGGAGTCGAATTTCAACTCCCAAAAGGACTCATCCAAAGCCCGTAGCAGCCTGGGTAAATCACGATCCCCCAAAGCTTCCGCCAACTCGAATGCTTTGGCTTGCTTCTGACGGGTGGTGATCGCCTTGACGTCCTCCAACTCAATATTGGGCCGCGAACCGGAATATAGTGAAAGCTTCTCCAACTCATTGCCGAGCTGGCGTAAATTGGGCCCCACTGAAGAAACAAAATCGGCCAGTGCTTCCCCAGAGATGGTTTTGCCCTTCAGTTCAGACTCAATCCAAGCTTCAGCTTTATGGATCCACTCCTTGTCGTCGATCGACAATTCCGAAAAATTTTCGACTTGGGCCTGTTTCTCGATCGTTTTATAAAAAGTCCGGCGCTTATCCACTTTGCCGGAACTGATTAACAATCGCACATTTCGCCATGGAAATGCTTTGATCTCTTCAGCGAAGCTGCTCAACGCTTCGGTAACTGCCTGGCCTCCGGCCACCCGATCTTCACCCAGAAAATTGCAATTCTGGAACCATACCACCTTGGTGCCGCCGAAGAATGGAAGGGTATCAAGGGCCTCGCGCAGGCGGCTTATGGCTTTCAAGGCTTCATTTCCGTTACCCGCGCTGGCGTCCACGATTTCCTGATCCATGCTGCCGGTTTCCTGACACCAAGTGGTATATATTTGACGCGCCCTTTTCTTGACCGAAAACTCATCGTCCCCCCAGATGAGCGCGAGGTTCCTGGCCACCTCGGGCTTGTTGCGAACAGTCGGGCTGGCAGCCATCAGGCCTCTTGCTTTCTGGGGAGGATCATTAGACCACCATCACCCAAGCCCACCCTGATAGAAGCTCGGGGGTTCATTCGGGTTGAGTTCCCCCCTCCTGGTTGATCCTCTCCAACAATTCGGACATATCCTCAACTTGATCAAATAAGCCTGCGGCGACAAAAATTGGCCGTTTTTGGCAGGTCGCCAACGCAATGCAATCGCTGGGGCGGGCATCGATTTCCACGATTTTTCGTCCCAATTCGTTTTGTTGCTGCAGGACCAATCGAGCATAATAGGTGGTGGCCTTTAGCTCGGTAATCACCACTCGCTCGACAGAAATTCCAAAACCCCGAAAGATATTGGCCACCAAATCGTGCGTTAACGGACGCTCCTTTGGAGTGTCGCGCAGAAACATCCCAATCACCGCCGCCATATTATGTTCCACCTGGATGACAAAGACTTTTTGCTTGTTCCCAACAAAAATGGCCGCCCCGCTATTTGCTGGCAAAATCCCCCGTATTTCCACCGGCACCAAATCCTTCTTCATAAATCCAGTCTAATCGGAACATCTAAAAAGACAAGCACATGTGCAAACCGCCCAAGGACATCATTATCCCGGAAACCCCTGAAAACAGCGTAAATATCAACGCATCCTGATATGTTGATTTTTAATTTGCCAACCTCCTTTTCTACCACTATATTAACCCACTTTGGCTGGCTTTTCGTTCAGCATATGAACACTGTAAGATAAAAGATAATGGGCACTGATTTAAACCAATTGAACGCGTTGGAGAAACTCCTGGCAAACCGGATTGTGATTATCGATGGAGCCATGGGAACGATGGTTCAAAATCATCATCTGCAAGAGGCGGATTTCCGAGGAAAACGTTTTGCCGGCCACCCACGCGACTTGAAGGGTAATAATGACTTGCTGAGTTTGACCCAGCCACAGCTGATCGAGGAAATCCATCGCGCATATCTCTTGGCTGGATCGGATATCATCGAAACCAACACCTTCAGTTCCAACGCGATTTCCATGGCAGACTACGGCTTGGAATCGTGCATTTACGAATTGAACTTCCAGTCCGCGCAATTAGCCCGGCGCGCAGTGAACAGCATCTTGGAACGAAATCCCAAACGCGAGGCATGGGTTGCCGGAGCCATTGGCCCCACCAACCGAACGCTTTCGCTGGCCACCGATGTTAGCAATCCCGGCTTGCGCTCCCACACTTTTAACCAATTCGTGGCGGTTTATGCCGAACAAATCCGGGGGCTGGTTGATGGCGGAGTTGATTTGCTGCTTTTGGAAACTTGCTTTGATACGCTGGTGTTGAAAGCCAGCTTGTTTGCGATCGAGGAATGCTTTGAGCAGCTCAACCGACGCCTGCCGGTCATGGTTTCGGTCACCATTACCGACCAGAGTGGCCGCACCTTGTCGGGGCAGACCGTGGAAGCGTTTTGGAACTCCATCGGCCATGCCAACCTCCTCAGCGTGGGGATTAATTGTGCATTGGGCGCGAAACAAATGCGGCCTTTCCTGGAGGAACTGTCGCGGTTGGTGCCCATCAGCGTCAGCTGCTATCCCAACGCCGGTCTGCCCAATGCTTTCGGGGGCTTTGATGAATCGCCTGAAAACATGGCGGCCGATTTGCGGGAATTTGCCGCCAACGGATGGCTGAATCTCGTGGGTGGTTGCTGTGGAACAACCCCGGCCCATATCAGTGCCATAGCCCAGGCCGTTCAAGAATTTGCCCCACGAGTCCCTGTCCAGCCCGAGCCCCACACCCGCTTGAGTGGCCTGGAATCACTGACCATCCGGCCCGATGCAAATTTTGTGAACATCGGCGAGCGAACCAATGTTACGGGCTCGCCTAAATTCGCCAAATTGGTGGCCGCGGGCGACTATGAGGGAGCACTGGCCATCGCACGGCAGCAGGTCGAAAACGGTGCGCAAATCATCGATGTCAACATGGATGAGGCCTTGCTCGATTCTGAGAAGGCCATGGTCACGTTCCTGAACCTGGTGGCCTCGGAACCGGAAATTGCCCGGGTGCCGGTCATGATTGATAGTTCAAAATGGAGTGTTATTGAAGCCGGCCTGCAATGCGTGCAAGGCAAAGCCGTGGTGAATTCCATCAGTTTAAAGGAAGGCGAGGAGGAGTTCCTCCAGCGGGCGCGCCGCATTCGCCGCTACGGGGCCGCCATCGTGGTGATGGCGTTCGACGAAAAAGGCCAGGCGGATACGATGGAGCGTAAAGTTCAGATTTGTACTCGCGCCTATGAATTGCTGACTAAAAAGGCTGGCGTTCCGCCCCAGGACATCATATTTGATCCTAACGTGCTGACGATCGGCACCGGCATCGAAGAACACAACCCTTATGCGCTTAATTTCATCGAAGGGTTGCGCCGGATTAAAAATACGTTGCCCTATTGCAAAGTCAGCGGCGGCATCAGCAACTTATCGTTTTCCTTTCGGGGCAATAATGTGGTGCGGGAGGCCATGCACTCGGCCTTCCTATACCATGCCGTGCAAGCCGGCCTGGATATGGGCATAGTCAATCCAGGGCAGCTGGCCGTTTATGAGGAAGTGCCCCGGGAATTGCTGCAACTGGTCGAGGATGTGATATTGAACCGCCGCGATGACGCCACGGAGCGTTTGATTAAATTTGCCGAGGCGATCAAGAAAACCAGCGTGGAAGAGACCACCATGGCGGCTGGGGCTTGGCGGCAGGAGCCGGTGGAAGAACGGCTGTCCCACGCGTTGATCAAAGGCATCGCCGATTTTCTGGAGCCCGATCTGGAGGAAGCCCGCGCCAAATACCCCCGGCCTTTGTCCATTATTGAAGGTCCATTGATGTCCGGCATGAATACCGTCGGCAACCTTTTTGGAGCCGGCAAAATGTTTCTGCCGCAAGTGGTAAAAAGCGCGCGCGTCATGAAAAAAGCCGTAGCCCTGCTGCTGCCTTTCATGGAAAATGAAAAACAATCCTCCGGCAACCGCCCGCCTCAAGGCAAAATCCTCATGGCCACGGTCAAAGGGGATGTCCACGACATTGGGAAAAACATCGTGGGGGTGGTTCTGAGCTGCAACAATTACGAGGTCATCGATTTGGGCGTCATGGTTTCGGCGGAAAAAATCCTGCAGACCGCCCGCGAACGCCAGGTGGACATGATCGGCCTCAGCGGCTTGATTACTCCATCCCTGGAGGAAATGTCCCATGTGGCCCGGGAGATGACCCGCGAAGGATTTTCCATACCACTGCTGATTGGAGGCGCCACCACCAGCAAAGCACATACAGCAGTCAAGATTGCCCCGCACTACCGCCAGCCGGTAATCCACGTCGTGGACGCCTCCAAAGCAGTTGGGGTGGTCAACCAGTTGTTGAACAACCAATTGAAACCCGCTTTTGTGGAGGAAAACCAGCGGCATCAGGAACAGCTTCGCCAGGAATATCAGCTGAAGCAAAACCTGGTGAAATTGCTCCCCCTGGCAGAAGCTCGAAAACGTTCCACGCCCATCCGATGGACCGCAGATGAGGTGGCCAGGCCCCAGTTCACCGGCGTGAGCATTCTATCCGAAGTGCCCTTGGAAACGCTGACGCCTTTCATCGATTGGTCACCATTTTTCCACACTTGGGAAATCCGCGGCCGTTACCCATCCATTCTGAATGATCCCCAGGCGGGTGTCCGGGCCCGGGAATTATTTGCTGATGCCGGCCGGCTGCTGGCCGAGTTGATTCAAAATCGTTCACTGACCGCCAAGGCGGTTTACGGCTTCTTCCCGGCCAGCCGGGAAGGCGACGATGTAATTTTGTATCGCGATGAAAACCGGCAGGAGGTATTGACTCGTTTTCATTTTTTGCGGCAGCAAATGCCGAAGCCCGCGGGCCAGTTCAACCATTGCCTTGCCGATTTCATTGCGCCTTCGGCTGCGGGCGCGTCCGCGGCTCTGCCAGATTATCTCGGCGCATTTGCTGTAACTGCCGGCCATGGGGTTGAGGCTCTATGCCGCCAATACGAAAAAGACCACGACGATTACAACTCGATCATGATCAAGGCGCTGGCTGACCGCCTGGCTGAAGCCATGGCCGAGTGGATTCACAAGCAAGCCCGCGTGGACTGGGGATTTGGGGGAGCTGAAAATCTTTCCCATGAAGACCTGATCCGCGAAAAATACCGTGGTATTCGGCCGGCCGCTGGTTATCCAGCCTGCCCCGACCATTCGGAGAAGCAGACCTTGTGGAAACTGCTCAACGTCGAACCCAACATCGGTGTGAGCCTGACCGAGAATTGCGCAATGTGGCCCGCCAGCAGTGTCAGCGGCTTGTTATTCGCCCACCCCGAGGCCAAGTATTTCGCCGTGGGAAAAATCGGCCGGGACCAAATCCTCGATTACCAGGCGCGCAAGCAAATGGATTTGAAAACCATCGAACGCTGGCTGGCACCCTATTTGGACTATGATCCCGGCCGGGCAACCGCTTAAATCGCTCAGGCCAGAAACGTCCTGGGATCAGTGATTTTCCCAGTCAAGGCGCTGGCAGCAACCGTCGCAGGCGAGGCCAGGAAAACTTGGGAATCCTTATGTCCCATGCGCCCGGGGAAATTACGATTGGTCGCGCTGATGCATTTGAGCGGTTGATTCATCCGGCCAAAAGTATCCACGGGACCGCCCAGGCACGCGGCACAGCCCGCATTCTCCGTCATTTGCACGCCCGCATCCTGCAGGATTTGCCACACAGTCTTATCTCCCCACCGGATGGTTTGCAGATTGGTGGCGATCTCGGGTGTAGCCGGCACGCCAAAGGTATCGATCAATACTCGTTTGCCAGCGAGTATTTTGGCAAAAGCCAGGAAATCGCTGGCTTTGCCCCCGGTACACGACCCCATGTAGGCGCGGTCCAATTTGACCTGCTCCATTTGCCTGGCCAGTTTGCGCTGCCCGGGATCGGGATGACAGGCCACGGTAGGCTCCAACCGGTTCAGATCCACCACTGATTCCGCGATGAATGCCTCATCCCGGTCGCGCTCCACCGGCGTGTAAGCCGCGTGGGTGCCATTCAAAGCACAACGCTGATCCACGTATTCCTTGGTTTTTTGATCGAATTCAAAAATGCCATTCTTGCCGCCCGCTTCAATGGCCATATTGGCTACGGTCATGCGGTCATCCAAGGAAAGGCTCGAAGCCCCCGGCCCATCGAACTGCATGGCCCGGTAGGTTGCCCCATCAAATCCGATCTCACCGATGATGTGCAAAATGAGATCCTTGGCCATCACGCCCGGCTGCAATTGCCCTTCGAGCCGGAAATGCATGGTGGCCGGCACTTTCAGCAAAAGCTTCCCGGTGCCCATGACGAACCCGGCATCGGTATTGCCGATGCCCGTGGCGAATTCATTGAAAGCCCCCGCGGTGCAAGTATGGGAGTCGGTCCCAAATAGGACTTCACCCGGACGGGTATGTCCCTTTTCGGGGAGGGCGGTGTGGCAAACCCCGGCGTATTTGCTGCCAAACTGCCGGCGGACCGGTCCTTTGACTGCGTCAAACACCCATTTGCCATTGGGATCATCGATGACATCGTAAAAATACCGGAGGCCCTGCTCTTGCACAAACTCCCGCAGGATATCCACGTTGCGATTGCTCTTGGAATCGGCGCTAAAAATGTAGTGATCGGGGATGATCACCACCTTCTCGCGGTCCCACACTTTGGCCTGGCTGCCAAACTCACGGCGGAATACCCCAATCGTGCCGGGGCCGCACACATCGTGCGTCATCAGCACATCTGCTGAAACCCAGACATTATCGCCGGCTTGCACCGAACTTTTGCCCGCTGCCCGCGCCAAAATTTTCTCTGTCAAAGTCATAACTGGCTGAAAGCTAAACAACCTTGGAATCCTCTGCAATACAGGAATAAATGAATCCCGGGGTGAGGCTGGGGTAACTATTTTTCAAAATCCCGGCAATCCATTGACAATGAGCAGCGCAAGACGATATTGTAATGGTCAGTAATAGCCGAAAACACAGTCGAAATGCGGGAGAACTCTTATGGAAACCATTCCAAGCACGATGGAACCTGGTGATGAGAATACCAGGGAAAAACTGATGAATGATCTGAAGGTCGTGGCGCAGGATGCCGAGGAACTCCTCAAAGCCACCGCCACCGATCTGGGTGATCGTGCCCAGGCGGCACGGCAGCGCCTGACGGTCGCTCTCGACCGCGCAAAAGATTCCGCCTCAAAAATGCAGGATCGGGCAAAAGAGGGTTTGGTGGCCACGGATCGCTGTATCCGGGAGCATCCCTACCAAACCATAGGCGCGGCTTTTTGCCTCGGTTTGGTCTTGGGGTTGCTGGTGAGAAACAAATAACCAATGGCTGGTGAGGATACCAGATCCACCCGGCTTGGCTCCTCCTTTCGCCGGCTGATAGGCACGGCACTAGCCTTGGTATCCAACCGCTTTGCCCTCCTGGCCACGGAATTAAGCCTGGAGAAATGGCGGGTGTTGGAGATTTGTTTTTTGGGAGCTGTCTGCTGGTCCGCTGCATTTATTGCAAGTATTCTGCTGACCGTGTTGGTCATCATGACCGCCCCATCCGGGTCACGTTTGGAGGTGCTTGCCGCTTTGACCGCCCTTTATGGATTGTCCGCCGTATGGGCTGCTTTGCGCATCCGTCAGCGTGTTAAAAACTGGCCTCCGCCTTTTGCCGACAGCATGGATCAGCTTAAAAAGGACCGTGAATGTTTGCTGAATCGGAAATCGTAAAATTGCTGGAGCAAAAGCAAAGGCTGATCCAGGAGAGTGAGCTATTCCGTCTCGAACTGGCGGCGGAAACCGTGGCCATCCTTCAAACTCGCTATTGGGCCGGCCGCTTGAAAACCATCCTGCTCACCGCCGCTCCGGTGGCTGGATTCTTCCTGGCCCGCTCCTGGCGCGGCGAGCGCGGCCGGTGGTCCAGAACTTGGATGGTCTGGAAAAACTTCCGGAGAGCCTACAGCTTGTGGACGCTTTACAAAAAGTTCTTCCAGCGAGAATCCCAAGAACCCCGCGGTCCGAATCCCAATCCAATGCGGTAACCTCAGGATAAATTTTGTCGGCTGCCTTTGAAGCAGCAAAAATTTAGTAATCCCGGGAAAAAGCAATTCCCGGGATTATTACATCTGATCAAAAAGCGCTGGCCTTATCCGAGCAGGTGGTCGATAACCATCTGGTCCAAAGCCTGATAATTACGGTCGGCAATCAATTTTTGGGCTGCCGCATCGTCAAAAGAACGCACTTTTTCCACCAGCTTCAAGAACGTCTTGCGACTGTTGGCCAGGTGGTCTACCATATGCTCCGTCTTCGTCGCCCGGAAAGAATGCACATCGAAGGCCACGCATTCGCCTTTGGCCCCATAGTTGTTCCGCTCCAAAATCCGAACCTGGTTGAATGCCGAGCGCAGATTGTTGCTTCCAAAAGGCTTGTCCTGGTCGAATTTCAGCCCGTTCTGGTCATTCAGGTGCACCGACCATAATTTGCCGAAAGACATCGCAAATTCCATTTCATCGGCCGGATCCAAACCGGCCAGGAATGCGTGCGCGGTTTCCACCAATCCGCCAACCCGCTTGGGATCGGAAGTCATGTGGGCGATGGCCATGGCATGCCCCATGGTGGGAATGTAAGCCATATCCATCGGTTCGTTGGGCTTGGGTTCGATGGCGATGCGGATCTTCTTGTCGTAGGCCAGCATTTTATCCATGGCTTGAACCAGATACTCCATGCTGCGTTTGCAGTTCTTGGCTTCCCGCAGGTAAGTTCCTTCCCGGGCCAGCCACAAAACGATCAGGTCACAATCCAGGATTTTCGCGATATCGATGCAACGCAAGCTGCGATCCACGGCGAATTTCCGGGCCTTGGCATCGTTGCTGGTATATGCACCATCGATGGTCATGGGACTGAACCATAGGCGGGGCGCCACGATTTCCGCCAAAATACCGGCGTCATCAAGCTTCTTTTTGATCTCCTTGGCCTCTTTGCGCATTTGTTCCGCTGATTGGCTGTCCAAATCAGGAACCACGTCATCGTCATGAAACATCATGGCGTCGAAACCGAGTTCTTTGAGTTTCCCCAATTTCCAATCAAAGGTTTGCGGGGGACGAGTGGGGGGGCCGTAAGGATCAGCGCCTTCGCTGATGTTCCAAGGACCGAAACTGAATTTGTATTGCCGTTTGGTGCTCATATGATTCCCGAATTTAATGGCCGCATTCAGCTTAAACAAGCGTTATCTTGGGCATTTGAGCATTTGCCGGCGGTGAATATGCTTGAGCGCCGTTCTGAAATCTGCTAAAAGTGCCCTCATAATGACGAATCCACAGCCTGAGAAAACCCGTATCTTGGTGGCGGAAGATACGGAAGTGATTTCCACTTTGATGGTCGAACTTTTGCGGGAAAACGGATACGTGGTGGAGTTGGCTTGTGATGGAGAAGAATGCCTCCAAAAGGCACACTCCTTTTCGCCGGATTTGATTTTACTCGACCTGATGATGCCCAAAATCCACGGTCAGGAGGTATTGCGGAGGTTGAAAGAGGATGACCGCACCCAAAAAATTGAGGTGATTGTTTGCACGGCCAAAACTTACAAGCAGGATCTCGACCAGGTTCGCAGTTTCGGCGTGTATGACATCGTGGCCAAACCGTTCGATCCCAAGGAACTGTTGCACGTGGTGGCCAGGCATCTGGCGTTGATGAAGGAAAACCAAGCCAACCAATCCCTTTCCCAAACTGCGGATTCATACCAGCCAGCCATCTCCTTGGACCGCTGTTTCTACCAGTTTTGGGGAACGCGCGGATCCATCCCGGTTTCGGGTCCGCGCTACGTTCGGCATGGGGGTAATACCGCCTGCCTGGAAGTGGGCGATTCCAAAACCAGCGTGGTCATTGATGCTGGTTCAGGCATCCGCGATTTGGGCCATAAACTGACCCAGAAAGGGCCGCACAAGATTTACCTTTTCATCAGCCACACCCACTGGGATCACATCCAGGGATTCCCTTTTTTTGCGCCTGCATACCTGCCAGGTTACGAGTTGATCATCTACGGCGTTCCCGTTTCCACCAACGGCAAAGATCTGCGTTCGCTTTTCCGCGGCCAGCTGGATGTGGATTATTTCCCAGTCAATTTCGAGGCCATGAAAGCCCACATCGAATTCCGCTCGCTGGCGGAGAAGGTGGTCAATATCGGCGGCCTGGAAATTTCCTGGGAATACACCATCCATCCCGCCACCACTGTGGCTTTTTGCGTCAAGATGCATGGCCGGAAATTGGCTTACCTCAGCGACAATGAGTTCCTTTACGGTTATCTCGGCTCGCCGGCTGAAATCAATTTGCACAGCCCCATAATCCAGCCTTCCAACAACCTGTTACACCTTCTGATGGACGCCGATCTGTTGCTTTCGGAAGCGCAATACACCAACGAAGAATACCCGGCTAAAATTGGCTGGGGGCATACCTCCCTATCCAATGCGTGCTGCCTGGCCACTTTAACCCGCGCCAAACGCTGGGTCATCACCCACCATGACCCAGCCCACGACGATGATTTCCTGGCTCAAAAATTGAACCTCACCCGGGAAATCCTCAGAAGCCTGAACAATCCCATCGAGGTATTTCACGCCTACGATGGGTTGCTGGAATTCTTTTAGAATTTCAATCTTCAGCCATTCCGGATCCTGGCTTACGCATTCATGCCTTTAAGGTCGGCATCCCATTTTTCATTGGCCTGGATCATCTGGTCCCACGTCACTTCCGCTCGCCGGTAAGCCGCCGTGCGTCCCAGGATGGTCGTTAAATTGCTCCGCACGCTGGGTGCCACGGTGGCATTGGTGTGATCGCCCTGGACAATTTGCTCGTGGAAAGCCGCAATATTGCGCACCGCCCCTTCCTGGTAAATGGCTTTGGTTTCACCACCATTATAGGGTTCTTCCCGGTTGGCGACGGTCACTTTGCCGCCATAATGCGTATCTATGGTCCCTTCACTGCCATAGACACGGCACTGAATATCCTCCCACCCAAATCCAACCTGTTTGGAGCTGAAACTCAGCAGCACATTGTTGGGATAATAATAAATGACGGCAAAATGATCCCAACAACTGCCAAAATATTCCCGGGCGCGCCCGCCGTGCCCGTAAGCACTGAGCGGCGCGGCATTGAGAATCCACGCTGCGACATCCAAGGCATGGATGTTCTGTTCGGTGATGATATCGCCCGAAAGCACGCGATCCGTGCCCCAGGCCCGCAGGCGAGCTTCCGAGCTTTGCGGATTTTTCCGGTATTGGGCATCCACTTGCTGGAAAATGGCCCCAGTTTGGTAAGTGGCCTCGCCCGAAAGAATCCGGCCAATGTCGCCGCGGTGAACCCTTTTGACGGCTTCCTGGTAGGCGGGCATGGCCCGGGTTTGAAAATCCACCAGGAAACATAATTTTTTGGCCGTGGCTTTGGCGCCGCTTTCTTCAATAGTCAAGCACCCAGGAACGTCCACGGCAATCGGCTTCGCCACATAAACATGCCGGCCGGCCTCCACCGCCGCTGCCGCTTGTTCAGGATGGAAATAGGGCGGGCTTTGAATTATGACCGCGTCCACTGTCTTCTGTTCCAACAGTCGCAGATATCCTTTCAAGCCGGTATAACGCTGGCCAGCCTCCACCTGAAAACGCTGCCCGGCGGCATCCACCTTGTCCTGGAAATAATCATAAACCGCTGACACCCGGTAACCGCCATGCTTTTGGAACAAATCCGCTATCCATTGCCCGCGGCCCCCGCATCCCAGCAAGGCCACGTTGATTTTGGAGTTCGCCCCGGCCCCTTTGACCTGGCCAGGTTGCACCAAGGAGCAGGCCACCACTGCCGCTCCGGTTTGTGCCAGAAACTGCCGGCGGCTGAGGGAATTGGGATTTTCGGCATTTTGTGCCTGGCTGGCATTTGTTTGGTTTGGGCTTATTTCAATCATATATGTGTTTTGGATTTGAAAGGGAGACTCACAAAAACAGACTGTCCTGTCAACGCGAACAACACCTTTCGATATGATTTATGATTGAAGCCGGGTTCCTGCACATGGGATGGAAGTGACTGCGCCACAGATTTTTGCGCAAGGCGAAAAACCAGCGGCCAGGCCCGATCGGAGCGGGATGAGTGGCGAATGACGAAGGTCTCACCCCAAAAGACCCAGCCAGCACGACTGAGCCCATTTCCTAACGACGGCTAAACCGCCTTAAAATCCCGCATGCCAAACTGGCGTGCCTGGCAAAAACCACCTTCCCCCAATATCATCCGCACCGCTCATTTCTTTTCCCGCAGGCCATGGGAAGCGATCATTTAATTACCCACCCCATGAGCGGGGGCTTGACATGGGAGTCAATCCTTTTCACGGTGGAGGCACTGGATTCCGTGTTTAACCATCAACGTAAGGTTTGCTGTGACGAGTGCCGAAAGACCTAAAAGTGTTTTGGAAGGGGTCACCATCTACCACTGGCTGGTAGTGATCATCGCTTCAAGCGGCTGGCTTTTCGATTGCATGGATCAGCGGTTCTTCACCTTGGCCAAGGAATCAGCCCTCAGAGAATTGCTGGGCAGCGATGCGGCGGCGCAACTGGCCTTGAAACGCTACCTGGGAATCGCCACCGCCGCGATGATGATCGGCTGGGGCACCGGCGGTATCATTTTTGGCGTGATGAGCGACAAAATCGGCCGTGTTAAAACCATGATCGCCACGCTCCTGGTCTATTCTGGATTCACGGGCCTCTCCGGATTCGCTCAGTCCTGGATCGATTTCACGATCTACCGTTTCTTGGTGGGTTTGGGGGTGGGCGGAATGTTCGGTTCAGCCACCACTTTGGTGGCGGAGAGTGTGCCCGGCCAATTCCGCACCATGGCCTTGGGCTCCTTGCAGGCTCTCTCAGCCACGGGCAACATCATTGGATCTTTGATTACACTTCAAATCCCTCCCGGAGCGGAAAATATTGCAGGTTATTCGGGATGGCGAAGCCTGTTCTTGGTCGGCATCCTCCCCGCCATCCTCGTGGTTCCGATTGTTTTTGTGCTCAAAGAGCCGGAAGTATGGAAAAAGGCCAAATTGCAGGCGGCTCAAAACGGTGACCAAAAGAAAGTGGGATCTTTTTTTGACTTGTTTACGGATGTGCGGTGGCGTCGGCGCACCTTGGTCGGCTTGTTTTTAGGCCTCTCTGGCATGGTTGGTTTGTGGGGTATCGGCTTCTTCTCCCCGGAACTGATCACCGCCGCTTTGAAAGTGAATCCGCTGGAAAAAACCGATTTGAAAAATGTGGCCCAGCTCTGCCGGAAATTGAGTGAAACCAATAATCCCATTTCCGGGTTTTTCCACGCGCAACTCCCCTCCTCCACGCAGGATCTGCTAAGAAAAAACCCCTCCGATCCGGCATCCACAGAAACGATGCAATCGGCGTTATCCATCGATTTGAATAAACTGATCCATGGCGCCAGCCTTTACAATTCCAATACTTTTCAAAGCCTGAGCTTGAAAAAGGCCACCCTGGACCTGTTAAACCAGGTCCAAAAAAAATCTGTGGCAGCGGATGTCGCCTTTCTCAACCGCCAAATTTTGGAGCAAAGCTTTCCCGAGTGCATTGAACCTTTGCAGGGCACCATGGACAGGGTCCGAGGCCGGGCTCTGGCTTTGCAGGATGTCGGATCCTTCATCGGCATGATGGCTTTCACCTTCGTGGCCGCTTTTTTCAACCGGCGCAAGGCGTTTTGCGGTGCCTTTATCCTTTGCTTTCTCGTAACCATGTATGTTTTCTCCTCACTGAAAACCGCCACGGACGCTTACTGGATGCTGCCGCTAATGGGTTTCTGCCAGTTGGCGCTCTTTGCCGGTTATTCCATTTATTTCCCGGAATTATACCCCACCCGCTTGCGCGGCACCGGAGTCGGATTCTGTTACAACACCGTGCGGTATCTAGCTGCGCCATTCCCCATTCTCTTGGGTGAATTGGATAAGGTTTATGGTTTCCGGACCGCGGCCATCATCATGTCATCGATTTATCTGGTAGGTTTGATCGCCTTGTTATGGGCTCCGGAAACCAAGGATCAGCCCCTGCCCGAAGATTGATCCCCGTATCCAAACCTTGTTTTTTCTTCGGCCACCTTTGCCTCCTTTGGCACCTTGCGCATAATGCACTGTATTTGAGGCAGTTGCGGCTTCGGTTTTCAGGAGGGATGCAACGGTGTTTACAAATGCACAGACCGGAGTATTATATGTACCGGTATAGACGTACTTTAGCGATTTGCGGCAATGCTCACAAACGGTCAATTGTGCCCTGCCTTTGGCAGTAGGTTCCATCCCTTGATTGGCCTCCTTTGGTGGCTCGTGGTGATGCCCCAACTAGTTGTTGGCCTGCATGCCGCATCGGTCACCTTGGCGTGGGATCCCAGCCCCAGCGAAAACATCACTGGCTACACCATTTACATGGGGAATGACGGCGTGAATTTCCCCAATTCCACCAATGTGGGTGATGTTTTGGAATTCACCTTGGATAACTTGGCTGAAGGCGTTACCAACGTATTTGCCGCCACCGCGCACGATTTATACGGAATGGAGAGTGATTTCTCCAATTTCGTCACCAATTACGTTCCGGTTTCAACACCGGCACCCACCCCACACATCACCGCCCGTCCCATGGCCATCCAGTGCGTGGTGGACCACACCTGCACTATTCAGTCCACCGAACTGATGCAATCTGTTTCCGATCCGGATGGGCACTTCTTGAGTTTGATGGACGTTGGCTCCCCCACCACCAACAGTGGCCAAGTAACGATCCAGGGCACTGCCATTGTTTTTTCACCAGCTCCCAATTCGACCAATGATGATGCCTTCGTTTACGTGGTGGATGATTCTTTTGGCAACTCAGCAACCGGATTGGTCACGGTGACCATGCTGGCGGCGCAGCCATCGCTAGCGCCCCAGAAGTCTCCTAAAATGATCTCCAGGCTGGTCCAGTCGGACGGAGGTTGCCTGGTCTCCTTTTCCGGTGTTGCGGGCTGTTGGTATCAGATTCTTACGGCCACCAGCATCCTCCTCCCCGATTGGATTTTCGCCATTGAATTGCAGGCGAATTCCGATGGTCTGATTGAATTTTACGATCCCCCGCCATTGGCCCCCTCGAAGTTTTATCGAGCCATTCGCATTGGACCATAAGCGTGCCTTTTTAAGCCTCTCCCCTTTCATTTCCATTCCAGGGGATTCCTCAATGAAAATGGGTGGATTAGCGAGCCGGTAAAGGATCTGCTTGGGGGCTGGCGAAGCCTGCCAGCAGGCCATTTTCACTTGTTTCAGGACTTTCCCAGCCAGGCCACGATGTTGGATTTTAACTTGAATGCGGAATTAGCCGGGTCGTCTAAGCGATATGGGGATTTGTGTTGATAGTATTGGAAAGCCTTGAATCACCCGAATCGAACGTTTTGCTCGAGGTTTAGGAAAAAGTTCGGAACTGAGTTAAATGCGAATTTTTGAGATACTTACACAAAAGGGTTTGATCACTCAAGCTCAATTGGATGAGGCGGCCAAGCTGCAGAAAACGCAGCGGATCCGTTTGGATCAGGCAATTCTTCAATTGGGTTTCTTGAGCGAGCGTAAATTGCTGGAGGCCATCGGGGAGCATCTGAACATTGAGGTGGTCAACCTGACGGATCTTAAAATAGATCCCGAGATCATCCGGGCTTTGCCGCCCAAACTGGTTTATCGCAAGCATTTGATGCCCATTGCCCGGCGCAACCATACCTTGGACGTCGCCACCAGTGATCCCTTTGAGCTCTACGCTTTCGATGACATCCGGCTGGTGACAGGCTTGGCCATCCGGCCGGTTTTAGCCCCCAAGGATGAAATCGAAAAGCTGATCAAGATACATTACGGCGTCGGCGGGGATACGGTTGATGAAATGGTCGGGGCCGATGGCTTGGAGTTGGTAACCGAAAGTGCGGAATCCAGCGACGATCTCCTGGAAATGGCCCAGGAAGCCAGCGTCATCAAACTGGTCAATGAAATCATCGTCGAAGCCGTCAATGAGCGTGCCAGTGATATCCATATCGAGCCGTATGAGCACGAATTATCGATCCGTTACCGTATCGATGGCGTTTTGCAGGAAGCCAGCGTCCCCCCGCAAATCCACCGGTTCCAAGCGGCCATTATCAGCCGCCTTAAAATCCTCTCGAATTTGAACATCGCTGAACGCCGGGTGCCCCAGGACGGCCGCATCAAATTCCAGGTTGGCGGCCGCCAGATCGATGTGCGCGTGAGCGTGATCCCCATGCTCTTTGGCGAAGGCATTGTCATGCGCTTGCTCGATAAAGCCAACGTGCTTTACACTTTGCCCCAACTGGGCATGGACGAGGACACTTTTGCCAATTTCAAAGGGCTCATTGATCGTCCCCACGGCATCATCCTGGTTACCGGGCCGACCGGCAGCGGCAAAACCACCACGCTTTACGCGGCGCTGAACGCCATTGTGGGGCCGGAAATCAAAGTCCTGACCGTGGAAGACCCGGTGGAATATCACTTGCAAGGGGTCAACCAAATCCCGGTGGACAGCCATGTGGGCATGACTTTCGAGCGCGGTCTGCGGGCAATTTTACGCCACGATCCGGATGTGGTGATGATCGGTGAAATCCGTGATTTGGAAACCGCCCGGGCCGCCATCCAGGCCTCCCTCACCGGCCACCTGGTGCTTTCCACCCTCCACACCAACGATGCCGCTTCCGCCCCCACGCGTTTGATTGATATGGGCATTGAACCCTACCTGGTCAGCAGCACCCTGATTGGCTCCATGGCCCAGCGCTTGGTGCGCCGCATCTGCCCGAAGTGCAAAGAGCCGTTCACCCCTCCGCTCAATTCGCTGCCAAAGGATTTGAACGCCAAATCCGGGGATGTTTTCTACCGGGGTGCCGGATGCGAATCATGCCGCAATACCGGCTTTCGCGGCCGTTCCGGAATCTATGAACTGATGTTGATGAAGGATGAGATAGCAGACCTCATCATCCGCCGGGCACCGGTGTATGAAATTGTGCAGGTCGCCCAGCGCAACGGCTTGCGCCTGCTGCGGGAAGATGGGTGGCTGAAAGTCCGCAAAGGCGCTACGACGCCCGATGAGGTCGTGAAATGCACGGCTGTTTAAGCGTAGGCTGGGCTGGGCATGGGTGAGTTTTTTTTCACGGCCAAAACTGCAGGTGGCGAAAAAGTCACCGGCACGATCACCGCAGAAAATGAAGCGGGAGTGCTGCGCATACTGGACGAAAAAAGCCTCTTCCCCATCTCGGTGGTGGACAAGTCGGAGGGGGTTCGCGAACAGGCTGCCAAAAGGCGGGTCCGCACTCGCGATATTGGGATCATGTATGGCCAGTTGGCTGACTTGATCGGTTCCGGAGTGCCGCTTTTGCGCGCATTGGATTCCCTGATCCGCTCCACCGTCAACCGCCGCCTCTCCCAATTGCTGAAAGAAATCCGGGCGGCGGTCGCGGATGGGAAATCCCTCACCGAAGCCTTCCGGCAATTCCCGGAAGTCTTCCCCCCGCTGCACACCACCATGGTCCAGGCGGGCGAGCGCGCCAGTTTCCTGGAAGATGTGCTGCGCAGCCTGTCGGGTTTCCTGGAGCGTTTGGACGAGCTGCGCAGCAAGGTCATCGGCTCCATGATTTATCCGATTATTCTTTCTGCGGTGGGCCTGGTGGTGCTCGTGGGAGCGCTGCTGTTTTTCGTGCCGCGCTTTGAGCCTTTGCTGGCGAACACCAAAATGCTGCTTCCCACCGAAGTGGTGTTCCTCATGAGCCGCGCTTTGCGTCTTTTCTGGCCCGTGCTCCTGATCGCCGGAGGCGGTGGCGCCGCGCTTTTGTGGGGCACCCTGAAAAGTGTCTCCGGCAAACGCTTCATTGAGCGCTGGCGCCTCAAAATCCCGGTCGTGGGAACCGCCATGCGCATGGTGGCCATTTCACGGTTCTGCCGCATTCTGGGCACCATGCTTGCCAACGGCGTGCCCCTCCTGCAAGCCCTCGCCATCAGCAAGGATGCCACCGGCTCCACGCTCCTGGCCGATTTGATCGCCCAGGCCGCGGAGAATGTCCGCGAAGGAAAACCGCTGACCGAACCGCTGCGGGAGGGCGGGCTGTTCCCGGACCAGATCCTGGCGATGATCGCCGTGGCCGAAGAATCCAACCGCCTGGACAAAGTCCTGGTGAATATTTCCGACACCGTGGAACGGCGGACCAACCGCCAGGTGGATCAAGCGGTGCGCCTCGTGGAGCCGTTGATTTTGTGCGCCGTAGCGGTGGCCATAGGCTTCCTGGCCCTCGGCTTGCTGCTGCCCATTTTCACCATGGCCAGCACCTTGGGCAGCCGGTGAGGTGTTTTGCCTCCTTCCGATAGTCTTCCGGCTGGCCGTTTGGCCCCTCGCTAAAAAACCGGTTGCAACGCCTAAATTTGGCATTGTAATTCCCGGAAAAAAGGCGAGAATCCCTCTCATACATGAACAAAAACACCCAACTTCGGTCGCGCCGATCTTTCCTTTGCACCGCTGCCGCCAGCGCGGGATCGGCCGTTGTCTTCCCCACCTTCCTTCCCCTGCGGGTGATTGGAGCACCTGGACAACCGGGCGCCAATGAGCGGGTAACTGTGGCCCACATCGGCGTGGGCGGCATGGGCGGCGGCCATTTGGGATATATGCTGGCCAAACGTTCCCGGGGTGAAGTGAACATCGCGGCGGTGTGCGATGTGGATTCCAAACGCCGGGCCAGTGCTGCTCAATCGGTGGGCGGTAATGTTCAGGACTGCCTGGATTACCGCACCGTCCTGGACCGCAAGGACGTGGATGCCGTGGTAATTGCCACGCCGGACCACTGGCATGCCGTTCAAACCGTCCACGCGGCGGAAAGCGGCAAACATGTTTACGTGGAGAAACCAGCCTGCTGCACCGTCGAGGAAGGCAAAGCCATGGTGGCGGCGGGCCGGAAGCACAAGATTGCCATTCAAATCGGCTCCCAAGGCCGTTCCCAGCCGGAGGCATATAAGGCGCACCTGTATATCGCCAACGGCATGCTGGGGAAGGTCCGCAAAGTAACCTGCTGGCACTATGCCAGCCCGTCCGATGACCGGCCGGTGCCAGATTCCGCCCCGCCACCGGAATTGGACTGGGATCTCTGGCTGGGCCCCCTACCCTGGCGTCCTTACAATAAGAAATACTGCCATGGCACGTTCCGCTGGCTCATGGAGTCGGGTGGCGGCCAGATCCGGGATCGCGGCGCGCATGTCATGAGTAATGCGCTGTATTTCATGAACGCGGATCAGACCGGCCCGGTATCCATCGAAGCCACCGGCACGGTGCCCACCAAAGGGTTATGGGACAGCGCCATCACCATGAATGTGGTGTATGAATTCAAGAACCCTGATTGGACCCTGGTCTGGAGCCAGCCGGGAGAGAAGGTTCCTTATTTCGACGAGGAAAAACGCAAGAATCTGGGGATCCGCGATGGTTACGGTGCGGTTTACCATGGTGACCAGGGTAAACTCGTCGTGTGGGTGGGCGACGGCCAAGTCTTCACTGAGACCAAGGCGCTTGAATTCAAGGTGCCTGCGGGCGGAGTGGAGGTTTACAAAAGCCCGGGTCATCATGAGGATTGGTTCCGCGGCATTAAAACCGGCCGGAAAACCATTATGAACATCGAAGCGGGGGTGGCCACCGCCTTCCTGACGGTGCTGGGGAATTTATCGCTGCTGCTCGGCCGGAAATTGCATTGGGATCCCATCCGCCAGGAGATTATCGGTGATCCCCAAGCCAGCCGTTTGCTGTGCCGCCCGCAGCGCCACCCTTACTGCCTATAGTCCAACGTCTTTAAACAATTTAATTAAACAAAAAATTATGAACCAAAACACATCTCCAGTTGTAACCGCCGCCGCCACGCTGGCAGTCGGTGCCGCGTTAAATCAAGCACAAGCCGCCACAGTGAGCGATTTGGTGGAGCAGCTCAAGAGCAAGGACGACCAGGTGCGAGGCAAAGCCTGGCAGGCTGCGGGTCCCTGCGGGGCGCCCGCCGTCAAACCCCTGGCCGAATTAATGCAGGATGCCGACATGGAAACCGCCCGCTCTGCCAAACGCGCCATTTACCAGATCATCCGCTACGCCGGACGGCCGGGAGCGGATGAGGAGGCCCGGGCGGTGGAAGCCGAATTGATTTCCGGGCTGCAAATCCCGAAACCCTCCATTCGCCGGGAAATCCTGTGGATGATTTCTGAAATTGGCGGAGACAATTCGGTAGAGCCGGTAGCGGCCCAGTTGAAGGATTTAGAGGTGCGCGAGGACGCCCGCTGTGCACTCCAGCGCATACCCGGCGCGAAATCACTTCGCGCCCTGAAAACAGCTTTGACCGAGGTGCCTGAGGATTTCCGCTTCAACATAGCCGATTCTTTGCGCAAACGCGGCGAACCAATCACCGATTACCCCAGCAAAAAACTGGTTCCCACTAAATCTTGAGGTTTCAATCTCGGCGTGGGTTTTCCGCGCCCAGCTTTATTCACCATGCGCCAGGCTGATTTCAGGCCCATATCCTGCCTGGCACATGGTTTCTTCTTGTTTGTGAAAGTTCCGGAGCCAAAGTAAGGATCAATGTTTGTGCAAACCAATCTAATCTCCAAAACTTGGCGATGTCTTCCCTGCCTGTGGTTCGGTTTGGGATTGAATTTTGTCGCCATTGCAGAACCATCCGCCACCAAGGTGGACACTCAAGTCCCCTGGCAATCCTATGTGGAATCCAATTGGCTGTCGGAGGAAGCCGTTTCCATCTCGCTGGCTCAGCGTCCGGCACTGACCCCCGCCGATGATGCGGCAGGCGGATGCGACGGAGTGGTCAATGGCACCTGGGGGTTTCATACCGGGTTCGCCGCCAATCCATGGTGGCAGGTGGACTTGGGCCAAACCACCTCCTTGGACCGCGTGATGATTTGGAACCGGCCCCAGGCGCCGGAGCGTTCAGCCCACCTCCAGGTTTTACTTTCGGAAGATGGCACCCATTGGCAGACGGCCTATCAGCATGATGGCGCCATTTTTCTTGGTTTCGGCGACCGCAAGCCCTTGACCATCCCCCTGCGCAATCAATCTGCCCACCTGGTCCGGATTCAATTGCCGGGCGAAAACCACCTTCATTTGGAGGAGGTGGAAGTGTACGGTTCTGCTAATCCCAAAAAGAACCTGGCGCTCAATCGGCCAGCCAGCCAGATCAGCTTGTCCCAATGGTCCCAGGACCACCACGCTCCAACTGAACCGGATTGGAACCAATCTGCCCGCAAGGTTCTCACTTATTGCCAGCACCGCGCCGGTGAATTGCGGGATGCAGGCGTGGACACCTCAAAAGAAATCCAGCAGCTCAAAGCCTTGGCGGCCAGGCTCGCACAAAGCCCGCCCACCTCCAATCACCCGGCCCGATACCTCGAAGCGCGGAGGATTCAACGCCACCTGGCTTTAGCCAATCCACTCCTCGATTTTGAAACCCTTTTGTTCACCAAGCGCATTCCATCCAGTTTTAACCACATGTCGGACCAGTATTACGGTTGGTGGTCCAAACCGGGTGGTGGCATTTACCTGTTGCGCAACTTCAAGGGGCAGGAAGCGCCAGTCGAGACCTGTATCACCACCTCGTTCCAGGCTGCTGGCAGTTTTTTGCGCCCCACCCTATCTTACGACTCGCAAAAGGTGCTCTTCGCCTGGTGCAAATATTATCCCAGCCTGGCGGGGGAACCCAACAAGCTGAACAAAGCCAATGTGCCGGAGGATGCCTTTTATCACTTGTTCGAAATGAACCTCGACGGTTCCAACGTCCGCCGGCTGACCCAAGGCAAATACGACAATTTCGACGGCCGTTACCTGCCGGATGGCCGGATCGTTTTCTTATCCACCCGCCGGGGCCAGTCCATGCAGGCTGGGCGCGACTCGGCGATTCAAACCCAGGCTCAAAGCGACCTGCCCGACATCTATGTCCGGTGCGGTGGCGGCCCCGAGCGGCCCGTGGCCGTTTACACCTTGCATACCATGGATGCCAGCGGCGGCAACTTGTGCGCTATTTCACCATTCGAGATGTTCGAGTGGACCCCGGAAATCGCCCAGGATGGCTCGATAATTTATTCCCGGTGGGATTACATTGACCGGGATAACATGCCCTACATGGGCTTGTGGGCCACCGGGCCGGATGGAGCCAATCCCCGGCTGGTTTATAAAAATTACACCAAAGCGCCGCATTGTGTTTTTGAAGCCAAACCGATCCCCAATTCCCACAAGCTGGTATTCACCGCTTCCGCGCACCATTCCCAAACCATGGGCAGTTTGGTGCTGCTGGATCCCAGCGCCGGCAATGAAGGAGCCGCTCCCATCACCCGTTTGACCCCGGAGATCCCCTTTCCGGAAATCGAGGAATGGCCCAAAACTTATTATACCAGCCCGTGGCCCCTTTCCGAGCGTTTCCACTTGGTGGCTTGGGGCAGCGAGGGCGCAGCTGTCGCTGGTCCGGCAGGCTGGGATCGCTGGCACGCGGTCCAGCGTCCCGCTAATGGCATGTCACTTTATCTCCTCGACGCGGCTGGCAATCGGGAATTGCTCACTGCCGATCTCCAGTTTTCATGCACCGATCCCATGCCGGTGCGGTCCCGTCCCCTGCCCCCGGCAATGGCCAGCCCGGTCCACTGGGATCAAAACAAGGAAGGCCGTTTTCTGTTGTCGGATGTTTACCAGGGTCTCAAAACGGTGCGCCGCGGTGACATCAAGGCTTTGCGCCTGATCGCCATCCCCCCCAAAACTCATCCCACCATGAATGCTCCCAACCTGGGTTTGACCGCCGATGATCCCGGGAAATGCGTCCTGGGCACCGTTCCGGTTGAGGCAGATGGCTCGGCTTATTTCCGCGCCCCGGCGGGCGTGATTTTATTTTTCCAAGCCCTTGATGCCCGGGGTATCGCCCTGCAAACCATGCGCTCCGTCGCCCATGTTCAACCCGGCCAGACCGTCGGTTGCATTGGCTGCCACGAAAACCGGGCCTATGCCCCTCCGCAAAAGCCGCTCCTGGCCATGGCTCGAGCCCCTTCCCGCATCGAAATCGGCCCTTCCGGATCATGGCCATTTCGCTTTGACCAATTGGTCCAACCGGTGCTGGATCAGTCGTGCGTTTCCTGCCATAATCCTGGTAGTGCTGATAAATTAGCCGCCAAATTTGATCTCCGCCCGGTCAAAGCCTACGAAACGCTCGTCCGCTTTGGCAAAACGAGTCTTTCCTCCCAAGTGTTGGCGGGCTATCGCCGTGGTTACTCGATCGAGCGGGATGGCATCGCCGATCGCAGCGAATTGTTGACTGTGTTGAACAATCCCCAAGGCCACCATGGTCTCCAGCTTGGCCCCGATGCCATGGAACGGATCATTGTCTGGATGGATGCCTATGCCCAGCGCCTCGGTTCGTTCAGCGCCGACCAGGAGCAAAGAATGATTCAACTCCGCCTGGCTAACCGTGATCTTTTCTTGGATCGCACGCTGGAGACAAAAAATCCCAGCCGCCATACTCCGTTGGCCGCCAACGCGATTCCGGGACTGCCCTGATCCCCGCAGTTCAGAGGGGATTCCATGGCGGACACACTGGAGCTTTATTGGCTCCAGTTGCGTTATCCATGTGCTTTGAACGGCACCGGGCGGAGGCGTTGAAAACCAGTCAGCAACGAACCCGTATCCCCTGGCAGATCGCAGTGATCTAACATCCCTAAAGGCTGCGTAAAACAAAACCAGGTGAGCCGGCCCGACCTGGTTGATTAATCACAGCTTAGGTTTGGTTGACGCGACTGCCATTGAGCTGCGCAGACGGATTGTTGGAAAAATTCCCATTTCCCGGTGCTGATGATGTATCATCCGGTTCGTCATTCTCATCCGTGGACTCCTCTCCCCGGTCTGACTCATGAGCTGTGCTTGGGGAGGGATTGGGATTCTTCGCCCGCTTATTGCGCGGCAGCGGACTCAACATCACGTTGATCCCCCTGCCAATCAACTTGGGCGGAGCATCGGGGTGGGCAAAAGGAGCCACCTCTTTGACGAATTTCTCCACGGTTTGAAATCCGTATTGCTGGTGCGCCATTTCCCGGCCTCGAAAACGCAGGGTCACTTTGACCTTCATTTCCTCGCAAAGGAAATCGATCGCATGACTCAGCTTTACGGTAAAATCATGGGGATCAATGGTTGGGCTGAGTTGGACTTCCTTTACCTTGTTGGCGTGTTGGTGCTTGCGGGATTCCTTGTCCTTCTTGGACAACTCATACCGGTATTTCCCGTAATCCACCAATCGGCAGACAGGAGGCGTGGCATTCGGGGCGATTTCCACCAAGTCCACCCCCAGATTGCGCGCCATCGCCAGCGCCTCGTTGACCGGGAGAACTCCCAACTGGTTTCCTTCCGGGCCAATCACCCGTACCTCACGCGCACGGATCTTGTTATTTACCCGAACTTGTTGTGTGGAAGGAAATGACCGTTTTGAAGGAGGAGGCTGACTCAAAGGATGCCTCCCTTTTGAGGTTCATTCATGCATCTCATGCATCTATAAATTGATTCTATCACTGATTAGCTACCGATTTTTGAGCAATATATTGCCCGCACCGGATTGCTGCAAGCAAATTATTTTTAAACACCGAAACAGGCCCTGCCACGGCCCACAAAAACGGCTCGGTGAAGCTTGACGTCCCCATGATCTGATTTCAAGATGCTGGCGGTGTGCTTCAAGAAATGAGCCCATGATCGTTCAATTTTTGATCCCATAAATGAGGAATAGGAGGAACCATCGGTAAATGGCGCGACAAAAACCAAAATTGATTTCAACCTCCGGCCATTTGGCGGATTCGGATGGCCACCTGCCCTATCGTGAACCTCCACCACCGCCAGCCAGTGACCAGCCAACGGCCTTGAAGCCTCCTTTGGCCAAGCCGTTTCCCCGTTTCCCCAACAGGCTTTGCTTATTCCTCCTCTGGATGCTGATCCTTGCGGCGGTTGATTCTGAAGCCAAGGCCTCCGAAGCCACCGGTAAAAACCTGGAAACCATTTCTCTTGGCCCATCCTCCAAGGAAGCGGTTTCCGCCGTTCGCCAGTTGCTGCGTAAACCGACCCGGATTATTTTGGCCCTCCGATTGAACGGCACCAATCTTTTAGACACCCTCAACCTGGTTGCCGTTCTGGGAGCCTCCAGGGATTCCCGAGCCGCAGCTCTTCTTCAGCCGCTGATCCTGGATTCCGCCCGCGAGCCTGTGTTGCGGAAACAGGTTATTAAAGCCCTGGCCAAAACCTCAACTGGCGCCCGCATGATTCTGGAGTCAGCCAATGATGGAGATTGGCCGGCGGACTTGAACTTGGTGGCGGCGATGGAACTGGCCGATTCCCGGTCGTCACGGATCAGACAATGGGCTGAAGCCATTCTCCCTTACCCCTATGGCGCTCAAGGCGAGCCGATCCTGGGTTGGAACCGGCTGGCCAAGTTCAAGCCGGATCCCGGGAATGGCTGGCTGGTTTTCCAGCGGCCCGAATCAGGCTGCCTGAAATGCCACCAAATGAATGGCCAAGGCCGCAATGTAGGTCCCGACCTGAACGAGGTCGGGCGCCGCCTGGATCGGGAAGGCCTGCTGGAGGCAATCCTGGCGCCCAGCGCCAGCGTAGCCTTTGGCTACGAGGCCTGCCTCATTCAACTGAATTCCGGGGAGGAGTTTTATGGGTTGATTGCCCATGAAACGCCCACCGCCCTGATCGGCAAAGACACCATCGGCCGGCTGATTACCCTGGCCAAAACGGATATATTCGAAAACCGCACGCTGAAAACATCCCTCATGCCATCCGACTTGCAGATCACCATGACGGCACAGGAATTGGTGGATTTGCTGGCTTTCCTGGCCCGCCCGCAACAGCATTGATGACTTTCCGGTTCGGTCATCGTTTCACTTCCACGGCAATGATCGGCCTTAGCCTCCTCCCGGTGAGGCCATGGGTATTTGAATAATTATTGACTGAATTGCATGAAACTGCGAAATCGAAGTTCGTAGAACATGAAAGCCATGTATCGATGTTGGGCGGAAGTTGATCTGAGCGCTTTGCGGGAAAACCTGGCTTGGATTCGCAACCAGGTTGGCCCGCAGGTTAAAATCATGACGGTGGTCAAAGCGGACGCTTACGGCCACGGCTTGAAGCAGATCGCTGCTTTGCTGATGCAAAGCGGCACGGACATTTTCGGGGTGGCCAATCTGACCGAGGCCCGCAGCATCCGCGCCGTAGGCAAAGGCTGGCCAATCCTGCTGCTGGGCGCCTGCCTGCCTGAGGAAATGGAAGGGGTTGTCCGTGACGATGTCATGCCCACCATCAGCACCCTTGAGGAGGCGGACCAATTCACCGTCCTGGCCGACCACCATAACAAAACAATCCAAGTCCAAATCAAGGTGGACACTGGCATGGGGCGTTTGGGTGTCGAGGCCGAATTGGCCATGGATTTAATCCGCCACGTCCGCAGCCTCCCGGGTTTGGAATTAGCCGGGCTTTACACTCATTACGCCGCCGTGGAGGACGATCCGGATTATTCCCAGGAACAGGCCGGGCGCTTTAACAAACTGGTCGGGCAACTGCAAATTGCGGGCATATCCATCCCCCTGATCCATGCCAATAACAGTGGCGGGCTGCTGCACGAACCCGGCACCCTTTACAACCTCATCCGCCCCGGCTTGCTGGTTTACGGGGTCGTTCCCACCGGCCAGCGGCCCATGGGATCCAACCTGAAATACCAGGTCCGCCCCGCCTTGTCCTGGAAGTGCCGGGTCGGTTTTGTGAAAGAAATCCCGGCCGGAAAATCCTTAAGCTACGGACGGACTTTTGTGTCGCCCGCCCCCATGCGGGTGGCCACGTTGACCGCTGGTTATGGGGATGGCTACCTGCGCGCCGGCAGCAATCGCGCCCAAGTGCTGATCCGCGCCCGCCGCCTCCCGGTATTGGGACGCATCACAATGGATCAAATGCTGGTGGATATCACCACCCTGCCCGAAGTGAAAACCGGCGATGAAGCCGTGTTTATTGGCCGCCAGGATCATGCCGAAATTACCGTGAACGAAGTCGCGGATTGGATGGGCACCATCCCGTGGGAAGTGTTCACCAACATTACTTACCGGGTGCCGCGCATCTATCGCGGCGGCCAGGCATCGTAGCTTTGGCGCCATCACGGCCCTGGATAAGCAATCAGGCAGAACTACCGGTTCTGGCCAATCCTCGTCTGGTCTTTCCTGGAAAGGGTTTGCGGCCCAACCCACCGGGTGTTGTATTTCGTGATCCAGGCATCATCCAAACCAACGGGGCGCACCTGGTGGCCATAAGCCTGGTCGTCCATGCCATGGAAGGGGAAAGGCTCCACCGTCGTGCCGCATTCAACATGAAAATCTGAATCCTTGTCCCAACCGATGGAATAGAAGAAGAAATCCCGCACGCATCCCGGTGGTTTCGCCGGCAGGCCATCAACCGCGAAGGACAGGGTAAGCTCGTCGCCCCCATTGATCAACACCAGGGCGTTGTCTTTGCTGGCCAGCAATTCATCGACTGCCCCATACCGCGTGCACCAACCGGCGGGGGTGATCCGCCAATGGGGATCAGGCATCGTTTGGGCATATTCCGGCGTCAACGGGAATTGCCACGGCAATTGGCGGAACGCGCTGAAACCACGCCAGTGCAGATCGGTCCGGCTCGGGGCCAGGCGCGTGATGCGCAAGGGCGCTCCGCTGGCGCGTTCCCATAATTCAGCCTGGTCCCAGTGCAGCTCAAAGGCCGTGCTGATCCGCAAACGCCGGCTGCCAGGCGGCAGCTTGCCGGTGAGATCCACGAGGATCGTCTTGGTTTTGCCGCACGGCACGCCCATGGACAAATCGACCGGCCTCCAAATGGGCGCCGCTCCGGAAACCGCCGCCTTGGCTGCGGGCAGCTCCACTTCCAATTGCGGGAAGGGAAACGGCAAATCCGGATCATGTGAGCCGGCCACGTTGGCCATTCCTCCGCCGAATCTCAGCCAGCCGGTAAGCACGAGCACCAGCGGACGCTCCACCGGCAGCGGGCCGAAATCCAGCGTGACACTGCCGGGCTCGGCCAAACCACGCAATTGGGGGATGCGTATTTTGGCCGGCGAAACCATTTGGCCGTCGCTGGCTTTTAATTCAGCAGTCACCTCCCTGCCTTGGTGGTTTTCCGCGCGCAAGAGCGGATGGGGATGGTGCAGGCCAATAAGTTCATGCGGAATAAACGGTTTGCCCGGCAGCATTTTGCTGGTGGTGCAAACTTTGATTTCCGGGGGATGATCCACCGCCACTAATTTTGCCTCGTCCAGGTATAGGACTTCGCGCAACTCCTCCGTGACCTGCAGCACATATTTCCCCTCCTTGGGTGGCAGCCGCGATTCGTCGCCCAAGGCGATATATTCCTCCGGGTCGGCTTCCACAAAGCGCGTATCGGAAACCCGCAATCCCAAGGGGGAAGCCCCGAGGATATCGGTCACGAACCGGAAACCAGCCCCGTCCCAGGCATACAAATAGGGGCAGGATCCCGTGGGTTGCTCCAGCTCCATCAAATTCCATACTGTTTGGGGATCGGCTTGCAGCTCGAATAACACGGGCAGCGTGAGATCCGACCACCGGGGCTTGACCACCTCCGGTTTGGCATTTTTCCCCATGCCGATCTCCACCGGCAGTTCCGTCACCGTCCGCAAGGTGCGCCAGTGTTCCGCTTTCACTTCGATGCGCACCCCCAGCCCGCTCGCGTTGGAGCGGGTGCCCAGCAGCCTCAGTTTAAGCTGATGATTGGCATTGCCACCATCGTTGCGCAGCAGCCGCAAACCACCGGATTCCAGGCAGGCCAAAAGGTCGCTGTCTCCGTCCTGATCAAAATCGGCGCCGTGGACCGAAACCACCCGTCCCATTTTGTGCTGATCCAATCCCAATTCCTGGGTGGTTTCCTTGAACCCCGCCTGGCCGAGGTCCCGCCAGATCCGCAGCCCGTCACCCGCGGCCAGGATATCCAGCCACCCATCATTGTCGTAATCGAACAGCTTGAGCTGCCGGACTGGCCAATCCCCCAAAGGCAGGGAAACCTGCTGGCTCATCCCGCCATAAACCACTTCCAGATGATTCGACGCGGCCAGGACCAGGTCCATGCGAAAATCGTTGTTCAAATCGCCCGCCGCCAGGCAGTTGGCCACCGGCCACGAAGCGGGCGAATTGGTGGGCGCCAGTTTGCCTCCCCGCTCTTTGATTAAGACCATCGGCGGATGCCCATCCCTGGCGATGATGACATCCAGCAGATCGTCACCGTTCCAATCCTCCACCAGGATCTGGCGAACCCCCGTGACCGAGGCGGGGATGCCGGAGGTGGCAGTGATGTCCTTGAAATACATCGGGCCGAGGTTGCGGAGCAGGCGGGGTTCGCGATTGGTGGGTGAAATCAGCAGCAGATCGAGTTTGCCGGTTAAATCCAGGTCGGCCAGCACTCCCTCCAGGCCGGATTGGTTTTTCATTCCCGCCAAGGCGGTGGCGTCACTGAATGCGCCATTGGTGGCGAATTTGACAATTTGCACACCTTGGGCTCCCAATAGCACCGCATCCTCATAGCGGTCGTTGTTCAAATCACCCACCAGGCAGCGCAAATCGCCGGCGCCTTGGGTGCCGGGCAAATGTTGGGCGTGCGGCTGAAAGGTTCCGTTGGTGTTGAGCAACAGCCGCACACCGCCCTCCCCCTCGCCCACCAGGAGATCGTTCTGGCCGCGTTGGTTGATGTCAAAAATCCCCACCGGCGCGTGGTAGTTCGTCCCCTTCCCGCCGAAGGCTTTTTGGCTGATATCCACAAAGGTGACTGGCACCCCTGGCGCCGCCGGCTGATCCAGCACAAAAGGCACCCGCATCTCCGTATAGGCGCAACGTTCGAAATAGCCTGGATTCGCTGGGGGTGGCGGATTCTCCGCGATGATCCGGGCATGCAGCTGGGCCTCCTGCTGGGCCTCGTCATTTTGTCCCAGGCGGGCAAGCGCCTGGCTGAGCATGAAATGCGCGCGCTGGTGCCTGGGCTCCCACTGCACCACGTCCCGCAACACCTCGATGGCTTCCGCGTATTGGCTGACGCTCATATGCGCCTGGGCCAGTTGGAAACTGGCGGCATTGACCCGGGTATCCATGTCCCGGCACTCCTGCAGGAATTGGATGGCATTGGTCGTATTGCCCAGGCGTAGAGCCGCACACCCGGCGACGAAACGCGCGGCTGCCGACTGCGGGTCCAGATTGAGTGCTTCGCGGGCCACCTGGAGCGCTTTCTCACCCAAGCCAGCCAGGAGGCAGGCGTTGGCGAGATTCAATTGCGCGTCCGCATTGGCCGGCTGCAGGCTTACTGCTTGTTCAAAGGCGGCGACCGCATTCGCCTGGCGCTGATCATAGCACTTTTTCCCCTCATTCATCCAGTAACCAAAATCGCGCGCCTCAACCTTTTTTTCCGGTATCGCCTCCCGTTTGGGCTCTGACTTCCCACAGGAAGCCAGGAACGCGATCGGCAAAAGCGCCAGGCCCAGCGTCAGGATCTGCCCAAGCCGTCTGCGAAAAGCGGATTGCGTGCTGCTGAAAGTCATTGTCCGATGATATTCGCCTCCCCATGGATCGCAAGCCAAGAGCGAGGTCTCATGGCCCAATCCACGGTGGTGTTGCCCGGGCAGTGGACACACAGTTCCGCCGCCTGCTCTTGCCAGCACTCACTGATCTGGGGCCAGGACGGGTCGGAACCCAATGCCCGAGGCCGGGTGGTACGAGTATTCACCGCCCCGGCAGGCCGACCGGAGCCAAGAGTATGTCAAACCGCTGAAAGCAAGCCAACATCCCCCGCGCACCACGCTTCTCGCGCCTGAATTGGCACCTTGCGGGTCAGTCACACTTCCGCCAGGCAATGAGTTTGAATAAAAATCCTGGCACCACTCCCATACATTTCCATACATGTCATACAACCCCCAGGCATTGGGCAGTTTTTGACCCACCGGATGAGTTTGACCGGCACTATTGCCAAAATACCAGGCATAATCGCCCAAATGAGTGTAATCGGGATCGTCCCCAAAACTGAACCTCGTCGTCGTCCCCGCCCGGCAGGCATACTCCCATTCCGCTTCCGTCGGCAGCCGGTAGGCATAGCCAGTGGGCAACCGCCCTGCCGCCCTCTCCCGCTTGGTCAGCTTCCTGCAATAATTGGCGGCATCATACCAGGATACAGACTCCACCGGCCGCTGCGGATCGACGATGAAACCGCTCGGATTAAGTCCCATCACCGACTGGTACTCGGCTTGCGTCGTCTCACGCTGGCTCATCCAAAAGCCCCGCGTCAGAGTTACCACCGTCTGCGGGCCTTCAGACGGATTCCGGTCCTGCTCCGAGTCGGGACTCCCCATTGTGAACGTGCCCGGCGCTATCCAGACCAGGCGAGGAACGAAATTCGTCAACGGCTGGAGCCGGTAAAACCGCGCCGCCTGTTTGGTTGCGGAAATCGAAGTATCCACGAAAAGCTGGCCGGAATTCGTGACCACCAATTGGGCCAGGCTGGCCCAAACGGTGAGATCGGCCAGGTTCGTTGCCCATTGGATTTCAAAGACACATGCGTTCGGGCCTTTCACTTGGAAGCCTGCAAATTGGTTGGTGCCGGCCAGGTAAGCCGGGCTGGAGATGGCTACCGTGGGCGGGCTGGTATAACCGGCGCCCGATTTCGTGACCACGATTTGGCCCACCGTCCCGTTGGTGATGGCTGCCACCGCCTCCGCCCCACTGCCTCCGCCCCCGGAAATTATGACGGTGGGCGGAATGCAATAGCCCGCCCCGCCATCCGCCACAGTGGCGTCCAACACCTCCCCATTCACCACTGAAGAGAGGGCGGTGGCGGTTCTTGGGAGGGGGGCGGGATTGACCGGCTGCGCCCGGTAAAACTGCGACATTAGAGTTTCTGCAGCAATCGTTCCGGGCACGAATAGCTGGCTGGAGTTCGTCAGCACCACCCGGCCCACGCCAGTCCAGGTGGCGGATGGCTCCAAACTGGTGGCTGATTGGATCTCATATGTTTGCCCAACGAAACCTTGCACCTCGAACCCGGCATACCGGCCGGGGCTGCTTAGGCTGAATGGGCTGGCGATGGTCACCATGGGATCGTTGGTGTATCCGCTGCCGGATGCGATCACGCGGATTTCGCTCACTGCCCCATTGAATATTCTGGCAGCGGCCACGGTCCCGGAGCCGCCACCACCGGAAATTGTGACCGTTGGCGGGCTGCTATAGCCCGCGCCGCCATCCGTCACGGTGATGGCCCCGACAGTGCCATTTATTACGACCGGCGTTGCGTTGGCCGTCATTTGGCCATAGGCCGATCCTTTCAGGAAGCATCCTATCAGCCGCAAAACAAAGACCAGCTTAAACCATTTCATTTGCCAATCCTTTCCTGATTTTCCTCATTCCATCCTGAGCCAGCCAGAGATCCCCCACCCTGGCAGTTTTAAATGTGTGCCGCCATCCCCCCTAAAAACTGCCCAACCCTCCGTGTAACACCGTGCTGCACACAGAACCGCAACCGGCAAAGGTGCGGAACTAATGGATTAACATCCAGTTTATGATCCGAGGCGATATTTGGCTCTATTTTTCAAATGGGCAGTTAAAAAGCAAACACTAAAATCCTGGATCATTAAAGGAACGTAAGGCTGAAGAAAGGCGGTTATTAGTGAAGGAGCAAACCCGAAAGGATGCACCTCCGCAATGAGATTCCAAGCCCTCGCCCCGATCCTCCGCGCCCGCGAGGGATGGTTCCGCACTTTCGGGTCCAGGTATTTATTATTCTACAGCGCATGCCCGTCCCCAATGCATTCTCGCTCCTCCCTGAGCCGTGTTCATGCATCGGGAGGGAAGTGGTTGCGACGAAGATCCTTTTCCAGCCGCGGAGCGAAGCAGGAGTTCCGATCTGATCGGGATAAATAACAAACGACAAAGATTTTGCACGCAATGACCCAGCAAAAACGACCGATCCATTTGCCTGGACACGGCTCAGGATGTATTGGCCTGTGTCAGTTGGTGTGGATCTCCGGATGCCGGATGCGCGCGCCCAGGTTGGCGGTCCAGCCCATCAGGCCCGAGCAACCCAGGGCCAGCAGCAACAGGATGGCCAGATACGCTTTAGGCAGGTTCCTGCCTTTGCGGAAGAACAACAGGCCGATCAACGACACAAATCCCAAAGCCAATACGCCCGCCAATGCCAGCACGGCTATTTCCGAGTGCTGATCGCTGGGATCCGGAGGGATTCCCGGTGCCACCCGGCGCAGCATCGCGGCGGCCAAAGGTCCGGTTTGGTGGGTCGGCCAGGCCAGCAAGGCGGTGAAAATGAACACCAGCAGGCTGGTCCGTTTTAGTTCCTCGCTGCTCTTCAGCAGGCCCAGCAGCAGGAGGCACAACCCAAAAAACGCGCCGGCAATGGGCGCGTGCGCGATCAACAAATGCCAGTGTGCGGAATTCATAATTCAAGTGCGATCCGGACCACCACTCCCCCCATTACCTGGCCCGGTTTGTTATCTTTCCGGGGGCTGTCCGGATGCTGATTGTGGCAGCTGGCACAAGAGGGATGAATCGCCACATCCGGGTACACGGCGGTGAAATACCAGCGCCCCCCCAGCATTTCCTCGGAATAAAATGGCCGCTCCGGCTGCCTGGCCACCGCTTCCAGTCCCTTTTTCTCGATCGCCGTTTCCGGCGCATTGCGCTGGCGGAGCGGCTGGAGCGAGCGCAACACATACGAAAACTCAACGCCTTTGGCGGCCGCTTTTTCGGAGTTCATCCGGAACAGTTCACAAGGATTTGGGCAACTCTTCGGATCCGCCAATT
This sequence comes from uncultured Verrucomicrobiota bacterium, assembly GCA_964409245.1. Classification (GTDB taxonomy): domain Bacteria; phylum Verrucomicrobiota; class Verrucomicrobiia; order Limisphaerales; family UBA1319; genus CAIMWS01. The sequence continues at coordinate 69,960 of CAYPCQ010000018.1, forward strand.
GAGCTGCCCGGTCGGTGTACACTTCCCGGTCGGAGGCGATCACCGCCCGCAAGGCGTCCGCCACATCTTGGGGTTTGATGGCTACCGCCAGCTTTTTCTTGGCGGGAGTTTCGCTTTTTTGCGCCAGGCCCATCCAGTTCGCCAGCATCAGGACCAAAACCAGCGGCAGTAAAACCGGATAGGGAATGAGTTTGGTTTTCATCAGAAGTTTCATTTTCCCGAATATTTCCTGAATCGTCCATTCTGAAATTCCAGCAACTCTAATTTTGCGATCCGGTTTCCACCCCGTTCAAACTGCAGCGGACCGCTGGCTCCGGGTTTAGTGTGAGCGGGCGGGAAGGCGCGGAATGAATCCTCGCCAGCCTGGCTTAAGCCAGCCAGCAAAAGCGCCACCGCATCCCGGGCTCTGGCGGCGGTGACATCCGGCGCGGTTCCATAACGGACCCGGAAATCAGCTTCAAAATCACGGCGCACCGCCTGGCTGGCCTCATCCTGGGCAATGGCGGGAAGCAAAAACCCTTCCGCGGCGGATCCTGCTTCCGTGCCAAACTCGGCACTCTGCAAATGGCTTGGCCCCGCCAGCACCCCGCCGTAACCCGCCTGGCGCAGTGATTTCACCGCCTTGCCGGCCGCCACGGGATCGAGCCAGAGCAGGATGCCATCCGGTTTGCGGCCAAGGAGATCCTGGCACAATTCATGCCAGTTGCCCGATAAACGCGCCATGGCCATCGTTTTGTCAAGCAAGCCCCCAGCCTTCGCAGCGGCTTTGGCCAAATCCAAAACGGCCTCGCGACCAGGCCTTTCGGGGGGCACCAATGCGCACCAATGGAAACCCTGGCTGGCTGAATCCCGTTTTAACGAGGCCATGAGCAAACTGGCTTCCGCCTGCGTGCCAGGCACGAGGCGAACCATCCAGGGAATGCCAGCGCCCAGCACCGAGGAATCTGCGCATAGGGATATGACCGGCGTGGCGGTGCGCCCGGATACCTGCAATGCCAGGTGGGCAGGCGCCCCACCCGGGGGGGTGATCAAGCCTCGCACCCCTTCATCCAGAACCATCGATCCGGCTTCCTCGCCATCGGTTCCCCATTGCCCGATGCGGCCGCGCACCAGCAACTTTGCCCGGACACCCAAATCCCGGTTCGCTTGCTCCAGCCCAATTTCAGCTCCTCGGCGCAAACTTTCCGCCTCGGCTTCCTCTGGCGGAAGCAGGAGGCCAATGGTGAGCGGCGGCACAGATGCGGCAGCATGGGCGGGATCTGGTTTTCCGGCCTCATTTAGCGGCCGGCCAGCTTGGGATGAATACGCACTGCCGAGGAAAAGGCACGCCAGGCAGCAGATCTGCCATCGTCCCCAGGAGGCATATACATCTATCGGCATAAATCCCGGGCGGCGTCCGCGCACAGCTTCACGGTTGGGCAGCCCTAAGTTTATCCAGCCGGGTGATGGTTGGGACCGGCTGGAATTGCCATTTGCCCTGTTTAAACTGGGCCATCGACATCGGCACAATATTATCGCAACGGCCATCGAAAATCATGTGGCCGGTTACCCCATCCCATTCATCCAGGTTGGAGAGGTAATCGCGCACCCGATATCGATTCGGGCCGGATTTATTGACAGCCTCGATCATCAGCTTGGCTCCGTCGTAGCCGTAAGCAGCGTAAATGCCCGCTTTTTCATTCCACCGCTTCTGGAACCGATCCTGGAATTCAACCCATGGTTTATCCGTGCGGTCAGGATTGAAAAAATAGCAGATGGTGGTGCCTTCGGCCGCGTCGCCCGCGTTTTTCGAGAAACCATCATCCTTGAGGCGGTCAAAACCGAAAAACTGCGCCGTGATGCCCGATTTCCGGAACAACGCTGCCGCAAATCCAATGTCATCCGGCTGCCCATAAAAAACCAATGCGTCCGGGTTGGCCCCCTTGATGGTGTTCAACTGCTCGGCCAGGCTGCGGTCGCCCGGTTTATACAATAAATGCGCCACCGCGGGCTTGCCCAAGCGCCGGATATCGTTCACGAGATGCATCACGCCCACCCGGCCGGGGCGGCTGCTTTCCCTCAAAATGGCCACTCGTTTGCACCCTCGCCGGTTGATGATCAAATCCGCCAGGCGGTAGCATTGCTGCCGGTCGTCCGGAAAAACTCGGGAAAGCCAAGGGATTTGGGTTTCCGTAAGCGTGGGATCCGGATCCGAGGTATTGATGATGTAGGTCTCCGTCTTGAGGGTTACGCGCAGGGCCACATGGGTCGCGTCACCATCAATGGTTCCCAAATAGCCGAGCACATCGGCGTCCTTGAAATCCACGGCAATGTTGGCCGCGCTGCCCCACAGGGGCGAATCCTCCCTTTCCACGATTTCAAACGGCAGCTGGCCCGCTTTGCGGGAGGCATTTTCCTCCTCGAAAGCCAGCAATACGCCCAGCCGGGTTTGTTTTCCGCGCGCCCCTTCGGGGCCGTAAGGCGCCGGCCCAAAGAGCCCCACTTTCAGGGATTTTAAATCCGGAGGATCCGGGTAGTCCCGGCCCGGCCCGCGATATGGCAACCGCGTGGTAAAGTAACGATAATAGGGTTCCAGTGTCCGGAACGGCACCATCTCCTCGGGGGTGTTCGCGTAATAAGGATATTGTCCCGCCGGGAGGCCGCAGGTTGCCGGCTCGGCATTAGTGGTGGCAGCCTTGGCAATCGAAGGCTGGGCAGCCACTTTCTCCTCAGCCGCTTTTTCCGCCCAACTTGGCGTGGGTAATATCATGCCCATCAGCAAGCCGAAAAACAACCGGCTTTGGCAAAGAAAAGTAAAGCGTTTCATAGGCTCAAACAAAATCCAAATCACTTGGCATCGGCAACTTTGGGAACCACCTGACGCGGGGTAAAAATACCGTGGCTCAAGCCGTTGGCGGTGGCAAACCAAGCTTCGTTTTCATCGGCCCAAATGCCCAGGACAAAAGCATTGCATATGCCTGTTGGCAGAATCCGTTTCTCAACCGCCTGCTTTGGCCGGTGGATTTCGAGTATGCCCTCACCTTTGTCGCCCAGCATGTAATTTGCCCAATAAGTCCCGTCGGTCACGGTGGCGGAGCGGTCTGAACCAATCCAGCAGTATTTGCCCACGGGCCAGGCAAACTGCGTAAAATTCGATGGCAGCGGCGATTTATCCTGCACCCAGGTTTTCCAATATTTCCCATCGTAGCGGGACATGCCGAAATAGGTGGTCTGCCAGAGGACTCCATCCTTCCAGGTGATCCAGGAGGTGATGTCGTTGATGGGACCGTCATCGGGCACCAGGTCATAATGGAAGTCGCCATCCGGGTCGCGATAGGCCTTGAAAGTGCCCAACTGCGGATTGTGTTCGAGTATTCCCCCACCCCAGACACCAATATAGACGACATCTTTGGCCCCTTTCACCGAATAGCACCACGGTTCGTGCATATTGGAATTGGTGTGATCGTATATTTTCCAGGCGCCGGTTTTCAAATCCATCACCCCCGCCCCGGCCGCCGTGGCCACCCATAATTTATCATCCGCCACATCGACCCCGTAAACCACGTTATTGGGCAGGCCGCTGTCAGTTTGGATATAACGGGTGATTTTACCGCCACTGAACTTGTTAAGTCCCCGCATGGTGCCAATCCAGAGATCCCCGGTTTTGGGATCCTCGACCATGCATAAAACCATCTTGTGCGTTAATCCATCCTCCGGCCCGTAGCGCTTGAACTTCCCGTTTTCTTCCCGCACACATAGCCCATCCCAGGTGCCTATCCAAAGTTTGGAATCGGAAGTTTTCAGCACTGCGTGCACCTTGTGGGTGGGTATCCCCTGGTCGTGGCCGAAATTCTCGAAGCGTTCAATGATTGGGAATGGCAGCCCCTCGGTGGTGGTTTCGCCGGCTCCGCGCCCGGCGGGCATCAAGAGGGCGCAGGCCGCGACGGTGGTGGCCCAAAGCGGCCTCGGATTGAAGATGTTTCTGAATTTCATAAAGGCTTTGTATTTGTTCTAATCTGTCACAACGTTTTCAGATACTCAACCAAATCATTCAGTTGGTGCTTGTTGAAATAACTGGTCACGCCGTGCAAATCATTGGTCTGGTAGGTGGTCCACAATTCCTCCAGGGTTTTGGCCCGTCCATCATGCAAATAGGGTGCGGTGAACGCCACCCCTAAAAGGTGGGGAGTGTCAAAAAGGTCGGTGGTATCGCGCGGCCCTTTGGTGCCCACCGAGCCTGAAAGGCGGTTGGAATACAGCGGTGGGCGATGGCAGGTATGGCACTGCCTTTCTCTCGGGATCGTTTTCCCGGTGGAAGTCATCGTCGCAAAAAAGATCTGTTTGCCGCGTTCCTGCTGCGGGGTTAAATCCGCATGATGTTTGCGCTCCCAGCGGGGTGGAGGCTGCGAATTGAGAAAAAGGCTCAGATCGTCCAGTTCGCGGGGCGGGATCGGATCGGTGCGCATCAAAACCCGCGCAAATCGGATCCCGCATTGGATCGCCAAAGTCGGATTCTTGCCGCTCCACTTGAACGGCCCGGTGCCGGCCACTCCCTGCAAGGATCGATTATCCAGCAGGTTGTCGCCAATGCCATCGCCATCGAAATCGTAGGACAATCCATCCACGTGGCCATCCGGATGGCAGGAACGGCAGGAAAACTGCCTTTGATAGGTGTATTTTGCGTCGGTGAAAACCCGCTCCCCGCGGCGGATTGGATCGCCCAATCCCCCATCCCCCAGCGCGATCCGGCCGGCCGGTTTCAACGTGGCGGTATCAATGATCAAAACTCCATCGTCCAGGCGCTCGCTGACCAATACCCATTTGCCATCGGGGCTGATCACCACCTGTCGGGGATTCCGGCCGGTGGGAATGCGTGCGATCACGTATTCCGACGACAAGGTCAAATCCTGGATCGCCTCCCGGCGCGCCTCGGGTGAAGCTTTTTCCAGCCAGGCTGCCAGCCGGTCCAAATCCACGACCGTGAGCCGGTCGCTGCCTCCAGAGGCTATGTAAGCCCGTTGGCCGGCCGGATCCACGGCTATGCCGGATGGATCGGCAAAATAATCATGCGCCTCGTCGAGCGGTATTTGGACGATGTTTCCCCGGTGATCGGAAATCGCCAGCCCGCAGGACATCACCCACCCATTGGCAACCTGCGTGATGGGAACCAGGTTTCGCACTTTGATCAGCGGAGTAATGGCCCAGGATCTTTGTGATACGGTAGCTACACCCTCCGCCAAATGCGCCGATGCAAACGTTCCCCGCACCAACATTTTGCCGCTCCGGGGATCCACCAAGGTCAGCTCGGAATTGGCCGGCGCCAAATAGTTCTCCGGCACCGCCAGCCGGTTGGCGGCAAAAGCCACGGTCCCATCCTGAGCTATGGCCACCGCATACGGTTCCCGGCCGCTTTGCGGCCGCGCCAATTCTTTCAAGGGCGAGGCCGAAAGCACGGAAATGTTATCGGAAAGCGAGTTCGCCACCACCAACCGCTCCCCTTCCGGGGTGGCCGCACACGCTATGGCTACCGGAGCCGACCCCACCGCCACGCTTTCCAATTCTTTGAACGACCGGGCATCCACTGCCACCACCCGGTCCCCATCCCGGCAGGTCACGTAAAGATGCTCGCCCTCCTTATCGAGCACCAGCCCGAACGGACGCCCCGGCACCGCCAGCCGGCGGATCACCTGGCGCGAACCAAGCTCCGCCTCCACCACCTCGTTCATTTCATCCAGGGCGATATAAGCTTTTTTGCCATCGGGAGAAACGGCCAGGCCAGCCGGCGCTGGATGCCGGGGACGGGGTTTGGACCAAGCCAGGCTCTCCGTCGTCAAGTGGCAATGGGTGCAGGTGGTGAAGCCCAGCTCCGGGCGCCCCGTCCAGCGCCTCACGTGGGCCACCGACCACGCATGCCCACCATAGCCCGCAGCCAGCGCGACGGCCAGGCAGCCAAAAAACCAAAGGGCAAAGGTGCTTTGTTTCATGGGCATTTATGGAGGATCAAGCGCTCATCGATATTCGGGTGCGGCCGGCAGGGATGCCTTTTTCAGATCACCAAAGTTCACTGGTGGCAGCCCGGCCGCTATGGGCCGTATATTTTTGGGGGACCGGTTGTGCGGTTCGTGGCAGCCCAGGCAGCTGCGGTTCTCGCCTCGCCGCACCCAAATGCTGGGCGGCAGGCGCCGGATCACCTGGTCCTGATCGTCCAAAGCTTCAAAGCCCAAGGGCACTTCGGCCGGAACGGTTACCATGAAGGAACCGTCCGTTTGCGGAGTAATCTCCCCCAAGGCCACCACCTGGCTGGCCCCAGCCTGGGCCAGGATTCGGATCTGATGGATTTTGGGGCCAACGGCGCCATTCGCAGCCTCGGAACGGAAAAAAAAGGCGTTCAGGCAGAGGATTGTTCCCGTGCTTTTTTCCGGCATCAAGGTGGAAAGATGACCCATCGGCGCGGCTTTGGGCATTAACGGAATGGCTTCCACCTCATGCCATCCGGGATTATCGAAGATGGGGGTGCCTAAGACCTTGGAACCGGGGGGAATCCGATATACCGCACTGGAGCCTTTGGCCTCCGGCTTCCCTGAAGCTCCCGCCTCGATGCAGGCCACCCAACTGCCTTCCCCGTCCTCCTCCAACGAGTGGCAGCGTTCCACGAAGAACTCAAACAGCGGGGCCCGGCTGGCGAACGGCTTGGCCAGGCGCACTCCCTCCGCCCCATATTTCGGGCTGGCTTGGTTGGTGCCGGCCGCCAGGAACGCCACCGTGCCTGACAGGGATTCCCGGGGACGCCGCACGAGGGGCCCGCCATCATCATCCAAGGCGAAATGGGTGAACTCGGTGCCGTCATTGTTGATGGTGAACAAGCCCAGGCGCGGCCTTTCCCCGCCCAGCGAAGAGGCGCGCACTGAGGTGAATAAAATCTTGCCGTCCCGCAACACGGTGGGATCCATCGCCGGGCTCGCCCCAAAAGTCAGCAACTCCACCCTGCCTCCCTGCCGCTGGCGATAAAGAGCAGCTGGTTTTTCCGGCCGCCACGGATTGGCAGCGTTGGGCACCGGCGAACAAAAAACCAATTCTCCGCCCGCCAGCAGCGCGGGCTCCATGGCGCCACCGGCAACTGCCGTCAACCGGCGCGCCGGTTTGCCTCCCGGTTGAGCCTCATATATTTGCCAGCTTCCGCCGGCTTTCGCTTTGCCAGCAAACAAAATGCGGGTGCCATCGGCGCTGGCCACCGGGCCGCCGGCTGCGGACAAGCCGGCTGACAGTTCCTGCTCCTGGCCGCTGGTGAACGGAGGTAGCACCAACACGACCCGGCTGCCCGGAGGATACCGCAAATCCAGCAAGTCTTCCGCGCCACCCGCACTTGGAATCCCAGTGGGAATCTGGGTGACGGCCATCCCACCAGTGGGGAAAGACTCCCGGCATCCGGCAGACCAAAGGCTGATTATCAACCCGGCCAGGATAACCAGGCGGCTTCGCAGGCTGGCGGATAGGGGCCGGGGCATGGTTAAGGCTCCTTGACTTTGAGAACCTGGCCGGCCGGCACATCACGCAAAGTCTGCTGGGTTCCAGAGGGCCAGCGGATTTCGATTTTTTCAACCGTTTTGGCCTGGCCGAGGCCAAAGTGGATCCGGGGATCGGAGGTGCCTAAAAAACCTTCCTGGCAGCGGGCTTCGGCGCACCTGGTTTTTCCCCCTGCGGTTACCTTGATGCTGGCGCCAAATCCGTCGCGGTTGCTCTTGGTGCCCTGCAAATTGAGCACCAGCCAGTGATTCCCTGAGGCGTCCCGATTGTGCAGCAGGAACAACCGATCCGCCATGGCTGTCACCAGCACATCCAAGTGCCCGTCATTATCGAAATCAAGCACATAGCTGCCACGCGCCCGGATCTTGGTTTTGAAAAAAACGCCACCCTGTTCCGCATCGTCCGCAAAGCTTCCGTCCCCTTTGTTTTTTAACAGCAAGCTTTCCCATCCCACCATATGGTGTGCGTCGCCATTGGCAATGAATCCATCCAGGAATCCATCATTATCGTAATCCAGGAAATTGCTGCCCCAACCCACGTATTGGGCGGTGAGCGATCCCAAGCCCGAGGACATCATGCGATCCTCGTAAATCCCCTTGGTTCCACCCATGTATAGCGAACCATAACCCAAGCGCGACACCAGGATGTCCGGAATCAAATCCCCGTTGCAATCCCCAATGGCGGCCGTCATGGACCCCGCAGCCTCGCCCAGCGCATTGAAAGCGGCCTGGGCTTTTAAGGCGATGTCCTGAAAATGCCCTTTGCCATCGTTCAAAAGCAGCATATTCGGGGTCCCATCATTGCTGAGGTAAATATCCGGCGCGCCATCCCCATTGTGATCGAAAGCACAAACAGACATCGCCCGGTGGCCGGGTATGCGGATGCCTGCCTTTTCGCTGATATCCTCGAACGAGCCATCGCCCCGGTTCCGGTAAAGGATGTTGAACTCCGGCTTGTAGCCAAGTGGCCCAGGATAAGCGTCAGGATTGAAATACTGCTGGTAATTGGGATCATAGGTCAGGTAGTTCGCCACAAATAAATCCAGCTTCCCATCGTTATCCACGTCCACCCAGATGGCGCCGATGCCGGTGCCTTTATGCCCCAACCCCGCTTTGTCAGTCACCTCCTCAAACCGGCCGTCGCCTTGGTTGTGGTAGAGGATGCTTTTGCCCACGTTCACCACGAAAAGATCGGGGAACCCGTCGTTATCGTAATCGCCCGCGGCAGCAGAAATCCCGTAGCTCATGCCCGCCACGCCCGCTTTTTCGGTGACATCCTCGAAGGTGCCATTGCCCCGGTTCCGGTAAAGCCGGTTCGGCTGCCGCTTGGTGCCTTCCTTATGGTGTGTCACGCCATCCAAGGGGCCGGGATTGACGACGTAGATATCCATGAACCCATCCTGGTCGTAATCCAAAATCGCCGCCCCGGATCCGTTGGATTCGATGATATTGGCAATGCGCTCGTCGCAGAATTGCTGCACAAAATCCAAACCCGCCTTGGGCGCGATGTCTTCAAACAAATCCTTGGGACCGGCCTGGATTGGGGGCGTTACCGTAAACTCCACATGCTTGGCGGCAGGCCCACCCGATTCTTTGGCATCCTTATTGGCCGTAGTGTTGCCAGGCGCCTCTCCCGTCGTTTCATTCTTCTGGCACCCCCCCCCTCCCAGGACCAGCAAGACGGAGGCTGCACAAGCCAAAAGCCGCCTTGGCCAGCTTCCCATCCAACAGACAGCCAATGGATTTTGCCTCAATTGCGTTCCCTGGAAAGTTTCGTCCGCGGATGGATAAGAATACAAAGCACTCCCCATGGAGGCTGCCAGGCTGGACAGGCTCTTCTGCAACGGTTCAAGCGGCTTTCGTTTGATCATTGAGGGCGCAATATGCACGATTTCTTTCCGGTCGTAAACCCCCCGCCGCAAATAATTTTTTCCCGGCGCCGGCAAAAATCGGACTCGCCACGGCCCATGATTCAGGTTTATTTGAGGCCCCTGTTATGAGAAATGCAAAAGTCGGACTGTTCGGGATCGGTTTGGACGCCTACTGGCCTCAGTTCAAAGGCCTTAAAGAGCGCCTGGAGGGTTATATCCAAGTGGTTCATGACCGGATCCAGCGGCCGGGTGTGGATGTGGTCAACCTGGGCCTGATCGATAATCCCCCCAAAGCCCTGGAGGCAGGCCACCGCTTCCGCCAGGAAGACGTGGACCTGATCTTCCTGTATGTTACCACCTACGCCTTATCCTCCACGGTGCTGCCGGTGGTGCAGCGCGCCCGGGTGCCGGTGATTGTCTTGAATCTTCAGCCCGCTGCCGCCATCGACTATTCCACCTTCAACAAGCTCGGGGACCGCACGAAAATGACTGGCGAATGGCTGGCCCACTGCAGTGCCTGCCCGGTGCCCGAGATCGCCAATGTCTTCAACCGCGCCCGCATCGATTTCCACCAGATCACCGGCATGCTCCATGAGGATCCGCTTTGCTGGCAGGAGGTGGATCATTGGATCGAAGCCGCCCGCGTGGCCAGCGTGATGTTCCATAACCGGCTCGGCCTGATGGGCCATTATTATGGTGGCATGTTGGACATCGCCTCCGACCTCACCCAGCACTGCGCCCATTTTGGCGGGCACATGGAAATTGTGGAGGTGGATGAATTGGCGGCTCTGCGCCGGGACATCCCTGCCAAACAGATCAAAGCGCGCGTGGCCGAGTTCCACCGCGTTTTTGAAGTCCAACCGGATTGCCCCAAACCCGAATTGGAGCGGGCCGCCCGCACCTCCCTGGCGCTGGACCGCCTCGTCAAAGAACATGACCTGGGCTCCATGGCCTATTATTACATGGGCACCGGCAACGCCGATAACGAGGACGCCATCAGCTCGATCATCCTGGGCAATTCGCTGCTCACCGCGCGCGGCATTCCGGTGGCCGGCGAATACGAGGTCAAGAACGTCCAGGCCATGAAGATCATGGATTCCTTCGGAGTGGGTGGCTCGTTCACGGAATACTACGCGATGGACTTCAACGACGATGTTGTGCTGATGGGCCACGATGGCCCCGGCCATATTGCCATCGCCCAAGGCAAAACCAAGGTGCGGCCGCTGTCGGTTTACCACGGGAAAGTGGGGCGCGGCCTGTCAGTCGAAATGTCCGTCAAATACGGGCCGGTCACCTTGCTGGCCGTGGTGCAAACCGTGGATGGCCGGCTCAAATTGCTCGTCGCGGAGGCCGAATCAGTGGCGGGGCCTATCCTGGAGATTGGCAACACGAACAGCCGTTACCGGTTCCAGATCGGCGCACGGAACTTTGTGAACCAATGGAACTTCCACGGCCCCGCGCATCACTGCTCCGTGGGGGTCGGGCATATCGCCCGGAAAATCGAAAAACTGGGCAAACTGCTGCGCATGGAAGTCGTCCGGGTCTGCTGATCCGTTTCTGCTTTGTGGTATTTAGGCTGCCGGGCGCGCAGCGAGGATTGCAAAGAAATATTTCAGCCTTTGGCAAGTTGAAAAACTGGATTTTCGTTTCCCGGTTTTCGCCGTTGGAATAGCCGTTTCCGGCAGATCCAATGGAAAAACCGGGTAACCGGGTATTCCTTTCACAAACTGCTTGCGCCCATCCTGTGCTACAACGCAGAATGCGGGCTGCGCTGACATTGATTGAAATACCGGAACCGGTGTGGTCTGGGAAGGGATGGAAGCGCACGAAAGGAATGCACGATGCACAAGGCCTTATGGTGGGTGGTCGGCAGCGCCGCTGTCAGCCTCGCCAGCGCTCAGGATCTTTACGCCCAGCAGGCTGCCGCGGCCATTGCGGCGGTGGACAGCCATGGGGTGGTTACCAATCTCACAGTCACAGCCTCCGGAACGGGTTACCTGTCCACGCCATTGGTCACCTTGGGCGGTGGAGGTGGCTCCAATGCCACAGCCCGGGCAAACATGCAGAACGGATCCGTCAAGGGAATCCAGCTACTCAGTGGCGGTGCCGGCTACACCTCCGCCCCTGCCGTTGGCATCGATCCTCCAGATATGCCGATCTCTGTCCTGGACTTGGGCCGGGGAAATTCTGTCACGCTTATGAGCGAAATCGGCTCCACCCACGAATTGCAGTCTGCAGAAGCCCTTGGCGATAGCCAGGCTTGGGCCAGTCTCGGCTCCGTGGTGTTCACCAACAGCACCTGGATTTCCACCAATACCAACGCCAGCGCCTCCAGCCAGCGTTATTACCGGGCATTATTACGGGGCTACGAACGGCCCGCCGCGCCCGTCGGCATGGTATGGCTGCCCCCGGGTGTTTTCCAGATGGGCACCCCGGCCTCCGATCCGGATTTTTTTGCCAACGAAGGCCCCCAAACCACAGTGCGGTTGAGCCAGGGGTTTTTCCTTGGCCGAAAAGAGGTTACCCAAGGGGAATACGCGGCTCTGGCAGGCACGAACGGATCGACCTTCAAGGGGAATCCTGACTTGCCGGTGGAGACTGTGAGTTGGAGTGAGGCGGTCGCCTTTTGCGACAAATTGACGCAGCGGGAGCAGTCAGCTGGACGCATCCCGGCCACTTGGCGCTTCCGTTTACCCTCCGAGGCGGAGTGGGAATATGCCGCCCGTGCGGGAAACACAAACCGGTTCGGCTTTGCCGGAGATGCCATCGACGAAAATGCCTGGCTGGCGGACAACAGTTTGGGAACCACCCACGGAGTGGGGCAAAAACGCCCTAATGCCTGGGGGCTGTTTGACCTGGCGGGCAACGTGGCGGAGTGGTGTTCCGATGTTTATGGCAGCTACCCGGGACGCAGAACCGTGGATCCCTTGGGGGCCATGATCGGCCAGGCCCGGATCGTGCGGGGCGGAAGCGGGTCAACCCCGGCATCCTTCTGCCGGGCGGCGGCACGGGACGCCCGGAACAGCCTGGGATACAGGGATGCATGGGTGGGATTCCGGGTGGCGCTGGCTTATGCCCGGCCGGAGCCGCCGGTTGAATTGGCAGCCGTAGGTGGAACCATTTCCGGCAAGGTAACCCTCAAGGACAGCAGCTACCCGGTGGCCGGGATGGCAATATGCCTGCTGGAGGCAAACGGCCTGGCAGACACAGGCAATCCGCCGAACAACCGGACCGTTTTTTTGGCTGCCTCAACCACTGGCCTTGATGGCTCTTATGCTTTCAACAACGTCCAACCCGGCGATTACACCGTGCTGCCGATGACCTCCGGAATAGTCGCAGGCTGGCAGTGGGATTGGGATGGGAAATCGGATCCACCGCTGCTGGCCGTGAACAACGATCAACGCATCGTTAATTTTGCCGCTCAAGATCCTGCGATGTTGGAGTGGGGCGAGTCGGGGCAGTTCCATGTCAAAATCTGGATGGTCAATATCCCCCTTGAAAATGACCGCCTTGACTTGTTGGCAAACCGGATCGATTGGACCGTCAGCGACCCCTCGTTTTATCGTTTTACCTCCCTTCGGAAGACTGCCGATTACTACTCTCCGGTATTGTGTGGGGCCATGTTTAATCTATCGGCGGATTATGGATACGCGGCATCATTTCATATCTTGGATAACCTGTTTCAATTGGAGTTTCAAGACGATCATCGCGTTCGCTGGGAACGATTCCTGATGCTGCCCCTTACCGACTGCCCCGAGAACTCGCTGTTCACATGGGATTATTTAACGGGTGAACTGAAACGGGACGACTCCGCAGTTGCTCCCGGCATGGTATGGATTCCGCCCGGGACATTTACGATGGGGAGTCCCGATCCTGAGCTTGGGCGGGAGGCTATCGAGGGTCCCCAAACCAAGGTGACCATGACGCGGGGATTTTGGATCAGCCCCTACGAAACCACCCAGGTTGAGTATGAATCGATAATGGGCAACAATCCTTCCATGGCACCACGGCATCCGCTGCTTCCGGTAAACATGGTGTCCTGGATGGACGCCACCAATTATTGCGGAAAACTGACCAAGCGGGCGCGCGAAGCAGGCCGGCTGCCGGCTGGTTATGTTTTCCGCTTGCCGACCGAGGCCGAGTGGGAATACACGTGCCGGGCGGGAACCGCCACCGCCACCGCCTTTGGGGCCAGCCTCAGTTCAAGCCAGGCGAATTTCAATGGGGCAGATCCATATGGCGGAGCTGTCCGCGGGCCAAGTTTGGGTAATACAATCCAGATGGATTCTTATGCTCCGAATGCTTGGGGTTTGTATAATATGCATGGCAATGTCATGGAGTGGTGCCTGGATGCCAATTACAAATATGACGGCGGACGCGTAGCCGATCCTCGAGGCATATTCGGTTACGGCTACCGCGCTCTCCGCGGAGGCAGCTTCTTGTCCTCGGGCAATAGCTGCCGTTCAGCTTGCCGAAAGGTCGAGTTGCTTTACAAAATACAACCCGTGACAGGCTTCCGCAAGGTTCTCGCTCCGGAGCTTGTGTTTTAAGTTGGGCGGGGGAAAATAAACCGGAGTTGCTGTTTCCCGTTGTTAAGCTGCTATTGGACATTGCAGCAGGTTGAACTGGCCGCTCATTTGCTTCGGTATGCGGGGCGCCAGGACCAGGGATTGCATGGGTCGGCGATGGGCTGAAATGCCAGGTTTGTGCCCGGGATCATGCTTTGCAAGTCCGCTGCCATCCCCTAGAGTGGCCGCCGAATGGCCATCACGCTATATGATTTCATGCCCCGCGGGGACGAGTTCGGCAACGACCTGTTGCTGGGCCGGTTCCTCGAATATGTGGAGAGCAAACAGCTGCAGTTGTATCCCGCCCAGGAAGCCGCCATCCTGGAGCTGTTCGAGGAGAAAAACGTGATCCTCAACACGCCCACCGGCTCCGGCAAGTCCCTGGTGGCGGCGGCGTTGCAGTTCAAGTCCTTGGTGCAAGGCAAACGCTCGGTTTACACCTGCCCCATCAAGGCGCTGGTGAATGAGAAATGGATGAACTTGTGCCGGGAATTCGGGCCGGAAAACGTCGGCCTCAGCACCGGCGACGCCACCGTGAATCATGAGGCCCCCGTCCTGTGCTGCACGGCCGAGATCCTGGCCAACATCGCCCTGCGCGAGGGCCCCCAAGCCAACATCCAGGATGTCATCATGGATGAGTTCCACTACTACGCCGACCGGGAGCGCGGCGTAGCCTGGCAGGTGCCCTTGCTGACGCTTCCCCAGTGCCGGTTTCTCCTGATGTCCGCCACGCTGGGCGACACCACCTTTTTCGAGGAGGAGCTGACCCGGCTCAACGGCCGGCCCACGGTCACCGTGGCCTCGCGGGACCGGCCCGTGCCCCTGGATTTCTCCTATGCGGAAACCACCCTGGCCCAAACCCTGGAAAAACTGGTGGCGGGCGGCCAGAGCCCGGTTTATGTGGTCCACTTCACCCAGTTGGAGGCCGCGCAAAGCGCCCAGGATTTCACCAGCCTGAATGTATGCACCCGCGAGGAGAAAAGCGCTTTGACCGCCGCCCTGGAAAATTTCAAGTTCACGAGCCCTTATGGGCCGGAAATCAAGCGCTGGCTGAAGCAGGGCATTGGCTTGCATCACGCCGGGCTGCTGCCCAAATACCGGGTGCTGGCCGAACAACTGGCCCAGCAAGGCCTCCTGAAAATCATTTGCGGCACGGATACCCTGGGGGCGGGCATCAACATGCCGATCCGCACGGTCCTGTTCACCCGCCTATGCAAGTTTGACGGCGAAAAAACCGGCATCCTCAGCGCCCGGGATTTCCACCAGATCTGCGGCCGCGCGGGCCGCAAGGGATTCGACGACCGTGGCTGGGTGGTGGCCCAGGCCCCGGAGCACGTCATCGAAAACCTCCAACTGGAACAGAAACAGGCGCGGGACGGCAAAAAATTTGTGAAGCGCCGCCAGCCTGAACGGAATTTTGTCAATTGGGACAAAAACACCTACGTGCGGCTGCAGAGCGCTCCCCCGGAGCGGCTCACCTCGCGTTTCCAGGTCACCCACGGGATGCTGCTCAATGTGCTGAGCCGCAAAGGGGATGGCTGCCAGGCCATGCGCAACCTCGTGGTTCAATGCCATGAGTCTCCCAAAACCAAAAAAGCCCACACCAAGCGCGCCTGGCAGCTATTCCGTTCCCTGGTGGATCGCAAGATCATCGAGTTCATCCCGCCCGGCGAGGATGGCGCTTACCTCCGGGTGAACGTGGATCTGCAGGAAGATTTCTCGATGGACCAAACCCTGTCCCTTTACCTGCTGGAAACGCTCCCGCTCATCGATCCCCAGGCGCCTGATTACGCCCTGATCCTGCTGACCCTGGTGGAATCCATCCTGGAAAATCCGGAGGCGATCCTCCGCAAGCAACTGGATAAGGTCAAAGGCCAGGCCGTTGCCCAGATGAAAGCCGAAGGCTTGGATTACAACCAGCGGATGGAGGAATTGGAGAAGCTGGAATATCCCAAGCCCAACCGCGAGTTCATTTACTCCAGTTTCAACGCCTTTTCCGACCGCCATCCGTGGGTGGGCCAGGAAAACATCCGCCCCAAATCCATCGCCCGCGAAATGTTCGAGTCGTTCCGCTCCTTTGCCGATTACGTGAAGGATTATGAATTGCAGCGGTCAGAGGGCCTGCTCCTGCGGCACTTATCCCGGGTGCATAAGGTGCTGACGCAAACCGTCCCGGATGCCGCCAAAAACGACACCGCCCGCGAAATGGAGCTTTACCTGGGCACCATGATCATCCAGGTCGATTCCAGCCTCCTGGATGAGTGGGAGAAAATGCGCGATCCCACTTACCAGCCCAAAGCCGCCGCCTCCCCTGCCCCATCCCTGGACGCCGCCGACTCCATCCCGGACATCACGAAGGATCCCAAAGCGTTCACCGCCGAAATCCGCAACCTCATTTTCAGCTTCCTCCGCGGCCTGGTCATCAGCGACTACGATGCCGCCCTGGCCAACCTGGCCTTCCCGGAGGATGCCGATGGCCAGCCATGGAACGTCGATCGCCTGCGGCTGGCGATGGATCAATACTATGGCGACCATTCCCAGCTTTGCCTGAATCCCAACGCACGCAACATCCGCCACACCTACGTGATCCCGTCCGAGGATAAAACCTCCTGGAAAATCCAGCAAATGCTGGTGGATCCCGAGGACCACAATGATTGGGTGGCCGAGTTTGAGGTCAACCTGGCCCAATCCAAAGCCACCGGTTCACCCGTGCTCAAGCTGAACAAACTGGCGCAGCTTGCGGCCTGATGGCCCCGGCTTTTTTCTTTGAGCAGCAGGTGGTTGGCAGGAACCAATTTGTTCGGCGCAGAGGGCCGGATGGGGACAAGCACGGCTTTACATCACCCCCGGTTGCCGATAGAGTTTTCCCATGGCTTCAGAATTTGATCCAATTGAGTTGGATGGCACCAAGTTTAGCAGTCAGAAAAAGATGTCCGAGCCGCCCATCTCAGCGGGGTTCACGGACTTGGAGCGGCGTTTGACGAATCGTCCGCCGACCCGGGAGGAATTGGAGCAAAAGGTGGGGGAAACCGTCACTAAACTGGCAGAGCTGAAGCGGGCCCAGGAGTCGTTGGAACGGGAGCGGGCCGCCCTGGAGGAAGCCCGGCGGCGCCAGGTCGAATTTCAGAGCGGGCGGGAGGAAATGGTCCAGCACCTCACCCGCGGCATCGGCCTGCTGACGGAGACCGAATTCAAAGCCCGCCGCGACGCGGACCAAATGCTGCGCACGCTCGTCGATCTGCGCGAGTCGCTCGCAAAGGTTCAGAATATCAATCCCGAGACGTGGTCTTCGGACAGTTACGGCGACGAGGTCACCAAGGCGCTTACCGCCATTGAAAATGCCCGGATGGAGTGGAACTCCGCCTTGTTGAAATGGCCCATACTCACCGAAAAACCGGCGGTTGACGAAACCAAAACCTCCCCCTTCCAGCCGGCGAATGCCACCTGGTGGCGCCAGCCGTTTTGGAAACTATGCCAGCTGGGTTTCGCCCTGACCTGGCCCCTGGCCCTGGTTGCCCTGATTGCTTTAATCCTGTTTTGCGTCCGGCTTTTTCAAAAGTGATGCCCCGGCATGGGATTCTTTAAAAAGAAACGTGATCCCATCTCCGAACGAAGCCGCCTTCTGGAGGAGAAGCTGGCCTCGGTTCAGGATGAAATCAAGCGTCTCAAGGCGGATCTGCTGCTTAACCAGGAGTCCAAGCAGGAGTCCAAGTCCCGCCAGATGCATTATCGGTCCACAGCCAGGCCTCCCATCAACGGTCCACAGCCCACCCCCGGCGGTTCCCGGGATTCCATTTTCGAGAAAGTCGAACCCATCTCCGCCCAGGGGCTGGACCATCCCCTCATCACGCCGCCCAAGCCGGAGGAACTGATCCCGCGCAAAAAAACTCCGTGGCGCCGGCTGGTGGACTTTTTGCGTTCACCCCAGCCCTCCAACCCCCGGCTGCTCAACCTGCTGGCAGCGGGCAATATCCACGGGCTGCGCCAGCTGCGCCATGAGAAACGGGTGGCGCGGAACCAGTTCCTGGTCACCGTGGCGATTTTCATCCTCGTTTTGCTGGGGGTTCTTTCGTTCATCTTCCGGAAGCGTTAATCTCATGAGCCTTTATTGGATCCCGATTCCCACCCCGGATGGCCAATTTGCGGCAGGCTTTGCCGCCACCGGGCTGGCCCGGGTGGAATTCCCTCAATCGGTCTCCCCCAGCCTGGAATTTGAAACCGGACCCCGCCCGCCACGGGCATGGCTGGACTGGACCGCGGCCGCCTTGCGCCAGATCCTCGTGGCGGAAATCCCGGCCAAACTGCCGCCGCTGGATATGCCCTCCGGCACGGATTTTCAGCAAAGGGTGTGGCGGGCATTACTGCAGGTGCCCCGGGGCCAGACGCAGACTTACGGCCACATTGCGGCACAAATCCACCGGCCTGCCGCCTGCCGCGCCGTGGGCGCTGCCTGCGGGGCCAATCCCATCCCGGTTTTGATTCCCTGCCATCGGGTGGTTCCCGCCAATTACCAGCCCGGCGGGCCGCACCTGGGTGGATTCAGCGGTGGCTTGCATTGGAAAAAATTGCTGTTGGAGAGGGAATGCCGCGCACTCAAGATTTCCCTCCCCGCTCGCTGATCCACAGTTTAATGCCGGTGATGGCCCCGAAGAAGGCCACTTGCAGCGCCAGGCAGCCCGCGATTCCCCACCCCAGCCCCATGGCTCCGCCAGCCCAGAGCAACACGCTGCCACCGGCCAGTTAACCGCCCAGGTCAAACTCTTGTTCGCCCAGCCGGTAATAAAAAACCGCGCAGGCGATCAGTATCAGCAGATCGAAATAGCCGGTCATGGCTCAGGCCACCGGATCATCAAGGTGTAAGCGCTGGGATTGTGCGTGGTGGAGTCGTTGAAAAGGCATCCCAGATAGGAAGCGATGTGGAATACCTGGACCACCGCGCCCCGACCCTCAAACCAAGCCCGGACCTGCTCAAGGCTGACGGTATTCCAGTGGTAGTCATCCACCGGACGCGCCACGTGCGATTCGATTTCGGCCATGCTGAAAAAGTGCGCACAGATTCCGCGCCGGGTTACCCGCACCAGTTCCGCGAAGGCGGCCTCCATGGCGGGCGGGGACAGGTGTTCAAACAGATCGTGGACAAAACAAAGATCGAATTGTTTTTCTCCGGCTTGGATGCCCAGCACATTGCCAGTGGCAAAAGACACCCCGGGGAACATCTCCTGCGCATTGGCGATATTTTTCGGGCACAAATCAAGACCGTGATAATCCAGGAAAGCGGCCAGGCCATAACGATCCAGGAACCGGAAATCATTGGCGGAACCGCAGGCCGGTTCCAGCACAGCGAGGCGGGAAGCGGTCTCGCCGGCGAGAACTCCACTCCAGAGCCGCTCGAAAGTTGCCGCCACTGATTCACTCATCGCCGGAACCGCTTCGGGATTCTGCCCCAGCCAGGCACTGAGGTAATTCGGCACCACCACCGAGTCCAAAGGGAGCGGCAGCTGGCTGAAAGTGCGCATCACAAAAGACGGGATGGCAATTCCCTCGGCATTGTCCGCCCCGCGCTCGAGCGCATGCTGGATGGCCGCCAGGTCATCGGCGATGATCCGGCCTTTCAGCAACCGCAGGCACCAGTTCAGCACCGCGGCAAAATGCAGTTCGGCCTGCATCAAGCCCAGGAAACGTCGGCCAAAGAGGTGTTCCAACAGAAAATGCCGCGTTAACACGCTCTGGATATTGAGCCTCGGATCTTCCACCCCGGTCACCAGGTAATGCCGGAGGAGGTCCGCATCATACTTCATCCAGGACCGCAGCAATCCCTGTGTTTCGCTTTCAAATTCAGCTCGCATCCCATTCATTGAACTTCGGAATCCACAATGAATGTATGATTGCCACGAAAAGCTTCAGGGTCAAGGCGCTCGCGCAAAAGCCGTCTGGGCCGTGATCCCGCATTTACGGCCGATCCAATTGCATGGATGCGGCGGAGCCAATTGCCCGGGCACGGCCGGGGTGCGCTAAATCACAAAATCCGTGTATTCGAGATGGATTGCTTGCTGCGGGGCATTGAGCATCCCGGCGGCAATGGTGGCATTGGTGCCCGGTTCGATCAGGATGAACGATCCCGTCAGCCGGTTCAGCGCATAGCCGTCGTAAACCAGCGGCCGGGAGGTCTTGAGCTGGATCTCGCCAATGTCGTTCATGGCCAGCTCCTGGGGCTCGGGCTCCGGCTCGAAAGTGGTCATGTTCACGCGGCTCTTGATAGCCGTCACCATGGCCTGCACCGTGGTAGTGGTGTGTTTCAAGAGGTATTTCTTGCCCCGCAACAGCGCGCGCGGGTGCATCCAGCACACTTTGGCCTGCAACTCATCCCCCGCCCCGGGCAGGTTTTCCGGGCCAATGAGCATATCGCCGCGGCTCACATCGATATCATCCTGCAATTCGATCGTGACCGATTGCGGGCAGAAAGCCTCCTCCAGCGGCCCGTCGAGGGTCCAGATGCGCTTCACGGTGCTCACCTGCCCGCCGGGCAGCACCATGACTTTCTGACCGGCTCTCACGATGCCGCCCGCCACCTGGCCGCTATAGCCCCGGAAATCGTGCAGCTGGGGATCGGACGGATTGTTCGGCCGGTTGACCCACTGCACGGGAAAACGGAAGCCACTGAGGTTCCAATCGCTGCCGATGTGCACGCTCTCCAGGTGCCCCAGCAGCGTGGGGCCGGAAAACCACGGAGTGCGCGGCGAAGCCTCCACCACGTTGTCCCCGTTGAGCGCGCTGAGCGGTATGAATTTGACATCCTTGATGTCCAGCCGGGGCAGGAACTGCTCGAACTGGTCGCGGATTTCGATGAACCGCTCCTCGCGCCAGTCCACCAGATCCATCTTGTTGACCGCCACGATCAAGTGCGGGATGCGCAGCAGCGAGGCAATGCAAGTGTGCCGGCGGCTCTGCTCGATAACATCCTGGCGCGCGTCCACCAGCACAATGGCCAGGTTGGCGGCAAGGATCCGGACCTTGGGGATAACCTCCTGCCCTTGTTAAGCCATTTATGAAGTCCTCCACATCAGGTAGTGGAGCAATATGTGCCTTGCCAAAAGCAATGTGCTTTGGTGAAATCGGATTGTTTTGGAAGAATACTGTATGGTACACACAACTAGAATCTGCGAACTTCGGATCCGGGCTGCATCCAAAACCGCGAATTGTCACGCTGCCCGTCACACATCTTCCGAAGTCGCGCCCAAGTGGGCGCGGTTTGGCGTGCTTGTGTGATAGGCGCTTCGCGGTGCCTGTAGGCCGGGCGCGTTGGGTTCGCGCCCATTTAGGCACGAGACAGGGTTTCGCAGGGAAAGGAAAAGAGAATGAAATTCACGGTCCCGTCCTGGAATAGATTGACACTCTATGAGACGAAAAAGTGGAGTCAGA
>CAYPCQ010000019.1:0-88738 GCA_964409245.1 uncultured Verrucomicrobiota bacterium
CCAGACCTCGTTCCAAGCCCTGCTCCAAGCCTTGCTCCAAGCCTTGCTCCAAGCCCTCCTGCCGGCCCTGCTCCAAGCCTCTTGCCAGGCCTTTTTCTTCCCAGGATGTCATCAGTTTCATAATCTTCTCACCTTCCTGACCTTCCGGCAATTTACCCGCCGCCTCCTTAAAAAGCAATGCCTCCGCGGCGTTCAACCGCAGGTAGGTGTCGATGAACACCCCCAGGAAATGCTGCTTCACCTTGTCCACCTTCAAGGTCAGCAGCATCCGCAGGCATTCCAGCTTCACCCGCACCCGCTCCGCTTTGCCGATGCCCATTTTGGACATCAAGGCGCACACCGCCGGATTCCTCCGGCTCACGTAATCCTTCCACGAAAGCCGCGCCAATTGGATGACCTTGAACCGGAATTGCAGGACCGTGAGGTCCGGCAGGGCCAGGGTAAAATGATCCAGTTCGGCTGCCTGGCTGGGGTGGGAAAATACCACCACCGGGTAAACCGGCAGGCCGTGCTTCTGCAACAGCAGGGAAAAATAGTGGTGCATCCGCCGGCCAAACTCCGCCTGTTTCTGCGCCTGGTTTTCGATGTGCACCAGGAAATAGGATGGTTTCCCCTGGAACTGGCATTTGGCCACCAGATCCACCTCGTGCCGCTCGCCCTGCTGCGGCAGGTCGAGGATCTCCTTGTCGAGGAATTGAACCGACTTTTTATCCAGGTATTGGGCAGCCCCGGGCAGGAACGCATCGACAAAATCGCCAAAGAACAGCCGCAACAGCTCCTTGAACAGCTGGTCATGGTTGACTGGCTCGCCGGGTGACATGGAGCGCACTATAGGATCAGGCGGCCGGAATGAAAGCTTTAAAATGCTTCCGCTGAACTCCGCCTGGGAACACCAAGGCTGGTGATTTGCGGAAGGAGACCACTCAGGTGTTGCCGCACGGATCAAGCTGCTTCCAGGCAGCTGGCTCAGAGGTGCTGGCCCGGTCTTTTTGTGGCAAGCCCTGGATTTATCCGGATCAGATCGGAACTCATGGCTCGCTGCACGGCTGGATCCAAAATCCGCGGCGCAATCGCTTCCTGCCAAACCACCGGGATAAGGCCGAGGGTTGCGAGGATGTTCTGGAAGGTAATCAGGAAGCTTAAAAAATTTGTAAATCAGCTGAATCCCATATAATCCTGAGGCCGTGGAACCAAAATCCAATCCAGTTGCTCCCAGCGTGGCGGCAGTGCGGGTGCGCTTCCCGCCCACCGGGGAGGCGCTGCTGCCGGAGCCGTGAATTCCTTCGCCTCCCCGCCCCTGTGCCATATATTCTCCGCCATCCGCGAAGCCGCTGGCGGGATCGTTTTATGGGAGACACTCGTCTTCCGTCACTTATCCCGGGCAGATCAGAACACATGGTTCGCTTCGTGGCGGGATTAAAAACCTGCGGCGCCATCACTTCCCCCACAAGTGCATGGATCCGGCCCGGGAATGGCCAGGCATAGGAAATTACCGCCCATGAATATTGAAACCATCCGAGTGAAAAATTTCAAGGCCCTCCGGGATGTGGAGATCCAAAACGTCCCGGCTTACTGCGTTTTTGTGGGCCGCAACGGAACGGGACCCTTTCGCGT
The DNA here is from genome assembly GCA_964409245.1 of uncultured Verrucomicrobiota bacterium. Taxonomy (GTDB): domain Bacteria; phylum Verrucomicrobiota; class Verrucomicrobiia; order Limisphaerales; family UBA1319; genus CAIMWS01. The sequence continues at coordinate 1,615 of CAYPCQ010000019.1, forward strand.
CTTCGCCTTTCTCAAAAACTGCCTCGCCAGGAATGTCCGGGCCGCGCTCAATATCGAGGGTGGCCGCAATGGGTTGCGGGAGGTTCTCAGCCATGGCCATGAGCAGGAGGATCTGGAAATCGAAATCCAGTTTCGGCTTGATATCGCCGGAACCAATCGTCTGGCGGCCTGCCATTTGGGGATCGGCGAGACTTCAGGCAAGGCAGCGATCGTCAAACGCGAAATCCTCCGCTACCAGCGCGGACGCCATGGTTCGCCATTCCATTTCATCGACTTTGCCAACGGTGAAGGCTACGCGATCAATAACGAGGAGGAATTTGGCAAGCCGGATTCAGAACTCGAGCGTGAATTTCAGAAGCTCGACTCCCCGGACACCCTTGCCATCAAAGGGCTTGGCCAGTTCGAGCGGTTCAAAGCAGCGTCCGCCTTCCGCCAGCTCATCGAAAACTGGCACATCTCCGATTTTCACCTCCACAGCGCCCGTGGCGGCCAGGAGGATGAGGATGCCAGGCATCTTTCCCCCAGTGGCGGCAACCTTCCCGCCATGGCCGTTACCTGTATGAGAACCACCGCAAAGTGTTCGACTCCATCAAACAACGCATGCAAACACGTGTCCCTGGCGTGGCGGATATCGCCGTCACTGTCACCGAAGACGGACGCCTGCTCATGCGGTATCGCGAGGGTGCGTTTAGGGAGCCGTTTATTGATAAAAATGTCTCGGATGGAACCATCAAGATGTTTGCCTGCCTCGTCCTGCTGGCGGATCCCAAACCCCACCCGATCCTCTGCGTTGAGGAGCCCGAGAACCATCTCTATCCAGAGTTGATGGGAGCTCTGGCTGAGGAATTCCAGCAGTATTCGGAGCGCGGAGGGCAGGTTTTTGTCTCCTCCCATTCGCCGGATTTTCTGCATGCCGTTCCGCTGGAAGGCATCTTTTGGCTCGAAAAAGAGCATGGAGAAACCAGCATCCACCGGGCTGCTGAACACCCTTTATTGGCCCGCCTGGCCAAGGATGGCGATCTTCCCGGCTATTTATGGAACCAGGGCCTTTTTGACACCAAAACCCTGCCGCCTTCATGGAAGGCCGCCCCATTTTCATGACGGAGGAGGAGCCCATGGGCAAGGCCCTGCGTGAGATATTGCCAAAGCTGCCTCCTGGTTTCCTCGAATACCAGCACTGGCTTATCTTCAACCATCATGGCAATTCGGATCTGGAGGCTTCCTATCCCAAAAAAATGAGGGCCTGGCACGAGCCGGGTGTCCGTTTCCTTATTTTGCGGGATAACGATGGGGCGGATTGCTTCCATCTGAAAAAGACCTGGTTGCCAAGGCTCCCGGCACACCACCGGAGCATTTGGCCCGCATTGTGTGCCAGCAGATCGAAAGCTGGTTCATCGGTGATCTTGCGGCGGCAGCCGCGGCCTGCCCGGCAGCCGCCAGAAAAAAGGCCTTCAAAAGTCTGGCAAAGGCCGATCCCGACGAGCTGACGAATGCCTCTGAGCTGCTTGAGGAAATGACGGGCACCGGCGCCAAACGCGCCAGGGCCACGGAGATTGCCAGACAGATGCAGCCGGAAAGGAACCGATCCAGGAGCTTCATGGTCTTTTCCACAGGCGTCACAAAATTCCTTTCCGAATAGGCCTTGCCCGGCCCTTAACCGTGCCCAGGCAATTGGCCCGGTCGTGCTGGCCCGGTCTTTTTGCGCCAAGCCCTGGCCGCTCGCCACTGATCCCGCCGGAACGGGACTCATGGCCCAATCTTTTTCTGGCCAATTGATTTGCTGCTCAACAACGCGCATCCCGGCTTGCCGGGCCGCGGCATTAAACGCCGCCATTTGAGGCTTCGCCTGGCAGAACAAAAACCCCCGGCTCCTGCACAGTATTGTCCCCCCCGCGTTCCGCAAAAGAGACCGGGGTAAACCTTCCAGCCATTTTCCGGTGAAAAACTTACCCTTTTACGCCGTTTTTTGCATATTGCTGCTTGACCCGGCTCCATGGATCACCAATATCGGTGTTCAAGAAAGCACTTTTTATGGCAATCATGCAGAGGCATGTGGGTCAGATCGCCCGGCAGCAGCAATGCCACCGGCCAGCGGGGGGATACCCCGGCGTGGTTTTCATGCTGTGGTCCGGGAAAAAGTTCTGGGCCTGTCTGCGGTTGTCATACCCCATGGGTTAAAAGAGAAGGGTCTATTATGGGATTTATTGAATCGCCAACTGCTAAACGATGGCCGAAATGCGATATGCATTCAACACCATTATTATTGGTTTGAGTTTCCTGTGGCGCGCACCCTCCAATTCCACGCGGGCGGCAAGGCGGCATCACTGGATGACTTTGGTAAAGCTTGCACGGATTGCATAGAGATTAGTTATTTCGACGGACAAATTTGAAAACAAATAGGAAATCCCGTGAGCCAATCCATCATCCCCAACTGCCAAAAGGCTTTTGCCGCAGCGAATCTGCGATCCAATGAAGAATTCATAAAGCGCTTTGTCGCCGCACTGCTGGCAAAGAGATTTGTTATTCTGACCGGACTGGCAGGCTCCGGCAAAACCAAGATCGCTCAGGCATTTGCTCGTTGGATCTCACCGATTGCCGTTGCCACATCCGACCCATTCACGCCGAGCACAATAATTCCATCTGAACGCATCGACTACATTGTAATGAGAGCAGACCGCCTGGCTGTCGAGTTCTGGAATGACCCTGATGAAGACAAGGCGATAAAGGTTGTCTTGCCGCGAGCGCTGATTCAGGAGTGGGTTGACTACATCATCGCAAACCAACTGACAGATGATACATCCGCAAGGCAGATACGCGAAGGTGTTGCGGCAACTACAAAATATTCCACCCAGTTGAACTCGTTCGAGACCATCTTCAAGGCATCCGCCTTCGCAGTTCTGGCCGCGCCTCAAATGCGCAGGCCATGCCGTTGTTACGAAGTTGTATCTGTTGGCGCAGACTGGACGAGCAGTGAACATGTCCTCGGATACCCCGATGGACTCGACAAGAACCGTTACATCCGCACCAAAGCCCTCGATCTAATTCTGCGTGCGGCTGCCGAGCCTGACCTTGCGCATTTTCTGATTCTGGACGAGATGAACCTTTCCCATGTCGAACGATACTTTGCCGATCTGCTCTCGGCGATCGAATCAGGGGAGCCGGTTCATTTGCACTCTGACAAGGATGCGAGCGGGGCGCCAGCAGTGCGTGATGGTGTTCCGGGTGAAGTTAACCTTCCATCGAACCTATTCATTATCGGAACGGTGAACGTGGACGAGACGACCTACATGTTTTCCCCGAAGGTACTCGACCGGGCCAATGTTCTGGAGTTCCGGGTTTCCGGCTCCGAGCTGAAGGGATTTCTGGACAACCCAGCCGCCGTGGATTTCGCAAAGCTGGATGCTGCTGGAGCCGAACACGGCAAACGACTCATCGCCTTGGCGCAGCAGTCTGTTCAAATGTCCGAAGCTGAAGGACGAATGTTCAAGGCCGAACTGTGTCTTTTCTTCGAGGCTCTCCAATCCGCTAATGCAGAGTTTGGCTTTCGCGTGGCAAAGGAAAGCGCGTCGTTTCTGCGTTTTCACAAGCTGCTCAGCAGCTCGGACTGGGAATTCAAGGATGCAATGGACGCGCAGATTCTCCAGAAATTGCTTCCGAAGCTTCACGGGGCGCGCAATGTCCTTGAGCCGGTTCTTTGCACGCTCGCCACTCTGTGCTTCGCCAAGCGGACATGGGAACTTGACGGCGAGGGCCAGGAGTTCGTGTATCTGAAGGGACTCCGGGCGGAGGCAGCAAAGGCAATGCGCATGGAGGACGAAAGCCTCGACCCGCTCGGGATGACACCAGAAGGGAACCGGATTTATCCGGCTTCTGAAGCCTACTACCGGCTGAGTTTCGAGAAAATCATTCGGATGCTCGAACGGCTTCGCGCGAACGGCTTCACCAGCTTTACCGAAGCGTGAGCATGGCCGGCTTGACCAGAGAAACGCTGGTGCCTTGCCGGGACGTTCAAGGCCGGCTTGCTGGAATTCTGCGCCTCGTCCAAGCGGACCGGAAAAGCGACAGCATCAGGATTCTGGCGCCAGAGGAAGCGCGGGAACACGGAGAGGAAGGCATTCAACTTCTTGAGGGCCATGCCTATGACTTTGAGCTCCTTGACGCAAACCGGAATCTTCGCGTTCAGGCCAGCAGAGTGGTGAAGCCCAGTTCAATCCGTCCCGCCATCGGGCGAATTGATACCGGTGTTGAGACGGGCTTGCTGCAACTGGTTTTGGAGGATGCTCAGAGCAGCGCCCCGATGGCTCACGGCGCCGTTGAGGTTCTTTCGGCGAAGATCAACTACAGACAGGACTATCGCGGGATGCTGAGCTTCATCGCCGACGAATGCAGCGAACTGCTCTTCGACATTCGGGCAAGCACACGAATGAGGCTTTCGCCGAAGTTCAAACCTGGGCCACCCAACCTTCAACGGCAGCTTGAGTTTCTGGCTGCCGAGCTGACTTCCAGGAGGTTTGTAGCCGCCTTGCAACGCATGACGGCGATGCCTCATCAGGAGCTGCAAGCACAGTGGGAAGAACAAGGAATCTCGCGGCTGCGCAAGGGAGGCCGTGACTTGGCCCGCCAAATCGGCAGCTCAACGGCCCGCGTCCCGGTTCCACCCCAAAGCTCCGCCGCGCAAACCATGCGGGCGCTTGGCATCGCAACTCCGTCGTTACCGCGCGCTGTATCAGTTCGCCGGCAAATTGATTCGCTGGACACGCCAGAGAATCGTTTCGTGAAATACGTCCTGACTTACTTCCGGGATTTCTTGAAGCGAATCGAGTCGGTTTTGAAGGGAACCGCAGCGGAAGACCGGCAAAGGCTTGTCCGCACGGCCCAACACCTTCAGGAGCAACTTAACACAACTTTATCGGCGGCTTTATTCAAAAGTGTATCTGCCCCGAATATTCTCCCGCTCGGCAGTCCTGTCCTTCAGCGGAAAGGCGGGTATCGGGAAATTTTGCTTGCCTGGCTAAAGTTCGATTTGGCTGCTGAGCTCGTTTGGAAAGGTGGCGAAGATGTTTACGGCTCTGGCAAGCGCGACATGGCGGCACTCTACGAATACTGGCTGTTTTTTCAACTGCTCCGGCTGTTCAGGGACAAGTTTGAACTGGCCGCCCCTCCGGCAAGGACGCTTTTTGAACACACGAATGGAGGGCTGAATCTGCGGCTGAAAGTGAATGAGCCACTTGGCATTGAGGGCCGGTGCCATCGCCAGGCGCGCCGGCTGAATGTCCGCTTCCATTACAACCTAACTCACCAGCGGAGCGATTCGTGGAATAAACCGGGTTCATGGACCCGCCGGATGCGCCCCGACTTCACTCTAAGCTTCTGGCCGGATGGCTATGGCCTTGGCGAGGCGGAGTCGCAGGAGCTGGCAGTTCACATTCACTTCGATGCGAAATATCGGGTGGAGAACCTCACCGAACTTTTTGGGGATGAAGACGAAGACCTGAGCGAAGAAAAGGCTCAGGAGAAACGTGGCAACTACAAACGGGCTGACCTTTTGAAGATGCACGCCTATCGCGATGCCATCCGCCGATCTGAAGGTGCTTATATCCTCTACCCTGGTGGGGCGAATACCCCGGCTCGCTTCCAAGGATTCCACGAAATTCTTCCTGGCCTTGGTGCTTTTGCCCTCAAGCCCGGCGAAAGTGGGCAAGCGGTCGGTTTGCCACATCTTTCCCGTTTTGTTGATGAAGTTGTCGCCCATGCATGCAACCGGGCGACAGCACGAGAGCAGAGCAGTTATCACCGCTTCCATGTTTACCGTGCGGATGAGACTGGCGGTGGAGCGAAAGTTGAAAGCCAAATCCCAGAGCGAGACATCGTAGAAAACGAGCGGCCCGTTCCACCCGCAGAGCATTCGGTGTTGGTGGGGTGGTGCGACAGCGAACAGCAACTGGACTGGATTCGGCGAACCGGGCTTTACAACTTCCGCGCCGGTCTTCGCCGTGGTTCCATTCGGTTGGAGCCAGCCATAGCAGGCGCCAGACACATCTTGCTTCATGGTCACGGAAGTAAAGCTTGGCCTGGTTTGTTGCGCATAAAGAAACGTGGACCACGAATTTTTACGGCAGAAGAACTTCTTCGGAACGGTTATCCATCCAGCCCTGATCCGGAGGTGATCTACGCAGTCTTTGACGTCGAGCCGGATTCTTTCTACAACGATTGGAAATGGGACTATGCAAAATTGCCCGGCAAAAAAGCAGCCTTCGCTTCCGCTGAGCCGTTTGCTGTAAGTCTGGTTAGTGTGCTCGCCGTGCATCGCGCTTGAAAATCCGAACCAAGCCCGGCAGGGCCGCGGGCTGCCCGTTTTTTGTTGGCTTGGAAATTGCGGCCCGGATAGGCAGAATAGAAAAATGAGTCGGTTTTGAACTTAAACTGGTATTTCCCGCAGCCTGCAGCGGGCTGGTTTCGATAAATTGAAAAATGATCACCCGGTTCAAGGTTGAGAGTTTTGAGGGCCGCAGACCCAGCAATACCACCAGGTGGGCAACGCGGTTCCGCCCCTGCTGGCTTGCCAGATTGCGCAAATTGTTGCCGGATCGCTCAACCCCCCCGCCAACGCCTGACTGTGGCTGACGTATTCTCCAAGACGAAGCGATCGGAAGTCATGTCGCGTATCCGGGGGCAGGGCAACAAGGACACCGAGCTGGCCTTGATCCAGCTGTTCAAGCTGCACCATATTACCGGATGGCGCCGCCACCGGCCCCTGTTTGGGAAACCGGATTTTGTGTTTCCAGCAGCCCGGGTGGCGGTTTTTGTGGATGGGTGTTTCTGGCACCGGTGCCCGAAGCATGCCACTTTTCCGGCCACGCGCCGGGCCTTCTGGCTGAAAAAACTGAATGCAAACCGCACCCGTGACCGGCGCGTGAGCCGGGAACTGCGCCGCAGCGGGTGGAGCGTAATCCGGATTTGGGAGCATGACCTGAAAAAGCCAGGCCGTTCCCTGCGGCGGATCAAACTGAAGCTGGCCGGGAAATATCAACCTTGAGCCGCGCCATTCGGCAACCATCCAGAAATGAAAACCGACTGCCAGCCCCCCTATACTCCCACCTCCGGCAGCCTGCGCTTGGTGGGGGAAATCTGCGAGCTGATCGGTCGTAATCCCGTGGCCGAAAGCGCGATCCTGACTCCGCGTTTACGGCGCAGCAACCGGCTCCGGTCCATCCTGAATGGCCACCAGAGAGCACCAAGCCCGCAAAAAAAAGCAGTTATGCGTTCCCCTTCTCTCGTGCGCTTTGTGCCCTTTCGTGGCCAAGCCGTGCCCAGGCAATAGGAGGGGGCGGTTTTGCGCCAAGCCCCGGCCGTTCACCACTAATCCCGGCCAGATCGGAACTCAAGGTTCGTTTCGCGGCTGGATCCAGAGACTGCGGTGCCATCGCCTCCAGCCAAACCACCGTGTTAAGCTGGGGATTGCGAGGGCGTTTTGAAAGGGGATCAGGTAGCTTTTAAATAATTTGTAAATCAGCTGAATCCCCTATAATCCTGAGGCTGTGGAACCAAAATCCAATCCAGTTGCTCCCAGAGTGGCGGCAGCGCAGGTGCGCTTCCCTCCCACCGGGAATGCGCTGCAAAACAAACACTGCGCATGAATGGCCCCAAAACCGGATTGCCACAAAAGAACACAAAGAACACAAGAGACTGGATTGGCTGGCCTCCCCTTGTTTTTGTGGCTGGATACCACCCATGCAAACCATCAACGAACTTTGCGACATCGTCCGCCAAACCGCCTGCGATATTCACCTTTATCATGGCCGCGGCCACCTGGAGAAGGTCTATGAAAACGCCCTGGCTCACCGCCTGCGCAAGCTGGATTTCGCGGCTGGGCAGCAGCACCCGCTCAACGTCCATGATGAAGACGGCACTCTCATCGGAGAATACTATGCCGGCCTCCTGGTGGACGGCCGGCTCATCATTGAACTTAAAGCCGTCCGTGACTTCACGGACGAACACGCCGCCCAGATCCCCGGTTATCTCAAATCCTCCCGCCTCGAGCACGGCCTGCTGGTCAACTTCGGCAGCCACAAATTCCAGATCAAAAAGTATATTCTTAACGGCCAAAAGGGCCGGGCAACAAATTGAAACCTGCACGCCTTTACGCTCGCTCCATTTCAGTTCCGGCTCTGATTCCTGGGAACTGAAGGAGGAGATTTCATTGCCACCAGCGGGCACAAAGCCCGCAAAGTAAGCAGTTATGCGTTCTCCTTCTTTCGTGCGCTTTGTGCCCTTTCGTGGTTGCCCCAACTGCCAAGGAACCGCCTTATGCGGCTCACCAGCGGCCCAAGCTCCGGTGCGGCTGGATGGCATTTTGAAATGGGGGCTGGGAATAAAACCGGGCCGGGGCGGTGAGCTTTGAGGTTTGGCGGTTGATGGCGGATTTACTCATGGTGGCCTGGGAAACTAATGCGGAAGCGGCGCAAGTACCATCGGGAAAAACCCGTCCGGCCGCGCCCTGGGGCGGGGAGCGCGACAACGAGCGGCGCCTGGCGCTGGCGGGGAAGCGGAAGGCGTGGGGAAAGTGATCCGCAGATGACACAGGTTTTCGCAGATGGCAAGAAGGGGATCCGAATCCCCCTCCCATTGCCAAATCCGGGGCTAAACTTGACTTTATATTCCTCGTCTGAATATAAAGGGCTGTATGTTTGACCGTTGGTATGCAGGGATTTTGCGCGAGAAGCTGGGGCGGCCGTATGTGCACCTGATCTTCGGGGCGCGGCAGACGGGCAAGTCCACCTTGTTGCGGTCCTTGCTGCCGCCGGAGACGCTGGTGATGGATCTGGCCGACCCGCGGGAACGGACGCGGCATCTGGCCGACGCCGGGGCTTTTGCCCAGGACTGCCGCGCGCTGCCCGCGGCCAGGAAGGGGCAGTTCGTATTTGTGGACGAAGCGCAATCCGTGCCGTCGATTTTCGACGCGGTGCAGCATCTGTATGACGGGGACAAGAGCCGGTGGCGGTTCGTGCTGTGCGGCAGCTCGGCGCGAAAGCTCCGGCGCATGGGGGCGAACCTCCTGCCGGGCCGCAGTTTTTATCACCGGATGTTGCCGCTGACGATGGTGGAGCACCCGGCGGAGCAACCGCCGTTGGCGCACGCGGGGTCGCCGCTGCCGTTTGCCTGGAAAAAAGGCGGGCAGCACGAGAATCCATTCCCGGCCTCGGATTTGTTGACGCGGCTGACCTTCGGGGAGTTGCCGGGCGTGGTGGCCGCGCCGAAAGCCGACCGGGCGGAACTGCTGCGGTCGTTCGCCTTCGTGCACCTGGAGGAGGAGGTCCGGCGCGAGGCACTGGTGAAGGATTGGGGCGCGTTCGTGCGCTTCATGCACCTGGCGGCGGCGGAGTCGGGACAGATTGTGAACTTCGCCGCGATCTCCAAGGAGAGCGGCGTGTCGCAGCCGACGGTGAAGAGCCACTACCAGCTGCTGGAGGACATGTTCGTGGGTTTTCGCGTGGAAGCCTTTTCCCGCAGCCCGCGCAAGGCCCTGCTCTCGACGCCGAAATTCCTGTTCTTCGACCTGGGTGTCCGGCACGCCGCCGCCGGGTTGACGGCGGCGCCCGATGTGGTGAAGACCAATCCGGGGCCGTTCTTCGAGCAGTGGACCGGCATCGAGTTATGGAAGCGGCTGCAATACCTCGGCGAGGGGAAGCTGTATCACCTGCGGACCAAGGATGGAGCGGAAGTGGATTTCATCATCGAACGAGGCGGCACGCTGACACCCATCGAGGTGAAGTGGAGCGAGAAGCCAAGCCTGCAGGATGCGCGGCATCTGCTGACCTTCATGGCGGAGCACCCGAACCAGGCCAAACAGGCATACCTCGTGTGCCGCTGTCCGCGCCCGATGCAACTGCACGAGAAGGTCACGGCGCTGCCGTGGTTCTGCCTGTGACCTCTTTTGCGCAGATGGCGTTGATGAACACAGATTTCACTTCCACCGCAAAGAGCAGCGAGAGGCCTTTTTGCGGCCAACCCATCTGTGCGAAAGTGTGGAGACTGCGGATGGACTGCCATGCCCGTTCCCGGCGGCCTCAACACCAGCGAAAACAGGCTCTGCTGCACCAGCGCCCGCGAGGCGCTGCTGAAGGCGATAGGGGAGTGAATATCCCATTTTGAAATGGGGGCTGGGAATAAAACCGGGCCGGGGCGGGCTTGTTTTTCCCCGAGCATGGCTGGGCAGGGGAGTAATGGCCGGGCAGGTGAGTATATTGTGCGATGAGCCTGCAAGGTTTGCGGTTGATGGCGGTTTTACTGATGGTGGCCTGGGAAACTAATGCGGAAGCGGCGCACAGGGGGGATTCCCAGCACCCATGCGATCCCAAGAACCAGGATTGATGACGGACTTCGGCTGGGCTGGGAATTGGCTCACGGAAAACCCGTCCGCCGCATCCGATCCCGCTTGAGGGTTGCTTCCACCAACTCTCAATCCAAGCGCACATTGGCCTGCTTCAATTTCAGAAAAGCCTCCGGCAGTTGCAACCAGTTTCGCCCGGGGGCCAACTCCAGGACGCCAATGGTTCCCGTAACCATCAAGCCACGCTTTCTGGCGGCCAGGCGCCCCGCCCGGTCATCCATTAAAACCGCTGCGGCTTGGATTTCCTCGGCGAGGCAAATAGCTTCCAATTCTCCCTGGTCGATCCGGAGCAACCGATCCAGGCTTTTGGGTGCCTGGATGCGAACCCATCGCGGAAGAGAGGCGGCCCAGGTCTGAACCGCAGGCGGAGCGGACGGCTGCGAAAGCTCTTGGAATACAGTCGGCGGGATTACCACCTCATTGAAAAGCTGGGGAAGCACCTCCGAAGCACCTCCAGGGAGCCGCAGAGGATCAGATAATGCAGGGGACTGGTATCTGAGGCAACGACACTCACGGGTGACTCAATATTTTTGCCAGAGCCGCCCGGTCAGCCTCCAAGTCGGCCAGGCTATAATTCAACGGCACTTGGTGGTCCTTGAGGAACGATTCGGCAGCCCAGTAATCCAGGCCCAGCATCTCCGCCACTTGGCGGTGGGAGAGCTGCCCCTCACGGTAACCTTCGATCGCGGCGTGCTCCAGCAACCGCCGGCCGGCCTCGCTGGCCGTCTCACCGAACGAGCGCGCAATACTTTCGGGTAACTGGACTGTGACTTCCATCAGTTGATCCTTTCCATGACATCTTATTTTACTTTCCAGGGAGACCTTGTGCCACCCATTATTTGGCACGCGGCGCCTGGCCAGCCATGATGCGGACCGGGAGGGGGCCGGCAACCTCCAAGCATCCGGCAACGTCATGGTTTTCCAGCTCAGGGGCGAGGTGGCTCCCGAAGGCCGGTTCAAGTTCAGGTTCCAAGCGGAGTGATTCCCCATGTGGCTTGATGCCATTTTGAAATGGGCTTGGAATAACGCCTGGCCGGGGCGGGGAGCGTGGTAACGGCCAGCATTTGGCGCTGGCTGAGAAATGACAGGCCAGGCATAAATAGAGCACAATTAGAGTAATGCATGAGCTGGCGATGAATAGGACTCTGCGAATAGATCAGTTGACCTTGAAGAATTACCGTTGTTTCCAGGAGATCACGGTGAACTTGCATGAGCGTGTTACAGTATTAGTCGCTCCCAATGGCGGGGGCAAGACGGCCATTTTGGATGCTGTAGCCACCGCCTTGGGGTCTTTTGTCGCCGCCTTCGGCGAGGGCAAGGACAGGCCGTTTTACAAAGAAGATGCCTGGCTGAAAATGAGACCGGGCAGCGCAATGCGGGAGATGGAGCCACAGTGGCCCGTCGCGCTATTCGCCATGGGTTGCCTTAACGACAATCCGAACGTAAAATGGGACCGGGCGCTGGTCCGGCCTAAATCGCATACAACCCATAAAGGAGCACGCCGTTTAAGGTTGCTGGGGCAAGGGTTGGAAATGAACATTCAATCGGCTGGGCAGCCGGTGCTTTTGCCGGTCCTGGCCTATTATGGCACCGGACGGTTGTGGGGAGCCAGACGGCTTACCAGCCAAGGCAAAAAGCAATCTACATCACGGACGGGAGGATATGCCGATTGCTTGAATCCCTCCACTAATTATCGGGCATTCGAGGCATGGCTCGCCCGGATGCACCAAATCACCATTGACGAAAAGGAGAAGGAGAATGCCCGCCAGGAAGCCAAAACCAGGTTGGAGGCTGTGCGCGGCGCCTTGGAAATTTGCCTGGGCCTGACCGGCTGGAGTAATTTGCGTTACAGCCATGCAGCGGGTGGCGCGATTGCCTCGCATGCCGTTCATGGCGACCTGCCAGTGTCGTCCTTGAGCGATGGCATTCGCAACATGATCGCTTTGGTTGGCGATATTGCCTGCCGCATGGTTCGCTTGAATCCACACGAGGGCGTTGCGGCAGCCCAAAACACGCCGGGAATTGTCTTAATTGATGAAGTGGATATGCATCTGCATCCCGAGTGGCAGCAGGTGGTGGTAAAAAGCCTTTGTGATGCATTTCCTTTGGTTCAATTCTTAATCACGACCCATAGTCCTCAGGTGCTAACAACGGTAAAAAGCGAGAATATCAGGATTCTTAAGGTCTATGACGGTCAAGGCACAGCTTCCCAGCCATTGCAGAACCCTTATGCAAGGGAGGCCCGGGTGGCCTTGGAAGACATTATGGATGTTCCATCCCGGCCTCCCGTGGACATGGCAAAGCAGCTTGTTGAATACCATCAACTGATTGAGCACGGCGAGATTGATTCGGAAAGGGCTGGGAAACTGCGCCGGGAGTTGGGCCAGCATTTCGGGCAGGCTTCAGAGGAAATGCAGCTGGCCGATCTGGTGGTGGCCCGTTGGAAAGCCACACGGAAGGCGCAAGGAGGCAATGCATGATGGCCGTTAAACATCCTAAAACCGTCCCTCCGCAGCTGGCCAGCGAGCAGCGAGCCAATCCCAATCCTCCCGATCCGTCAGCGGCTTGGGATGCCTTGGCCGGAAAGAAGAGATTACGAGCGCTCTAAAACCGGCACAGAACGAGCTTTGCCCGTATTGCGAGGAGTGTCTCGCGACCTGGGGTTGTCATATTGACCACATCGTTCCCAAGTCCATCGACCCGGCCGGCACTTTCAAATTTGAAAATCTGGTGTTGTGCTGCATTGAAAGCAGTCATCTGGCCGCCATAACCGAGGGGACCAGTTGCGGGCATTTCCGCCAATCCGCTTATGATCCGGAGTTATTTATCAAGCCTGTGGAAGCGGATGGTGTGGATTGTTTTTCCTGCGATATTCTCACTGGCAAACTTCGTCCCATACCTGGCCTTCCAAACCAAAAGCTGGCCGGAGCAGACTACATGATCAGGACGCTGAACCTAAACTGCTTCCGGCTTAATCGCCGCCGGCGTGATTGGATCGCTGCCATACTGAAGCAGGTGGAAGCAATGGGCGCACAAACGGATGCCGTAAGATGGTCCCTTCAGGATTGCTTTTCTGCTGGCAAACCGTTCGTGGTCAAGTCCTGGTTTAAATTTGTCACTTTTTTCTCGGTGTTTCCCTGTCGGTAAACTGGGATAAAAGAACATCCTGGCTGGCCTCCCTCCAACGCTCGGGAGGTGAGCCTTGCCCCTTCGGGGGAACGGAGGTTGAGGCACGTAGTGCCTCAGCCGTAGTGGACCCGAAGGGGCAAGGAGGCGCGAAGCCTCCCCGGTCAGGGAGTATTTTGGAAACCCATAAATGACCGTTCCCGGCGCCATCATCCGATCGCCCAGCCGGGCCGGTGAATACAACCGGGACGGCCAGGATGCGTCGGCGGTGATCCTGAGGCCGGACAAGGAGCGCCAGAGGGAACCAGTCCTGCGCGTGCGGTTGCCGCACCTGCCCACCCTGGGGCCGCATGCCGCCTGCTGCAAGACCGGGCCAGCGATCTGGTTGCGGTGTATGATTTCCCAAAATGGTTCAACCGTCCCGGCTGCCGCTTCAGAACAGAGCAAGCTGGAGGCTTGGCCCGCTTTTCAGGACTGAGCAGACAAGCAGCTGGGCGCAGTGGATTACGCCGGACCGAACTTGGATGGCTGGTTCCCCATCGGCTGGCATCCCCGCTTAAACGCCGGCGTGAGCCAGAACTTCAAGCGGAGCAAAGACCATCGGAGAAATCCGTCCGGCTGGCCCGGGGGCGGGGAGCGCGCTAACGACCAGCATTTGGCGCTGGCTGAGAAAAGGAAAGGCGGGGGTGATCAGAGGATGACACGTGTTGACACAGAACAGCGAAAACCGTATTTGGAGTTTCCAATATGCTACGGAATCTGAAGACAAGCAATATCGGCCCTGCGCCTGAGATGTCGCTTGAGTTTGGGAGACGACTCAACTTGCTGACGGGCGACAATGGGCTGGGTAAGAGTTTTATCCTGGATATCGCTTGGTGGGCATTGACTCGGAAGTGGCCTGCGGAGGTGAATGCCAGGCTGACCTCGGGAAAAAAAGCCCTGCCGTCGGGCGAAGGCCCAGCCAGCATCAATTTCTCGTTTGCTGGAAAGGCCAGGGAAGAAAACTACGAAAGCCATTTTGACCGGAAAGAGCAAGCCTGGACGGGGCGCTCCGGGCGCCCCAGCAATCCCGGGTTGGTTTTGTATGCCCAGGTTGATGGCAGCTTTGCCGTATGGGATCCGGCCCGGAATTATTGGCGGAAGAGGGGGGGCATTGATGTGCAAGACCGTCCTTCGTCCTATGTGTTCAGCCCCCAGGAAGTGTGGGATGACCTCCTCGGCGAAGATGGCAAACCCCTCTGTAATGGGCTGGTGCGTGATTGGGCGGGCTGGCAGAAGGAAAATGGCGAAGCGTTTCAGAATCTCCGGTCGGTCGTGGCGGCTTTATCGCCCTCCCAGGCTGAAAAAATAATTCCAGGAAGACTGACGCGAATCAGTTTGGATGATCCCCGCGATATTCCGACCTTGAGAATGCCGTATGGGCAAGAGGTGCCGGTCCTGCATGCCTCTGCCGGGATGAAGCGGATTATCGCTTTGGCCTATTTGTTGGTCTGGGCCTGGGAAGAGCACAAAAATGCCAGCAAGTTGCTGGATCAAGGCACGGCCAACCAGATCATTTTTCTGATCGATGAAATCGAATCCCACCTGCACCCGCGATGGCAAAGACGCATTCTGGGCGCGTTGGTGGAGGTGATGAATTCTTTAACCCAAAAAGCTGAAGTCCAGATCATTGTGGCGACTCATTCGCCCTTGATACTGGCTTCGGTGGAGCCCATTTTTGATCCCCGGAGAGACACTTGGTTCGACTTGGATTACGAAGGCATGGCGCACGCCCAAAGGGTGGTATTAACCCGCCGTGATTTTGAAATGCATGGCGATGTTTCCAATTGGCTGACGAGTCAGGCGTTCGGCCTGGCAAGCGCCCGTTCACTTGAATCGGAAAAATTGCTCGAGGAAGCCGCGGCATTGCTTGCGAAAACGGAAGTGACTTCCGGGGAAATCAAGGCCATGCGCGAAAAACTGGCCATGGCTCTGAATCCAAAGGATTCCTTTTTGTTCCGGTGGCGTGCGATCTGCGAGAAGAAGGGTTTTCGGCCATGATTCCAGTCACGCCGCAGCCCGAACCGGCTGGTTTTGACAAGGAGGTAAGGAAGCCAGGCCTTGCTTGGTTAAGAAAGCGGCGGATTAAATCCGCTGAACAACCGCCTGATGCCAGCAGGCTGCCGCCCCATTGGCGGAAGATCCAAAAGCCTCTTTGGGATGCATACCAGGGGACTTGTGCCTACTTGTGCATTTACTTTGAATGGCCTTTGGGCGCCAGCTCGGTGGACCATTTCGTGGCAAAGTCCAAAAACGCCGGACAGGCTTACGAGTGGTTGAACTACCGGCTCAGTTGCCTGGGAATGAACCGCAATAAAAACCGTTTTGATGACATTCTCGATCCGTTCGAAATCCAACCGAACGCTTTGGTGCTTAACCTTGCAACGGGGGAAATAAAGCCAAACCCCGATGCCCCGCCGGAACTTAAAAGAAAGCCGAAGATACCATAAAGCGTTTGGAGTTGAATGCCCCCGAAACCAACCGGATGCGAGCCGATCATTACAGTGAATACCTGCAAGGGGTGCCTGAGTGGTTTTTGAAGAAACACTCACCCTTTGTTTGGTATGAGGCTAAACGCCAGGGTCTGATGTGATTTCATTTTTGCGAATTTACGAACACCGCCACGGAAACAGATTTTATTCCTTGCTTTAAAGCCAGCTACGGCCATCTGTGTCCTCTGCGGATGGACTGCCATGCCCGTTTCCGGCGGCTTCATTACCAAAGTAAACATCCTCTACTGCGCCAGCGCCCGGGAGGGGATGGTGAAGACGATAGTGGAATGAATTTCCCATCCTGAATTGGGCTGGGAATAACGCCTGGCCGGGGCAGTTCTTTTTCCTCGAGCATGGCCGGGCAGGGGTGTATATTGTGCGATGAGCCTTCAAGGTTTGCGGTTGATGGCGGTTTTACTGATGGTGGCCTGGGATACTAATGCGGAAGCGGCGGGAGATGCGTTTGCCAAAGCGCGCCAGCGCATGGTGGATGAGCAGATCACCGCGCCCGGGCGCAAGATCCAGGATGCCCGGGTGGCAGCCGCCATGCGGGCCGTGCCCCGGCATGAGTTTGTGCCTGCAGAGCGCCGGGATGAGGCCTATGATGACCACCCCCTGCCGATCGGCCATAACCAGACCATTTCCCAGCCATTCATCGTGGCCTTCATGACCGAGCAGCTGAAACCGAAGCCGGGCGACAAGGTGCTGGAGATTGGGACGGGATCGGGATACCAGGCGGCGGTGCTGGCCGGATTGGTGGCGGAGGTCTATTCCATCGAAATTGTGGATGAACTGGCCCGGCAAGCAACCGCCACCTTGAAACGGCTGGGGTATCAAAATGTCCAGGTGCGTTCCGGGGATGGCTACAGCGGTTGGCCGGAAAAGGCGCCGTTTGACAGCATTATTGTCACCTGCGCCCCGGAAAACGTCCCGCGCGCGCTGGTGGAGCAGCTCAAGGAAGGTGGGCGGATGGTGATCCCGGTGGGGGAAATGCACGACCAGACGCTCTATTTGATGGAAAAACGGGGGGATGCCTTGGAGAAAAAGGCCGTTTTGGCCGTCCGTTTCGTGCCGATGACTGGCAAAATTTCAAATCAACGCTAAAATAATGCGCTAAGTATGAAAAAACTGATTATTCGTTTGATGGTGGTGACGGTGGTGGTGGCGGTGCTGGCCGTGGTGGGTTTGGCGATGCTGTTCAACGGGATCGTCAAGAAAGGCTTGGTGGCCGGGGGGGGCCAGATCACCAAGGTCAACTTTCAAGTGGGGGGCACCCGGGTGAACCCCTTTGGGGGCAACGCCAAAATCTCGGGCCTGGCCATCGGCAATCCGGAGGGCTTCAAGACGGATTCAGCCATCAAAATCGGCACGTTGAGCATGGCGGTGAAGCCATTTTCCTTGATGTCGGACCGGGTGCTGATCAGCTCGCTGGCCGTGGAGAATCCGGAGATCACGTACGAAGTCACCGCCGGCGGGATCAACCTGACCAAAATCCAGGAAAACGTGATGGCTTATGTGCCCAGCGGTCCGTCCAATCGCAAGATCCAGATCGATGACCTGGCGATCACGGGGGGGAAGATCAATTTCAGCGTGAATATCCCGGTGCTGGGCGTCAAGACCGGCACGGTGCCGCTGCCGGACATCCACTTGCAGGATTTGGGCAAAGGAACCGAAGGCCTGACTCCGGGTGAGATCGCCTCAAAAATCACCGTGGCCATCGCTCAAGGCGCGGCGGCGGCGGCCAAGGATGCCATCAGCAAGCTGGGCGGCGCGCTGACCGATCCCGCCAAAAGCCTCGGCCAGGATGCGCAAAAAAACCTGCAGAATGCCACCAAAGGCCTGGGCGACTTGTTCAAAAAGTGACGGCGTTGGCCGGGATTTCCAGGCTCAAAGCCCAGAAAATGCCATTGCGCAGCAGCCGGCGGAACTCCGGCATGGCAAAATCGTCCGGGTGGCCCAGGGAGGTGTAAAACACCCGGGCGCCTTGATGCTGGTTCACCCAGGCGACCGGCTCGGTGGCGGCCTGGTTATCCACGCGGCCGAGCATCAAAGGCACGGCTTGCGCCCCCAAAGGCCGGGTTTTATAGAGCCAGGAAGCGACCAGGAACGGCTCGGGTGAAAGGCCCTTCAGGATGGGGTGGGCCTGGGCTTCCGGCAGCACCCAAACCCGCGTTTTTGGATCCCGGTTGTTGTAATGGCCGGCGTAATGGCCGCCCAAAACCTCGCCGTCGAAGGCCAGCCAGTTCTGGAAAGCGTGGCTGCTGGTCCGCAGCGCCACCACCGGTTTGCCGGAATCGAGGTAGGCGCGGATCAATTTCAGCTGCGCCGGGGGCAGGGTGGTGCGGCGCATGAAAAAGACCGCCAAATCGGCCTCTTTCAGGGCTTCCAGGCCGGGCAGGTCGTCCGCGCGGTCGCTCTGCAGGAAGGTGCAGCTCCAGCCATAATGGAAGGCCAGGTCGTTGCGGGCAAAGGCGGCCAGGGTGGTTTTGGATTGGTATTCGGGTTCCGCGCTGAGGAATACGGCCTTGGGGCGGCGATCCGCCTGGAAGCGGAACGGGGGCTGGCCGGTGAGGACGGTGCTGGCCAGGGTGGGGCACCAATATTTTTCGATATGGCCCACCACGAGGTCGGTGCCGCGGAAATGGCTCACCCACGGTTTTTTGCGGGAATTGTACATGGTGTCCGTGAGATCGCGCATGAGGGCCACGTTTTTGCCCCATTGCACCATCTGGCGGATGGCAAAGGAGCGGCCCAGGACACACATGTTGGTGTGCACGCCCATGATGATCAGGTTCTCAATGCCGCGCTGCTGGAGCAGGCTGTAGATATCGGCGCCGGAATCGCTGAGGGCGTCCTCGGGGGTGATTTCCAGGGTGGCGATCTGCCTGCGCCAGGGGCCGCCCTGCTGGCAGTGCGGCTCGCAATCGCAGCCGCCATCGGAGTCGTCGATGGGCAGCGGCCCTTCCTTGGCCAGGTTCAGCGATTGCCAGTTCGAGGCGGAAGGCGGGGCGGTCCGGGGGGCGTTCAGAACCAGGGACCGCTGGGGCCAGCCCTCGTAAAATTTCAGGGTGTCGCTGGGGGCGTGGACGATGAGAATCCCCTGCCGCCGGGCGGCCAGCAGGACCTGGTTCATGGCGGGCGCCATCTCGGCCACGCGCGCGCTGGCGCCCTGGCACCAGTGTTGGTTCCACATGTCGCAGATGATGATGGCCGTCTTGCGCGGGTCCCACTCCGCGGGCTTTTCGACGGTTTCATACTGGCCGCTGCCCGGGGAGGTTTCGGCCTGCCGCCGCAGGTTCAGCTTCAGGCTGGCGGCATCGGCGGAGGCGGCGGCCAGGCAGGCGGCGGCGAGGGAAAGGAGGATTGGGTTTTGCATAAAAGGCCGGTGGTGGTTAACGGCGGAGGGAGCGTTGCAGGGGATCCCAATACTGGGCGTTGACCAGGCCGCGGGCATCGCCGGTGCCGGGATCGACCGGCGGGTTGATCTGGCTGTCTTTTTTGGGTTCGGCGTGGCCATCGTTGAAGAGGGCGATGCCGGAGTTGAAATGGCGCAGCTGGTCGATGCCCTCGAAGGCCTTGGAGGAGCTGGCATTGCGGAGCATGCAGGAGGTGGGCCACCAGAGGCTGCTGCTCCAGGTGCCGTCGGATTTGGGCATGCCTTCGCCGATCAGCAGGTTTTGGGCCGGCTTGAGGATGGCGGTCCGTTTGAACCAGGGGCGGCTGTCGAACAGCACGCCGCCCACGGTGAGCGAACCGCTCGGGTAAGGGTGGATGCCCAGGAAAAAGGCGTTCATCCCGTAGCCCACCTTGTGGGGATCGAATTTCCATTCCCAGGGGATGCCGTTGTCGAGCCGTTTGCCTTTGATGGCCGGGCAGCAAAATATATTGGTCTGGCGCTGCTTGCCCAGCACGGTGACACCCCACCAGTTCGTCAGGGACATATTGGCATCGTCGGTGGTCAAGCCCTGGTTCCGGTGGGCGGGAAAGGTGTCCCGGTTGTCATCGGTGTAGAATTGGAAAAACAAGGCGATCTGGCGCAAGTTGTTGATGCAGGTGGTGCGGTGGGCCTTGTTTTTGGCCTTGGAGAGCGCAGGGATCAGCATGCTGGCGAGGATGGCAATGATGGCGATCACCACCAGCAGTTCAATCAGTGTGAATCCCGCCCGGCGGCCCCGCTGCCAGGCTGGGCGGCGCGTTTCGAGGAATCCTCCCATGGGGTATTTCATAGCATTATATTTGGTATGCGGGACAATCTAATATTGGCTCCCCACCTTGCCAAGCGGGAAAAACGGTTCCGGCGGGGCGCGAAGAACCGGCTGTTCGCGCAGAAGCTGTCCGCCAGCCTGCCCGCGGAAGCGCGGCACTGGCTGGAATTCACTGGCGCCTGGCAAGGGCGGTGCCTCCGGAAAAGGGTGAAGAACTCCAGCCAGCAGGTTTTTTTGGGCACGCGGTTTGCTTGCGATGGCTGGAACCAGGAGGCCGGGCTGGATTCCGAACTCGGCCGCAAGACTTCCTGCGCCTGGGGCCTGGGCCTGAGGGGGAGCCTGCAAGGGCGGGTGGTGTGGGCGGCTTATTATGCCTCGCCGTGGCTGGCGAATCATTTTTCCCGGCTTTTCGACGGCAACGGCAAGGTGGCTGCCCTCGGTAAAGGGAGAGATGAGTTCCTGGGCCACCCAATACGAATAGGGTCCCTTCGGCGAATTGATCCGGGCGGCGGGCCTGATGGCCCCAGCCCGGCTATTCCAGTTTTCCACCCGGGAGTTTCATGCCGCGTTCAGCCTGGGCTGCCATGGTTTCCTCTTTCACGGCCCAACCCTCAACGGATAGTGAATCGAAATTCGATAGGAGTGGAAGGCGGGCTTGATTTTTCACCGTGGGTGTTGGGGATGTTTCTTCCCGTTTTCATTTGCTGGCGTTTGCTTGAGTTCGATCACATGGTTCCAAGCCTCCCTGGTTGCGACTCTGGCTCCCAAGTGATGCAATAGGTTGTAAAGACCCAGTTCGGCACGGGTGATGAAAGCAAACTCGGGATTGGCGAGTTTGGCCCACAATGCCTTGCGCCAGATTCGGAAGAGGGTATCCAGCAAGGCGGGCTGCCCGAAATCAACCAGCCGGTGGGTGGGGCCCGCCTCTGCCGGTGGGAAAACGAGGTTCATCAGCTCATCCAGGCCCGGCAGCATGCGCCGGGCTTTGGCGCGCTGCACCTGTGGCCCCCAGATGATGTCCATCACGCGTTGCGCCTCGGCTGTGCCCTGGCGCCAGGAATGGTGGACACAGCAGCCGCCTAATTCCTGGATCCCAGCCGAAACGCGCTTGACGCATCCGAAATCCACAAGGCCGAAAGAGCCATCGGCGCGAAACAGGTAGTTGCCTGGATGGTGGTCGGCATGGAGTGCCTGGCAGCACTGGAGCTGGAAATGGTAAAGCTCAAATAGACGCTGGCCAATGAGGTCGCGAACCGCCTGAGAGGGTTTTGACTCCCGGAACCTGCCGATGGTTTCGCCCTCGACAAAGGACATAGTCAACACCCGGTCGGTGGTCAAGTCCCAATGAACCGAGGGAAGGGCGACATGGGGCAGGACCGCCAGCCGGCCACGGAAATACTCGATGTTTTTGCCCTCCTGGATATAATCGGTTTCTTCCAGAAAGCCGCGTTGCATTTCCTCCAGGATGGATACCGGCGTGTGCCCCGTGATCCGCCCGGGGAGGGTGGCTGAGCGGAGGAGTTTAAGGTCGTTCTCAATGGCGGTTCGGATGGCGGGATATTGGATTTTGACCGCCACCTTTTCGCCCCGCCGGGTGACCGCGCGATGGACCTGGCCCAGGGAGGCGGCGGCGAAGGGCTCAGGTGCGAACTCCTGAAATACATCCTCAGGATATTTGCCGGTGGAGTTCTTGAACTGGGCGCGGGCCAGGGTGGGATGCATGCCGGGGGCCTGCATCTGCAGGGCGGCCAATTCGGCGATGGCGTCATCGGGCAGCGCCTGGGTCTGCATGCTGAGGAGCTGGCCGATTTTCATGAAGGGACCTTTGAGCGGCCCCAGCGTCTGGCGCACGAGCCGTGAAGCCTTTTGCTGAAAATCGTGGCGCCGTTCGGCCTTGAGCTCTTCACCAAGAAAAAAATTCTGTGCCTGGTATCCCAGGTAGCTCCCGGTGAGCGACAGGCCGAGTTTGCCCAGCTGGAAGCCGCGGCCAAAGAAACCTTGAGGGTTGCTGTTTTTCACCAGTCCCACCCTCCTTTCGCCATGAACCGGGAGGCCATTTTGAGGCTTCGATCCAGCAGGGCCAGGGTATTCTCTTTCCCGGGGGAATCGTCTTGCAGCCAGTGGGTGATGATGGCGAGATGAAACAAGGCGAAAACATAGGCCCCCAAATCTCCCACTTGGGGCAGCTCGCCCCTGGCCTCGGCTTGGGAGAGCACCTCGCGGATGAACCGCAGGTAGCGCAAGTTGTAAGCCTGCGACGGCAAGCTCAAGGGATGCAATTTGGAGGCCGGCTGCAAGGCGCGCAGATAAACCGCGCCGACAAAGTCCTGATAGGGACTGAGGCGTTCAATGTGCTGGTGGATGATGGCAAAGAGCCGTTCGGCCAGCGGGGCGGACTGGAGCCGCTCCTCCTGCTGAAACCACTCAATAAGCCCGATAAGCAGCTCATCGAGGAAGAAAAGGGCAAGGTCATCTTTCGTCGGGAAGTAATTGAACAGGGTGCCATCGGCAATTTTGGCCTTGGCCGATATTTCTTCAGTGGTGGTCTGGAAGAATCCCTTTTTGGCAAAGAGTTCCGAAGCTGCCTTGAGGATGGCCTTCCTCGTCTTCGCCTTGTTTTCCAGGCGCTTGCCGGAACCTGATTTCTTCGCCGGGCCGGATGAATTAGGCCGTCGTGGGCTCGTTTTCATAAAATGAGTTTACTCACGTATCTGTAATAATCTCCGCCTGGTCCGGCTCTGTGTCAATAAAAAATGAGTGCACTCATGTTTTGCCGGGCTTCGGGGTTTGAGGGCGCCAACGGGCCTGGGTGCCGGGCCAGGGATTTTGGCCTTGTCCCAGCCCCTGCGGGTGGATGCGGGACGGATGGCTTGGTTTATTGGCGCAACCCCGGGCTTGGCTGCGGAATCCCGTTAGGATTCCAGGAGGGAAATGGCTGCGAGTGATTTCAGATTCCAGGTTTTCAAGAAGGGGGAAACTGGAATAGCCACGAAAAACGCCAAGTTCGCACAAAAACGGGGGTTGAAAAATCCAAAGCGGCGCAGCGGCGCACGCACTCCAAAAGCTCGCGCACCTCCCGTGGCCCGCCTGGCATCCGGCGCGTTCGGGTTTCCGCCAGGCTTTGGAATGCGCCGGTTTGCGGCGCTTCGCTTGGCAGTTGTTTGAAAGCCATCCCGCTCAGTCCCCCTTATTGTGAAGCCGAGAGCAACAGAGAATCCCAGATTCCAGATTCCAAAAAAAGATTGGGCGTGCCCTGGGGTTTGGCTCAAGCGTACTGCCTGGATCTTCTTGTGCAGGGCGTTCGTCATCGGTTACTGATCCCTGCCAGATCGGGACGGCTTGCTGCTCGTCCTGGCTAATAACCGGCGGCGCAATCACTTCCCTGCCAAATGCAGGAATACGGTTTGTCGTTATGAAAACCGGTGCGGAATGAAGCGGCTGGTGTTGCCGATGATCATTTTCCGGTCCTCGCGGATGCCGAGGCCGGCGGCTTCGTGGTTCACAATCCACAAGCCGAGTATGGGATGGTTGCCATCAAAGTCCGGCAGCGGCGCCACGGCCTGGTAAACAAAGCCCTCCGCTCCGTAGGCGCCATCGCTTTCCTCGCGCACCTGGCCGCCCAGGCGGATGGTGGTGTTGGCCCCTTCGCGTCCCAGCTTGGGCTTGCGCACGAAATCAGCCCCCAGGGGACCGGCGGTTTCATAGGCGGGCAGCAGGTTGGGGTGCCCGGGGAACAGCTCCCATAGGACGGGCAAAATCCCTTTGTTGCTGAGCAGCATTTTCCAGGCGGGCTCGATGAATTGGGTGGGGGAGCCCGGAAGGTGCCCGGCGAATTCGTCCTCCCACATCCACTCCCACGGGTAGAGCTTGAAGCAGGCTTCGATTTCCCGGTCCTCCAGGTCCGTGAAACGGCCGCGGGCGGCATTCCAGCCGATGTCCTCGATGGCGAGGAGCTTGGTGTTGAAACCGGCCTGGAAGCAGGTGTCCTGCAGGTAGAGCACGGTTTGTTCATCCTCCAGGTGGTCTTTGACGCTGCACAAATGAAGGCAGCCGGCGGAGACGGATTTCCAGGCGGCCACGAGCCGCTCATGCAGGGAATTGAACTGATCGCATCCCGGAAACAACTCCTCGAGCCAATACCATTGGGTGACCGCCGCTTCCACCAGGGAGGTGGGGGTGTCGGCGTTGTATTCCAGCAATTTGGGTGGCTGGCGGCCATCATAAACCACGTCGAACCGGCCATAGAGGCTGAAGTCGTCGCGTTCCCAGGATTTGAGGATGGCGGGCACCGCCCGCTGGGGGATGCCCAGCCGCGGGAACCAGCCGCGGGCGATCACGGCCTCCGCGGCCTGGAGGCACAGTTCATGCAGGGAGTTGGCGGCGGCTTCCAGCTCATCGACCTCGCGGCTCGAGAATTCGTAAAAGGCCGATTCATCCCAATAAGGCCCCTCGTCGTGGGTGTGATAGGTCAGGCCGGTTTCCTCGACTTTTGCCGGCCAATCGGTCCGGGGTTGGATGGTGTGCCGTTGCATGGTATGGCTGGTTGCTCGGGGGGCTGCTCAGGATAGCCCGAACATTCTGGCTGGTTCCTTTGCCCACCGGCTTCGTTGTGAACTCGTTCCAGATCCCAAAAGATATGCGCCTCGTTTCCGCCTCGCCAGCCGGCAAAACTCCTGCGCCATAGTTGTGCGGCCGATCATGAATCGCCTCCTTAACTTATTCCGGTGCGGAAAGTGGCCGACCGGCCGAATCCGGTGCGGGTGGTGCTGCTGGCGGCCCTGGCGCGCAGGGCGGAATGAGCGGCCTGGGCATTGGCCACGGCGCCGGACGCGGGCTTGGAGGCGGTCAGCGCGCTGGTGTGGGCTTCCGGGGACCAGGAACCGCCCGCGAAATAGCCCCGCGCCGGATCGTGGTGGTTATAGGGATACGGGAACCAGCTGCCATAATTCGCGTGGTAGTAGCCGGCCCCGGGCACATAATGGTTGTTGGTGTAAGTGTTTTCGGTGGATAGCTCCACCGGGGGCAAATCGCGGGGCGCCCGGGAGCAGCCCATGGGCAGCGAGGTCAAGGCCCCGGACAGGATCAGAATCACCTTTTTACAGCGTTTCATGGGATATTCCTGCGCTTAGGTGCCGTCAGAAAATAACCGTTGCCATCTGGCTGGTTCTTTTGGCGGCTGGCGGCGTTGCGCGCTCGTTACAGATCGCAATGGATCGGCTCCTCGCGCGCGCCTGGCCAGCCACCAAAATTCCTGCGCCATACTGGTATAGTTTATTTCCTGACGGCTCCTTACCGAGGACGGCGGCGGCCGGCAATCACTTTCCTCCCGGCTTCCATGGAGCAGTTCAGCCGATGATGGCGGCGGCGACGAGGATGCAGGTGCCGATAATCACGGCCGCGCCGATCATGGCGGCGGGCAGGTTTTTGTTTTCGATGATTTCGCGGTGCAGATCCCCCGGGGTGGCGAGGTCGAATATTTTGTACCCAACGATGGAGAGCACGATCCCCACCAGGGCAAAAAGGACGGTGTAAAGCAGAGCCTCCCACAAGGTTTTGGCGTGCCAATCCCCGGCCGTCCCACCTGGAACCTCGGCTTGAATCCGGGCCGGCAGCGTGAAGAGCAGTCCGGCCACAAAGGTTTTTATCTTTTCTTTGAACATAAGCGCATTGCCGTTGAATTTCACTTACCTTAACCGGCCGGGGCGCAGGTCACAATTATAAAAGGCCCGGCTTTTTAGAATGCAAAATCCGGTCCAGCGGGGATCAGTTTTTGATCAGCTTGGAAATGGCCCGGAACTGGGGATGGCTGGAGGCCACGGTCAATTCCAGGATCGCCGCCTCGGAGGTGGTGATGGTGGCTCCGGCCTGGCGCAGGCGGTCCAGGGCTAGCTGGCGGTCCAGCTCCTTGCGGGAACCCACCGCGTCGGCGGCCAGGAAAGGCATCCGCTCGAAGGCCAGGGCATCCAGGGCGGTTTGGGCCACGCAGACATGGGACTCAATGCCCGCCATGAGGATTTGCATGCGCTGGCTGTTGAGGATGGCTTCGCGGGCGGCGTCATCCTGGAAAACACTGAAGCCCTCTTTCTCGAACCGGGTGGCTTGGTCTAGCGCTGGATGCAATTCTTCCACGGTCTGGCCCAGCCCCTTGGGGTATTGCTCGGTGACGATGACGGGCACCCCCAGCAACCGGGCCGCCTCCACCAGGATGCGGGTGCGCTCCACGATCTGGCCGAAACCGGGAACGTGGTTGCGGAAGGCTTCCTGCAAGTCGATGACCAGCAGCAGCGTGTTATCCACCGACAGCATTTTTTCGTTTCTCATGGCGGACGGGCAGGCTACCGAAAACTGCGCCCGGGCGAAACAAAATTCCCGGCCCAAATTCCTGGCCCGTGGCATGGGGGGAATTTAGGCCTTGCCGCGCCGCCCCGAACACCGCAAGTTCTACCCACCAACTGAAGGAACCATGATGCTGCACATTGCCCGACTGAAGATTTCCCGGCGGCCAGGCCGGAAGCCAGGAAACCGTTTGCCTATGGCCGGTCTCGCAGCTGGAATCGCCGCGGCCTGGCTGATGGCCTTGAGCGTGGGTGGGGCCGCCATGATGGATCCAGCTTTGGACGATCCGCAAGCCGAATGGTGTTACCTGGCCAAATCGACGACGGTGATTGGGGTGCCTTATCAGCCGGATGTCACGCAGATCACCTATGATGGAGCGGTGTTCACCCGCCATGCCGAGCTCTGTTTTTTCCACGGCTCGAACGACGTGCCGTTGCTGGCCCGCAGCAAAACTTTTCTGGAGGGGTGGATTCCGGTGGTGCAATTCGCCTGGAAAGAGGGTGGCATCGGCTACGATATTGAATATTTTGCCTTTCCGCTCGCGGGGGAGGCCGAAGAGAACACCGTAAACTTTGTGCAGGTGCGGATGCATAACGAGGGGGCGCAGCTGGCCGGGGGGAAGTTGACGGCGGCGCTGCGGCACAGCGGGCGGGATTACCGGAATGGCGGGGTGGCCTTTTCCCCGGCCTGGCGCTACGAGATGACCGATGCCGCCAGCTACCGCGATGGAAAGCTGGTCTGCGCCTTCACTCCGGGAGCCAGCCGGGAGGCGGTGCCGGGGATCGCTTACGAGAAACCGTTTGCCGGGTTTGAGCAGAGCCTGACCGCCCGCGCCGAGTGCTGCCTGGTCCGTTACCAGCGCCCGCTGCGGCCGGGTGAGACGTTTGCCGCCACCTTCAAAATGCCGCGGATTCCGGTGCCCGGAAGCAACCCGGTGTTCCTGGCAAAACTGGCCCGGGCCGATTACGGGGCTTATCGCGCCCGGACGATCCGTTATTGGCGGGAGAAATTGGCCGGCTGCGCCGAATTCGAGTTTCCGGAGCGGCGGGTCCAGGATGCCCACCGCGCCAGCCTGGTGCACCTGCTGCTCGGCACCCGCAGCCAAAATGGGCGCCGGATGCAGACGGACGGCCTGCCCTACCCGGATTTTTTCCTCACCTCAGTGCCGGAGGTGACGATGCACTGCCTGACCAGCGGCTACCTGGAGCATCCCAAGGAACGCCTCATTCCCGATTCCATAGCGCAGCAGCAGGCGGATGGCCTGTATTTCGACCGGGCGGTTTCCCAGGGCCGCATCATTCCCGCCACCCAGGGGCACATCCTTTATTCGATCGCCATGACGGTGCTGTTCGGCCAGGACCAGGCGCTGGCCCGGAAAATCTACCCCAGCCTGCGTCAAGCCGTGGCCTTTGTGGAAAATTCGGTGCGGACCAATCAATACGGGCTGCTGCCACGCTGCTGGCCCTACGATGCGGAAATGATCGATGGCCATTACACCGGCCAGAACCTGTTTGCCCTCATGGGGGTGCGCTGCGCGGTGCGCGTGGCCCGGTTCCTGGGGGAAGCCCGGGACGCCAGCGCCTGGACAGACCTGGCCCAGGCCTACGAGGCCAGCCTCCTCAAGGCGATCGATGCTTCAGCCAAACCGAACGGCTATGTGCCGACCGGTCTTTACGATTTCCTAAGCGGTCCCGCCGCCCCGCGCGGGTTCCCGGATTATGGGTGCAACTCCGATTGGGAAAACATGCTGCTGGCCTGCCCGACCGAGGTCCTGGCCCCGGGGGATCCGCGGGTGAGGGGAACGCTCAACCAGGTCCGCCAAGGGTATGCCGAGGGCATCATGACCTACCGGCATGGCCAGCACCTGCACCAGTATATCACCTCCAACATGATCGAGCAGTATGCCGCGATGGGAGACGCCTTCACGGCCTGGAAAGATTTCTACCACCAGTTGCTCCACAGCGGTTCGACCCATGAAAGCTTTGAAAACCTGGTCGTGCCGTGGACCGACCGGCAGGTGGATCCCGGCTGCCCGCCGCCGCACGTGTGGGGCACCAGCAAACAGGGGCTGATGGTCCGCAACCTGGTGCTGATGGAATATGGCGGCCGGTGCGGTCTGGAGCCTGACCGCAGGGAATTGTGGCTCTTCCATTGCCTTTCGCCCGCGTGGGTTAAACCCGGCGCCAGGGTGAGCCTGAAAAATGCCCCCACGGAGTTTGGCCTGGTGGATGCGGTGATGAACTTTGAAACGGAGGGCGCGACGGTGACCCTATCCGGACGATTCCACACCCCGCCGGCGGCGTTGCGGCTGCGGGTGCCCTGGTTCAAAGACCTGGTTCGATTCACCACCGATGCCCGCGCGCAACGCCGCGAGGGGGATTCCATCCTGGTCAGCCCGGACGCCACGCGGATCACGCTGGAATGGAACGACCGGCCCGGCGCCCATGAAGGCACCCTGGCCGCCATCCTCACCGATTATCGTTCCGCGAACCGTTTTGCCGGGATCGATAAACAGGGCCGCCCAATCATTCAACCCGGCCAGCCATTCCTGCTCACCGATGAAAAACGCCCCGGACCGCAGCCGCTCAGCTTCGCCCTGGTCCGCGAGGCGTTCCTGCACGAATACGGGCGGCTGGCCCGGGAAAGCGTCGAAAAAGGCGGCCAGTTGCAGAAGGTGACCGCCCCCGCCTTGTTGACGGCGGAAGAACGCAAGCGCAGTTTCGCGGCCGAGCATGGATCTTTTTCAATCATCAAGAACCTGGCCACCGGCTGCGCGGTGGAAGCATCCGCCAGCCTGCCGGATCACGGCCCCGAGCTGGCCACGGACGGCAACTTGAGCCTGGACTCGAGCTGGCAGGCCGATCCCTGGCCGCAGTGGCTGAAGGTGGATCTCGGCAAGGTGCGCCGCCTCAAGGGGGTCCACGTCTGGACCTACTGGGGCAATGGACGTTACTACCAATATACGGTCGAGGTTTCCGCCGATGGCCGGGAATGGATTCTGGCGGGCGATCAGCGAGGGAACGTCAAGCCGGCGACGGCGGCGGGGGATGCGTTCGGTTTTACCCCTCGCGAAGTGCGGTACATCCGGGTGAACCTGCTGTTCCACAGCCTTAATCCGGGCGCGCACATCGTGGAGGTGGGGGCCACCGCGGCTGATTGACGCCTTGTGGATGAGGGGGCTGGCTGGCCATTTCTGTGGACCTCCGCCGGCGCCGCATGGATAATCCGACCCATATGGACTCGAAAACAACACCGGAAAATGAGGCGTCCGCCACCGGCCGGCGGGGCTGGTTCCGCTGGGTCATTTGCGCGGTTTTGTTTTTCGCCACCACCATCAATTATATCGACCGCCAGATCATTGGCATCCTGAAGCAAACCTTGGAGGCGCAACTCGGGTGGTCGGAAAAGGATTACGCCCAGATCGTCTTCTCCTTCCAGGCGGCCTATGCCATCGGCTACCTGGTGGGGGGGCGGATGATGGACTGGATTGGCCTGCGTTTGGGGTATGCCCTGGCGGTGGGTTTGTGGAGCGTGGCGGCGGTGGCGCACGGGTGGATGCGGTCGGTCACCGGATTTTGTGCCGTGCGCGCCGGCCTGGGGTTGGCGGAAGGGGGCAATTTCCCGGCCGCCATCAAAACGGTGGCGGAGTGGTTCCCCCGCCAGGAGCGGGCCCTGGCCACCGGCATTTTCAATGCGGGCAGCAACGTCGGGGCGTTGGTCACCCCCATCCTGGTGCCGTGGCTGACTCTTCGGTTCGGCTGGCCGGCAGCCTTTTGGGTGACGGGCAGCCTGGGGTTTTTCTGGCTTTGCTCGTGGGTGTGGCTTTAC
This sequence comes from uncultured Verrucomicrobiota bacterium, assembly GCA_964409245.1. Lineage (GTDB taxonomy): Bacteria > Verrucomicrobiota > Verrucomicrobiia > Limisphaerales > UBA1319 > CAIMWS01. Next base: position 32,031 of record CAYPCQ010000019.1, read on the forward strand.
CGCCATCCGGCCACGCATCCCCGGCTGGGCCAGGCTGAACTGGCCCATATCCAGAGCGATCCCCCGGATCCCGCGGTGCGGGTATCCTGGCTGGCGCTGCTGGCCTGCCGGCCAACCTGGGCTTTTTTGCTGGCCAATTTCCTGGTCAGCCCAGTCTGGTGGTTTTACCTGTTTTGGATCCCGAGCTTCCTGAACAAACAATATCACCTGAACCTCCAGGATCTGGGAGCGCCGTTGGTGGCCATCTACCTGTTCGCAGACGTGGGGAGCATCGGCGGGGGCTGGCTCTCCTCCCACTGGCTGAAAGGCGGGTGGAGTGTCAATGCCGCGCGCAAAACCGCCTTGCTGGTCTGCGCGCTGTGTGTCGTGCCCATATATACGGCCTCCTCGGTGAGCCAGCTTTGGCTGGCGGTCGGCCTGATCGGCCTGGCGGCGGCGGCCCACCAGGGCTTTTCGGCTAATCTATACACGGTGGTGTCGGACACCGTGCCCCGGCAATACGTCAGTTCCGTGGTTGGGATAGGTGGCATGGCCGGCGCCATCGGCGGCATGATCTTCGCCAAGATCGCCGGGCACGTTTTGCAGGAAGGGCAATTATCCCAGTCTTTGTATGTCATAGCCAGCGCGGCGGGCATGGCTGGGGGGGGCGGACTGGCCGCGGGTGCGGGGGGCAGCCTGTTTTGCCTTCCCGCCCAGGCGCTGGTGCTGCAGCAGGGGCACGCTTACCAACCGCTCTTTGTCATGGCCTCCCTGGCTTACTTGATGGCGCTGGGTCTGGTCCATCTTTTGCTGCCGAAGATGCGGCCCATGCAGCCGGTGGCCCATGCGTGAGCCGCTTCGGCTCCCTACTGGGCGGCGATGCCATAGAGGTTCTTGGAGGTGCGGATGAATAGCCGCCGGCCGGCGACCGCCACCGAAGACATCACCGGGCCTTCGCCCATGGGAATGGTGGCGAGGATTTCGAACTTTTCCCCGGCGGAAACCACCACCACGGTGCCTTCTTCGCTGACGCAATAGATTTTGCCATCGGCGCCGGTGGGGGAAGCGTTGAAGATCTCGCGGATGCCCAGGCGGCCCTGCCAGACTTTTTCGCCGGTGGCCGGCTGGCAGCAAATCAGCACCTGGCGGTCGCCATCCAGCACGAAGAGTTTGTCCCGGTAATACAAAGGCGTGCAGACGTCCGGCACATAGGTGGTGGTTTGCCAGGCTTCATCCTGGCGCCCCAGCTGGCCGGAGCGGCCGGTTCGCAGGGCGATCAACATCTCCCTTTTGGGCCCGCAGGCGAAGACCAGGCCGGGGGCGCCCACCGGGCTGGGGACAATGCGCCCGCCCGGGTTTTTCAGGCGGTTCAAACCGGAGTAACGCCAGATTTCAGCGCCGGTGTCCGGGTGGTGGGCGGTGACACAATCGGCGCCCAGGAGAATCAGTTCCGTGCCGTTGGAGCCGGCCCGGGGCAGGGGAGTGGTGTAGGCCTCCATGGCTTCCTCGCGGGCGTCCGAGGGCCGCTCGTGGCGCCATAAGGTGCGGCCGGTGGCCGGATCCAGGCAGATCAGCCAGGATTGGCGGGTGGGCCGGCCATCGAGGGCGTGGCCATAGGTGGGCGGGTTGCGCTGCAGGAGCGGCACGTAAAGTTTCCCGGCATACAGGAGGGGGCTGGCTCCGTAGAGGAACAAGTTTGCGAAAGCGCCAAATTCCCCGCTGAGTTTGCGCTGCCAGGCCAGGTTGCCGTGGAAATCGTAAGCGGCGAGGTCGCTGGACCCGAACAAGGCATAAACGCGCTGGCCATCGGTGACGGGCGAGCAGGAGGCCAGGTTGTTTTTGCCCTGCACGCGGTCCCCTTCGCCCACTTTCCGGGACCAGCGGATTTTGCCGTCCGCGGCCTGGATGCAGAACAAGCGCAGGTTTTTTTCGGGGTCGGGGCTGGATACGAAAACGTGGTCATCCCAAACCACCGGGGTGGCGCCGCTGCGGCCCGGCAGCGGGGTGCTCCAAACCGAGGGATCCGCCAGGGTCCATTGCGCCGGGAGGTTGGTTTCCGAGGTGGCACCATTGAAAAAAGGCCCGCGCCATTGGGGCCAGTTTTCAGCCAAAGCGCAGCCAGGCCAGGCCCCTAGCAAACCCAGGCACACCCAGGCCCATGGCTGGCTGGCCCACAAATTTTTCACCGCCGCATTCATGCCCATGTTTTTCAGACGCTGGCCCGGGGTCACGGCTTCATCGCCACCTCGAATGATCCGCGCAGCCGGATGTCTTTGGAGGAGGCGCCGACCATGACTTCAAATTTGCCTGGTTCCACCACCCAATTGAGGTGGCGGTCCAGCAAGGCCAATTCTTCGGGGCCCAGGGTGAATTGCGCTTCCCTGGTTTCTCCGGGTTTGAGCGCCAGCCTGGCAAAGCCACGCAGTTGCATGACGGGAGCAACCATGGTGGAAACTGCGCTGCGCAGGTAAAGTTGCGCCACCTCCGCCCCGGCGCGCGAGCCCGTGTTGGCCACCTGGCAGGTGATCGTGAGGCGGCCGCCGGGCCCCGTCCTGGCCGGGCTGATTTTCAGCTGGCGGTATTCGAACTGCGTGTAGCTCAAACCGAAACCGAACTCATAGAGCGGCTCGGGATCCAGGTCCGCGTAAGGTTTGCCCCAGCCATGGTTCACCCAGTAGTTTTTCGAGGGTTTGCTGTTGTAATAGACCGGCAGCTGGCCCGCGTGGCGCGGCACGGTAATGGTCAGCCGGCCGGAGGGATTGCAGGCGCCAAATAATACGTCCGCCACCGCCTGGCCGCCCAGCTCGCCACCAATCCAGGCCTCCACCAGGGCTGGAACATGCGCCGACACCCAGCGGGTGGCCAGGGGACGGCCATTGATCAGAACCACGACGGTGGGAGTGCCTGTTTCGTGCACGGCCTGGATGAGCTGCTCCTGCAATCCGGTCAGTTCCAGGGTGGCCACGTCATAGCCTTCGCCGTCCGTTCCTTTTTTGCCGGGAGCGCGCCATTCGTTCTCGCCCACCACCACCACCGCTACCTCCGCGGCCCGGGCGGCGATCCGGGCTTGCTCAATTTCGTTCACTTCGCTGCCGGTGACGGCGCAGCCTTGGACATAGGTAACTTGGGTCTGCGGTGACACGGCAGCCTTGAGGCCGGCCAGGACGGTCACCACGGGCTGGAGGATCTTCAACGCGGTGTAATCGCCCAGCTGGTTGAGCGGGTGGTCGGCGTTGGGGCCGATGACGGCCAGGGAAGCCAGATTCGTTTTCAGCGGCAGCAAGCCGCCCGCGTTCTTCAGCAACACAATGCCCTCCCGTGCCGCCTGCAGGGCCAGCGCCACGTGGTTGGTGGCATGCGAAACCGCCAGCGCCCGCCGCTCATCGGCCAGCGGATTTTCAAAAAGGCCGAGGCGGAATTTCTGCTTCAGCACCCGGCGAACCGAGCGGTCCACCAGTTCCATGGGGGTCCGGCCTTCCCGCACGCTCTGCACCAGATCCTGCAGATAGGCCCTTTCGTGGGAGATGCCCACATCCACCCCCGCCCGCAGGGCCAGTTCTCCGGCGGCTTGTCCGGAGTCCGCCAAGCCCTCATAGAGCAGGGTGGAGATGCCGCTGCCTTCGCTCAAGACCAGGCCATCGAAGCCCAATTCCTGGCGCAGGATGCGGCCGAGGATGAAATCCGACGCGTGCGCCGGGACGCCGTCGATGGCCGGGTAGGTGGCCATCACTCCCAGGGCGCCGTGCCGGCGGATGCCCGCCACCCAGGGAGGCAGGAACACCTCCCGCAGCGTGCGCTCGGAGATTTCCATGGCCCCCCGCTCCAGGCCGCTCAGGGGCTGGCTTTGGCCTGGGTAATGGCACAGGCCGGCGACGACCTTGTCGGGCGCGGACACTTGATCGCCCTGCGCTCCCTGGACGATGGCCTCGGCGATCCGCGCACAGAGGTAGGGATCTTCACTGTAGCCTTCCTGGTTGCGGCCCAGGCGGGGATCGCGGTTGGGCTCCACCACCAGGGTGAATAATTGGTGGATGCCCACCGCCCGCGCTTCGCGCGCCGCCGCGGCGTAAATCTGCTGCAGCAGGGCGGGATTCCAGGTGCTCCCCAGCGCCAGGCCTTCCGGGAAAATGGTGCCGCCGCTGCACATCAGGCCATGGGTGCCCTCCTCGGTCTGGAGCAGGGGGATTTTGAGGCGGGTCTCCCGGGCGGCGATCCGCTGCAGCTCATTGAAAAAACCGGCTTGCTGCTTTGGCCCCTGGTGCAGGATGGTGTTAGCCAGGGTGAAAAAACCACCCGCCGGGCCGATCCCCGGCACCCATTTCCCGGCGGTGAATTTCCGGCAGGCTTCCATTTTGGCGGCGTCGGAGCCGCCCAGCTCCCCGACATAAACACACGGCATATTGAGCTGCCCCACTTTTTCCTCCAGGGTCATGCGGCCCAGCAAGTCCTCCAGGCGCCGCTCGGTGGGGAGCAAGGCATCCTGGTAGTCCGCCCGGGGGCGCTGGACCTCCTCTCCCCGCTGGCCCGCCACATAAGTGGCGACCGCCTGCACGGTGTCGATCCACAGGGGATGGGCGGGATCCCGCGCATAAGCCAGCACGGCTTCCAACACATCCAGCCGGGTGGTTTGGAACTGGTTGGTGTTCCCCATCTCATGGCCGGCCAGCACCAGCCAGCCGCCCCGCTCCACGGCCTGCGTCAGCAGCGGCAGGAACTGCTCGAAGCTGCGGTTGTCGCTGGATACGCCCAGCAGCTGGGCCAGGTCGCCATAGGCTGGATCATTGGCGGTCTCGTCCAGGAAGCCGCGCCCGGCCAGGAATTGATGGGCCACCAGGGGCACATAGCTTTGCGATCCGCCCTCGCGCCCGAGCAGTTTCTGGCCGCAGGGATACCCGAAAGTCTGCGGCGACACCCCGAGCATCGACTCGATGAGCTGGGTGGCTTCGCGCAATTCCTGGCGCATTTGCCCGATGGTGTAATCCTCCAATGCCTTGTCCCGGGACCAGGGGAAATTCCCGGTGCACGGATGGTTCAGGGAGTGGTTGCCGATCTCGTGCCCCGCCGCCACCGCTTTTTTCCAGCCCTCCAGGCGTTTGCCGACATTGCCGGGGGAAACATAAAAGGTGGCCTTTACCCCCTGGCTGGCCAGCCAGCCCAGGCCGGCATCCACCTGGCTCAGGCGGGCATCGTCAAAGCTGAGACTCAACGCGGCCCGCCTGCCCTCCGGCCAGGGAAAGCGGACGAGGTTGTTGGTGGTTGGGGACGGGGCCGCCGGCAACGCCATGGCGGTCAGCCATGCCAGTCCAGCCAGCCAATGCAGTTGGGGATTCATGTTGAATCCTTGAATAGCAGATCGGAATCAGGGAGGCGAACAAAAATCGGCTGAATCGCGACGGTGATGCCCGGCAGCGATTTGCTCTGGGAAGCCGGATTTTCCAGCTTTCATCAAGGGAGGATCTGAATCAGGTAATAACGCTGGGTATTGGGGAGGATGACATCCGAAAAAGCCGTATTTGTAGAAGTGGCGGTCACCGATGAGCGCAACGGCGCCCAAGTGGTGGGTGCAGTCTGGGGGGTGGTCCAAACCTGGTATCGCCTGCCGGGCGAACTGGGCCACGTCAAGGCAACCTGGCCGGAGGTGGTCGTGGCAATGCTGGCCTGCAAATCCGGGACCAGCGGATTGGCGCCCAGCGAATATTCAAAACGATTGATCACCCCGTCCCGGTCTGGATCGGCCGATGGCCCGGCTTCGGCCGCCGTCCATAACGGGAAGTATTTGCGCTGCCATAGATCATTCAGGCCGTCATAATTCTGGTCCGGGGCTGGATTCTTGATTTCCAGGAAGCCGTTGGCATAGGCCACTTGCTGGTCCAGTTCCACAATCAGCGTGCGCATGCCGGGAGTGGCATTGCTGGCCACCTGCACCTTGGCGGAAAGCATGTTCCAGAAACCGTTGTGGAAAGGATCCTGATTCAAGGTGACATTGGTCACCGTGATGCCATCGCCGGAAACCTTTAAATCGACGCCGGGCGGGAAGGTGATTCCGTAAACCCCCAGGTAGAGGTTGCTTTGCCCGGGAGCCAGCGACAGGGTGCCATTATACATATATAGCAGACCTCCGGGTTGGTCCGTTGGGGGGCGCAGACGGAGGATGGGAAAGGGTGGATTTCCGGCAGTGAGGGAGAAATTCGCCTGCGCGTATTTGTTGGAGGCCACGGTGATATTGACCGGGGCGGTGGGCAGGAAGTCGGTGCGTGCCGCCGCGTAATCCTTGGAAATATCCTCGCCAATCAGGAGCGGAATATTAGCGGCCAGCCCCAGCGGGGTGGCGCGCAATTGATAGGCCCCGGGTGGCATCGCGGGCAGGCTGTAGGAGCCATCCGCCCGGGATAAAGTGGCGGCAATCAGGTTGCCGTGCGGATCTTCCGCGGTAATCATCGCGCCTAGAACCGTTTGGAAGCCCAGCAAGGCCTGGCCATAAATGTAACCATAATTGCTGAGGGAACTCCCGGTTGGGTATAACCAGCGCACCGCGCATTGTTCGTCGGTGGTCAAGCCAGCCAAATTGCCGACGCCGAAATCTCCCCGCACCATCATCAAGGCCGCGCCTGCCGGGGAATGTTCCAAGCCAACCAGGTGGCCGATTTCATGCAGCATCACCGATTCCACGAAGAGCGCCCCGGTGGTATCATCGGGGGAAGTGGTCCAGCGGAAATCAACCCCGTTCAGGACGATGTCGCTTTCATAGATATATAATTCATTCGCATTCCAATCCTTAAATTCCACTCCGCAAAGGCCGGATATGTTGTCCCGGCCGCCGTTGACCAGGGTGCTTTTCGTGGCCCAAAAAACAACATTCGTATTGTCTTTGGTATTGATGTCGATGTTGGGTCCGGCCTGGCCGCCTTCTTCAAATTTGAGGCTGGAGTTGGGCACGGCCTGCCATTGGATGAAGCTGGTTCGAAGGGCATTCAACTCGGCGGTTTGGCTGGCTGAATAAGTGGCTGATCCCAGGAAATACCGGATGGCATGGGTGGATCGATTCAGCACATTGGTGTGAACATCAGCCGCCGGGGCATTGAGGTTCCAACTGCGCCAGCGGCCTGCAGTGCTCGTCTTACCCACGAATCCGTGGCAGAGGCCGGCGGCGAGCCAGGAGACGATCAAAAAGAGCCGCAGTTTCATGGCCGGGCCCCCTGCACGCGTTTGCGCAAATCCGCCAGGCTGACCGGGCTTGAAGAGGAGGTGGCGGTGGCTCCCATTTTTTGGGCCTGGGGTGCCAGGGAACCGTGGAACTGGTTGCCCACCATCTGTTTGCCGGTGGCGGAATCGGTCCAAACCGAGAATTTTCCTTGAGCCAAGCCCAAGGTGACGCCTTCCTGGCGCTGGTTGAGGACCAAAAAGGCCACCACTTCATCGCCTGCGAAGTATTCGACCTGGCCCGAGATCACGGTATGGCGCCCCTGCAGGCTGCCTCCGCCATGCACAACCACGAAAGGAGAGGATTTCACCGAGCCTTTCCAGACCTCGTGCACCTGAAGCTCGATGCGCGTATAAACCCGGCCTTCGGCATCCTGCTGGCACTGGCTGCCGAGCACTTTGGCGTGGAGGACAATCTCCGCCTTGCGGGTGAGTTGATCCACGTCCATCGGTTGAAAGCCTCCCGCCAGGCCTGGGGCGCCCGAACCCAGGAGGCCGAGGGCTAACACCCAGTTATGAAACGATTTAAGATCCATCAATGGGCGAGTTCTTAATGGATAGGCAACTTTCAGGCAAGGGGAAACGCCATGGGCAGGGCTTCAAAATCGGCGGTTATGCCCTGGTTGCCACAGTTCAAAATGCCCACGCTCCGGTCACATTTGTTCCGTGGTTTGCCCGCATAACCGGGATTGAAAAAGAGCACCTGGTCGCGCCATTCGCAATACCTCCGGTGGGTGTGGCCGAAAACCACCACCGAAGGATGCTCCTGCGCCATGCAGTGCCTGGCCGATTCCAAGGGGTAATGAACATCGAAGATGTGCAAAACCATGATCTTGAGGCCGTTCAGGACGATGGCTTCCATCTCATTCAAATGCATCAGGTCATCGCAGTTGCCCCGCACGGCGGTAACCGGGGCGATGGTTTCCAGCTCCGTGATCAGCCAGGAGGCGCCAATGTCACCGCAGTGCAGGATATGGTCCACACCCGCAAATAAAGCCGGTATTAGCGGATCCAAATAGTCATGCGTGTCGGATAAAATTCCAATCCTCATTCCAAGGCGCTCTTGCATCGTTTGTACATTCCATCAGCAACTTGCATCAGAGTCTTTCACTGGGACCAAAGCTTGAGAAAGCGGGTCTTGCTGCAAGCCTCCGGAAAGCCGTGATGGTCACCACGTCTAACCAAGATTCTGGTGGGTGTCAAATGAATGCGAAGGCTGAAAAGTGGGGCCGATATTCAAAGGGGGAGTGGGGCCAAATGGAACTCGGTGGGGAATGAGGTGTCCGAAAAAGAACTTTCCTTGAGCCACCAGGCACGCACTGATTATTGTTTGCACAGGATTGCAACAGAGATTCCCAACCTGCAGCGTAATCACCGCAGGAAAATGGCCCGCATCTGGTCCGTCGCCGTTTCCAGGTTTTGCAATAGCTGCGGCCATTCCACCCGCAAAGCAGCGTGCTGGGTGTGGGAGCCTTCCAAAGCCTGGGTCGAGACCAACCGCGCAACGGTTTCCGGCTGCTGCAGGAACCGGTATAGCTGCCGGGCTGGGGATGGGTGCGGAGCCCCCGCGATGATACCCACCGCATTGGGGATAAAAAGCGTTTCGGAATTCCAAGGCGCGGCGGCGATGGGCAAACCTTCCCTTTTTCCGGCTTCGATATCGTCCGAGTCCGTCAGGCCGATGGCGGCCTCTCCCCGGCCCACGAGTTGGACCACCAGGGAGTTGCCATCCACCAGTTTGGATTGGCTGGCCTGCAAAGCCCGGCACCAGGCCTCCCAGCCCTCCGTTCCCCAAAGCTGGCGCAAGGCCAGGAAATGCGTGGCGGTGGTCCCAAAAAGCGGATAAGCGAGGGCCACTTTGCCGCGCCAGGCGGCGTTGGTCAGCTCGAGCAGGGAAGTGGGCTGGTTGGCGGCTGATACCAGGTTGGTGTTCACCACCAACCGCCGGGTGCGATACCCGAAGGTGGCCAGGCCAGGGGTTTCCTGAAATACCCCGCGCATCGCCAATTGACGGGCGCGCAACTCTTCGTTGCCCCAAAACACATCGCATTGGGGATGGTCTTTTTCGGCCAGGAGACGGTTGGCCAAACCGACGGTTTTTACCGCCTCGCTATCAAAAACGGCCCGGACGGGTATGCCGGTTTGGCGGGTGAACTCCTGGAATATCGGTTCCGCGTAAACTTGATCCTGGGCCGTATAGACCACCACCCCGTTTGCCTGGCGATGGGAGCAACCCGCCCAAGCCGCCAAAAAGGCCAGCAGCAAGGCCCCCCAGTGCGCGGCCCGCAAGCGAACTCTATTCCGGGCCATATTTGAAATCATCGAAAAGGGTGATGCTGTCCGCCTTGGTCCATACCCCCACCTTCCCCGCGGTTTTGAAGGTGGCATCTCTGACTGCGAACAGCACCTTCCCATCATGTTGGACCTGGAAATCAGGACCGTGGAAGTTCACCCGCAGCAGGCCCCATTCGCCCGGGGGGATTTTCTGTTTCTGACCGTAGCCACCGGTTTGGCCAACGATATCGAGCGCCTGGCGCCGGCCTTTTTCGACCTTGTATAATACCACGTTATCCTCCAAGGCGTTGGCCCTGGCCACGTAATAGTTTTGATCGTCCTGCCAGCGCCACACGAGACCCGCTGCCTGGTCAATGGCGCCGCCAACCGGCTTGAATTTCACTTCCACAAAACCATCCTGCAACGAGGCATCCGTTTTGATGCACAAAGGGAAACTCCCTTTGGGAACCTGGCCAGACTGCTTCAGCACCTTTGGCTGGCTGGGAGCGCTCGCATCCAGTTCCACGGTCCAGATGGATTTCCCCTGGCCGGTGATGGAAGCCACCCAGCCGGGCGGTGATTTGCCGATTTCCATCTTATCGAAGGTGGTAGTGGATGTTGCCGCCGCCAGGCTGGAGCAGCCGGACAGCGCAAACCAAGCGGTAATGAACGGCACCCAAAAAGACTTCATGCGGGCAGTGTCAACATGCCTGGAAAACAAGTCAAGTTGATGCCTGCGGGGTGATCCCCCACAAGGTTCCAATCCTGGCGGCGTTTTTTGAGTTGTTCAAAGGCTTTGGAAGATTCATGTGCCGCTACAGGTTGGGGTGTTGGTTGGAATGCTACAATCAGTTGGGGTCTGGTATTTTTCTTACGCCTTGGATGGTTCTGCTGGCCATAAAAAATGCCGGGCTGGTCGAAGCCCGGCAGCACCTAAAATCAGTCCTCCGGCCGGAGCTGGGGCCGGCCTGGTCCCTTCAGCAAAGGCACCTTAATTGGATTTCTTATTTTTTTTGGAGCTTTTGCCCGTGCTGCTCTTCTTTCTAAGATCTTCCTTCATGGCCGCTTTTTCCTCGGCATCCAGTTTGCCATCCTTGTTCTTGTCGTATTTCTTGAGCTGTTCTTCGCGTTGTTTCTTCTGGTCGGCCTTCCAAGCGGCTTTCTCCTGATCGTCCAATTTGCCGTCGCCATTCTTGTCGTATTTTTTCAGGACAGCGGCAGGAACCGGTTTCTCTTGGGCGCCTTCTTTCTTGGCGGCCGGAGCGCTGGCATCCGCTGCCGGGCAGTTCAAAGCCCAGGAAAGACTAAGACAAGCGGCGATCAAAACGATTCGTTTCATATTCATTTAACTCTCAATCTGTTAGCATCCGATTTTTGTTGGTCTTGGACCTGTCCGTAACCTTCAGTTTTTCAGCCTTACCGTCAAGTTTGTTCGGATAGCCGATCTGGCGGCAAGCGTGGGAAATCCCTCCCCAACCGTTTTCACAAACACGGCTTAAGAATTAGACGAATCAGCTCCGGAAAATGTTACAGAAGAACCTTTTTTGGCGGTTGAATAGGTTCGGGAGAAGAAGGGGGCAGGTGGGTGCAGAAACAGGGGGGTTGTGGATAACATGTGAATAACCTGTGAACAAGTCCGGCGAGTGAAATATTTTCATATTTAGCGCATTTGAGAGTTGACGGTTGTGTGGGGGTTTGTGGTATGAATTGGGTTGTTTTGGGGGAAAGTGGGTACGCACGCTCCCAAAGCACCTAAAAAATGTCAGCCACCAACGCCAGTGATCTGTACTGCTCGCAGTATCGTCATGCTCGTGACGATAAGGGACGCCTGCAGGTGCCGGCGCGTTGGCGCAATGGGGAGGCTGAAACGTGTTTGATGGTGATCGAGTGGAAGGAATGGATCGATGCCAATACGTCCCATCCGTGTTTGCTGGTGGTGCCACCCGCGGTTTGGGAGCGCTTGGTTGAATCCCTGAAAGCCCTGCCATTCGGAGATCCGATATCCCAGAAAAAGCGGCGTCTGGTTGGCAAACGATCCCAGCGGGTGGCGATCGATAAAGCCGGGCGGATCAATATTCCGGATGAAATGCTGCAGAAGGTGGGCATTCAAAAAGAAGCCATCTTTGTCGGGCTGCTGGACCGTTTCCAGATTTGGGATCCTGATCGTTACAAGGAGATCGATAGCGAGGACGATAAATTCGAGGCGGAAGCATTCCAATCATTATAAGGCGGCAGTTATGAAATTGTTACAGTGTTTACAGGTGGGGCAGGCGTTGATGAGCGTAGGCAACGGAGGCAGATACCGGATGCGCGACCAGAACTGCCTGCCAAAGTTCAACCGGCAGCTCGTCCTGGATTTGAACAGCCGGCCCCTTGAGCCAGCTCCGGCCGTTTTGGATTTGAAGCCGGAGGCTCCTCCGGCTCCTTGCTCCGGAGCGCGCCTGGATGGGCCGGTGGCGCCAATCCCCCATACGACGCCCCCCAAGTTCCGATCCTCGGCCCGGGCCAGCGGCCCCCTGCGGCAGGCCGAGTTGTCGCTGGAAAATGTGAAAGTGGTCTGCAATGACCTGCGGGACAGCGATGTGGCGCTGGTGATCAAGCGCAATCGGCCGGTGGAGACCGGATCGGTCTCCAATCCGCGGCTGACCACCCCCCCCGCGCCGCGGCCGTGGCTGAGCTGGCTCGGCAACGTGCTGGCCCGTTCCTCCCGTTCCCTATCCTCCGCGCAATGAATGGCTGGTGAATACTTTTACCCACATTCCGGTCATGCTATCCGAGGTGCTCGCCGGGCTTCTGCCGAAGCCGGGGGGGCGTTACCTGGATGGCACAGTTGGGGGTGGGGGACATGCCCGGGCCATCCTGGAAGCCAGCTCGCCATCGGGCTGGTTATATGGATGCGACCGGGATGCGGAAGCCATTGCGGCGGCGAACAGCTGCTTGCAGCCATTCCAGGGACGTTTTGAGATCCGCCACCAGAGCTTCACGGCATTGGAGGGATGGATACCGCGGTACAGCCTGGACGGGGTTTTATTGGACTTGGGGGTCAGCTCGGCCCAATTGGACCACCCGGAGCGGGGATTCAGCTTCCAGGTGGATGCGCCGCTGGATATGCGGATGGATGCCCGGCAATCCCTGACCGCCGCCGAGGTGGTTGCCCAATATGCCCCGGATGAGCTGGCGCGGATTTTCTGGGAATACGGCGGCGAGCGGGAATCGCGGGCGATAGCGCGCGCCATTGATCGCGAGCGGCAAAAATGCCCGATCCGGACCACCGGCCAACTGGCGGCGCTGGTCAGCCGCCGGAAACCCCGTTTCGGACGCGGCGCCCATCCGGCGACCAAAGTATTCCAGGCCTTGCGCATGGAAGTGAACGATGAATCAGCCAGCCTGAAAAAAGGCCTGGCCGCCGGCTGGGCAGCCCTGGCCGCCGGGGGGCGCATGGTGGTGATCACTTTCCATTCGGGTGAGGACCGGGAGGCCAAGCAATTCAGCCAGACCCATGCCCGTGATTATCGCGTGGTGGGGGAGGTGGATCTGCCGGAATTCCGCACCGACTGGCGGCCCGATCTGAAAATTCTGACCAGGAAAGCGCTCAAACCGTCCGAGGCGGAAATCCAATCCAATCCCCGGGCGCGCAGCGCACAAGTCCGTATTTGGGAAAAGACCTATGTTACTTAATCGAAGCCAGCCCGTCCGGGCTTTTCGCATTGGCCTGGGCATGCCTTGGTTGTTGTCGCTGCTCCTGGGGAGCATCGCCGGGGTGGGATACGTGGGGGAGAAATACACGGTTTATACTCTGGGACAGGATAAGAAACGCTGCGAAAACCTCCTGGACGATGCGTGCCACAAAACGGCGCGCCTGCGGGTGGAGCTGGATACCATGCAAGTGCCGCGCACTTTGGAGAGCCGGATCAAGGAATTGAACCTGGGGCTGGTCCAGCCGCAACCGGAACAAATCCTGCGGCTGGTTGAGCCAGCAGCGGGTGGAACTGCCAGCCATTCCGGGCCGGAACCTTTTGTCAACCAGGGGGCGGGCGCGCAACCGGCACGTCCGCAAGCCCAGGCGAGTTACGCCTTGGCGCCCGCGATGCGCAGTTCCCTGCCGCGTTAGCACTAATTATATATTAAATTGAATCATGGATTACCCGCTCCAAAACCGCCGGCTGCTGCTCGTCACTTTCCTGACGATACTGGCTTTCTGCGGATTGGCCTACCGGCTGGTGGATTTGCAGGCGTTTCAGCATGAGGATCTGCGCAAGAAAGCCCAGGCCAATACGATCCGGACTTTTTTCTGGGAGCCCCGCCGGGGCGATGTGCGGGATATCAAGGGCAACCTGATGGCTACCAGCCGGCAGGTCAAAACCATCTGTGTGGATCCCACCCTCATCTGCAACAACAATGTGGGGAACCACCAGGCTGAGGTGGCCCGCGCCTTGGCTCCCCTCCTGGGCATTCAGGAGAGCGAATTGCTGAAACAGCTGCAAATCCAATACCTCACCAACCAGTCCGGGCAGTTGGTGCCGGACCGTTACGTCATTCTCAAGCGCAAGGTGAAAGTCGAAGATTGGGAAAAGGTGCGGGCCCGCATCAATGATTTGTCGTTTGGCACTGATGAAAAAACCGTTCCCAAACGCCTGCGGCCCTATTACCGGGCGCTGCGGCAGCGTTCAGTCTTTGCCGAAGACGCCCAGCTCCGGGAGTATCCCAATGGCCGCCAGGCTGCGCATGTGATTGGATACGTGGGGGTTGAGGAACGCAAGGCCAACAAGGGTTGGGTCATTGAGACCTCCGGGAAAGATGGCTTGGAGCTGACTTTGAATGGCTCATTGACCGGAGTTCGAGGCTGGCGGGTAACGGAGCAGAACGAACACAAACAGGAGTTGGTGGTTTACCGGGAGCAGGATGTCAATCCCCGGCCCGGTTTGACGGTAGTATCCACCCTGGATCTCGGCCTGCAGAACATCGTCGAGACCGCGCTGGAAGAAGCCATGCAAAAGTATTCGCCCATCAGCGCGTCGGCCATTGCGGTGCGGCCGCGAACCGGGGAGGTCGCGGCCCTGGCGGTGCTGCCCAATTATGATCCAAACGATCCCTCCAAATACGATCCGGAGTGGCGGCGCAACCGGGCCATCACGGATTTGAATGAGCCTGGAAGCACGTTCAAGGTCGTGGCTGTGACCGGAGCGCTGAACGAGCATGTGGTTAATCCTGCCACGGTTTTCGACTGTGAAAACGGAAAATTCTTTTACGCCGGCCGCCTGCTGCACGATACCCATCCCTACGGAGAGCTGACCGTGGAACAGGTCATCACCAAGTCCTCCAACATCGGGGCGGCCAAGATCGCTTTGGCGCTGAACCAGGAGCGCTTCCGCTCCTACATCACGAATTTCGGTTTTGGCTGCCAGACCGGGCTGCCGCTGCCGGGCGAGCGGCAGGGGACGGTGCATCCGCTGGCGGCCTGGAACAAGCTTTCCATCACGCGGGTGGCGATGGGCCAGGAAGTGGCGGTGACGCCGCTGCAAATGGCGATGATGATGAGCGCGATTGCCAATGGCGGGCGGTTGATGCGGCCGATGCTGGTCAACCGGTTGGAGGATGAAGAAGGGCGGGTGGTGGCCCAATACCAGCCGCAGGCGATCCGCACCGTGTGCACGCCCGCGACGGCCCGGATGATGATTGAGGCTCTGAAAACGGTGGTGACCACCAACGGCACCGCCCGCAAAGCCCGGCTGGCCAATTACACCGCGGCGGGAAAAACCGGCACCGCCCAGAAATCCGCCGGCAAGGAGGGGTATTCAAACCAGCATTTCAGTTCGTTCATCGGGTTTTTCCCGGCGGACAACGCGGAATTGTGCGTCGCGATTTTCCTGGATAATCCCCACCCTGTCTATTTTGGCGGTGAAACGGCGGCGCCGGTTTTCAAGGCCATCGCCGAGCGCGCCGGCAATTATCTGAACATCAAGCCTGAGTTCATCGCGGTGGAGAGCCTGGAAAATTCCCCGCACGCCAGCGCGCGGGAGGCGGCGGTGGCGGCCACCGACTAAGGATGCGGCATGCAATTAAAACAGCTCATGGCAAAGATCAAGACCCTGGCGGTGGAAGGCTCCATCGACTCCGAGGTCACCGGCATCTGCTATGACTCGCGGCGGGTCACGCCGGGCATGCTGTTTGTGGCCATTCCCGGCCAGCGGACCGATGGGCACCAGTTCATCCAGAACGCCATCGAACGCGGAGCGGTGGCGATCGTTTATGAGCAGAATGGTTTTCTTCCCCACCGGGCGGCCAAAATCAAGGTGGAGGATGCCCGGCAGGCGCTGGCCCAGTTATCCGCCGCCTTTTACCGCCGGCCCAGCCAGCAGTTGAAAATGATCGGGGTCACGGGGACCAACGGCAAAACCACCGTGGCCTTCATGATCAAGCACATCCTGGAATCCGCGGGCCACAAGACAGGCCTCCTGGGCACCATCCGGTATGAGATCGGCGAGCGGATGATCCCCGCCCAGCGCACCACCCCGGAGGCGCTGGAAATCCAGCAAATGCTGGCCCAGATGGTGCGGGCCGGCTGCGAGGCCTGCGTGATGGAGGTCAGCTCCCATGCGCTGGAGCAGAAACGGGTGTGGGGGATTGAGTATGATGTGGTGATCTTCACCAACCTGACCCAGGATCATTTGGACTACCATGGCAGCATGGAGGCCTATTACGAGGCCAAGAAAAAGCTGTTCACCCAGTGGTTCCCGCAGGACAAATCCAAGACCGCCGTGATCAACATTGACGATGCCTTTGGCCAGCGGCTGGCCACCGAGGCGGATGTCCGGATCAAGGTCGATTACAGTTTGGGCGGCGAGGCGCAGATCCGGGCCGGGCAAATCCAGCTGGCGGGTGAGGGCACGCGGATGCAGGTGCAGGTGGCCGGGGCGTCCTTCCCCTGCCAGCTGCCGTTGATCGGGCGGCACAATGTATATAATGCGCTGGCGGCGGTGGGGGCCGCCCATGCCCTGCGGGTGGCCGCCCCGGACATCCAATCCGCCCTGGCGGGGATGCCGGCGGTTCCCGGCCGGCTGGAGCGCATCCGGGGCCGCCAGCCTTTCAACGTGGTGGTCGATTACGCCCACACCGACGATGCCTTGCGGAATGTGCTCACCACGCTCCGGGAAATCACCCGGGGCCGGCTCCTGCTGGCCTTCGGATGCGGAGGCAACCGGGATGCCGGCAAGCGTCCCAAGATGGGGGAGGCCGCCGCGCGCCTGGCCGACTACAGCCTGATCACCAGCGATAACCCGCGCAAGGAATCGGCCGCCGCCATCGCCGCCGCCATCGAAGCCGGCTACCGCTCGGTGCGTGGGGAGGCCTGCCGGATCGAATTGGACCGCCGGCGGGCCATTGATGAAATCATCCGGATGGCCCAGCCGGGAGATACCGTATTGATCGCCGGCAAAGGCCACGAAACTTACCAGGAATTCGAGGACACCATTGTGCCTTTCGACGACCGGGTTTACGCGCTCGAAACTTTGGAAAACCTGGGCTACACCCACCCGTAAAACCCATGGAACCCCGCACTCTCCAATACCTGGCTGAGGCCGCCGCCGGCGCGGTGGCGAAGGGCCAGCCAGCCTTGCTGGTGGAGGGCATTTCCACGGATTCCCGGCAGGTCCGGCCCGGGGATTTGTTTGTGGCGCTGGCGGGCGACCGCTTTGACGGCCATGAGTTCATCACCCAAGCCGCCGCCCTGGGGGCGCGGGCGGTGCTTACCGATGGCCGGCCGCTGCCCGGACTGCCCGGGTCCTGCGCGCGGATCGTGACCGATAATCCGCGGGCGGCCCTGGGCCGGATCGCCGCGCGCTACCGCCGGGATTACCGGCCCCGGCTGGTGGCGGTGGGGGGATCCAACGGCAAAACGACCACCAAGGAACTGGTGGCCTCCGTGCTGGCCCGGCGGTTCGCTGTGATCAAGAGCGAAGCCAGCTACAATAACGACGTCGGGGTTCCGCACACGCTGCTCAAGCTGGGGCGGGAGCACCAGGCCGGGGTTTTGGAGGTGGGCACCAACCACCCGGGCGAACTGGCGCCGCTGGTGGATATGGTCCAGCCCGAGTTCGGCGTCATCACCAGCCTGGGGCGGGAACATTTGGAATTCTTCAAGGATCTTGACGGGGTCGCCGCGGAGGAGGGCTGGCTCGCCCAACAGCTCCCTGCGCAGGGTGTGCTGTTCACCCAAGGCGACCCCGCTGTGATGACCCAGATCGTGCGCCGGGCGGCCTGCCCGGTGCAAAAAGTGGGCTTCCTGCCGGGCAATGACTGGCGGGCCACCGAGGTCCGGGTGGGGCCGGAAGGCACTGATTTGCGGGTGGCCGCCGCCCGGGGGGAATACAGCGGCCAGTACCAGATACCGATACCCGGACGCCACCACGCGGTGAACGCCCTGCTCGCCATCGCCGTGGGCGCCGAAATGGGGCTGGATCCGGAGGAGATCCGGGCCGGCCTGGCCGCGGTGACACCGCCCAGGATGCGCTCCCAGATGCGCCGCGGCAGGGGAATCCTGCTGCTGGACGATTCTTACAATGCCAATGCGGACTCCATGGCGGCCGCCCTCGAAACCTTGCGGGATCTCCCCTGCGCCGGCCGCCGGGTGGCGGTGCTGGGGGATATGGCGGAATTGGGGGAGGAGGCGGAATCCGCCCATGCCGAGGTGGGCCGCCGGGCCGCCGAAACCGGCGTGGACGCCTTGTTCACCGTGGGCCGCTGGGCTTCGGTGCTGGCCGGCGGGGTCCGTGCCTCGGGCCGGATCCCGGTATTTGAATTCGCCGAGGCCGGCCCGGTCCCGGAGGCGCTGCGGAGCTATTTGCGCGCCGGGGATCTGGTTTTGCTCAAGGCCTCCCGGGCAACCCGGTTGGAGCACCTGGCCGAGGCCATCTTACAGGAGCATTTGGGGGCCGGAGATCCACTCCGGCCTGCCGGAATTCAAGGAGGGGCCCCATGCTGTATTACTTAAGCCAATACCTTTTGGACCAGGCCGAAGGGACGTCCTGGCGGGAATTCCTCTCGCCGCTGCGGGTGTTTTCCTACATCACGGTCCGCAGCGCCGGGGCGGCGATCACCGCCCTGCTGGTGAGCTGGTGGCTGGGGCCGAAGGTGATCGCCTGGCTGAAGCGGCTCAAATTCGGCCAGGACTACGTGGATAAAGCCGAGGCATCCGGTGACCTGGTCATGCGCATCATCCAGAAAAAGGGCACCCCTACCATGGGTGGGGTGCTCATCGTCGCGGCCCTGGACATTGGCGGCCTGCTTTGGGCGCAGTGGAATGAGCTGGTCTTGCTCACCTTATTGTCGGTGATGGTGCTGGCGGGCCTGGGATTTTGGGACGATTACATGAAGATCACCCGGCAAAACAACCGGGGCACCACCTCGCTGGTCAAATTGAGCGTCCAGTTCATCCTGGGCGGCGCGATCGCCGGCTACTTGTGGATTTTCCCCAAAACCACTTCCTTGATCACGGAAATCCAGGTGCCGTTTTTCAAGGCGCCCGTGGTCACCGGGGCGGTGGTGCTCGGTTTGATCATCGCCACTTTGAGCATCGTGGGCAGCTCCAACGCTGTCAACCTCACCGATGGGCTCGATGGCCTGGCCATCGGCTGCACCCTCATTGTTTCTTTCGTGTTCCTGGTGATGTCGTATATCGCCGGCAACGTGAAAATCTCCGCCTACCTGCTGGTTCCTTATGTGCCTGGAGCCGGCGAATTGACCGTCTGCTGCGCCGCCATGATCGGCGCCGGCCTGGGATTCCTCTGGTTCAACTGCCACCCCGCCCAGGTGTTCATGGGGGACACCGGATCGCTGGCGCTGGGCGGGGCGCTGGGCATCATGGCGGTGCTGATCCACCAGCCATTGGTGCTGGTGATCGCCGGTGGCGTGTTTGTGGCGGAAGCCCTCTCCGTGCTCCTGCAAACCGGCTGGTTCAAGCTGTCGCGCCGGTGGTATGGGGCTGGGCGGCGGCTGTTCCTGATGGCTCCGCTGCATCATCATTTTGAAAAAAAGGGCTGGTATGAATCCCAAGTGGTTACTCGTTTTTACATTTTGGGGCTGCTGTGCGCCGTGGTGGCGCTCAGCTCATTAAAGTTGCGTTAAACAGGGTGTCAGGAAAATAAAAAAATGCGAACCTTTGATTATATTGGGCGAACCTCGCGTTCCGCTAAAAACAACCCAAGCGACACGCTTCAAAGCCCGGGTGCGGAATCACCGGGTCCGAACCATACCCGCGCGGGCTGGCTCGATTTCCATCGCTACCAAGCGAGAAACAATGCGGCCGGCGGAATCAAGATTCAGCGGTTTTCCACACATTTCTGCCTGAACACCAACCACTTCGCGCAGATATCCTGACTCCCGCTGGAACGCCGCGAGGACGCAATTGAGATTGGATATGGATCATTGGCCGGGTCAGGAAGTATTGGTGGTGGGGCTGGGCTCCAGCGGGCGGGCGGCGAGCCGGCTGCTCCGCCTGCTGGAGGCCCAGGTCACGGCCATCGATGGCGCGGCCACGGATGACCTGCGCCGGGAGGCGGCGGTTTTGGCTGGAGAAGGCATCCGCGCCCTGGTGGGCACCCAGGAGCTGCCGGCCGGCAATTTCGCCGCGGCGGTGGTCAGCCCCGGGGTGCCGCCGGGCATCCCGGTCATGCGGGCCATCCGCCAGCGGGGCATCCCGGCCATCAGTGAATTGGAGCTGGGCGGGCGGCAAGTTGCCGGCCCCATGGTGGCCATCACCGGCACCAACGGCAAAACCACCACCACGGAACTGGTGGCCCGGACCTTCGAGCTCGCCGGCCTTAAATCCATCGCCGCCGGGAACATCGGCCTGCCGCTTTGCGAGGTGGCGCGGCGCCGGGAGACCTGGGATTACCTGGCCGTGGAAGCCAGTTCCTTCCAGCTGGAAGCCATCGACCAGTTCCAGCCCGCCGCGGCGCTTTTGATGAACCTGACGCCGGATCATCTGGACCGCTACGATTCATTGGAGGATTACCTTCGCACCAAGGGCCGGATATTCATGAACCAGGCCCCGGATCAATGGGCGGTAGTCCAGTGGGAAGCCCGGCAGATACTGCGGGATCTGGGCGTCCCCATTGCGGCGCAAGTGATGACCTTCAGCGCCCGGGCGGGCGCAGCGGATCTTTTCCTGGAGGAAGGCGTCATCCACAGCCGCTGGCCGGGGTGGGTGGGGCCCCTCCTGAGCCTGCAGCACGCCCGGCTCCAGGGCGCGCATAACGTGGAAAATATGATGGCCGCCCTGGGCGCGGCACTGGTCTTGCGCCTGCCGCTGGCGGCGGCGGTCCAGGCTTTAGGCAGCTACCAGCCGGCGCCCCACCGCTGCGAGCGGGTGGCCGAATTCGGGGGCGTCCAATTCGTCAATGATTCCAAGGCCACGAACGTGGACGCGGTGCGCCAGGCGCTGCTGGCCATGCCGGCGCCGGGGGACGGCTGCGCCAATATCTGGCTGATCGCCGGCGGCAAGGATAAAGGCTTCTCCTACGGGGAGTTGGGACCCGTCCTGGCCAGCCGGGTGCGGGGCGCTTTTGTGCTGGGCGAAACCGGCCGGCGCATCTGCGGCGAATGGCAGCGCTTTACGCCTTGCACCAGTGTGGAATCGCTGTTAGAAGCAGTTGATAAGGCGGGCCGGCTGGCCCAGCAGGGGGATGTGATCCTGCTTTCGCCGGCCTGCTCCAGTTTTGACCTGTTCCAGAACTACCAGCACCGGGGCGAAATGTTCCGGCGGGCAGTTCAAGATTGGATCCGGCGGCGGACGGGAGGTCCGCAGGGCGCCGGCACCGGCGCCGGTGAGGCGCGCCCATGAAAAGGATTTTGACAATTTGGCCGGCGGTTAACCAACCGGCCCGAAAAAATTAAGAGCGAAATGAGTAAAATTAACAAGCAGCAGCACCCCACGCCATGAATAACATCAATCCACTACTCTCGCCGGGAAATCTCCTGGAGCAGCGAGCCAAAAGCAAATCGAACCTGATCATCGCCGTTTTCACCGTGCTGGCCATCCACGTGGTCTTGTTTTGCGGGCTGCTCATGCAGGGCTGCCGGCAGGAAACGACCGGCAGCAAGGCCACCAACGCGGTGGCGGTGGATCCCCGCATGCTGGCGCTCACCAACCTGCCTTCGATCACGAGCAACCTGGTGGCGGAGCCGCCCCCGAGCCCGCCGCCGGTCGCCACTCCGTCCAATCCGCCCGCCGCCAACCCGCCGGTGGCGGACACCAGCGGCGCTGCGCCCAACCCGCCCGCTGCCAATCCCCCGGTGGCGGACGCCGGCGGCACCCCGCCCAATCCGCCCGCCGCCAATCCCCCGCTGGTGGATGCTGGCGGCAGCAAGGAATACACGGTGGCCAAGGGCGATTATTTCCTGAAAATCGCCAAGGCCCACGGGATCACGGTGGCGGACATGACCAAGGCCAATCCCAATGTCGATTCCCGCAAGCTTAAAATCGGGCAAAAACTGGTGATCCCCGCGCCCGCGGCCGCGGCCGGCAAACCCGAGGCTGCTGGCGGCGCCAAGGCGGAAACCGGAGGCGTTGCCACCTACACGGTGAAGGCCAACGACAATCTGACCAAGATCGCCCGGCTGCATCACACCACGGCCAAGGAAATCCAGGCTTTGAACAAACTCCCGTTCAACCAGCTGCGCGTTGGGCAGAAGCTCAAAATACCGGCTCCCAAAACGGGCTCCAGCGCCACCCCGGCCGCGAGCGGCGCCAAAACCAACGCCGGCGCGAAGAAGTAACCCCATCGCCTGGTTTCGGCCAGGAAGCGGGCGTTTCGCCAGCAGGGGAGGCGCCCGCATCGAGGTCCACAACCCGTCCGGTCCATGAAGATTGCCACCAGCCTGTTTATCCTGTGCGCGGGTTCGCTGCTCGCCCTCGGGATGGTGGTGCTGTACAGCGCCGGCATGGACAAGGAAGGGGCCCGGTTCCTTTTGCGGCAATGCGTGTGGGCGGCGGTGGGCTTGGTGGTCTGCCTCACCATGGTGGCGATGGATTACCGGCGGCTGAAGAAGGCGGGCTGGATTCTGCTCGGGATTTCCGTGGTGCTGCTCATCCTGGTATTCGTCCCCCCTTTCCGCTGCCCCGCCAATGGCGCCTCGCGCTGGATGAACCTGAAAGTGATGAAATTCCAGTCCTCCGAGCTGGCCAAGCTGGCGCTGCTGATCACCCTGGCCGCCTATTGTGAAAAGAACCAGAAGCATATGCGTTCCTTCTGGCGCGGGATGATCGTCCCCGGGGCGGTGGCCGGCAGCATATTGGTCCTGGTTTTCGCCGAGCCGGATTGGGGTGCCACCGCCCTGTTGGGGTCAGTTTCGCTGGCCTTGCTGCTGCTGGGCGGCCTGCGGTGGGTTTTCCTCCTGCCGATGGTTCCGCTGGGGGTGGCCGGCCTCGGTTATCTGCTGCTGAATAACTCGGTGCGCATGGCCCGGGTCATGGCCTGGCTCCACCCGGAATTGGACAAGGAGGGCGCCGGCTACCAGGTCACCCAGGCCATTTATGCGCTGGGTTCCGGCGGCTGGTTTGGCCTGGGCCTGGGCAATGGCCGCCAAAAGCTCGGCTTTGTCCCGGAACACCATACGGACTTCATTTTATCGGTCATCGGTGAGGAGCTGGGGCTGGTGGCCACCCTGGGGATCGTGGCGGCGTTCCTGGTGCTGGTGGTCTGCGGCCTGTATATCGCGTGGAACTCCTCCGACCAGTTCGGGGTGCTCCTGGGCTCCTCGATCTCCCTGATGATCGGCCTCCAGGCCTTCATCAACATCGGGGTGGTCACCGCGGTGTTGCCGAACAAGGGTTTGCCTTTGCCGTTCATCAGCTACGGGGGATCGAACCTGGTGATCATGTTAACTTGCGTCGGCTTGATGCTGAGCATTGCCCGGCGGGCCGGACCCCGTTCCGGCCTGCCCGGCGATTCCCTCGAGCCGGCGGCGGCCACTTTGCCCTATTGATGCAGAACCAAACCCATAGACCGGCTGCCGCCATCGTGTGTGGCGGCACTGGCGGCCATTTGTTCCCGGGCTTCGCCATCGGCGAAGCCTTGCTGGAATTGGGCTGCGACGTCACCGCTTTCATCACCACCAAGGAGATTGACCAGGTGGCGGCGCAAAGCGCCGGCGGCCTCGCCACGGTGACCCTCCCGGTGCTGGCCCTGAAAAAGCAAGGCTGGTGGAAGTTCCTGCGGGCCTGCAAAGAGTCCAGCGCCCTGGCCCGGAAAACATATCAGGAAAAGGGGATCCGCGCGGTGATCGCCATGGGCGCCTTCCTGAGCGTGCCTGCCACCTGGGCGGCGCGGTCCTGCGGCGCGGCCACCTTCATCCACGAGGCCAACGCCGTTCCCGGCCGCGCCAACCGCATCGTGAGCTGGTGGGCCGGGGAGGCTTTCGTCTATTTCCCCCAATGCGCCCGCCGCCTGCGCCACGACCGGATCACCGCGGTGGGGATGCCCGTGCGGCCCCAGTTCCAGCCGCAGGATCCGGCCGCCTGCCGGGTCATGCTGGGCCTGGATCCCCTCCGCCCGGTGCTGCTGGTCATGGGTGGCAGCCAGGGGGCCACCGCGGTCAACAACCTGGTTTTGGAGGCCCTGCCGCACCTGCGGAAGGCCGTCCCGGAGCTGCAGTTCATCCACCTGGCCGGCCGGAAGGATGCGGACCGCGTCCGGGATGCCTATGCGCGGCGGTCGTGCGCGGCGGTCGTGCGCCCGTTCCTCACGGAAATGGAGCTGGCGATGAATGCCGCCACCGCGGCCATCAGCCGCGCGGGGGGCTCCTCGCTGGCTGAGTCGGCGGCGCTGCGGCTGCCTTCCCTGCTGATCCCTTATCCGCATGCCGCGGATAACCATCAACATCACAATGCCCTGGCCTTCGTGGAATCCGGCGCGGCGCGGATGCTCAGCCAGGCGGCCGCCACGCCGGCGGCGGTCGCGCGGGAGCTGGCCGCCCTGCTGGGGCCGGCCGGGGAAAAGGTGAAATCGGCTTTGGCGGCGTGGCATCAGCCGGGGGCGGCGGCGGATATCGCCCAGCGGCTGCTGGCGGCCATCAAGGAGCGGATGCCGGAAAACGGGGAGGCTGCGGCCGGGCCGCGGCCGGCGCCTGGAAAATGAACGACACCGCAAACAGTTACCTGAAGCAGGACCAACCCCGGGAACTCGCAGCCTGGCTGGCCGGAAGGCGGGCCGGCGGGCCGGTGCACCTGGTGGGGGCAGGGGGATGCGGCATGAGCGCGCTGGGCCATGTGCTCCTGGATTTGGGCTACACCATCACCGGATCGGACCTGGCCGCCAGCCCGGAAACCGCCCAGCTGGAGGGGCGGGGGGCGGTGATCGCCCAAGGGCACAGTGCCGGGGCGGTCCAGGCTGCGCAGCCCATCCTGGTGGTGTTTTCCTCCGCCATCCGGCCGGATAATCCCGAGCTGGCGGCCGCCCGGGCGCTGGCGGTGCCGGTGGTGCGCCGCGGGGAGCTGCTGGCCGCGCTGGCCACCGCCGGCCAGGCGGTCTGCGTGGCCGGCATGCACGGCAAGACCACCACCTCCGCCCTGCTGGCCTTCGCCCTGGGGAATTTGGGCGCCCGGCCCGGCTACGCGGTGGGGTCGCTCGTCCCGCAGCTGGCGCCCCACGGGAAAGCTGCGCCGGCCGGCGGTTCCGCTCCCGCCTGGTTCATCCTGGAAACGGATGAAAGCGATGGCACCCTCACCGCCTACCATCCCGCCCACGCCATCCTGCTCAACGTGGACGAGGATCACCTCGATCACTTCGGCAGCTTTGACCGGATTGGCCGCGAATTCCAGACCTTTGCCAGCCAGGTGCGGGGCACGGTTTTTTATTCGGCGGACGATCCCCGGCTCGGGCCGCTGCTGGCCGGCCAGCCGCGGAAAATATCCTGGGGATTCCAGCCCGCCGATTACCAGGTGGTCCAGCACGCCATCGGTGGCGGTGGTTCCGAATTCGAGCTGAGCCATGGCGGCCAATCGCTGGGCCGGTTTGGCATCCGCCTGATCGGCCGCAGCAATGTGTCCAACGCTGCCGCCGTGGTCGCGGTCCTGCATCAGCTGGGGTTTGCGCCAGAGGCCATCGCGGAGGCGATCCGCGATTTCCAGGGCGCCGCCCGCCGCCAGCAGGAGCTGTATCGGGATGAGTCCGTGCAGGTGTTCGAGGATTACGGGCATCATCCGCAGGAAATCCAGGCCACTCTGGAAGCCTTCCAAGCGGCCCGGCCCGGCCGGCTGCTGGTGGCTTTCCAGCCGCATCGCCACACCCGCACCCGGGATCTGCTGGATCGCTTTGCCACTTGTTTCGGCCCGGCCGATTGGCTCTGGCTCACGGACATCTATGCCGCGGGCGAAGAGCCCCTTCCCGGTGTGACGGGTGAAACGCTCGCCCGGGCGGTGGCCGCCACCGGCCGGCAAGTGAGCTGCATCCCCACGCTGCCCGCCCTGGAGGAAGCCGTTTCCCAGGCGGTGCGTCCCGGGGATGTGGTGTTGTTCCTCGGGGCGGGGGATATCACCCAAGCCGCCCACCAGCTGGCCGCGCGGTTGCGCGCCCGGCGCCTGGCCGGCGCCGGGACCATCGGCGGCCAATTGAGCCGGCTGGTGTCGCCCGGGACGGTCATCCGCGGCGGGGAGCCGCTGGCCAAAAAGACGACCTGGCGGGTGGGCGGCCGGGCGGATTGGTATGTGGAGCCGGCCACGGAGGACGACCTGGCGGCGGTGCTCCAATTCTGCGCCGGGCGGGATCTGCCGGTGCTGGTCCTGGGCCGGGGCTCGAATCTGCTGGTGCAGGATGGCGGCTGGCGCGGCCTGGTGGTTTGCTTGAACGGTCCCTCCTGGAGCCGCATCGCCGTCGAGGGGGAGCGCCTCCGCGCCGGGGCCGGGGCGCGGCTGCGGGAGGTGGTCATGACCGCCCGCCGGCACGGGCTGGGCGGCCTGGAGTTCCTGGAGGGCATACCGGGCAGCTTGGGCGGGGCGCTCCGCATGAACGCCGGGGCCATGGGCGCCAGCTTGTTCCAGGTGCTGGAACAGGTGCGGGCCATGGATTATTCCGGCCGGGTGGGCGAGCGCGCCGCGGGCCAGATCCCGGTGGCCTACCGCTCCTGCGCCTGGTTCCAGGATCACATCGCCCTGGAGGCGGTCGTGCGGGCCGTGCCCGCCCCGGTGGAGCAGATCGACGAGATCCTGCGCGGCCACCACCAGCGGCGGTGGCGGACCCAGCCGGCGGCGCCCAGCGCGGGGTGCGTCTTCAAGAATCCGGCGGGCAGCTCGGCCGGCCGGCTGATCGATGAGCTGGGGCTGAAAGGCCTGCGCGTCGGCGGGGCGCGGGTGTCCGAGGTGCACGCCAATTTCATCGTCAATGAAGGCCGGGCGGCCGCCCGGGATGTTTTGCGGTTGATCGAGCAGATCCGCGAGCGGGTGCGCGCGGAGCGGGGGATCGAGCTGGAGCTGGAAATCAAAATTGTCGGGGAGCCGGAATGATGACTGACACGCCAAAACCTATCACGCCCGGGCCGGTCACCGTGCTGGCCGGCGGGCCCTCCGCGGAACGCGAGGTCTCCCT
Organism: uncultured Verrucomicrobiota bacterium; assembly: GCA_964409245.1. GTDB lineage: Bacteria > Verrucomicrobiota > Verrucomicrobiia > Limisphaerales > UBA1319 > CAIMWS01. Next base: position 59,063 of record CAYPCQ010000019.1, read on the forward strand.
GCGCAGCGGCCAGGCGGTGGCCCAGGCCCTGCGGTCCCTGGGACACCCGGTGGTGGAGCTGGATCCGCGGGAGCCGGGCTGGATCCTGCCGGCGGGCACGCGCGCGGTGTTCCTGGTTTTGCACGGCACCTACGGGGAGGACGGCACCGTCCAGGCCGCCCTGGAAAAGACCGGCGTGCCGTACACCGGGTGCGGGCCGGAAGCCAGCCGGATCGCCTTCGACAAAGCCCTGACCAAGGACCGCTGCGTGGCGGCGGGCGTGCCCACCGCCCCCTTCCGGGTGCTGCGCCGGGCGGACGAGCCGTGGCCGGTGGGCTGGCGGCCGCCGGTGGTGCTGAAGCCGGTCCGCCAAGGCTCGAGCATCGGCCTCCAATTTGTGGACACCCGGGAGGCCTGGGAGGAGGCGGTGCGGGCGGCTTTCGCCTTCGACTCCGAGGTGCTCGTGGAGGAGCGCGTTTTCGGGCGGGAGCTGACGGTGGGTATTCTCGGTGGCCAGGTGCTGCCGGTGGTGGAGATCCGCCCCCGGCAGGGCGCCTATGACTACCATAATAAATACACCTCCGGGGCCACGGAGTATTTCTGCCCCGCCCCGCTGGCGCCGGAGGTGGAGGCCCGCGTGCAAGCGGCGGCCTGGGAGGTCTTCCGGGCGGTGGGCGGCCGGGATTATGCGCGGGTGGATGTATTGCTGCGGGAGAATGGTCAGCCGGTGGTGCTGGAGGTCAACACGCTGCCTGGCATGACCGAGACCAGCCTGCTGCCCAAGGCGGCCGCCGCCGCGGGCCTCGGCTACCCACAATTGTGCCAGCGCATGCTCGAATTGGCGCTGGGCCGGCCGCCGGCCGGAAAATCCGGCGCTGCCGATACCTTGAGAAAGGCCAGTCATGGGATGGTTTAAATCGAAAAAAAACCGGCGTTTCCAGCGGGAGGAAATCCTCGATGTCCGCGTGGAGACCAAACCCGCCCGCCGGAAGCGCTGGCGGATGATCCTCGGGCCGCTGGGCGCGGCGGTGCTCACCGTCGCCCTCGGCTACGGCCTCTGGGTGGGGGGCGGCGAGGCCTACCAGAAGTTCATTCTCCGCAACGATGCCCTGGCCATCCGCAACCTGGAAATCCAGACCGATGGCATCCTCACCGCCGGCCAGATCCGCCAGTGGGCGGGCGTCAAAGAGGGCGATTGCTCGCTGGAGCTGGACCTGGGGCGGATCAAGCGCAACCTGGAGCTGGCCCCGGTGGTCCGGGAAGTTTCCGTGGAACGGATCCTGCCGGCCACGCTGCAATTGCGGGTGCGGGAGCGGCGGCCCGTGGCGCGGGCGCACGTGCTCGCCCCGCTGCCGGATGAGGGGGGCTTCACGCTTTCCGTCTATCTGCTGGATGCCGAGGGCTACGTGATGCTGCCGCAGGATTTCCGGCCCGGCTCGGTGGTGGCGCCGCCGGACCTGGAATCCATGGTGATCATCACCGGGCTGAAGAACCCGGACCTGCGGCCGGGCCACCCGGTGGCCTCCAAACAGGTGTTCGCCGTCCTGCGGCTGATGGAAGCCTTCGAAGGCTCCGCCATGTACCCGCTGGTGGATCTGGAGCGTGTGGATATCTCCACGCCGGAGGTTCTCCGGGCTTTCACCGGCCAGGGCGCGCAGATCACTCTGGGCCTCGACCGGTTCGATCCCCAGCTGCTCCGCTGGCAGGCCATCCACCAGTTCGGCCTGACGGTCGGCAAATCCATCGCCAGCGTGGACCTTTCCATCACCAACAATCTGCCGGTCTTGTGGTCCGAGGCGGGGCTGGTTCCGCCCGTGAAGAGCAAGACCCCGAAAAACCCTTATCCCGGGAGGAATAATGTTCAGCGCGGATAATATCGTGGTGGGCCTGGAGGCTGGCACCGCCAAGATCTGTGTGATCGTGGGCGAAGTCCTGGACAACGATAACGTCAACATCATCGGCATCGGCCAGGCCCGGTCGCGGGCCGTCCGCAAGGGGGAGGTGGTGGACGCTGCCACCCTGGGCGAGGATCTGCGCAACGCCATCGTGGAGGCCGAGCAGATGGCGGATGTGGAGGTGCGCAGCGTGTTCCTGGGCGTCACCGGCAACCATATCCAGTGCATCAACAACCGCGGCCTGCACACCGTCCTCTCCCCGGACCGCGTGGTGACCCGGGAGGATGTGCAGGATGTGGTCAAAAACGCCAAGGCGATCAACCTGCCCCCCGGCGGCCATGTGGTCCACGCCGTCCGCCAGCATTACACCGTCGATAACCAGCGCGACATCGAAAATCCGGAGGGCATGGCCGGCGGCCGCCTGGAGGTGGACATGCATGTGATCCACGGCCAGATCACCCGCCTGGAGAATCCCATCCGCGCCGTGCGCGGCCTGCAGCTGATAGTGGATGCCCTGGTGTTCAACGGCCTGGCTTCCACCCTTGCCCTGCTGAGCCACGAGCAGAAGCAGCTCGGCGCCCTGGTGATTGATCTCGGCGCGGGCGCCACCGAGTATGTGGTGTGCGCCAACGGCATCGTCAAGCACTCCGGCGTGCTGGCCGTGGGCGGCGACCACGTCACCAACGACCTCGCCGTGGGGCTCAAGCTGCCCCTGCACCTGGCTGAGGAGCTGAAGAAACGCAAGGGCCGCGCCATGATGGACGAAGCCATGGCGGGCCAGAACATCTCCCTGACCAGCGAGCTGGGCCTGCCCGAGAAGCTGGTCAACCTGGAGCATTTGGGCCTGATCATGACCGCCCGGCTGGAGGAGATCTTCGAGCTGATCCTGGAGGACGTGGCCCAGGCCGGCGTGCTGGAGGATATCACCGCGGGCGTGTTCCTCTGCGGCGGCGGCGTGCGCATCCCGGACATCGTGCCGCTGGCCAGGCATTTTTTCCAGCTGCCGGTTTGTGTCGGGCGCGTGAACGGGGTGAGCGGCATCCCCTCGAGCCTGGACCAGCCGGAGTTCGCCACCGCCATCGGCCTGGCGCGGTATGGCGCGCTTCAGTGGAAGCAGCAGCGGTGCCAGAAATCCTTTGGGCAGGGCCTCCGCAGCCGGCTCAGCCAGATCTTCAAACGCGCTTGATTATGCATGACCTGAATTCCCTTGTTCCCGCCGGCCACCGGCCGTTCAAAGTCCAGTGCTTCGGCCTGGGCGACGCCGGCTGCCGCGTGGTGGAGCACTTGTCCGCCCTGGATCTCCAGGGCATCTCCTTCATCGCCGCCAACACGGACGCCCGCTCCCTCGCGCAGTGCTCCGCCAGCCAGAAATTCCAGCTCGGCGCCCAGCTCACCCGCGGGCTCAGCACGGGCGGCGATTTCAACCTGGCCATGAGCGCCGCCGAGAAGGACGCCTCCGGCCTCAGCCGCCTCTGCGAGGGGGCGGACCTGGTGTTCATCATCGCCGGCCTGGGCGGCGGCACCGGCGCCGGGGCCGGCCCGGTGCTGGCCCGCGTGGCCCGCGAGGCGGGCGCCCTGGCGCTGGCCTTCGCCATCCTGCCGTTCGATTGCGAGGGGCAGAGCCGGGTGAGCCAGGCCCGGCATCACCTGCGCCTGCTCCAGCGCGCGGCCGACGGCGTCATCTGCCTCTCCAACCAGAAGCTCGCCTCCCTGGTCAGCCCCCACGCCAGCCTCGTCGAGACCTTCCAGGCCAGCCATGAGCTGCTCGCCCAGGGCCTGCGCGGCATCTGGCGCCTGCTCACGCGCCCGGGCCTCATCCAGCTGGATTTCGCCCACCTGGCCTCCACCCTCCGCGGCAAGCACTCCGCCAGCGCCTTCGCCGTCGCCGAAGCCCGCGGGCCCGACCGCGTGGCCGACGCCATCGACAAGCTCCTGCAGAATCCGTTCCTCGACCAGGGCCAGCTCCTGGCCGATTCCGAGACCGTCCTGCTGAGCCTTTCCGCCGGGGAAAGCCTGACCATTATGGAGATCAACCGGCTCGTCGAGGCCATCAACCACCACACCGGCCACGCCTGCCTCACCCTGGGCACCTGCATCGATGAATCCCTGGGCGACCGCCTGGAGGTGACGCTCATCACCACCGCCCGCGGCCAGTCCCTTGGCCCCGCCGCCGAGCCGGACCCCGGGGCCGCGCTGCCCGGAACCGATTTCGACCTCGAGACCCAGCTCGCCACCTCGGAGCAGGCCCCCGCGCGGCCCTCCACCCGCTGCCTCCCGCCGCCCCCGGAGCTGACCTCCGACCAGAAACACGCGCTCCTCGGCCGCCCGGGCAGCGTCATCTCCCGGATCAACAAGGCCCTGCCCCGGCAGCTCCAGATCCAGCTGCCCCTGGATATCATCAGCAAGGGCCGGTTCGAGAAAAGCGAGCCTATCATCCGCCGCGGCGAGGATCTCGACCTCCCCACCTTCAAGCGCCGCGGCCTGGTGCTGAACTGACCCATGAGCCTGCCGCCCCCGGCCGATCCCCCCGCCTCCGGGTTCCGCCTGGTGCAGCTGGCGGGGGGGGCCTTCAGCCTCCGGTCCCTGGCCCACCAGGAGACCTTCCATCCCGTCCTCGGCCCGGCCCGCGAGGCCGAGGCCCTCTACCTCAACCAGCTAGCCCTGCGCAGCCGCCTCCTCCAGGAGCCGGCCGGGTTCGCCATCTGGGATGTGGGCCTGGGGGCCGCCGGCAACGCCCTCGCCATCCTCCACGCCACCCGGGAGCTCGAGATCCCGCTCCACCTCGCCAGCTTCGACTGCACGCTCGAGCCGCTCGAGTTCGCCCTGGAGCATGCCGGCCGCCTCGGCTATTTCGGCGATTACGCCCCCCACCTGCGCCGGCTCATCGCCGAGGGCGGGATCGAATTCCGCAACGGTCGCCAGCCGGTCCGCTGGGAGCTGCACCGCGGCGATTTCCCCGCCCTCCTGGCCCCCGCCCCGGATGGCTCCCTCACCCCGGCCAGCCCCTCCCCCCGCGCCATCCTGTGGGACGCCTACTCCCCCGCCACCAACCCCGCCATGTGGACCCTGCCGCTGTTCGCCCTGCTCCACCGGCGCCTGGACCCCGCGGTGCCCTGCAGCCTGGCCACCTACTCCCGCAGCACCATGCTCCGCGCCACCTTGCTGCTGGCCGGCTTTTACGTGGGCCATGGCCACGCCACCGGCGAGAAGGAGGAGACCACCGTGGCCGCCACCCACCCGCACCTGGTCGGCGAGCCGCTCGGCCAGCGCTGGCTCCAGCGCGTCAGCCAGTCCACCTGCGCCGAGCCTCTCCGCACCCCGGCCTACTCCCGCGCCCCCATCTCCCCCGCCTCCTGGCAGGCCCTCGTGCAGCACCCCCAGTTCCAGGCGGGCGCCTGAGCCGTTCCTCTGCAGTTGGGATGGATGTGGTTGCGCCGCAGTTTTTTGGCAAGACGAGGAGTGAGCATATCCTTCACGGTCTGTTATTGAGAGAGGAACGAAAAAGACTTTGCGCAAAAAGATCCCGCAAAAACGACCGGCCCAATTGCGTGGACGCGGCTTGGCAAATAGTGCAAAAAAGGTCTCCTAAGCCGGGGGGGGCTGCATCTCCGCAATTTCATTTCAGGAGGCGGGCATCGGTCCAGTCGGCGTGGTCACCGTCCAAGGGCGCAGGCTCGGCTTTAACCAATTCCTGCCGGAACTCTCCACCGCCGCCTTCCGCTGCCCCTCCGGCACCCAGCACGATTACGCGGAGTGCGCTCAAACCCGGAAAAGGAAGGGAAAAACAGGCCGGCCTCGTTGGTGCGCTAATCTGAAATGGCCTGCGAAGCCTGAACCAGTTCCTCGAGTTTGGCGATGGCCGCGCCCCCATCGATCAATTGCGCGGCCTGGTCCCAGCCCTCAGTAATGGAGCTGGTTTTGCCCGCCGCCCAGAGCGCGGCGCCGGCATTCAGCAAGACTGCGTCGCGCTTGGGGCCGCGATCAGCGCCGCTCAGCACCCCGCGCACCAGGAGGGCGTTGGCCTGGCGATCCGCCCCTTTCAAATCCTCCAGCGTGGCTTTTTGGAAGGGGAGGCCAGCCATCAGGCCCGTGGAAACGGCCAGCCCGCGGGATTGGTAAAATTCGGCGATGGTGTTTTCACCGAGGGTGGATAATTCATCCATGTGGCTGGCGCCGGCCTGGCCGCAGACGACGAGGCCGCGCTGAACGCCCAGCGTCTGCAGCACCCGGGCGAAAGGCTCGCAATAGGCGGGGGCGGCCACCCCCACCAGCTGGGCGAAAGGCCGGGCGGGATTCAACAGCGGCCCGAGGAAATTAAAGATGGTGCGCTGGCCGCGCGCGGCGCAGAGCTTGCGGGCGGGGGCAATATGCTTGAACGCCGGGTGGAAACGGGGAGCGAACAAAAAGACGAATTGATGGTCACGCAGGAAGGCGGCGGCCTGCCCGGGCGTGAGGTCGATGCGGATGCCCAAAGCCTCCAGCACATCGGCCGAGCCGGAGAGGGAGGTGATGGCCCGGTTGCCGTGCTTGGCCACCGGGATGCCGGCGGCGGCGGCGATGATCGCCGAGGAGGTGGAAATGTTGAAGGTGCCGAGCTGGTCGCCCCCGGTGCCCACGACGTCCAGCAGGCCCGCGGCGCGGACGGAGGCGGCGATGGGCACGGGCACGGATTTATTCCGCAGCTCCATGGCAAAGGCGGCGATCTCCTCCACGGTTTCCCCTTTGGCCGCGAGGGCGCTCAGGAAATCCGCCTTGGGTTCGGGCGCCACCGTTTCCCCGGCGAGATGATCGATGGCGAGGATGACCTGTTCGTTGGATAACGAAATCCCGCCGCGCAACTGTTCAGTTAATTGGTCCAGCACACCCTCATCCTACGCGGGGCGCTGGCTTTTGCCAAGCGGTCCCATTCGGCCCAATCCGGCCGCGGGAATCCCGCTGAGGGCGGAATGATCAGGCCGGTTTTTGGAGGCTGCGCAAAATGGCCAGGTTTTCGATGTCCTCGTGCAGGCCGGGGGATTTGGGGGTTTCGAGGCAGCCGGGGTGGCTGGCGAACCGGGCATCGTTCAGAATGTGCCGGAATGGCTCCCGTCCGATGTGCCCCTGGCCGATGCCGGCGTGGCGGTCCACGCGGGAGCCGAGCCCGCTCTTGGAGTCGTTCAGGTGGAAGGCTAGGATTTGCCCCAGGCCAAAGAGTTGGTCCGCCTTTTGCATGATTGCGTCCCAAACCTGCGGGGTGCGGAGATCCAAGCCCGCCTCAAAGAGGTGGGCGGTGTCGAGGCAGACACCCAGCCGCCTGGGATGGGCCACCCGCTCGAAGATCCCGGCGATGTGCTCCAGCTGATGGCCCAGGCAGGTGCCCTGGCCGGCGGTATTCTCCAGGGCGATGCGGACCTGGGACCCGCGGGTGGCGCGGGCTGCTTCATCCAGGCCGGCGGCGATCTGGCGCAGGCCGGCCTCCTCCCCCTGGCCCAAATGCGCCCCGGGGTGGAGCACCAGGAAGGGCAGGTTCAAGGCGGCGGCCAATTGCAATTCGTTGATCAGGGACTGAAGGGATTGGTCGCGCTTGGGGCCGGGCGGGCCGCCCAGGTTGATCAAATACCCGGTGTGGCCAAAGACGCAGGCCAGGGAGGAGGCCTTCCGGGCGGCGGCAAAACGATCGGCAGCGGCTGGCGGCAGCGGGGTGCCTGTCCACTGCATGTTGTTCTTCACGAAGATCTGGCAAATTTCCGCGCCAATGTCCTTGGCCCGTTGCAGAGCCATGTGAACACCGCCGCCAGTTGAGCAATGTGCGCCGAGAATCATGCGCCGTGAAATAATACAGCCAGGCAAGTGTGTCCAGCCACAACGCAATTTGCCCGTGGCAAACCACGGAATCACGCGCGGCGCAGGAGGCGGACCGCAAACCGGATGGAAAAAACCTTGGGGTGGGGCACATTCGAATTGCCGGTGTGGGCTGGGTGCGATAGAATACGGGAACGTATGCGAAAATCCACATTGATCACCCTCGGCTGGGCGGCCCTCACCGCTGCCGGCGTATGGCCGGTTTTGGCCGCAAATTACGAAAGCACCGTTTTAACGGACCAACCCGCCGGCTATTGGCGGCTGGGAGACAATGCTCCCGCCCCGCAACCGGTTTATGGGGCCAATCTCGGCACGCTCGGGGATGCCGCCCAAGGGGAATACCTTGGCAATCCCACCCTCGCGCAGCCCGGCGGCCTGGCGGGCAGCCCTGACACGGCCGGCCGGTTCATCGCCAACCAGCGGCTCCAGGTTCCCTATACTTTGGAAATCAATCCCAATCCGCCGTTTTCGGTGGAGGGCTGGGTGAAGCCCGCCTCGCTGCAGACCGGCACGGATGTCGTCTCCCCGATGGCCAGCCTGCGGCGGGTGAGCCCCGCCGCCGAAGGCTGGATATTCTACCAGACCGCCACCGGCTGGAACTATCGGCATGGCGACTCCGCCAACAACTACACCATCAATATCAATACCACCAACACCCTCGACACCAACGCCTGGTATTACCTGGTGGCGGTATACGATGGCACGAAAGCCACCGTTTACGTGAACGGGGTGGAAGCCGGCACGGGGTCCAGCAGCCTCTTTGCGCCGAACAGCTCGGTGCCGCTGGGCATCGGGGCCCGGGGTGACGCTTCCTACGGGTTTGACGGTTCGGTGGATGAGGTGGCGGTTTACAACATCGCCCTCAGCGCCAGCCAGATCTCCGCGCATTACAGCAATGGCACCAACTCCGCGCGGACCACTCCCTACGAACAGGTGATCCTGGCGCTCAAGCCGCTGGGCTATTGGCGCTTGAATGAGCCGGCCATCCCGCCTCTGCCCACCGCCAAAAACATCGGCAGCCTGGCCGATGCCGCCAATGGCACTTACCTCGGCGCCCAGGGCGGGCAAGCCGGGGCGATCCAGGGGGATAGCAACACCGCCGCGGCCTTCAACGGCACGGGCAACAAGGTGGATGTGCCGTTCAAGGCCGGTTTGAACACCCCGAAATTCACCATGGAATGCTGGGCCAAGGTGACCCCTGGCTCAGCCAATCACCGTTCCCCGATGACTTCCCGCGACGATGCCCCGCAGCGTGGCTATATCATCTACGCCACCCCCGCCAACCAATGGGAATTCTGGACCGGCACCGGCGCCGGCTGGATTTCCTTGATTGGCCCCGCGGTGGTCGAGGACCAATGGACCCACCTGGTGGCCACCTGCGATGGAGCCTATCGGCGGTTTTATGTGGATGGGGTTTTGACCGTCATGGATGCGGCCCCCACGGTGCTGGCCCTGAACACCGCCCGCCCCCTGCGCATCGGCGGCGGCGCCACGGAAGGCGCCGGCAATTATTTCTTCGCCGGCGAGGTGGACGAAGCGGCCGTTTACACCAACGCGCTGGCGCCGGACCGCGTCCTGGCCCATTACCTGGCCGGCAGCGGCACGAAGCCGGTTCCCGTGGCGCCCGCGATCGTGCGGGAGGCGCAGAACCAGACCAATTACATCAACCAGCCGGTATCCCTGGCCGTCGCCGCCACCGGATCCCTGCCCTTGAGCTACCAGTGGAAGTTCAAAGGCGCGGCGATCAAGGATGCCACCAATGACACCTTCAGCATCGCCAGCGCCAGGCTCACCGATGCCGGCGCTTACACCGTCGAGGTGTCCAACGAGGGCGGGACCGTGGCCAGCGCGGAGGCGGTCGTGGAAATCCTCAACATTTCCGTGCCCACCTTTGATGTCACACCGCAGCCAGTCACCGTGTATGCGGGAGGCGCCGCCAATTTCACCGCCCAGGCCGCCGGCAGCGTATTGATGCAATACCAGTGGCAATTCAATGGCGCCAGCCTCGCCCAGGCGACGAACGCCACCCTGGCGGTGACCGACGCCCAGACGGCCAGCCAGGGGGATTACCGGGTCGTGGCCACCAATCCCGCCGGTTCCGCCACCAGCCAGGTGGCCCGGTTGACGGTCATCGTCCTGCCGGCCAACAGCTATGCTTCCTTCATCATGGCCGACAAACCTATTTCGTATTGGCGGCTGAGTGAAGCCTCGGGCGAGGTGGCCCTGGATTACGCCGGCGGCCGCAATGGATCCTATTTGAATGGGGTCACCCTCGGCCAGCCGGGCGCCTTGGTGGGGGACAACAACACCGCCGCCGGGTTCAACGGCGACGCCCAGACCAGGCTGGATGTGCCCTATAGCGCGGCTTTGAATCCCACGAATTTCTCCCTGGAACTGTGGGCCAAAATCACCGGCGGCAGCGCCCACCGTTCCCCGGTGACTTCGCGGGATGACGCCCCGCAGCGCGGTTATATCATTTACGCAACCCCCGCCAACCAATGGGAATTCTGGAGCGGCACCGGCGCCGGCTGGGACACCATCGCCGGCCCGGCGGTCGTCAATGACAAATGGATTCACCTGGCCGTCACTTATGATGGTGTTACCAAACGCTTTTACACGGATGGCGCGCTGGCCGGCTCCAGCACCAATGCCTTCCAACCCAATACCGCCCGGCCGTTGCGCATCGGCGGCGGCGCCACCGAATCCGAAACCGGCAATTTCTTCTTATTCGGGGATATCGACGAAGTGGCCTTTTACAACACGGTGCTGACCCCGGAGAAAATCGCCTTGCATTTCGGGGCCGGTTTCGGCGCCACCACCCCGCCCACCATCAACACCCAGCCGGCCTCCCGGGCGGTGTTGCCCGGGGCCAGTGTCACCTTCAAAGTGCAGGCTGCGGGCAGCCTCCCCTTGAAATACCGCTGGCAGTTCAACGGGACCGACCTCGTGGGCCAGACCAACAATTCCTTGTCGCTGTCGAATGTCACCTCGGCCGAGGCCGGCAGCTACCGGGTGTTTGTCAATAACCTGGCCGGCAGCGCCACCAGCGATGCCGCCACCTTGAAAGTCATCACGGTTTCCAATCTGCCCTACCTGGAGGTGGTCAAGGCGGACGCCCCGGTCGGTTATTGGCGCCTGGGCGAAGCTTCCGGCGAGACCGCCGAGGATGTGATGGGCAAAAACAACGGTTCCTTCCTCAACAGCGTGGAATTGGGCGTGCCGGGGGCCCTCGCGGGCGATGCCAACACCGCCGCCGGTTTTTCAGCCGCCAACCAGAGCAAGGTGGAAATCCCCTACACGGCGGAGCTGAATCCCCCGGTCTTCAGCCTTGAAGTGTGGGCGAAAGCCACCGGCGGAGCCGGGGTCCACCGGTCGCCCTTGGCCTCCCGGGACGATGCCCCGCAGCGCGGTTATATTTTCTACGCTGAGCCGGGCAATACCTGGCAGTTCTGGACCGGGACCGGCGCCTCGTCGGGCTGGGATGTGATTGCGGGACCGGCGCTGACCATCGGCGCCTGGGCGCACCTGGTGGCCACCTATGATGGCGCCACCAAACGCTTCTATGTCAACGGCGCCGAGGTGGGCGCCAGCACCAATCCCTTCGGCGTCAACGATGCCCAGCTGCTGCGCATCGGCGGCAGCGCCACGGAAAACCCGGTGGGCAGCTTCTTCTTTGAGGGATCCATCGATGAAGTGGCCGTCTATGACAAGCCGCTCTCCCCGGAGAGCATCCTCACCCATTATGCCGCCGGCGCCAGGCCGGTGACCGCCCCGCCCACGATCAGCGTGGCGCGGACCGCCACCGGGCTCACGCTCACCTGGGCCGGCAAATTGCAGGAGGCCGATGAGGCGGTCGGGGCCTGGCGGGATGTGAGCGGGGCGGCTTCGCCCTTGTCAATCGCCCTCCCAGACTCCTCGGCCCGGAAATTCTACCGGGCGGCCAGGTAATCGCAGCCTGAACCAGGATTGCCACTCCAGCCGGAATCCCTTGCGGGATTCCGGCTTTTTGCGTTGTCGATGGGGGGCCGGAGTATGAAGATGAAAAGACGGGCTGGGGGGCCTGCTTTGGGGTTTCTAATGTTTTGGGATAAAGGCGCAACCCCGCTGCGTATTGGGCGCCAACCCCGGGCTTTGGTCCGAAATCCCTGTGGGACCCAGCGATTTGAGATTTGAAATTAGAAATTTGAGATTCAAAGGCTCACTGGGCCACGCGGAAATACCGGCCTCCGGGCTGGAGATCCAACGGCCGGGAGCCTGGGCTGCCGGCTGGGATGGTGGCGATGGTGGTCCACTGGATGGGCGAGGTGAGGGAGCTGGCGGATTGCAGCACGGCGGGGCCGGGCGGGGCCGGCCAGGACAGGGCGATTTGGTTTTGGGAAAGGGAAATCCGCAGCGCGGAATCGGGGATCTCCGGGCCGCTGACGGTGAAGTCATCGTAAAGGACGCTCATGGCATCCTGCACGGCGAGGCCCACCGAGCCGGAGGTTGAGCGTTGATCGGTGAGGGCGCCCACCAGCTTGCCATCGACGAAAAAGGACATCTGGCTGCCCTGGAGCTCGGCGCGCACCTCATACCAGCGCTGCAGTTCCAGCGGGGCATCCTGGATCAGGAGCATTTCGCCGTCCGACAAGCGGTAAACCTCGATGGTTTTGGTGGCCACATGGAGCGCGAAGACATAGCCTTCGCCGCCATTCTGGCGCAGGATGAGGGCGCCCTTGGTGCAGACCAGCAGGTTCGGGGTCATCACGTTGATCCGGCATTGGACCACGTAATCGCCCCAGCCGGCCCCCACCTCCACCCGCCGCAGGGGCACGGGCGCATGGGCGCTGGCGCTGGCTCCGTTCAAAGCCCCATCGAGCGGGGTGAAATAGTCACGGTCCCCGATCCAGGCGGCATTCAATTCCTTGCCGGAAAAAGTGTCGGACCAGGTTCCAGCGCGCGTGTCTGCCAGGCTCCCCAGCAGGAGGCAGGCGGCGGCCAGCATGGCGAAAGGCAGCGGCCAGCCCCGGCGGAATCCCCGGATTTTACTGCGGCACAGGTTTGTTTTCATCCCGGGCAATATATCACCGGCGCGGGCGGGAGGCAAGGCGGTCCCGGCGAGCGGGATGCGCGCGGCGGGTGGCGCGCCGGCCGGATTTTTCGGTTTGAATCCGGCGCGGCTCTGGTTAGGGTGAACCATGCAAATCAACCAGCGCTTTTCCTCACAGGCGGGACTGACGGCCGCCGGCAACCTGCTTTGGCCCTGGGCCGCCCGGCTCGGGGTGCTCCTGCTGCTATTGGCCGGCCCCCCGGCGCCGGCCGCCGCCGCCCACTTTCCGGAATGGGAACGGAAGGCGGCGGAGGCTTGGGCCGTGCGGCTGCTGCCCGGCCACCGGGAGTTTGTGTTCACCATGTACGGGGCGCCCGGGGAGCTGGAGCCGCTCCGGCAGTTGGTGGCGGTGATGAAGGACAAACACCTGGGCAACGGCTTCGATCCCGGCCCCGCCGCGCGGGCGGGCGCCAAGCCGGTGCTCGATTACCTGGCCACGGTGGGCTGGCCGGTGATCTGCTACCCCGGGCACGCGGATATGCAGGTCAAAGGCGGCCGCAGCGTGCTGGGGCGCGAGGACGAAGCCGCGCTGGCGGCGCTGGACCGGGCGGGCGTTTTCAGCGCCGTGCAATTGGGCGAGTGGGGCTATTACCTGCACAATCTCGCGTCAAACCCGGGCTGGTGGCGGGATGTTTACGGCCCGGATCTGGAGGCCTTCCGCCACCTGATGAAGCCCCCGGGCCTGGCCGGCTACGACCGCCGCCCGACCAGCCGCCGGGAATGTTATGAGACGGTCAAGGACTACTTCACCAGCCGCAGCCGCGACCTCCTCGGCCGGACCATCAGCGTGACGGGGCACTCCCATTACGAGGCCTATGCGGCCGAATGGGGCACCCGGTGCATCGGGCTGGAGCTGGCGGAAAACATCGCGTTCACGCAATCCAAGCTGGCTTTCGCCCGGGGCGCCTCCCGGCAATGGCAGCGGCCCTGGTCGGTGCAGGTCAGCCCGTGGTTCTCCGGGGCGTGCACCACCAGCGGGCCGCTGCGCCGGGAAGGCGGCGGCGCCCGGGGCCTGGAGGCGGGCCACTCGTTGAGCTTTTACGAGCGGATGTGGCTCCATGGCTGGTTCGCCGGCACGGCGATGGTGACGCCCGAGAACAGCGTGGCCATCTTCTTCGAGCAGGCTGCCGCCCCCTGGACCCTGACCAGCCACGGGGAGAAAGCGGCGGAGATTTTCCAATTCATGCGGGATCATGACCGCGGGGCGCCGTGGACCCCGGTGGCAGTGGTGCTGGACCACCTGGCCGGTTACAACGGCTACATGGACAAGCCGTGGGGCATCCTGGAACCGACGGCGGGCGACCGCGAGGTGCGCGATCTGTTCGACCACCAGCTCTTTCCCGGGGCCGACCACATTCATGCCCGGCCCGATCCGGAGAATCCCGAGGCCAGCTTCCTGCGGCCGACGCCATACGGGGAAATCTTCGATGTATTGCTGACCAGCGTGCCGCCGGAAATCATCCCGGCGTACCCGGTGATTCTGCTGGCGGGCGATATCGACTTCAACCAGGCCTTCCTGGGCGAGCTGGAAAAGGCGCTCCGCCGCGGCAGCCTGGCCTTGATCGCCCCCCGGCACCGCCAAGCCTTGGGCAAGGATTTTGAGCGGCTGCAGCGGCAGGGCGCGATCGAGGTTCTGGAGCCTTGGGTGAATCCCGCCACCGGCCGGCCCGCAGCCATTTCGGACCCGCGGCTGGCACAAGTGGCCCGCGAATTCCTGCCCGTGGCCGTGGCGGGCGATGCGGTCCAATACCAGGTCAACCGCACGCCCCGCAGCTGGGTGGTGGAGGTGGTGAACAACCGCGGCGTGGCCAAAAAGCCGGATGCGCCCGCCCGGGTGGACCCGCAGGCCATGGCCCGCGTGAGCCTCAAGCCCGCGGTGCCGTGCCGTGCCGCCCGCGAGTGGCGTTCCGGCCGGGAACACCCGAACCCGGCCGCCATCCAGGTGGACCTGGGTCCCGGGAAGAGCGAGTTCATCGAATTCTTCACGGGGAAAGAATAGCCCGGCAGGCCGGCGCCCCCGGGAATTGCGGAGCACCGGACCGGGTCTGGGTTTATTGGAGTTCGAGCGTCATGGTGGCGCCAGCCATTTGAGCCATGGAGGCGGCCACTTTCACCGGCTGGCGGGAATCCCGGGCGATCCAAAGCGTGGTTTGGTCGGTGCCATCCGTGGAGGAAACCTCCACCCGGTAGCTGTTGAAAGTGCCGGCGCCCACCGTTATGGATTCGATCCCGGCCACCTTGAGCTGCATCAGTTTAATTTTCTGTTTCTGGATGTCGAGCACCCGGAAGGCGGTGGTGTAGCCTTCGGCCAGAGGCAGCGAAGCAATGGCAAAAGGGCCGCTGGCGCCCTCGGCGAAAAGCGGGCCGCCGGCATCCACTTTCAGGCCGGAAGCCTGGCCCTTGGCGTGGATGTTGCCCATCACCTGGTTGTCCCGGAAGACCAGGGTGACCTGTGCGGACCCTTGATTGATTTCGCGTTTGAGGAGGGTCAGGCCGGGTTTGGCCAGGACCACGCGGTCCTTGGTTTCGCCCATGGGCATGGCGATGGACTCCTCGATATCGACGGTTTCCGGGGTGTCGGTAATCACCGTGGTCACTTTCAGGTCCATGGTCTGCGTCCCCATTTTCAGCCGGGCAAGGTAATGATGGATGCCGGGGAGGATGGTCCCCGCCACCTTTGGCACTCCGACGGCGCCGGGATCCAGCCGCGCGGGCACCACCACGGTCCGGGGATCGACCGTGATTTCCTGCAAGCGGCGGACGACCTCTGGGGTGCCGCCTTCCTGGCAGCGGCCCCCGAGATGCCGCGCGAAAAATTTCTCGGTGGCGGCGAACATGGCCAGGTTGTTGACCGGGCGGGCAAAGCCGTGGCCCTCATCCGGCGCCACCAGGTATTCCACCGGGAAGCCGCGGTCGCGCAAGGCCGCCACGATCTGGTCCGATTCCCGCTGGTTCACCCGCGGGTCGTTGGCCCCCTGCACGACCAGCAGCGGAGTCTTGATTTTGGCGGCGGAATTCAGGGGCGACTGGCGCTCCAGCTGGGCGCGGCCCTCGGGGGTGCGCGGATCGCCCATCCGCGTGTAAAACAGCATGCGCATCGATTCCCAGTAAGGCGGAATGCTTTCGAGCAGGGTGATCAAATGGGAGGGGGCCACCACCGCCACCGCCGCCGAGTAAAGGTCCGGGGTGAAGGCCACTCCGGCCAGCGTGGCGTAGCCGCCGTAGGAGATGCCCATGATACCCACGCGCTGGGGGTTGGCTACCCCTCGCTGCACCAGGTGCTTCACGCCCCAGGTGATGTCATCCTGCATTTTGCCGCCCCACTGGAGATTGCCCGCGTTGAGGAATTTCTTCCCGTACCCGGTGGAGCCGCGGAAATTTAGCTTGAGGACCGCGTAGCCGCGGTTGGCAAGAAATTGGGCGAAGCCGGCGTAGCCCCAGGCGTCCCGCGCCCAGGGGCCTCCGTGCGGGGTGACGACGAGCGGCAGGTCTTTCGCCGCCAGGTTGCGGGGCAGGGTCAGGTAGGCCGGGATTTCCAACCCATCGGAGGACGGGAAGCGGATGGCTTGCACGGGCGCGAGCTGTTCGCGCGGCAGTTTGTCCCAGACGCGGTATTGGAAGACCACCTCCCGCGTCTCCCGGTTGAAGAGCCAGGTTGCGCCGGGTTCGGTGTCGCTGAACACCGGGATCAGCCACTGTTTTTCATCCTTGGTGTGGGATCCGAAGCTGATCTCCTGGCCGGCAAATTTTTGTTTAAGGAAGTTATAATCCGCCTCGTAGGCCTTGTCCCACCAATGGACACGCACCTTGTCCTCCAAGTAGGTGGTGCCGAGCAGTTCGTCCGTCAGCTCGGAGACGATGGCCCCGCCGAAATCCACCCGCCGCAGCGGATCGCCCTCCACCACCTCGGTTTGCGCCGTTTCGGTGTCCAGCAGCAGCAGCCGCGAGAGATCGACATCCTCCCCCGCGTTCGTGGCCAGGTAGAGGCGGCGGTTGTCCTTGTGGAACCGGATGGGTTCGCAGGTCTCAAAAACCGTGGTGGAGAAGATTTTTTCCCATTTCCCGGTCCGCTCGCGGAGAATTTCGGTATTGCCCGCGGGTGTGGTGCGCACCGCCAGACGCAAACGGTCCTGCAGATCGAAGAGGTAGCTCACCAGGCGTTCGGAGTTGGTGACCATCAGGCTGCGCTCGCCGGTGGAGATTTTGACCTGGTAGAGATCGTGCCAGGCCCGGTCGCGATTGTTCAATCCGACGTAAAGCGCGTCCGGATTGCCTTTGGGCAGGGCATAGATCGTGGCCCGGACGCCTTTGGCCTCGGTGAGGTTGCGGGCGGGGGCAGTGGGCGCTCCGGCGGCCGGCCGGGCCGAGGGTTCCATGGCATACACATTGTAGTTCTCATCACCCGCCTGGTCCTGGACGAACAGGATGTATTTGCTGTCGCGGCTCCAAAAATACCCGGGGATGGGGCGCCGGGTATCGGTGGTCACCAGCCAGGCCTGGTCAAACGCCCCCGTCACCGGCTTGACCCAGACATTGCGGGTGCCCTTCCAGGGCTTGATGAAAGCCAGGTATTTGCCGTTCGGGGAAAGCTGGGCGCCCGATATTTCCGGGTCGCCGAAGAAAAGCTCCCGGTCGATCAATGGTGCCTGCTGTGCCCATCCCGCCATGTTCAAAGCCATACCCAACAAGATGCCTGGTAACCAATTGCGCATGAAACCTCCGTAATTCGTTGTGTTGCTGTGTGGTTCAATAGCCAGCCAAGAATCCGGGCTGCCCGCCCATCATCCACTGGCCGCCGTGCCCCACTGACCTTCGGCTGGAACCGCCATTTTGACAAAAAAATCTCATCCGGGCCGGCTTGGGGCCGGGGCTGGGGGTTTTTTCCAAGGCGGCTGCCAAGGATACTTTTGGCCGTTCAGCTGCTGGCCGATGAACGTGGAGCGGGCCAGGAAATGGTAGCTCAAGAATAACAGCGGGATGGCGATGGCCAGGAGCAGGGGGTATTTGAGCACGACCGGCAGCGGGGTGTAAGCCAGGGCCACCTGGAGGGCCACCACGGTGGGCAGGTGGGCCAGGTATACCCAGTAGGAGGCGTCGGAGACATAGCGCCAGAAGCGGGAGGCGCCGGTGCATCTGGCGATGAACCAGCCGGCGAATCCGCACACGAAAGACCACATCATCAGGGCATACAGCACGGTGTGCAGCACCCGCAGCGCGTCCATGGCGCCGCCCCGGAAACCCTGGCTCCAGGCCCAGCGGGGCAGCAGCCCGGTGGGCAGCACCAAGGCCGCGCCCGCCACCAAGGCCCACCGCCAGCCAGGCGCCAGGCAGGCCCAAAGGCCGGGCTGGCGATGCAAAAACCAGCCGCAGGCGAAAAAGCCGAGGTAGAGGAGCGTGGTGGGCGCATGGGGCAGCAGGGAACTCTTGGGCGTGTCCACATCCCAGGAATCCATGGTCAGCAGCACGGGCGCCGTCAGGGCCGCGAACAACACCACGCGCCACCGCGTCTCGAACCAGCGGCGGAAGACGGTGTCCAGGCGCGGCCAAAGGCCGGCGGGCGCCCACCGCAGCAGCAGCGCCCGCAAGGGAATCACCAGCAGGTAAAGCACCATCAGCTGGTGCAGGAACCAGAGGTGGGTGAGGTCGAACTTCTGGAACATCCCGCCGCTGGCCAGGAAGCCGAGCGTCAGTTTCCAGGGCGGCAGATGGCGTGCTTCCAGGGGTACGGCGATGGCGTCCCACTGGCCCGATTTGGAGGCGCCCCAGAGCCAGATGAAAGCCAGCATGGGATAAAGGATGCACCAGCCCACCACGAACGGGATGAAGATCCGGTTGAACCGGTTCCAGGTGAAGCCGCGCCAGCCCCGGCGGTGATACAGCAGGCGGGCAAAAAAACCGCACAACAGGAAAAACAGCTCCATCCGGAACGAGTGGCTGGCGTGGCGGAAATAATGCAGGACCAGGCTGGGGCTGGCATCGATGATCGCCCAGCCGCGGTGCCCGGCCTCAAACGATTCCGCGGCGTGGAAAAACACCCCCAGCAGCAGCGCAAACGCGCGCATGGCGTCCAGGCTGTGATACCGTTCCGCTTTGGGTGGAGCATTCATGAGGGATCAGTCGCCTTTCCGGTTGGTCCACATGCCCAATTTCGACTTTTTGACAAAGGCCGCGTGGCCGTCGCAAAACATGGCATTGAAGCCGCCGCCATGGCGCGTGGCTACGTGGCCTTGAGCCGGATGCTTCGGATCCGGGTGGTCGCCGAAGAAGGCGGGGCCAAAGCCGGCGTTGTGCCAGGCATCCGTCTGCTCCAGGCGCCAGATCTCGAAGGTGTTGGTGTTGCCGTCGCACAGGGCGATGGTGCCGGAGGGATCCTGGATCTCCGCCATGGAGCGGCTGGGATTGCCCCAATTATTGACGAAGGGCCCGTTCGCCCCCACCCAGCCGGGCTGGCCGCTTTCCGGGTAAGCCCCGCCATGGGCGCTGCAGAGGTAATCCTTGATCAGCGGCTTGGGTGTCCCCGGCGGGCGCAGCCCGGTCCACTGTGCGTGCGGGGAGGCACTGGGGCAGCTATAAACGGGTTCGTTCTTGAGGTATGGCCGGCAGAGATCCTGGAACCAATAGAGTTCTTTTTGCCCCGGCCAGGTGTAGGCGTAGCCATAGGGCAGGAAATCCTTGTGATCCGCCGCGTACATCATGGCGCCCATGCCGATCTGGCGCAGGTTCGAGTGGCAGGCCGTCTGCCGCCCTTTCTGTTTGGCGCGGGCCAGGGCGGGCAGCAGCATCCCGGCGAGGATGGCGATGATGGCGATCACCACGAGGAGTTCGATCAGGGTAAAGCCGGCCCGGCGGAAGACTGCCAAACCGCAGCTTGGATAACACCTTGGTTGGGGATGGTTCATGCCGGTTTCCCCGGTGGTTGGTATTCGCCGATGCCGGCGTGGTCCTGGTGGCCTTCCGGACCATCCGCCAGGTGGGACACCAGCCGGCAAGGCTGGCACTGGAAGGCAAAGTCCCAAAAGCCGCCGGGATGGCCGATGGGGTGCTGCGTTCGCCACGGTTTTCCGCACAAGGGGCAAGGCCGGTTTTCCTCGCCCTCCGGGCGGCCCCAGTAGCGCAGGAGAAAATAGAAGGTCCGGATGCCCGTGGCTTTCTCCACCGTCCGGCA
Source organism: uncultured Verrucomicrobiota bacterium (assembly GCA_964409245.1). Taxonomy (GTDB): domain Bacteria; phylum Verrucomicrobiota; class Verrucomicrobiia; order Limisphaerales; family UBA1319; genus CAIMWS01. The sequence goes on from CAYPCQ010000019.1 coordinate 79,032, forward strand.
GTGGGCCAAGCCCTCCTGCGCCAATTCGCTGCGGGGATCGGATAGCTGCCGGCAGGCGGCCAGCTCGAACGCTCCGCAATCCAGCCACAGGGAATCGCAATCGTGGTAAACCCCCGCCCAGTGGCGGATGCCTTCCCGGTCCGAATCCGTCACGGGCAGGCGATAGAGCGGAATGGGCTGCCCATTATCCCCCCGGCGCACGGGGGATTCCCGCTCGAAAAACGTGGTGAACAAGCAGAGGTGGGGGGCTTTGGCCCAGGTCGCTTCGCGGGTGGGCACCGCGTCCTGCAAGGCCTTCCACTGCGGGGCGTGGCCAAAGAAAGCGGCCACCTTGGCCCGCTCCCGGACGCCAATTTGGGAGTGGGCTTTGGTTTTCCATCCCTGGGGGCCCATCAGGTTCACGAACGCCGCCAGCATCCCCTGGCGCACCACGAGTGAATATTCGCCGCCGAGCTGGCCGTTCCGGCACAAGGCGGCCAGGTAAGACTCGGCCACGTTGCGGGCCTCGCTTCCCTGGCCCTTGGTGGCGGGGCCGAAAGTCACTTCATGCAGGATCATACGCTTTCCACGACTGATGAACTGGAAAATATGCCAAAAACGCCGGGTTCTCCAGCTAATAATTCACCGCCCCGGAGGCGGCTTGGCATTGCAGTCCCCACCGGGCTGTGATATGAACGAGCCAGATTCATGAAGATCCAACAACATATTCCGATCCTCCTGGCGGCGCTCGCGCTGGCCGGGGCAGCGGCTCCAACCTCCGCCGCGCACGCGGGCCAAAGCCCGGTGAAAGTTTTTATCCTGGCCGGGCAGTCCAACATGGAAGGCCAGGCCGTCGCCGACCTCGAGGGGAAGGATTACAACGATGGCAAAGGGACGCTCGCGCAGCTGCTGCGCGACCCGGCGAAGGCTCCGCAATTCCAGCATCTCCGGGACACCCGGGGGGGGTGGGCGGTGCGGGACGACGTGTGGGTGCGCTACCAGCGCGAGCAGGCGCCGCTGCTCCACGGCCCGCTGGGGATGGGCTACTCGGTTTATGGCGGCACGCATCATTTCGGCCCCGAGCTGCAGTTTGGCTGGATCCTGGGCGACTACTTCACCAACCAGGTTCTGCTCATCAAGACCGCCTGGGGTGGGAAAAGCCTCTTCAAGGACTTCCGGCCGCCAGGCAGCGGGGGCGAGACCGGCCCGTATTACCGGAAAATGCTGGCGGAGGTGCGCGCGGCGCTGGCGGGCTTGAAAACCGATTTCCCGGGCTGCGACGGCGCATACGAACTCGCCGGATTCGTCTGGTACCAGGGATGGAATGACGGCTGCGAGCCGCAGACCGCCGTGCCCCAATACACGGCCAACCTGGTCCACTTGATCCAGGACGTGCGGCGGGAGCTCCAGGCGCCAAACCTGCCGGTGGTGATCGGCGAGCTGACCGGCCCGTGGGTGGCGGCGCCCGGGGAATGGGCCGCGCTGCGGAAGGCCCAAGCCGCGGCGGCGGCGCACCCCGAGTTCCAAGGCAATGTGCTGTTTGTGGAAACCCACGATTTCGTGCGCCAGCCTGAAGACTCCCCCAATCCCGGCCATGGGCACCATGAGTTTGGCAATGCGGAGACCTATTTCCTCGTGGGCGATGCGCTGGGCAAGGGAATGGTCCGGCTGCTGGGCGCCGCCTCCAGCCCGCCGCCGCAGGAGCACTCGGAAGGTTTGCACGGGTATATTGGCTTCAGCCACGAGAAGCTGCCACCCCAGTCCGCCTTCAGCGCCGGCATGGGTTTTTACGCGGCCGTCTGGCCGCTGGCGGACCAGCCTCTGGCCAATTTCCAGATCGGGCTGCCCAGCTCGTGGATCATGCCCGACAACTCCGACAACAAGGACCAGCCCCTGGCCCCGGAGGGCACCCTGGCCCGCACCTGGCGGGAGCGGGGGCCCACCTGGAGCAGTGTCTTTCAGACGGTGGAAGGCGGGCTGGGCTACTGGGCGGGAAACCATTTCCGCTATGGCCCGCCCAAATTCAGCATGAACGCCACACCGCAGGGCTACGATTATGAAATCGGCTCGCCGGGCTGGTCGTTCTTCTACAGCAACGAAGCGCTGCCCGACCACCGGCTGGGCATCGCCCAATTGAGCAACCGCCTCTTGATCCCCCCGGACGCGCTGCCGTTCCAGGGGAATCCCAACGGCCAGTTCCTGGGCTATACCTGGATGGCGCTGCCGTTCACCGATCCCACCACGGGCGACCCGCCCACCGGGGATCAAAGCTGGACCTGTTTTCTCAGCGCGGCCAATTTCAAGGGCCCCATCGCCTACTATATCCCCGAAACCTGGAGCAAGATCGGCAAGCTGTTCAAATATCCGTTCATATACGGGCGGGGGCTCGACGCCCGGGCCGGCCTGATGGGCGGCGGCGCCATGGAGATCAACACCGTGCCCCGGTTTGACGCCCGGGACGCCCGGGGCACGGTTTATTCGAAGCTCCCCAAGCTGCAGTTCCCGGTGGATGCCAAGGGCCGGGCTTACCTGGTGCAGGATGTCACCTATTATTCCAAAGCGGCCCTCTACGACGCCTTCAAGGCCTGGCGCGATGGCGGCCCGGCCTGCTCCGGCCGCATCGACAGCCAGGCAGCCTGGAAGCCGAAGCTGGACACGCGCACCACCCGCTACGACCAGGCGGGCAAAAAAATCACCGGCGTCGAGCGGGTCTTCGACACCCGGATCTTCGAGGGCAACGTCTGGGGGCTGCAATGGTTCACCAATGGCATCAGCCCGCCGGGGCTGTTCCCGCAATACTTCCGGCACGCCGGCGAGGAGCGCGTGGCGGTGGCGGCGGCCGAGGTGCCCGCGGAAACCCGGCTCCGGCCGCAGGAGTTCAAGCTGGAGGGGCCGGGCAAGCCCTACACTTCACCCGCCGGCGGCGCCTGGGGCAATCCCGGCCCGCAGCGCGGGCCGTTCACCGCCCGGCTGGCCGATGGCTCGGTGGTGACCTACCATTGGTATCGGTTCGTGGACCAGCCATCCTTCCAGCAATACGCCTGGAGCGCGGAGCGCAAGGCGCGGCTCCAGGCCCTGGTGGAAAAGCTCCACGCCAACTGGCCTTTGGAGCGCGACTACATGGCGCCGCCCACCCGCGGCACTTTGGTGTCCCTCGATCCAGGCCTGATCGTGAAGCCGCCGGCCGGCCTGGAGGCCGGCTATGTGCCGATCGTGACCCACCAGGCCCGGCAATAGTAGTAGTATCAAGAGCCGTTAAAATTTGGCGCCGGCTCCTTGCCGCCAGACGGTTTCGATGTCCCGGTGGATGTCGTCCCAGCTGGTGTAATCGGCGTCCAAAACCTGCCAGGCGTCCAAGCCCGGTAGCGATACCGGGCAAGCCGGGCGCCGATGGAAAGGCGCCCGTGCTTCGGGCACCGCCGGGTCGGGCGCGCTGAGCAGGACCATGCCCAGCCGATCCCGGGCCTGGGCGGCGAGCGGTTCCCCGGCGGCGGCCGCGGCGGTGTTCAAGGCCAGCTTCAAGCTGGCTTCGCCCAGCGATTCAAGCAGCTGGAGCGTTTCCCGCACCGAGCTGTGCCAGCGGTGCGGGAGGTTGGCGAGATGGAGGGTCACCCCGCGTTCCCGCGCCCGGCGGCAGAGATCCTTGAGGCCGCGCCGGAAGGAGGCCTCGACCCGCTCCGGATGGGCCCCGAACTCGGGCGGCATGTGGGTGGCGATCACGGCGTCCCGCGCGCCCAGAAGCTGCATCTTTTCCAGGACTTGGTCGATGGCCGCCACGCTCCGGCCATAGGTGGACCGGTTCAGGTCCAGCAAGGTCAGGTCCGGGAAATGATTCAAGCCGGGTGTGAAATCCACGATGAGGCGCAATTGCTGCCGGTCCAGCCAGGCCCGGTCCAGCCGCACCTGTTGCGGATCGCGTTTTTGGAGATAGGTCCAATCCAGTTTCACGCCGTCGAAATGCTGGAAAAAGGAGGGGTGCTGCAACACCGCGGTCTCCAGGTCCGCAACATCCCGCATGGCCAGCGCCCGCCGGTGGGGACGGGGGGGTGGCTGGAGCGGCTCGAGCAGGCGCACGTCTTGTTCCTGGATGCGGACCGTGAAGAGCCGGACATCACCGCCCGCGATGGTGGCTGGACCGGAGCGGCCACCATCGTTGTTTTGGAATTCATGCGGCCACCAGCCCGGGGCGTTGGTTTCCGGGCGGCCAAGGTCCAATTCCGAGACGCTGATCAGAGGGGCGAAGCGGGATTGGATTTGGAAAGGCTTCGCCTGCAGGCTGTGGTTGAACACGCCCAGCGTGTAAACGCCGGGGCCCTGGCGGCAGGTGATGAACCCAAGGCCTTCCCCCACGGAAAAAAGCTGCTGCGAGGCGAAGGCTTCACCCAGGAGGCGCCGGATATGCGCCAGCAGCACGAACGGCTGGCCAAGCGGTTGATCCCACCGGTGGTGATGCTGTTCGCCCTGGGCCAGCGGATCCGCGTTCAAGCCGAATGGGCTGAGGCTCAGGACCAGCTGCCCCCGGCCCCGGGGCAGGCGGACCACTGCGGGCTGGCCGGCGCAGGTGGCCAGCACTTCGGCGCCGGCTGGCAGCCGGGCGGGGCATAATTCAAAAGCGTGCGGCTCGCCATCACTGGCGCCGTGGCGCCAAACCACCCGCGTTCCGGCCGCGACGCGCTGCGGCGGGCCAATCCGCCACTCGGGCCCCAGGAGGTGCGCATTCCCGGCGGTCACCACCAGCAAGCCCCCCGCCTCCGCATACGCTTCCAGTTTGGCCCGTCCCTCTAATCCGGCGCCGGCCAGGCCGCCGGCCACCACCACCACGCCGTAGCGTTTCAACACCTCGACCGGCGCCTCGGCGAGCAGGGTGTCGGCCAGATCGCCGTACGGAGTCTCACAGATGGTTCCGCGCTCATCGTGATACCAGCCGGCGTCTTCGTATCCCGGGTAAAGCAGCTCCAGCACATTGTGGGTCAGGTAATCCCCGGCAGCGTAAGGCAGCGCGCCCCAGACGCGGTAGGCGGTGGTCCAGGTGCGGGCGGGCATCCACCCGCTGAACGGGTCCAGCAGCAACGCCACCGGCGCCTGCATCACCCCCGGCTGGGGATTGGCCGCGATATGCCGTGCCGCCTCCCGCTGGATCCGGCCGAGCGGGGAGAGCGGACCCGAGCCATCCGGCGACCACCAGGCGTTTTGGAACAAGGCGCCCTCGAAGCCAAGGATCACGCAGTTGTACAGATAATGGGACCAGAGGAGCCGGCGCAGCAGGCTCAGGCTGTTGCCCTTGGTCGGCCCGGACTTTTCGGTTTCTTCATGGAAAACCTTGTAATGCCAGGTGTTGAACAGGGAGGCGTTGCCGAACCAGAGGATGCCGTATTGCTTGCCCGCCCCACGCAGGCAGGAGTAATGGATGCTTGAGCTGGTCACTTTATTTTGGGTCTCGGCGCCCGCCAGCAGCACATTCCCTTCCTGGATGGGGTAGTGCCAATACCAGTAAACCATCAAGGCATTCAGGGCATGGCCTTCGTCCTCGGCAATCCGCCCCATATATCGGCGGGCTTGCAGGAACTGGCCAAACCGGCTGGCCGGCCCGGGCGATGGCAGCGAACGCATGGTGAACAGGTACCGCCCATCCTGCTCGCCCAGGTCGCAGCCCAGAAAGTGGCCGCCCAGCGTTTCCCGCAGCAGGCGCAGAGTGCCGGCCGGGATCTCGTGTTGGGCCGTGACGCTGCCCGGCACGTAGCCGCCCAAATCAAAGAGGTAGAAATCACGGCGTTTTATTTCCGCCAATTTTTCCGCCAGATCCGGGGCTTTGATGGCTTCCACCCCGGCCATGCACACCCGGCCCAATCCCTGGTCCTGGAACCGCTGGTTGGGCAGCGAGCGCAGGCCGATCAATTGCGGCCGGTTATCGAAGGTGGCCCAGGTCGGGGCGCGAAAGGGCCGGCGGGTGTAATCGGCGTAGGTGGCGGGATCCACCAGGCAGGGATCCAGCACCGGTTGCACGCCGGGGAAGAGCTTGCCGGGGCGCTCCCCCGGTCCTTGCGCGGCGATTATCAGGCCCGGCAGGAAGAGGGCCAGGACCACCCATGGCTGGATGGGGAAATCCTGCCGCCGGCCCCTGGCGGCAGGGCCAGGGTGGCAGGAGGCGTCGGGCCGTTCGGGTTCCTTACCCATGGCGGAGCATCTGGCTTCCAAGGAATTCATGGGCGCCATTTTCCGCCAGCGGGCCCGGCGTGGCAAGCCCGGTTGGGGAATCGCCTGCAATTCTGGCTGCCGGCTGCCCCCTGGGCCGCCAATCGCCCTCGACAACCAGGAACGGAGATGGCAGCGTAATGCAGCAACAAATCGACATGAATACCTCCTCTATCAAAGTGACCGGGAAAACGCGCTGGCTGGCCAGCCTTTGCCTGGCGGCGGGTTGCTGGCTCAACGGGCCGGGCGCCGGCGCCGCCGATGTCCCGCCCCACGCTGGCGCGCGCAATTATCGTTTCGACAAAACCATCACCCGGGAGGTGCTGGAAAACTACCTTTCCCGCGCCATCACCATGGAAGGCATGCTCAATGGCCGGGGCGACCTGGAAGACCATATCCGCATGCTCCAGCATATGGGCGCCAAGTTCATTGGCCGCAGCCTTTGCCTGTGGGGGGGCGAGGCCGCGCTCCTGCGCAACCTGGAGCGGGCGAAGCAGCAGATCCCCAAAATCCACGCCGCCGACCCCGACCTGGTCCTGCAAGCCTGCATCTTTGAGATTGTGACCACCCAGGCGGACCAGGTGCCCGTGCCGGAATGGGCTTTCACCGCCCTGGGCCAGCCGGTGGCGAAGCGCAATTTCCGGTATGCGGACATGCTCTACCCGGGCGGCAAGTTCAAGAACCATTGGCAGCCCGGGCAATCGGTCCCGGATGTGAGCCAGCCGGAGACGCAGCTTTGGTTTTATTTCCTGGGGGCCTCCTTCATCGACGCTGGCTGCGAGGCGATCCACCTGGGGCAGACGGAATTGATGAACCATAATGACCGCAGCCTGGAGTGCTACTCCCGGGTGCTGGGCTTGATCCGCTCCCACGCCGTCCAGCAGGCCCGCCGGCACATGGTGCTGCTCGACTCGCACGTGCCCAGCGGCGGCCTGGTGCGCGACGGCCGGCTGCTGATGGATTTCCATTCCTTCCCGCTGCGGATCATGGAGGCGCCGGACAAGCCGCAGGAAGCCATCCTGAAAGTGGGCTTTTCCGACGGCCTCTACGGCCGGAGCAAAGGCGGCCTGACCTATAGCGGCTGGCGGTGCGAACACCTGCCCTACCTGGCGGAGATCGACAACTGGGGCGTGAGCCGGACCCCGGGCCAGGCCCGGGCGGGCAGCATCTGGATTTGGGGCTACGACGAGATCACCTGGTTCGCGCACCAGGATCAGGCGTACCGCAGCCGGTGGCTCCGCTATGCGTGGGATTGGGTGCGGCAAACCGACCTCAACGGCTTCCTGCAAATGCCCGGCAGCCGGACCCTGGCCTATCCGGTGGGCCAGCAGCGATGGTACTATGCCAACCGCCCCAGCCCCGCCGTCCCCGGTGGCTTTGGCGACGAGGAGGCGATCCGCGCCGTATGGGCGGCCAGCCCGGGTGGGCTTTGAGGCTGGGCGTCTATCGGGCAGGCCGGATGTGGCCGTCTTCCAGGTGGATGATCCGGTCGGCTTCGGCGGCGAAGGTTTCGTCGTGAGTCACCATGAGGAAGGCTTTGCGGGTGGTCTGGTTGAGGAAGCGCATCAATTCGAACACGGCGCGGCCGCTTTTGCTGTCGAGATTGCCGGTCGGTTCGTCGGCGAGCACGAGCACGGGGTCGTTGGCCAGGGCGCGCACGATGGCCACCCGTTGCTGCTGGCCGCCGGAGAGTTGCTGGGGGCGGTAAAACAAACGGTCCCCGAGGCCGACTTCCCGCAGGAGGCCGATCATCCGTTCGCGGGTTTCCGGCGCCGCGGCCTGGCTCCGGAGGCGGCAGGGGATGAGGGCGTTTTCCAGGACATTGAACTCCGGCAGGAGATAATGGAACTGGAAGATGAAGCCCAGATAATCCCGCCGGATATAGGCCCGCTCATCCTCGGAGAGCTGGGAGACATTCCGGCCGCCCAGGAAAATGTCCCCGCTGGAAGGGGTATCGAGCAAGCCGGCCAGGTTCAGGAGGGTGGTTTTGCCGGAGCCGGAGGCGCCCACGATGGCCACGAATTCACCGGGAACGATTTCCAGGCTGATGTCAAAGAGCACTTGGGTGGCCACCCCGTGGTTGTAGGTTTTGGCCACCTGGCACAGGCGCACGGCTGACACGGGCTGGCTCATGTTCCGCGGATGACTTCAATGGGGTTGATCCGGGCGGCCCGCCAGGCCGGATAAAGGGAGGCGATGTAGCCCACCACCACCGCGACAATGATCGCCACCAGGACCAGGCGTGTGTTCAGCTCCATGGGGAAGATCTCCACCTGCCGGCCGGTGGCGCTGGCGGTGGTGCGCATTTGCGCCAGCAGCAGGCTCAAGGCGGTTCCCTGGGCCGCCCCCGCCAGGCTGCCCAGGATGGCCACCAGGGTTCCCTCCACCGCGAAAATCCGCACGATCTGGCGGCGCGTGGCCCCCATGGCTTTCAGGATGCCGATCTCCTTGAGCTTGCTGACCACGGACATGATCAGGATGCTGGCGATGCCGAAGCCGGCGGCGATGGTGGTGAACGCCAGGATCAGATTGGAGGACTGGCTTTGCGCCTTCAGGCCGGAGAGCAGGGTCTGGTTGTCCTTCATCCAGGACCGCGCCTCGTAGGGGATCTGCAATATCAGCCGGTCCGCCAGGGCGTTGGCGTCGAAAATCCGGTTCAGCTTCAAGCCGAGGCTGGTGACAGCCATGCCCAGGCCAAACAGGGATTGGGCGTCCCGCAGGGAGAGGAATACGGTGCCGCTATCCACGAGGTTGAAGCCGGTGTCGAAAATGCCCGCCACGGTGTAGGTGCCGGCGTTGCCTTCGGCGCTGACCAGGCGGATCTTGTCCCCCAGCTTTACCGAGAAATCCTCTGCCAGGCGGTAGCCGAGGGTCACCTCGCCGGCGTTGAGGCCGAAAAATCGGCCCCGGACCAGCTTGGATTCGATATCCACCACCTGGTTGTGGCGCTCCGGCAGCACGCCGGTGACCGTGACGGCCTGGCGCCGGGCGCCGCGGGCCACAAAACCCTGGCCTTCGACCACGGGGGAAACGGCCAGGACGTTGTCGTCCGCCGCCTGGAGCCGGGGCAGCCAGACCTGCCAATCCTCAATTTTGCGCTTGCGCTGTTCCAGCTTGATGGTTTCGCCCACGTACAGGACTTGGTTGGTCTGCAGGGCCGGTATTTGCCAGGCCGCCAGGGGGATCCGCTCCGGCTGGCGGACCACGATGTGGGCGGTGGCGCCGGTGACGCTGTTCACCAGCCGCCGCTGCAAACCTTCGATCAAAGCCCCGAGGAAAACGATCAGAGTGACGCTGATGGCCACCACCCCCATGGTCAGCAAGGTCTGGCCGGGATTGAACCAAAGATGCCGGATCGCCACCGACCAGGCGAAGCGATCAAACAGGGGTTCCTGGAATCCACGAGCCACGTCCACCTTGCCTAGCATCCCGAGGCTCCAACCGCAAACCATTTTTCGCTTTCAGGGCGCGGCGCCCGGTCATTTGGGGTGTGAGAAAAATAAATTAACGAACCGGGGAAAAACGCAAAAAGGCCT
>CAYPCQ010000020.1:0-88281 GCA_964409245.1 uncultured Verrucomicrobiota bacterium
CTGACTCCACTTTTTCGTCTCATAGAGTGTCAATCTATTCCAGGACGGGACCATTGGAGTCTTTTCCGATAAACCTCTAATCTAATACACATTGCCAAACGTCATTTGCCCGCTGGCGCCCGCCCCTTGGCTTGCTGCCCGCTGTCGCAGATCCCTGTCTAAATCATCCAGCCTGAGTTTGGCGGCGGACAGGGTTTTTGTGCGCCATGACTTACAAACTAGCTTGCCTTTGACCCGAATCTTTGCGAAATATACCAGCAATGGGACGTGACAGTATAAATTGGCAATCGGAGCCTTTGCCCATGGAGGCTCTCACTGTGAATCCGATTTAGGCTCGCTCGAATTCGATGCTGTTTTGCTTTTTTCATGCATACAGTGTCAGATTTCAGTATCAGGCGGTCGGATCAGGAAAGTTCTTTTCAAGCGTAAGTGCTTGATAATGAGGCGTTGGAAGGGTGGCTGAGTGGTTAAAGGCACCTGACTCGAAATCAGGCGTAGGCGTAAGCCTACCGGAGGTTCGAATCCTCTCCCTTCCGCCAATTCCCAAAACCCCTTGCATTCGAGTTGTTTGTACGACTTCCAGTTTATCCGCATCCCGAAAATGAATGCAAATTGCATGCACGGATGGCGGAAGGAAAATTCGTGTGGGAAATCCAAAAAAGATTTGCGAACAGGTGCTGTGCGGCACCATGGCGGGAAATGGCACGCCGTTGGCCCGGCAGGACTGCGGGAAGGATGCCTTGAAGACTGTCAATGCGGTCTTTGAGCATTAAAGCCCAGCTTTGGGGACTGAAGGAAACCAAAAAAACAAGGCCTCCCGGAAGCGGTCAGAATTCAGTGGCAACCGCGCCAAACGTGAAATGAAAATTCAAGCCCAGTTGAATGCAGCGGAGGCCGCCCGGCAAGCGGCCAGGTTCATCGCAGCAGAAGCACGCGCCGCGGTGGCGGCGCGTGGCCGATTCGTCATGGCGGTGAGCGGCGGCAAAACCCCGTGGCAAATGCTTCGGGCGCTGGCGGATGAGGAGGTTCCCTGGCCAGGAGTGCAGGTGGTCCAGGTGGACGAGCGGATCGCCCCAGCCGGTGATCCGGACCGGAACCTGGCATATTTGCGGGAAAGCCTGCTCAAGCACGCGCCCTTGCCGCCGGATCAAATCCATCCCATGCCGGTGGAGGAGGTGGATATCGAAGCCGCAGCCCGGAGCTATGCCCGCACCCTCCAACAGCTGGCGGGCACGCCCCCGGTGCTCGACCTGGCGCACCTTGGGCTCGGCCCGGATGGCCACACGGCATCGCTCGTGCCGGGCGATCCGGTGCTCGAAGTAACGGAACAGGATGTCGCGTTGACCGGCCTGTACCAGAACCGGCGGCGCATGACCCTGACGTATCCATTGCTCAACCGCTCCCGGCGCATTCTCTGGCTGGTGACCGGGGCAGGAAAGGCGGGGATGCTCCGGCGCCTTCAGGATGCCGATGTTTCCATTCCCGCCGGCCGGATCTGCCAGGACCAGGCGTTGGTGCTGGCAGATCTCGACGCTTTGGCCAGCACACAATTCAAGGGGGAAAAACCATGATTCAGGATGCAGTCCGCGCGTTCATCGAGTTCGCCGCGGCTCCGCCGGCCCGGATTAAGACCCCTGATCCCGGATGGCTGCCAGCGAACCCAGCAAAACAAAAACATTCAAAAAAACGGCCAAACCAAGCACCCTGACGGCTGGCGTCAGCACCTCGTCCGGCATGCCCCAAGTTGGCTCAGCGAGTTGAAGCACCGGTTCGACTATCAACGGCGAGGTAATCGCCAGGGCCGCAAGTGCCCATACCCGCCCCGCCGCCATCGGCCAGCGCCGCACCTTCAGCCACCGCTCGAGAACCATAAACAGCGGCTGCGCCAGGAAAAAGGCGCCCCACATCAGGGAAATTCCCCACTGTTTGGCCGCCATATAAAGCAGCAATACGTGAGCGGCTGCGCTGCCAAAGAAGGCGGCGAACAATGCCAAACCAGCACCGCGCCTGGCCAGTGGCGAGAAGAAATACCTGCCAAATACCAGCGCCGAAACAGCCGGATTCCAGCGTTCGGCCCAAAACTCGCGGAGCGAAGCCGATAGATGGGGCGATCTCATCAAGGCCGGCGCGCTGACACCCATCAACGCCGTCAGGAAGTAGTGGCCGGCCGTTACCATCTCGGCAAACGCCAGCAGCAGGATTCCCCCAGCGAGCCATCGCGCAAGGAGCCAAAAGCCCGTGGAGGGAGCGGATTTCACAACGGCAACGGCGGCGGCAAGCACCAGCGTGGCGGCGAGGAGTTGACGCAGTGATGCAGCATCAAAACTGCGCGCGCGCCGTTTCACCTCCCGGGTGCCCAGCCAGGTGAAAACCCAGGCCAGCCGCCCCCGAAACCCGGCGGTTGGCACAGAGAACAACTGCACGACGGCAAAAGCGAATACAAAAGCCATGCTACACATCAGAAAGAGGCGGAATATAGGCAGTGCCCGCAGGAAACCGGGAACGGTCAGGAACAACCCGGCGGCCAGGACACCGACCCGCGCCCCCCCCGGATGCAATGAAAGGATCAGGACCAGCACCATCTCGGCGAGCCAAGCCGCAACCCCGGCTTCGAGCGTAATATGCGGCTCATAAAAAGGATTCGTCCGCGCCAGCACGCCGATGATTATCCCGGCAACGGGCCAGATGAGCTGTTTTCTGCCACGCGATTTCAAACTCGTATTCACGGAAAGCGCCAAACGGTCAAACAGCCAAGTACAGCCATTACCACATGCTCTCTAAAAGAGCCTTGTCCCGTTCTCCGCCGCAGGGCACGCCGCACTGGTTCATCATCCGGGATGCACAGCACGCCGCACGGCCCATAGGGCTGTTGCGGCTTGGTCCGTTCCCTGGCATCTTAAGGAAGGACGGGCACGGCTTACTGCTTTTGGCTACCGCCTCGTTGCCTCCACCGTCACGTTCTGGCCCGGAAGGAGATCAATGGCGAGGAAACTGGCTTTGACACCATGGATCATCCGGCTCGCAGCCGGTTTGCGCTCCCCGTTCACCGTGATCCCCGGGTGGTCGCCATAGAAACAGGCCAGCCATTTCAATGGTTTGTCTCCGGAAACGTGGGTCGCGGTCGATTTCCCGGCGCCGTGATGCGCCACATTAATCCGGTGGCCACCCAAAGGGATATTCTGAACGCCGGCATCGGAAACGGCACCGGGCAGGCGCGGCACCGTGAGGAAGGTATCCTCGGGTGCGTTGGGTTCTACTCCCAGCAGGCCTTCCACCACATGGCCGATCAACGTATAAGAAATTTCCGGATATTCCCGGTTGGGCTGGCCCATGATGAACTCCAGCCACTTCCAGGCCTCTTCCACCCGGTTATAGGGGAAGAATACGCCCGGCAGGTAAGAGATCGCTTCCAGGTTGGACGGCCGGTCTTTGGAGTCCACCGCCCGGGCGATGAAATCCAGGTAGGCATCCGTCTTGGGCGAGGGGTCCGTGATGAACTTCATCGGCATGAACCAGCTATTCTCGAGACCGAAATCGGTGCGGGCCTGGCCGCGCACATCATAGCCCCGGACATAGGTTTCGGCCCCCCGCTTCACACCCCATTGGGTGTTGAAGAAATTTTTCAGTTGCTCGGCCCGCCTTTCAAAAGCGGCCGCCTCGTTCGCCTCCCCTCGCGCCGCCAGCAATCGCGCATAAGCCACCAGCGCCTGGTATTGGCAGGCGATGCCGTCCCCGGCCTCGATGAGCGGAGAACGGATCTCATTGTAAGTGGCCGAACCGCGGAAAATGTCGCCCGAACCGTCACCTTCGGCCACCCCATTCGGAATGCGCGTGTCGTGCAGTTGGATGAATTCCGTCACTGCCTTCCCACAGAACCCCCGCAAGACGGGATCCTGCACGCAGGCCGGATTGCCCGTCCACAAATACTGGCGGTGGCACTGCTCCACCAGCTCGAAAACCGCGGGCACTTCGCGCACGAATGAGCTGTCCCCTCCATAATCGAGCTTGAATGGGCTGCCATCGAAGTTCAGCGCCCAGAGCGGATACCACTTCCGGCTCGCGGTGGCGGTGGCGGCAAAAGCCTGGAGCATGGCCAGATTCTCCCGCTGCAACCCCAGCAGATGCGCCCCGGCGGCCTGGTGGCAGTAGTCGCGGGAGTAGAACGCCGTTCGCCAGGTGTAGCCAGCCCAATAACACGGCATATATTTCACGCTGCCAGCACCTTGGCGCTGGCTCTCATGCCCGTCCACCACACCGGTCTTCCCCGTTTGGACATAGGACAACGCTTTGGCGGTGGCCCAATTGAATGCGGCCTCGAGCTTCTTATGTGAAGTCACGATCTTCAGCGCCGGTGGCTCGGCGGCCGACGCCGTCCAACCCACCAAAGCCGCCAACAACAGTGGAACCGCCCAAAATCGGCGGATCCAGCAGGGAATGTGTTTATTCAAATTATTGAAAAACCGGATGCCGCTCAAAGCATCGGTTTTCGGGCTGCCTTCATTCATCTTGCGAACAGGCTAACGAGGCCACACACCCATCACAATCACAATCACAATTCCAATTCGCGTTTAAGATGAAGTCGGGCCGCTGCGAATACTCGATTCCAGGGCGGGACCGTTGTGGTGCGGTTGGTTATGGAGGCGGGGGGAACTCCCTCACTTTCTGGTTAAATCCATCGGCTAAAACGCTGGCCGCCTCCAGGAAGGTGTGTATTGCACTAAAATCGTTCATAAGAAGCGTTTCCCATTCGGCATCCTCGGAACCGCATCGCTCATATCGCATTTGGATGGATTTTTCGCAAAGCAGACCCTGCGGGGGCGGGAGTGTAAAACCGCTTGGACGAAAGCGGAAGAAATTGGCATCGCCTTCAAAGGGAATATCCAAAATAATGAAGGTGCTTCTCAGGTGGACCAGTTTCCCTCTGAGGAAGGCCAGCAGCGCCTTTAGGTAATCCACTTGGGACGCAAAATCCGCTGGTTCCGGTTCGTTTTCACCCCATTTGACTACTGTCCTCTTGCTGAAATCAAGCTCTGGAAGGCGAAGAATATATTTGGATAGTGACGCATCGAAATTTGCGGAACCCCGCTCCGAAGAAAACTCCTGCCATCGGTCGACCAGATAATCCGATAGATCACCGTCAGAAAATAGCGTATGTGACCAGTCCTTCATTTTGTCTCGGTACAATCGTGTGGTTGGGTTGTGGTGTTTATGCCAAGCAAGCCAAAACCCGTTTTATCACCGTGGCGGGCCATTTACCACCATGAGATACGTTCCTGCCACGCAGGTAACCGGAGGAACCCAGCGGAAAAGTGGCTAAAAAACTACTCGGCAGGATAAGACAAACAGTCAGTGCATAATTCTCATAGTGCTGATTACCAGCGATTTACTAAATGAAATGAATACCCATGCTGCTAAAATAGTTGACCTTCCAAACCGATGCGGAACTTGGGCGAAATCAATTGGTCTGCAGCCATTTTGGGCTTCCGGCAATCTCCGGTTCCATGCCTCACCGGGCGATTTAAAAAAAATCTAAAATAAATTTGACAGCCCGAACTGGGAACTTCAATATACGACCATGTTAATCGTTATTTAGGTTTAACCGGCCCAAGACCGCCAAGCGGGAAAAGCGGGAACTTAATAACGACTATTATAATCGTCTTTAGAAAAAGTGTATGGATGAGTTGACTCAAAAGCAGGCCCTAACCGCCACGGAACAATGGCTGGAAGTGGTTCGAAGACATGTGAATTCGCTCCAATACGGGGTGGTGCAAATCACAGTCCACAATTCACGGGTGACCCAAATCGACCGTACGGAGAGGGTGCGGATAAACCCGCCATCAATCCAATCCTTTTCAAACCAACCAGACCACTGGAGGGAATAAAACAAAGCGGCCGTCTGACCGGAAAACCGGAAGCTGGCTAAACCAGAAATTATGAATCAACCAATCAAACCGAATAATAAGGGAATAACCAATCACGGGCAGACTTTCCGGGGGGGTATTCTGATCTCGCTCATCGCAGCCCTGGCTCAAACTGGGAACGGCGCGGAACCGGAAAAGGCAGCCACAACCGGATCCAGCGACAGCCCAGGATCAACCAATACCGTGGCCAAAGCCGAAAAACCACCTCCGCTGCCGCTGCACCAAATCGAAGGCAATGGGGGTATTTTTTCAACTCTTTCAGCTTACGTAGTAAATCCACCGCGCAACCAGGAATGGCTGGGGCGCCCCAGCGCTGGTTTCTCCTATGTGCACGTCGGCTATGGCCGGAATCTGGAGGCTTTCACGCTCACGGAATCTCCTTGGAAGCGCTTGGAACTGGGCTACGGCTATAACAATTTCGATTTGGGTGACCTGCCCCAGGATATCGAACGGTTAACCACCGTGCGGTTGCGGGAGGATGCTGTGAACTTGCATCATGCCAATGCACGCCTGCAAATATTGAAGGAAGATGAATTCAACCAAAAATGGGTTCCAGCGCTCACTTTCGGCACTCATTTCAAATACAACGATGGCATCGATCAAATCAACCAGGAACTGGGCGGCGCTTTGCGCGGCATTGGAATCACTGATAACGAGGGGGTCGATTACACTCTTTATGCGTCCAAACTGCTGACTTTTTTGCCGCGCCCATTGCTGCTGAATGCGGGCGGGCGGGCCACCCAGGGGGCCCATATTGGGTTGTTAGGTTTCACGGATGAATACGACTTTGTGTTTGAAGGCAGTGCGGTCCTGTTTGTCACTGACCGGCTCGCGCTGGCCGCTGAATACAAGCAAAAGCCTAACGCTTACAAAACCATACCCGGATTGATCGGCCAGGAAAACGACTGGTGGACGGTGGACGCCGCCTACGTGGTCACCAAGAACCTGACCTTGGCGGTTGGCTATGGGCACTTTGGCCAGGTGTTGAATCACCAGGCCAACGGTGTGTGGGGCATCACCACGAAATGGGAATTTTAATCCCCTGACAAAAACCAAAGCAACAGAATGGATTTTGTCCCGCAACCGTCAAAATTAGCGACCCAGGGATGGGCCGGCCAGAAGCCGGATCCCATTGGGACGGCACGGGCGGCGCGGAATTTCCAGTTCGCGCCGTTATCGACCAGAACCTGAAAAAGGCGGTTGTTTACGAATGGTCGCGCAGAACAAGTGTTCGCAGCAAAGTTAGTGTATAGGAAGGGACCACGTGGCGGTGGCTTGGCAATTGGCTGTGCCATAAAGGGGCTGCCGCCCTCCACCGCCCGTGGATCTTTTTGTGCCGGGAAAAATCCCGGCTTGAACAACCGCCAGATTTAATTGAACTAAACCATTAGTAGTGTCCGGCCCGAATGTGGGCCATTGAAAACCTGAACTATGAAACTATTCCGATTGGTTAACTCCATATTGATCGCCGCGTTCTTGATGGGCGCAACCGCTGCGGCGCGGGCAAAAAATGTGACCCTCTTGAACGTGTCTTACGACCCCACGCGTGAATTTTACCAGGATTATAACACCGCCTTTGCCCGGTATTGGCAAAAGCAAAAGGGGGATAAAGTCACGATCCAGCAATCCCACGGTGGTTCAGGCAAGCAGGCCCGGGCCGTGATCGATGGTTTGGATGCGGACGTGGTTACGCTGGCGCTGGCCTACGACATCGACGCGCTGGCCGAAAAGGGCGGCCTTTTGCCAGCCGGCTGGCAGAAGCGCTTGCCGAACAACAGTTCCCCATACACTTCAACAATTGTGTTCCTGGTGCGGAAGGGGAATCCCAAAGGCATCAAAGACTGGAATGATCTGGTGAAACCGGGGGTTTCGGTGATCACCCCCAATCCGAAAACTTCAGGCGGCGCGCGCTGGAATTACCTGGCAGCCTGGGGCTACGCTTTGGGTCTGCCGGGTGGGAACGAGGCCAAAGCCCGCGACTTTGTGACCAGGATGTTCAAGAACGTGCCGGTGCTGGATTCCGGTGCGCGCGGGGCCACCACCACCTTTGTGGAACGTGGCATTGGCGACGTCCTGATCAATTGGGAAAATGAGGCTTTTCTGGTGGCGAAGGAAACCGGGGCCGGCAAATTCGAAATTATTGTCCCCTCCGTCAGCATCCTGGCCGAGCCGCCGGTGGCAGTCGTGGATAAGGTGGCCAAACGCAAAGGAACCCAGGAAATCGCCAAGGCCTACCTGGAATACCTATACACGCCGGAAGGCCAGGCGATTGCCGTGAAGCATTTTTACCGGCCGCGTGCAACCGCCGCTGCCGCCACCGCAAATTTCTCCCAGCTGAAACTGTTCACCATCGATGAATTATTCGGCGGCTGGCAAAAAGCCCAGAAAACCCATTTCAGTGACAATGGGCTATTCGATCAAATCTACCAGCCCGGAAGGTAAGTTTACCGGCTGTGCGACTGGCTGAAAACAAGTGACTGCCCGCCGGGAATATGGGAGTCTTCCCCATATGCGGCAGTCATTGAATCACACTTCGGGTTCCGCCGGCAGCCACCATTCCGCGGGCCGATTTTTCCTGGCAGGCATAATCTTTCTTTATTCCTGTGCGGCAGCGCCTCAAGCGAGGACGGTCTCGGATCCCTCCCCGGCTCCAATCCAGACCGCGGAATCACCCGAAAATCTGACCGGCCGGGGCGTGGAGTTTTTCCAGCAAAAGAATTACTCCGAGGCCGTTCCGCTTTTCCGCCGGGCGGCGGAGCAAGGTTACGCCGAAGCGCAGTCCAAGCTCGGCTTTTGTTATTACTTTGGGCACGGCCTGCCACAAGATTATGCCCAGGCAGTGAAATGGTATGAGCGGGCAGCCGGGCAAGGATTGGCCAAAGCCCAGCTGAACCTGGCCCTCTGCCATTATCAAGGTTTGGGTGTGGCTCGTAATTATGCCGAAGCAGCCAAATGGTTCCGGCAAGCGGCAAGCCAGGGCCTGGCGGCCGCCCAAAATTCCCTGGGAATCTGCCTGTTGGCGGGCGAAGGCATACCTCGGAACGACCCGGAAGCGATTAGCTGGTTCCGCAAGGCCGCTCTGCAAGGCTTGGCGGAAGCCCAATACCACCTGGGAACCTGCCTCTGGGATGGGCGTGGAGCTGCCCGCGATACCAAAGAAGCGTTGGATTGGCTGGGAAAAGCCGCCGCGCAAAATTGGCCGGCGGCGCAAAATTCACTAGGCAGCATTTATCTGCTGGGCCAAACCGTCGAGAAAAACACCCAGCTGGCGGTGCAATTGTTTCAGCAGGCGGCCAGCCAGGGTTTCGCCAAAGCCCAGCACAATCTCGGCGTTTGCCATGCCACCGGCCAGGGCGTGGAGAAAAACCTGGCCAATGCCCTGCATTGGTACCGCCTTGCAGCAGAGCAAAAGCATGCCGATTCAGAATACAACCTGGCGGTGGCTTATTGGGATGGGCAAGGGATGCCATCAGACCACCCGGCTGGCCTCCAATGGTTCCAACGCGCGGCGGACCATGGATCGGCGGAAGCTCAAATGTGGCTCGGGCGTTACCATGCCCAAGCCGAACCCTCGCCCCGTTGGTCCGAGGCCATGGGTTGGTATCGGAAAGCGGCGGAACAAGGCCTGGCCAACGCCCAGTTCAAAGTTGGCCTGGCCCATGCGCAAGGCCTCACCGGCGTTACGAATATGGCTGAGGCTGTCTCCTGGCTGCGCCGGGCCGCCCGCCAGCAGGATCGCGATGCCCAGGCCGGGCTGGGGACGCTTTTGCTGCGCTTTCCCAGCCACGCCACCAGCGCCTCGGAAGCGGTTTCCTGGCTCAAGCCCGCCGCCGAGTGGGGATCCCCGGAAGCTCAAACCCGTTTGGGTGAATGTTTGGAGCAAGGCCTGGGCGTGCCTCTGGACAAGGTGGCGGCTCTGCATTGGTATTTCCAGGCAGCCAGCGTTGCGGACGAAACCGCTGTGGCGGGCCGGGACCGCCTGCTCAAGGAACTGACTGAATCCCAAATCAAGCAGGCCCGCGAACCGGCAGCCAAAGGGTTCCCGGCAAATGTTCCCGTCCCGCAATCCGCGCCCCAAGAATCAGTTCCTTGGGCCGCCTGGCGGCAGGCGCCAGCCGCTCCTTCAACCAATGACCTGCCAGGCAGGTTGATCTTCCACGGCCGTTATCAGCATAAAGGCCGCGGCGGAATGATCTCTGAATTGTGGATCAAACAGCTGGCCGATGGCAGCCGCCTGGCCTTGGCCAGCCTGCCCGCCAGCGGACTCACCGAATTAGTGGCTGGCACCCCGGATCACCGCGTGGCCTTCCACGGTTTGTGGGGCAATCCCCCGGCCGGCCGGCCGGGTTTCCACGCTGCCCTCGAAATCCGTGGGGATTCCGCCCGCCTCTGGCGCAAAGGCATCCGCCAGGACCAGGACGGGAAAGAACTGAAACTGCCACCGGGCCAATGGTTCGATCCCAATACCCGTCCCGACACTTATGCCACCGCCAACATCCTGCTCTCGGCATTTTCCCCACCGCTGCGCGAATCCCGTGAATTCGCTGTTTACGATTGGGACAACGCCGGCGAAGCACTGGTCAGCTACGGGCTCAAAGTCCTGCGCTCTGGACGCGAAACCGTCCACGTTCCGGCCGGGGACTTCAGTGCGGAGCGAGTGACAATTACCCAGACCGCCACTGCCGATACCTGGTTTAAGAAACGCGCCGGCCATATCACCGAGTTTTGGGTGGTGGAAGGCAACCTCATCGTCCGCATCCTGAGGCATCGCGAGCCTTACGAGCTGGTCCTGCTGGACTACGACTTTCCGGAGCGCCTGGCTGATTCCGCTGCGATGCCCGCCCCAGTGCCAGCTATAGAGCCCAAAGCTGGCCCCACAAACTACGCGGCAGATGTTGAATTCCTGCTCCTTGAGCTGGAGCAACAAGCGGGGCATTTTTTCCCGCTGAAAGGCATTGATTGGCCCAAAGTGGCGGCTCAGTTCCGCCGGGAGGTTCGCGAGGTAAAGACCGATGCCGGGCATCTTCAATTGTGCCAGCGGCTGGTGGCACGTTTGTGCGACGCGCATGCCGCGTTCCTGGAGGTCAAAATCCCGGCTCCCGATGAATCGCAGGGCAAAAAAAGATCCGGCCCCAACCTTCATTTGCTGGCTGCGGACCAGCAGGTATTCATCCGCCAGGCTTATGCCCCCGCGCGCCAGTTGGGCGTGCGCATCGGCCAGGAAGTGTGCCGGATCGATGGCCTGCCAGCGCTGGAGTGGATCAGCCACCGCATGGAACTGATGCGGGAGGATCAAGGTTATTCCACCAGCCACCAGGCCCGCTACGCGGCCTGCCATTGGGGGCTGGCCGGTGATGAGGGAAGCCTGCTGTCCCTGGAATTACGCCGGGAAGATGGCCTGCAAAGTGTGCAAATCCCCCGGCGCGGCGGAGCCAATTATATTCCGGATGGGCCGCTTTTCCCACCCCACCCCACCCTCCGGATCGGGCGGCAGTCATACGGAAAAACACCCGGCGGAATGGGCTACATCCACCTCCGTGATATCCCGGGGAACCTGCCCGAACAATTGGACACCATGCTGGAAGGATTGGGCGGCCCTCCCGGCCTGATCCTGGATCTGCGCGCCAATGGTGGCGGAGGATGTGATCACCCGGCCGTCTTCGGCCGGTTCATTCCCGCCGGCCAAAACTGGCGTCAATACCGCAGCGCCGGCCCCCATCCCTTTTCCGGCCCGCTGGTGGTGATTGTGGACTCCGGCACCCGGTCGGCCGGGGAAACTGTGGCGGGCATGCTCAAGGAGGATGGCCGGGCATATTTGATCGGCGACAGCACCACCGCCGGCACGTCTTCCCAAAAAACGGAAATCTCGCCTCCCTCCAGCCTGTTCAAAGTCCGGTTTTCCGTCGCCAGCAATATGCAACGGTTAAACCAAGGCCGGGGAATCGAAGGTCTTGGCATTCCGCCGCACGAGTTGATTTCCTATGATCAGCGCGATCTCCTGGCGGGCCGGGATACGCAAATCCTGCGGGCCGAAACCTTGCTGCAAAATGGTTTCCCACCGGGAAAAGTCCCTTTCCGGCCGGGCCGCTGACCCCCGTTTTCATTTTGTGCCCTGGCGCCTTTTCGCGCCGGTTCCCTTTTTTATCCGCGAGTTCCATCGGAAATCCCACTTTCGGGGCGGTCCTGGAGACTATGCCGCAGACTGGAAATCAACCACCCCACATTTCACCATCCTCGGCCGGCAATTACCCCGGCGGCGGCCCCTGGCGGACCCGGCAACGTGACTGGCGATGAGCGCTGCGGACCGACCGATCGCCGCGCGATTTTGCGGCTGAAAAAGTGCTAGCAACCTTCCGGTTTCCCTGTAAGGTGAGTTCCTCTTTTTAGTTTAAAATTGAATATTTTGAAATAATGGAACCTACTGCTGATATTGCTCTGATTGGTCTGGCCGTAATGGGACAGAACCTGGTTTTGAACATGAACGACCACGGTTTCACCGTGGTGGTTTATAACCGCACCGTCGCCAAGGTGGACGAGTTCCTGAACAAGGAAGCCAAGGGGACCAAGGTGATTGGCGAGCACTCTTTGCAGGAAATGGTGGCCAGCCTCAAACGGCCGCGCCGGGTGATGTTGCTGGTCAAAGCCGGCAAGGCGGTGGATGAATTCATCGAGCAATTGATCCCGCTGCTGGAACCGGGCGACATCATCATCGATGGCGGCAACTCCCTTTACCTGGATACCATCCGGCGGACCAGCTATGTGGAATCCAAGGGATTACTGTATATTGGCACGGGAGTATCGGGCGGCGAAGAAGGTGCCCGCCGGGGGCCTTCCATCATGCCGGGCGGTTCCCCGGCGGCCTGGCCGCATGTGAAGCCGATTTTCCAGGCAGTTTCCGCCAAGGTGGAAGACGGCTCCCCCTGCTGCGATTGGGTGGGCGAAAACGGCGCCGGACATTTTGTGAAAATGGTGCACAACGGGATCGAATACGGGGATATGCAGCTCATTTGTGAGGCCTATCACCTGATGAACGCGGGCTTGGGCATGACTGCCGATGAAATGCACCAGGCATTCGCCAGTTGGAATGACGGGGAACTGAATTCATACCTCATTGAGATCACCCGCGACATTCTTGCCTTCAAGGACGAGGACGGCACGCCGATGGTCGATAAGATCCTCGATACCGCCGGGCAAAAGGGCACCGGCAAATGGACGGTCAACGCTTCCCTGGACCTCGGCATCCCGGTGACACTGATCGGCGAGGCCGTTTATTCGCGTTGTGTTTCGGCCCTGAAGGACGAGCGCGTGGCCGCCGCCAAAAAATTAAAAGGTCCGCGAGGCAAGATTGCCGGGGATCGCCAGAAGGTAGTGGAGGACATCCGGAAAGCGCTCTACGCTTCCAAGATCGTGTCGTATGCCCAAGGCTTCATGCTCATGCGGGAAGCGGCCAAGGAGTACAAGTGGAACCTGAACAACGGCGGCATCGCGCTGATGTGGCGGGGCGGTTGCATCATCCGCAGCGTGTTTCTGGGGAAAATCAAGGAGGCGTTTGACGCCAATCCCAAGTTGAGCAACCTGCTGCTCGACAAGTTTTTCCAGCAGGCCATCAAGGATGCCCAGCGGTCGTGGCGCAACGTGGTGGCCACGGCGGTCAAGAAAGGCATCCCTGTGCCGGCCTTTTCCTCGGCGCTGGCCTTTTACGATGCTTATCGCTCCGGCCGCCTGCCGGCGAACCTGCTGCAGGCGCAGCGGGATTATTTCGGCGCCCACACCTATGAACGGCTCGACAAGCCGCGTGGGGAGTTCTTCCATACCAATTGGACCGGCCGGGGTGGTTCAGTGGCTTCCTCCACGTACACGGTTTAACATTGGAGCGGATCGCAAACCGGCGGGGATTTTGCATCCCCGCCCTTTTAATGCCAGAATATTATGAGTGAATCTGTTCAGGCCCTGCAGGATCTCAAGCCCGCCAAGGAATTCTTCATTGGCATCGATTCAGACGGATGCGTATTTGACACCATGGAGACAAAGCACAAGGAGTGCTTTACGCCCATGTTCATCAAGCATTTCAACCTCCAGGCGGTGAGCAAGTATGCCCGGGAAGCCTGGGATTTCGTCAACCTTTACTCGAAGACCCGCGGGGTGAACCGCTTCCCAGCCTTGGTGCGGACGCTGAACCTGCTGCGGACGCGCTCTGAAGTGGTGGCCCGGAAAATCAAGGTGTTCGACACGGCGCCAATCGATGCCTGGCTGGCCAAAGAGAGCAAGCTGACCAATTCCACGCTCGCAGCGGAAGTCAACGGAGGCAACCAAGCCTTGGCGACCGTGCTGGCCTGGTCCACCGCCGTCAACAAGTCCGTGGAAGACCTGGTGTACGGCGTGCCGCCCTTCCCCCTGTTCCGTGAAAGCCTGCAGCGCATGGTGGAAAAGGCGGATGTGATCGTGGTGTCCCAAACCCCCACCGACGCCCTCCAGCGGGAATGGGCGGAACACGACATCGCCAAATACGTGCGGATGATCGCCGGCCAGGAATTGGGCAGCAAAACGGACCACATCAAGCTGGCCGCAGGCGGGAAATATCCCACCCAAAAGATGCTCATGATCGGGGACGCTCCGGGAGACTTCAAGGCCGCCAAAGCAAATGGAGCGCTCTTTTATCCCATCATTCCCGGACAGGAGGACGCCTCCTGGAAACGATTTCACAACGAAGCTCTGGCCCGTTTCTTCGCTGGCTCCTATGCCGGGGATTACGAAACCGGCCTGGTGAATGAGTTTGAAGCGGGCCTGCCAGAGAAGCCCAACTGGTAAAAGCACGCGGCCGTTGATTTCCCCCGGATGTGCCGCATTCGGGGGGATTTTTTTTAGCGGAAGCAGCAGTAATGGAAGTTCCCGGACCCTGAACGCCGGTTGAATTTTGATCCGCCTTATTTATAGTGGAGGAATGAATGTCGGAATCGATGGGAGATTATTGCCTGCCCCGATCAGCAACGCCGGGGGTGGCCACGCCGGAAAGGTGGCCTGCCGGCGGAGCAGCCCCGGCGCGCCTCGAAGTAACTTTGATCCCACTTGGATTGCATGGCTGAATTAACTTTGATTCTCGCTTCCGCATCGCCCCGGCGTTCCCAATTGCTGGCGGAAATGGGAGTCACATTCCAAGTGATCCCCGGCAACCTGGAGGAGGCGGAACCCCCTTTTCTCACCCCGGTTGAAATCACCCTGCGCAATGCCCACGGCAAGGCCAAATCCGTGGCCGTCCGGCATCCCGGTGAACTGGTGCTGGGGGCCGATACGGTGGTTTGCCTGGGCAACACGGTTTTTGGCAAGCCGCACAATTTCGACGAGGCCCGGGGCATGCTCGGCCAACTGCAGGGAAAAACCCACCAGGTGATCACCGGCGTTTGCCTCCTCCGCTGGAAACCATTCTGCCAACGGCTGTTTGCGGTCAGCACGACCGTACACTTCAAAAAACTGCCGTCCGCCCAGATCGACCATTACCTGGAGCTTATTCAGCCCCTGGATAAGGCCGGCGCCTATGCCGCCCAGGAGCATGGCGGCCTGATCATCGAGAAAATCGAAGGATCCTATTCCAATGTGGTGGGGTTGCCGGTTGAAAAACTGCGCGAAGAACTGGCAGCCTGGCACGGGCCACCAAAATCCGCTGAAATGCAGCCGGCCATGCCCGCACCAGGTTGACCGGCCATGAATACCAAGTCCTCAGCCGCAGCTATTTTTTCCAAGCCGTTTCAAATCCTGGTCCGGCCCATTCCCCGTTCCTATGTCAATTTTGTGGGCTGGAAGCTTCTGCGGTTGGGTGAATTGGTCATCGGCCTGTTCTTTTTTTCATTGATCACCGCCGGGGTTCTATTCAGGAAATGGCGGATCGCGGACCAGGTGATCCGGCCCTTGATCCGCGACCAGGTATTTTTGTGCGGCCTGCGCCTGCTGCCGTTGATCAGCTTGGTAGCCTTTGCCCTCGGCTTTGTGGTCATCGCCCAGACGATGGCCTTTTTATCGCAATATGGAGTGACCAATTATGTGGGCACCGTGATGGTGACGGTGGTCATCCGGGAACTTGGCCCCTTGGTCACCGCTTGGCTGGTGCTGGCCCGCGTCGGAACCGCCACCGCCATCGACCTGGGCTATAAGCGCGCGCACGGGGAAATCGATGCGCTCGTATCCCTGGGCATCGACCCGGTCCACTACCTGGTCATCCCCCGGGTGCTGGGCCTGTCCATCTCCATTTTTTGCCTGACGGTTTACCTGATCGCGATCGCCCTCGCCAGCGGCTATCTCATCTCGTTCCTCCAGGATGTGCCGTTATCGAAGGCGGAATATATCAACCAATTGGTGATGGCGCTGCGCTGGGAGGATTTCCCGCTGCTCGCGCTTAAAACGGTCTGCTTCGGGGTCTTGATCGCCCTGATCATCTGCTATGAGGGCCTGGCCAAACCCTTGCAGGTGGAGGATATTTCCATTTCCACCACCCGGGCCCTGCTGTTTGGGATCGAATTGTGTGTGGTGCTGGACATCCTCTTCATCGTGCTGTTTGTGTATTTGATACTGGCCGGACAACCCGCAATCTCCACTGCCGCCGCCCCATGAACGAGCCACCGGTCATCCAGTTAATCGATGCCGACATTCCCGCCTCGGCGCGGGGGGATGCCCCGTTATTGAAGGGCATTAATTGGAGCATCCAGCCCCGGGATTTCTGGGTGGTGGGAGGGATGCATGTGTCCGGCAAAAGCGGGGTGCTGGCCACCGCCGCCGGGCTTGCCCCACCGGTGCATGGCAAATGTTTTCTATTCGGCAGGGATCTGGCGGAAATGGTGGAAACCGAGGTGATTGCGCTGCGCCGGAAAATCGGATTTTTATTTTCCGGCATCCGGCCGTTTTCTGATTTGACCGTGGCGGAAAATGTATCCTTGCCGTGGCGCTATCATCAAAACCAGGGATTGCCGGAAAGCGATGGGCGCACCCGGCACATGCTGGATCTGATGGAATTGGGAACTTACGCCCACCTGTCGGAATCCCAGCTGGGCCACCCCTGGCGCCAGCGCATCGGCCTCGCCCGCGCCCTTATGTTGCGCCCGGAAATATTGATCCTGGACAATCCGCTGACGGGCCTGGATCCGCGCCATGTCACCTGGTGGGTGGAATTCCTCAGGCAGCTTGCGGCCGGCCATGAAGTGGCCGGCGGCCGGCCGATGACGATCATCGCCTCCACGGAGAATTTCAGCGCCTGGCTGGGGATCGGCAAGCAGTTCGCCCTGCTGAAACAGAACCAATGGTGTTTCATCGGCGGCCCGCAGGATTTATTGAATTGCCGCGATCCCATCGCCAGCGAATTGCTCGTCCGAACGAATACCGCATGAGAACCACCTATGGCACTCTATGATTTGACACCCACCTTGCGCACCCGGCTGAACCGCACCGAGCGGATTATCGGGCTGTTTGTCATCGCCGCCACCCTGCTCCTGCTGGCCGGAGTTTCCTATTACGTTTACCATACCGCCAAACGCAAAGGATGGGGCACGGCCAAAGTGCCCTATTTCACGATGGTGGATTCCACCGAAGGGATTTTTGTGGGCCAGCCCGTCAAAATGATGGGCTTCGACGTTGGATTCGTCTCCCATATCGAATTGAACGCCCCGGAAATCATGGAGAATTTCCGGGCCCTGTCCATCGAGTTCATGATTGAGAGTCCCTACGAGGGGTATATTTGGACCGATGCGGAAGTCCGCCTCCAGGCACTGGGCTTTGGATCCTCGCGATACCTGGAAGTCATCCCGATGGCCAACAAAAGCGCGAAGAACATCGATGCCACCTACTATTCCTCAAATAGCGTGACCTATGTCCTGGTGAAATCGGACAAGGAGCAGGAGGAGCTGATGAAATTCCTCAAGTCGGACAGTAAAAAAAAGTTTGTGCCCCTCAACCAGTATTTGGGTTTTCTGCGGGAAACGAATCAAAAAATCCACGGCTATTACCTGGCCGCGCAGGAACCGCGCCCCTACAGCCAGGTGGTCGCGGATATCCTGCAAAAGGTGGACCAAGCGCTGCCTGGCATCCTCAATTTGACCAATCAGCTGGCCGGTTCGCTGAGCAACTCCGTCGAGCTGATGGCCGCGTTCAAGCTCACCGCCGCCAACACGCAGCCGGTGCTGTCCAATTTGACGGTCATTACGGCCCAGCTTAAGGATCCTCACGGTTCCCTGGGTGAATGGCTGATCCCCACGCAAATCAACCAAAAGATCCAGCTCACCGTGGATTCGGCGGACACCACCGTGCGCAGCGCCCGCACCAATCTGAACCAACTGGCGGTCAACCTCAGCCGCACGCTGGACAACCTTGCGGACATCACCGCCAACCTCAACGCGCAGGTGCGGGCCAACAGCCTCATTCTCAGCGAAGTCTCCAGCCTGGTCATCAGCGCTGATGAATTCCTGCAAGGCTTGAAGCGCCACTGGCTCCTGAAAGCGGCCTTCGGGACGCAGACCAATGCCCCCTTGGAAAGTGTGGTCCGCCCCACCATTGGCATTAACCAATAAATCGCGCATGATCGATCACAATCCCGTTTTCCAATTCCTGCGGACCCGCCACTGGCTGGCTGGACTGGCCGGGCTTCTGCCCATTATCCTGGTTGGGTGCTCCTCCACTCCCCCCCCATCCCCTGCTCCGCTGTCAAAAGTGGTGTCGGTTCAAGCAGCGGAAACCGCTGCCCGTTTATCCCAGGCCGGCAATTGGGTGGCTGCCGCTCGGGAATGGCAAAAAGCAGCCGATTGGTTTACAGCACTAAACGATCCGGTGCTGGAAGCCATGGCCCTGCACAACCTGGCCCAGGCCCAAAAGGAGTTGGGACGCCTGGATCCAGCCCGGCGCAACTTGGAAACAGCCGCCAGCCTGAACCGTGACCATGGGCAGACGAATACCTGGTGGCGCAATCAATTGGTGCTGCTGCAGGTGGATGAATTGGCCGGCGATACCAATGCCCTGGCCACGCGGTTCGCCAGCCTGGCTCCAGAAATTGAAACGCGGGCACCCGCTCAGGTGCTTGGTCTTTACCTTTTGGAATCGGGCCGCTGGCAAATGCGTTCGGGCAATTGGGCCGCCGCGGAGCAGGCCTTCGGCCAGGCGGCGCGGGAATTTTCCAAGGCGGCGGATCGTCGAGGCTCGGCGGCCGTGCTGGTTAATCGTGCCACGCTGGCGATGCGGCAGGCCAGATACCCTCAAGGCCTCAAGGATTGGCAAGCCGCTCTCCACGAATACGAAAAAATGGCTGATCCTGCCGGAGTGGCTGCCGCCCTCGCCGGCTTGGGGGATTCGCTTTTGGCGGAGAATCCAAAGTCGCCTGAAGGAATCCAGTTTCTTCAGCGGGCGGCGCGCTCCTTTCGCGTTCAGCAGCGGCCCGCCGGGGAAATCGTGATTCTCCAGCGCTTGATCACCGCTTTGCGCAAGGTCGGCCAGCCGATTGCCGAGACGCAAGCCAGCCTCGCAGCGGCGCACGCAAACCGGGCCGCCTGGCTGGAAACCGCGGAGCAACCGAAGGCGGCCGCAGTCCAGTGGCGGGCGGCGGCGAATTTGTGGAATTCCCTGGCCGATCCAGAAAAAGCCCAAAGGGCATCAGCCACCGCCGAACGGCTTGAACAACAGCCAACCAAACCCTGACGGCGCCTTACTTGGGCAGCAAATCCAAGGCTTCCTGCTTGAGTTTTTCATCCTTGGTTGTGGCCGCGACCTTTTTCAGAGCCGCCTGGACATCGCCTGCTACCGGACGCGACGCCTTGGCAATTTTAAGAGCAGCCAAACCGGCTTCCGCCTGGACTTCGCTGTCCTCCAGGAAAGGTAGCACTAATTGCATTGATCCCGGAATCGCTGATTCACCCAATCCCGACAAAACCAGTTTCTTCTCACCGGTTCCCGGGGCTTGGGCGATCAATCCAGCGTAAGCCTTGATTTTTTCCGAGGCTGGCAAATCGGTGGCGGAGGGCAACAACCGCAAAGCACCACGCACCAGGAGAATGTCCAAAGTGGGATCTTTGACCGCCCGGACTTTGTCCAGGATGGGCATAACGGCCGAAGCATCGGGCCAATTCGCCAAGGATCGCAATGCTGTTTCCCGAACCATTGCATCCCGGTTCAGCGTGGCGGTCAAAACGGTCTCCAACGCTTTGGCCCCACCCAAAGTCCCCATCAAGCGCAACAAGACCTGGCGAGGTGCGGTCTTGGGCGTGGCGGCATAAACCTTGAGCACCGGTTCCGCCTGATCAGCCGCTTCCGGAATCCTTTGGAAGGCCGGCCGAATGGCTTGCTCCGCCTCCCCGGCTATCTGGCGGCGAGCCTGGGTGGTCAGGCACCGGGTCACGGTCACCAATTGTCCGGGAGTGGCCAGCTGGCCGAGGGCGCGAAAAGCCGCCAGGCTGATCTGGTCGTCAGCGTTGGCTGTCTCGGCTACCAGCACCGGGAAGGCCATTCGCGATTCCCGCTGGGCGAGCACCTCCAATAACCTGGCGCGCAATTCGGCCTGGGTGCCGTCCAATGCCCCGACGATTTCATAGTCCACGGCATCACCTCGCAACAGGCGCAAGCTGGCGCACATGGCGGCCAGGACGTTGCGTGAACCAAACCTTGCGGCGGTCCTGATCAAAGGCGCGACCGAGGAAGGATCACCCCACCTGCCGGTGGCGCGCATCGCGGCCATCACGACCTCGGGATTCGGGCTTTCCAGCAGCATGGCAATGGCGGCCCGGACACTGGGATCATTGCGCTTGACGAGCGCCTCGACCAATAATACCTGGTCGGAATCCGTGGCGGAGGCCAGGCATTCCGCGAAACGCCAAGTTGCCGCAGGATCGTTCAGACGGGAAACTTGGGCAATGGCGGCGGCTCGCAAGCCAGGATCTTCCTGTTTCAACGACGCCAGGACCAGGGAGGTGCTGTCCGGACACCCCAAGTCCACCAAAGTCACCAAAGCCGCCCGGGCAACGCGCGGGGAGACGGGCCGCGCATGCAGCCGCTTGAGGATGCGGAAGGCCTGGTCTTTCGAGCCCGCTTGAGCCAGGCGTTGGGCACATTGGATCTGGGCCAGGCAGATTGCCAAACGCCAGTGTTCCGGAGCGGAGGAGTTGATTTTTTCCAAGGCCGAAGCGGCGGTTGATTTGCCTATGCGCCCGAGCGCAGCAATGGCTGCCAAGGCAATCTCGGGATCGTTTTCCTGCGCCAGTTTTTTCAAGCGGCTGGTGGCTGGTTCATAGCGGCGCTCGGCCAGGGTGTTGATCAAGTTTAGTTTCGATGGCCCGGGCATGTTATCCAGGGAGCGCATCAACGCGGCGTCAGCCATTTTCCCCGGGTGGTTCAGCAAGGCGTAGCAGCCCATATGGCAGCTATCCTCGCTTGCCAAAAGCGGTTCCAAAACCGCCACCGATGCGTCGGTGCCAATGATCCACAAGGTCCGGCAGAAACAGCGCTTGGCTTCCGCGGTGGCGTCCGACTGTAAAGCCGCCACGATCTTTTGCTCCAGCTTTTGGCGCAAAGGCTGGCCGGGCTGGGTATCTCTGATAATTCGCTCGATGCGCGCGAACGCCTCGTGCGAAGCGCCGATCTCGTAACGGGAGGCGGTGGCGACCCATTGTTCCACATCGTCGAGCGCGAAATCAGGGGCCGCCGCCAGCGCCGTCATCGCCAGGCCGCAACCCATGCCTAATAACCAAATGGAAAGATGTTTTTTCATGGCTGATTCAGGTGGTTCAAAATTCCTGGTGGGGACGCCTTTTTACAGGTGCCAGGGGGCGCGGATGGCCCGTGCGAGCATGCGGTTGGCCTCTTCGTCCTTGATGAATTTCTCCGCCGCTGGATTCCACTGGAGCTTGCGGCCCAGGCGCAGGCACAGGTTCATTAACTGCCCGATGCTATTGGCCCGGTGCGCCGTCTCGGGATGGCAGATGGTGGGGGCGCGGGTCTTGATGCCGCGGACCAAGTCGCCAATGTGGCCGCTGGTGTCGGCCCAGCCTTTGTCACCCATATCCCGCCGCAGGCCCAGCAAGGATTTGGGCTCGGCCGTAACCACATCGGTCTGGTCATCCACCTGGATCCAGCCCCGGTCCCCGATAAACCGTATGAAACGGTCTTCAAACTTGCCGGTTTGCCGCATGATCCCGGTAACCCCATTGGCGTAACGGCAGCGGACTTCGCCGCGCAACGGGGTTTCGCTGTAGGCAGTTTTCGGATTGGGAAACTCGGCGGTTCCCTCAAACTCGATGGGCCCGGTGGTGTCCGTTTCGAGCCCGAATTGCATCAAGTCGGTATAGTGGCAGCCCATTTCAGTGATGACCCCGTCCGAGAAATCCCAAAAATACATGAATCCGTTCACATGAGCCCAGTTAAAGGGGCGCCACGGGGATTGCCCCAGCCACATTTCGTAGTCGAATCCCTCCGGTACCGGAGTGCAAGGCTGGCAGGGAATGGCGGGGCCTTCCCACACCTGCATGAGCACCGTATGCACTTTGCCGATCAGCCCGCGCCTGGCCACCTCCGCCATGAACTTATAGGAGTCCACACTGCGCCGCTGGTGGCCGGCCTGGTAAATAGTCCCGAGCCGTTTGCAGGTTTCAACCAGCGCCCGGCCTTCAGCAATGGACAGGGTCACCGGTTTTTCGCTGTAAATATCTTTGCCTGCATGAGCGGCATATAAGGAAGCCACTCCATGCCAGCGCACTCCGGTGGCAATAAAGACGGCATCGATGTCCGGCCGCGCCAGCAACTCCCGGAAATCCCGGTGTGTCTGACAATCCTGGTTTTTATAAAATCCATTCACCTTTTCCTTGCCTCGCTGGAGACGATCCGCCCGGCAATCGCACACCGCCCGCATGTGGATTTCCCGGTTGCCCATGAAATGAGCCAGAATATCCTGCGCGCGGTTTCCAACGCCCAGCGTGGCCATGACAATCCGGTTGCTGGGGGCCACAGTCCCATCCAACCCAAAAACTGAGGGAGGCAGAATCGTGGGGGCGGTGGCTGACAATCCCATCGCGGCCAGGAATTTCCGCCGGGTCCAACTAGCGGCTTTAGGTTTCATCATGCAATTAATTGGTTGAGGTTTTTGACCTTATTAAAATCAAGCAGCGCCAACGAGTTCCAAGCTCCAAACTAACGGGTTAACTGGCGGATCAGCTCCCCTGCCCTCCCGCCTTCCGTATCACCAGGCGTTTCACCGGGAGTTCTGGCGGGCCAGGTTTTCAAACCAGACGGGGCCGCCGAATTTTCCGGTGGTCACAATGTCCAGATCCCCATCGCCATCCAGATCCACCACTACGATATTTACTCCCGCGCCAAATCCTTCGCCTGAGGAAACGGCATGCTTGGTCCAAACGGGATTGACGCCGCGCCGGACATCATACCAATAGACACCCAAAGGACCATATTCGTCCGGATCGCTGCCATTGTGGGCCATGAACCGTTTGCCGGTGACCAACTCCGGCTCCCCGTCATTATTCAGGTCAGCCAGGACTAAACTATGAGCCTGGGTCCAGGAATCGTCGATCAGGTGCGGTTTCCATGCCGTCTGCCCACCTGAGGAGGACTGCTCATACCAGAGCACCCCGCGGGAATGGGCTGAAGTGCAAACCAGATCATTCAAGCCGTCCCGGTTGACATCCAGCACACATATTTCAGCCGTATCCGGGGACTGGGCGTCCCGGTCTTTTCCCAGAGGAAGAGGATGTTCCACCCACTTTCCCGTGCGTGGATTTTGGGGCGCTTCAAACCAGGCATTGGGGCGGATGATGTCCGGCCGGCCATCGCCATTCACATCGCCAACTCCGCCGCCAAAGATGGATTCGCCTGCCGAAATCAGGTGCTTGAGGAAACGGGGGCTGCCATTTTTGTCGGGATTCAACTCGAACCACATGGTGGGCTGGCAGTGGGGCAGGATTTCCAATTTGCGGCCATCCCCGTCGATATCCCACAAATCACCGGATTCGAAGTTCACCGATTTTTCCACGGCGGTTTCCGGCCATTCGCCGCCGGCTGTGCCGGTGTTCTTGCACCAGCTGATGGATTTCTCAAACCAGGAACAGGTGACCGCATCCAACTTGCCGTCCCCATCCACATCCAGCGGCAGGTTCATGAAATCATCACAATACCCTTTGCCTTGCCCATCAACCGTGCCGCGCACGGCACGCACTTTGA
The DNA here is from genome assembly GCA_964409245.1 of uncultured Verrucomicrobiota bacterium. Classification (GTDB taxonomy): domain Bacteria; phylum Verrucomicrobiota; class Verrucomicrobiia; order Limisphaerales; family UBA1319; genus CAIMWS01. The sequence continues at coordinate 24,105 of CAYPCQ010000020.1, forward strand.
TCGGTTTCCAATCTGGCGCCGGGTATAAATATGGTCCGGCCAGAATGTCTAATTTGCCGTCGCCATTGAAGTCCCCCACGCAGCAGGATTCACTCCGGAAAGTATTCAATCTATGGGCTTGGAAGCGCACTTTTTCATTCGGGAAGGCCTGGCTCCCGGCCGGTTTGGAATCGCTCGCACTAATCGCCTGCCAGCCTGCCAGCAGGATGGCCATCGTGCCCCATCGGATTAAACTGCGGTGGAGAGTTTTGGCCGATGGCTGGCCTGAAAGCGAAAGCCCGCTGGGCAAGTTGAGAATCATGTCAGCACCATTGTTCATAATCATATCCAAGCCGGTTGAAACGTCTCCATTTTCGACCACCCAAGCATGGGATGCAAGCAATCATTTTGAACTGGATTCATGGATTGCGTCCCGCAGCCTTCCAGGCCGGCGCGGACGGTTTTGGAATTTGTTGATGATTAACGGCTGGGGCAGGAATTCAGACCTGCCTCAACCACTGCGGCCAGCCCGCCGGCTGGTTCAGGTCTTGGGCTGGCGTGCGGCACATTCCGGTGAACAGGCGCCGTGGCACGGTTCGACGTGGATGTTCACGCTGGTGTAGGGATATTTGCGGCGGATGGCATCGGCAATTTGGTGGGTAATCTGGTGGGACTGCTCCACCGTCATAAGCGGCTCCACGCGGATATGGAATTCCACAAAACGATGCTGCCCGGATTTTCGGGTGCGCAGCCGGTGCAGACCATGGACCGTGGGACCGAAAAGAGCCAGGGACTCGCTGATGTTTTGTTCCTCGGCGGGGGGCAGTTTAGTGTCCAGCAGATCCTTCCCGGCTTCGATCGTCAGATCGTAGGCGGCCTTGAAAATCAATAAGGCTACGGCCATGGCTGCCACTGGATCGATCCAATCCAAGCTGGCTTGCGGAGCCAGTATTTTGCCGGCACCGATAATGATGAGCCCCACCATGACACCGGCGGAAGTGTAAACATCGGTCCGCAGATGCCAGGCATCGGCCAGGAGCGCGGCGGATTCCGTAGCCCGGCCGACTTTGAACAGGCTGGCGGAAACCCAAGTGTTGGCGGCGGCGGAAATGAACATGATGACGATGCCCCAGAATGGCGCTTCCAACGGTTCCCGATGCACCAGTTTCTGGGCCGCCTCAAAAATAATCCACCCCGCGGCGAAGAAAATCAGAAGGGCTTCAACCACACCGGAAATGTTCTCCACCTTGCCGTGGCCAAACGGATGCGTTTCGTCAGCCGGTTTTCCGGAGTGGTTGACGGCGAACCAGGCAATGAGCGCGGCCATGAGATCGACCCCGGAGTGGATGGCCTCGGAGATGACCGATACGGAACCGATCATCAGGCCCACCACCAATTTCAGCAGCACCAAGGAGGAATTCGACACCACGGACAGCAGCGCCACCCGGGCTTTTGAACGTTGAACGTCGGGATTCATGAATTGGTTGGTCAGGTCAAGTTCCGGTTTGGGATTCCGACCACCGCGCCATCAGCCATAACACGTCGCCCAGGCGGTTGAGATAAACCAGGCCCTCGGGGCTGTTTGACATTCCTTTTTCCAGCAGTCCGCACACATTTCTTTCCACGCGCCGGCAAACGGTCCGGGCCATGTCCAAAGTGGCGGCGGCCAGTGATTGCCCGGGGGTGGCCCATCCCCGGAAGGAGCCTTGCTGATCCTCGATGGTTTTGACCAGGGCGTCCAATTGTGCCGTCTGCTGGCCAGTCAACCGGGCGAAGCCCGCTTGCTCATATTTCACCCGATCCTCTTCCAAGGTGGCCATTTCGCCCATCAAACCCACCAAGTCTTTCTGGATGATCTCCAGATTCTGTCGGATGAATGGGTATTCGCTGCTGGCGCGAGCCAGGCCGATCGCACTGTTCAATTCATCCAATCCACCCAAAGCTTCCACTTGGGGATGCGTTTTGCTGACCCGGCGGTTGAACATCAGGCTGGTCAAACCATCATCACCGGTTTTTGTGGCCGTACTCATCGCCAATAAGGTGAACACCAGGATTGACGCTGGCAAGAGTTTTCCCCTAAAGTAGGCTCCGTTTCAGATTATGAACGCCAAGCTGATCCTCAAAACCTTGTTTGTGATTGTTGTCCTGTTCCTGCTGGTGCTGATGGGCATGAACAATCTCGATCCGGTGAAATTCAAACTGCCCCCGCTAATCAGCCGCGCTGTGGAAGGCAAGGCGGCGGTAATGTACTTCGCTTTTTTCGCTTTGGGCTTTTTCACTGGCACAGTCCTGACCGCCGGTGGTGGCGGCGGTTCAAAAGGCGGCGGTGGCGGTAAATCCAGCCAAAAATAGCCCCTGTCAAAAAGCAGGATTCTCCTGATTGGCTGATGGAAGACGCCAATTGCCGATTTGGACTGCTTGAACCTGACGACGCTGGTTGAGTTTTTCCAGGATGGCTGGCTGACGGAGGGCCTTGGCGTCGCCTTTAAGCTGACGGCCGGCAATAATGAACCTTTCCTTTATTTAAACGCTTAATCTGCTTGACGACCTCGCTGGGGGTATAAAGACTGTGCGCACTGAACAATCCATGAATGAAAGGACCATAATTATGAGTTCACAAAACGGACAAACCACCTCCACAACCCGGCGCGAGTTTCTGAAGAGTTCCGGCAAAGCGCTCGCCGGAGCGGCTTTAACCCAGGCCATCGCCGTCAATAGCTATGCCGCCGAAAATAATACCATCAAGGTGGCCTTGGTGGGCTGCGGCGGCCGGGGTTCCGGCGCGGCCGTGAATGCCTTGTCCACCGCCGGCCCCACCAAATTATGGGCCATGGCCGATGTGTTCGAAAACCGCCTGGAAAGCAGTTACCAGAGCTTGTCCAAACAATTCCCCGACAAAGTGGAAGTCCCGCCGGAGCGGCGTTTCACCGGCTTCGATGGCTTCAAGAAAGCCATTGATTCCCTGGATAAAGGGGATGTGGTCATCCTGGCCACCCCACCCGCTTTCCGGCCGATCCATTTTGAATATGCGGTTCAAAACGACCGCAACGTGTTCATGGAGAAATCGTTCGCGGTTGACGCCCCCGGCATCCGGCGGGTGCTGAAAGCCGGCGAACTGGCCTCCCAGAAAAACCTGAAAGTGGCCGGCGGATTGATGAGCCGCCATTACAACGCGCTCGAAGCCGCGGTTGAGCAGATCCACCAAGGCTTGATCGGAGAGGTTATCACTGCTTGGGCTTATCGCATGCATGGTCCGGTCGGTCTGGGTTCGCGGGGCCCCAATATGACTGAAGTCGGCCACCAAATTGCCAACTATAGCTGTTTCACCTGGCTCAACGGCAGCTTCATCGTGGATTGGCTGATCCACAACATCGACGTGTGCTGCTGGGTCAAGGGCGCCTGGCCGGTATCCGCCCAAGGCATGGGTGGCCGCCAGGGCCGATCCGAAAACGACCAGCTATTTGACCACTATTTTTCCGAGTACTCCTTCCCCGACGGCACGCGCCTGGCCGCTCAGGGCCGGCACCAAACCGGGTGTTACGAGTTCTTCGGCGACATCATCCAAGGCACCAAGGGCAGCGCCGTGCTGGGCGAAGGCATTCCCAAGCCCCGCATTTTCAAAGGCCACCGGCAAACTGAAGACAAGCTGATCTGGAGCTATCAGGGCCAGGAAAAGAATGCCTATCAGCATGAGCATGATTTGCTGTTCGACGCCATCCGCAACAACAAGGCCTATAATGAAACGGAACGCTGCGCCAAATCGTGCATGACGGCGATCATGGGCCGCATGGCGTGTGAATGCGGCAAAACGGTTACTTGGGAAGACGCCATGGCGTCTGAATTGGAGTTGGCGCCCGGCTTGGAAAACCTGACGATGGATTCCGAACCCCCTGTTAAAAAAGGCGATAGCGGCCGGTATCCGGTGGCCTTGCCGGGCCGGACCAAGTCCTTTTAATGTTTTTTAACGCGGTTTCACAAAACGGCCGGGGGTGGCAACATCACCGGCCGTTTCTTTGGGATCTCTGGCATGGATAACCACCCAGTGGCTGCAGAGCCGGCCACCTTCAAGCTCTCCCCCAACCAGCGGGCTTGGCGCCGTTTCCGTCACAATCCCCTGGCGGTGGGCGGCAGCCTGGTGCTGGGGGGGATCGTGCTGCTCGCGATCTTGTTGCCCTGGCTCTCCCGGTATCATCCCAATGCCAGTTCAGACCTGCAATTTTCCCCCCCCTCCAGCGGACATTGGTTTGGCACCGATGTTCATGGACGCGATCTGCTCGTCCGGGTCTGCCATGGCACGCGCATTTCGCTGGTGGTGGGAGCGGTGGGGGCAGTGGTGAGCCTGGTGATCGGTGTGATCTGGGGTGCAGTGGCTGGTTACCTGGGCGGGCGGTGGGATAACCTGATGATGCGCATCGTCGATATCCTCTACTCATTACCATCGATTATTTTTGTGATCGTCCTGATCACTACCCTGGAACAACTGTTCCGCAACTGGCTGGCGCGGGCGCTTTCACCGCAATATGGAGCCTATACCCGAATGGTGTTTTTATTCGCGGGGCTGGGAGCGGTTTCCTGGCTGACGATGGCACGCATCGTGCGCGGGCAAGTCCTATCGTTGCGAACGCGCGGTTTCGTGGAAGCCAGCCGGGCCTTGGGAGCCAGCCATGCGCGCATCATCTTCCGCCATATTTTACCGAATGTTTATGGCCTCATCATCGTTTACGTGGCCTTGACCGTGCCCGCCATCGTGTTGAGCGAATCATTCCTCAGTTACCTTGGCTTGGGCATTCAGCCGCCTCAGGCCAGCCTGGGTTCGCTGATCGCCGATGGAGCGGGACAGATCAATCCCATCCGGATTTACTGGTGGCTCATTCTGCTGCCGGGCGGGGTGTTGATCGCCATGTTGCTATCCTTGAATTTCATCGGTGATGGTTTGCGGGATGCGCTGGATCCGCGGGCGGAGACAGAATGATGCGCATCGGCAGCCTGCAATTGGCCACGAACCTGGCGCTAGCCCCCCTGGCCGGATATACCAACCTTCCCTTCCGGCTGGTATTGCGCGGCCTGGACAGTTTGGGATTGGCCACGACCGATCTGGTCAATGCGCGGTCCCTGCTCGAGCGCCGTGACAAAGCGTTCAAATTAATTGAGACTCATCCGTCCGATACGCCCCTGGCAGTTCAATTATTCGGATCGGTGCCGGAAGAGATGCGGGATGCGGCCAGACTGCTGGAAACCTGGGGCGTTGCCGCGGTGGACATCAACATGGGCTGCCCGGTCCGCAAAGTCTGCCAGGTGGGCGGCGGATCCGCCATGCTGACCGATCTGAAAAAAACTGCTTCCCTGGTCAAGGGCATGGTCGAGGCTGTTAAAATTCCGGTTACCGCCAAAATGCGCCTGGGCTGGGATGCAGACAACCTTACGGCGCCCGATCTCGCCCAGGCCTTGGAGGATGCCGGAGTAAGCGCGATCACCATTCATGGCCGAACCCGCGAACAGGGATTTGGTGGGACGGTTAACCTGGCGGGCATTCGCGCGGTGGTCCAGGCAGTGCGCGCCATCCCGGTCATCGGCAACGGCGATATCACCACTCCTCAGGCCGCCAAACAGATGCTGGACGAAACCGGCTGCGCCGGTCTGAGCATCGGCCGGGGCGCCTTTTACAATCCGTGGATATTCAATCATATCCGGGAATACCTGGCCACCGGGGTGGTGCCTCCAGAGCCTTCCTTCGAGGAACGGATCGCCCTTATGAGCCGGCATTTGGACTTGATGGTGGAAGTGTTCGGAGAAAGCCGTGGTTGCCGGATGTTCCGCAAAGTGGCTCCCTGGTATGCCCGCCGCTTTGGCCCCAACAAGGAGTTCACGCGGCGGGTGGTCCTGGTGTCGTCCCGCGCCGAATACGATGAAATCATGGCCCATTATTTGGAATGGCGCAGCCAGTTCCTGGACGAAAACGGGCGCCTCAAACCCAATTTCCAACCCGGCCCTTTGGCAACCTCTTTCAGTCCGCTCACGGCGCCAGTCCCGAAAGGATTGCCCACTCCCAGTGGCCCTTCGGAATACTGGTGACCACCATTTTGGGCTCGCCTGGGGACTTGCGGGAAAAACACCGATTGAATCCCCGGCCGGCCAGATAATGCCGGGCCACGGCCGCCGATCAACCCGGGATCTCCACGACGCGGGAATCACGATGTGATTCCAAGGCTGCCGTGAATAACCGGTGGCTGAAAGCGGCTTCCTCCGGGGTGACGCAACCGGCAAACTTGCGCAAGGGCTGGCCATGGCCAAACTCGTAAAGGCAGGCAGCCCACATCTGGAGGAACCCATCGGTGAAACCGAACTCGAAATTGGCGCCCGTGATGGTCTTGAAAGGTGTTTCGTAACCCGTCTGAATCCGGCCCCACACCTGTTCACCGCCAGTATAGTTCAGAAAGTCCAGGCCCTTGGGTTCAGCGGTGGAATAGCGCACGGAGGCCCGTGTGCCATAAATCTCCACATACCAGGTGTTTTTCTGGCCAGGTGCGATCCGGCTGGTTTTGAGGGTCAAAGGAAAAGGCTCGCCGCTGGCCGGATCCGTCGTTTCGCAAAACAGGGTTGCATTATCCCAGGTTTTGCACGGCACACGGCCAACGTGGCCATCGGGCCGTTCCTTGACAATATCCATCAGGATTGCACGCACGTTTTTCAGCCGCCAGCCGGCCCGCAATGGCAGATGGAGCACATGCATTCCCAAATCGCCCAGGCAGCCATAAGCGCCGTTGAATTCAACCATCCGCTTCCAATTGATCGGCCTTTCAGGATCCAGATCGCTGGAATGCAGGAATCCGCAATTGGCTTCAATGATCCTGCCCAAAGCTCCTTTCTCGAGGAGGTTTGCAATCCGCTGCGCGCCCGGGTAAAACGCCCAGTGGGAGGAGCAGCGCACGAATATGCCGGGATGAGCATGCACGCAGGACATGATCGCCTGGCAGGCCGGAAGATCGATGCCAAACGGTTTTTCACCCACCAGATGTTTTCCAGCCGCGATGGCGGCGGTGTAGATTTCCTGATGCAAATGATGGGGGACCGCCACGTAAACTGCCTCCACTTGCGGATTGGCCAATAGTTCCCGGTAGTTCAGGGTCGTCTGCCTTATTGCCGGGAAATGGGTTGTGAACCAGGAGAACGACTGCGGGCTGCGGCTGCCAACAGCGATGATTTCCGGCTGGATATCCAAATCGAGCAGATGGCTCCAGCGCGCGGCCGCACTGGCAAATTCGCGCCCCATCAAACCGCCGCCAATGATGCCAAAACGGATTTTTTTCATGGCGTGGGCTGGTGGCGGATCACGTGATCGAACAGGCGCGCGGCATTGTCATGGAACAAAGCCCTCACCTGGCTGGCTTCGGTGATGCCCAATTCCCCGCAGGCTTGCTTCAAAGCCAGCATATCCTCGTAAAGATAAAGCGTGTATTGGGCTTCGATTTCCGGCGCTTCGCGCTGCCGGTTAAAATGAAAGGGGTGATCGGTGCGATTGACATAGGTCCGCCCAGCATACTGCCGGCGGCCGCGCATGAACAAAATAGGGTTATCCGATCCGTATATGATTCGCTGGGGGCCAAAACACTGCAAGGCCGCCCGATGAGCCGCTGGATTCAACACCGCGGCGGTGTCGAAATAAATACCCGGATCGTCCGCCAGAGCTGGCAGCGCCTCGCAAGCGTGAGGTTCCGTATAGCAACGGCCCAAATGGGCGATGACCAGGATCACGTTGGGATAACGACGGCGCAGCTCGCGTATTTCACGCAGGTTGGCCGGATGCCCCAAGCGGTCCGCTTTAGGCACATGAAGCGTTACCCAGGCGTGCCGTTCATTGAGCAATTCCAACTGTGAATGGGGAAGGAAATCGAAAATGCCAGCCTCCAGGTGGGCATCCCGGGTATCGCGGCTGGCGCCAAGCAAAGAATAATAGGGTTTGACTCCCAGCACGCCTGGCAAATCCAGCCAGGCTCGAACTTGTTCAACGCCCCATTGGGGACACACCACACAAAGGCTATTCCAGCCGATTTCCAAGGCCCCTTCCTGAACGTAACGGTTGCCCGCTTCCAGATCGAAATCAAGGTCGGGAACACCGAACGCCAGACAGCGGACTTCGCGGTTGGGGAAAACCAGCTGGTAGCAACGGCGCGCATCCGCGAAGCTGATCGGCTCAAAGACCTCGTTGACCCAATACTGCTTGCGCATGGCATCCGTCATGGGAACCAGCCGGAACCGTGGATCCATCACGTGCATGTGGGCATCGATCAACCGTTTGGGAAGCCAATCCTCCAGGTGCAGATCCCAAAAGGCACGGTCGTTTTCGTTATAACGCCAAACGTGGTAAAGCGGTTCGTTCATAAGGATGCTCCCGGCGGCGGCAGGTATTCCAAGTAACGGGCCGCCAGCTGCTGGTAAATCGGGGCGGCATCTCCGGGCTCAAGCAGGCGGCCGGACGAAGACAGCTTTACTGCGATTTGGTCCAGGGATTCATCGGGGTCCACCAGGTTGCGTGCCAGCACCACCGCGCCCCAAACACTGCCTTCTGAACCATCCTGCACATGGATGGGCAGGCCCGTGACGTCTGCGATTACCTGGGGCGTTATGCGGCTCGCTGCCGCGCCACCGGTCATGACCAATCGGCGCAGTGGGAGATTGGTATGGCGAAGCCAATTCAAGAACCGGTTCAACTCAAAAACCAGGCCCTCCACCACACTCCGCAAGACTTGGGCGGAAGTGTGGTACAATTGCAGGCCGTCCAGCCGGCCTTTCACTCCGGCGGCCACGCCCTCCACATCGGTGGGCGCCAGCAGCGGCCAGAAGGATAAACCCTCGCTCCCCGGTTTTACGGACTCAAGCTTGGCATCGATTTCGGCGCCGCTTAATTTATCCCAGCCCAGCAAGTTAAGCGCCCAGCTGAAAGCCGAGCCCCCGTTGTGCAGCGAAAAAATCTGGCCATACAAGCCTGGGGCCACATGGTGGCACACGAAAGCATTCCTGGTAACCGGCTCCAGCAGGCGGTCCATGACCGCCAACAGCACCCAAGCCGTGCCGGTTCCCACCATCACATCCCCGGGATGAACTGCCCCGCAACTCAGGGCCGCCGCGTATTGATCATGGATGGCTGCGGAAACCGGAATGCCAGCCGTCAAACCGGTCAGACTGGCACTTTCAGACGTCAGTCCGCCGGCTGCCTGGGCGGGAGATTCAAGGTTGGGCAAACGCCAGCGTTCGAGGCCCAGTTCCCGCAATAGGTCGGGATCATAATCGCGCAAAGCCGGATTATAGAGCAAGGTCAAGGCACAGGAAGTGCCGTCGTGGACTGCCTGTCCGCAGAGGCGCCCCACAATCGTGTCTCCCACAAAACCAACTTTCGCGCCGGGGGGAAACGTGGGCTCCTTTTGCAGGCGCATCAACTGGCCGATGGCCAGTCCGCTGCGGGCCCGGCGGATGCGGCCCAGGAACCATTCCGGCCCGAGGCGCTTCGTGAGCAGATCATCTTCAGCTGCGCCGCGGCCATCCAGCCAGCTGATCACCCGTCCCCAGGCATGTCCGTGCTGATCGAAAACCTGCATGGCCCCGCCCTGGCTGGAGATCCCGATGGCCCGTATGCGGGAGGCATCAACCTTCTTAACCGCCTCCCGGATGGCGAGCAGAGTGGCCTTCCAGATTTCCTCCAAATCCTGCTCCATGCCGCCTTCGCCCACCGGGTAAAGTGGCACCGCGGCGGCGTGCTTGGCCAATACCCGGCCTTGCCAATCCGCCACCAAGGCTTTCACATGGGTGGTGCCCAAATCCAGGCCCAATAATAAGGAATGTTCAGTATTCACAATTCACAATAATCAGCCCCCAGGAGCCCGGCGGCAAACCGCAGTCGCCGGCGGGCATCCCCAAAGCAAACTGCATTATGATGCGGGCCACCCGCCTGGCCATAGGCGGTCAGAAAATGCCGGACATCCACGGGTGCCCGCAGCTTGAAATGCGGGACGCCCAGGGGCGTCAATGGGCCAAAAGCCAGGATCTCCATCGGTGCAGCAATCACACGCCAACGCTGCGCGGGGCCGATGGTCAAGGCCATCAGCGTAGCCGGGCCCGGCTCAAAAGTGGTGACCAAAGCCAGTTGCCGCTCCCGCGTGCGGGTGATGGGGGCAGCTCTGGCCACCAGGGGGATCTTGAGGCCGCGGCGGGCCATGGCCGTGTTGGCCTCGCCCATGTGGCTCATGAAGAGGCAGTTGCCCGCAAAGTCGATGGTGAAAATCTCGGCAAAACTGGCGGGTGGATTCAGCCAGTTGAGCAAGGTTGTCCCAGCCGCGGCGATGATATCCCCTTCCCCGCCGAAGCCAACCCCCTCGGCCATCAACCGGCTGGCCGCCACGAAAGGCAGCGTCGGGGTGCGGTCATCTTCGCCAAAGGCCATGAACTGGTAGGTGAGCGCATCCAAATGGTAATCCGCCACCATTCCCCGCACGGCCAGTTCCGCTCGCGCGGTCGTTTCCAAGTCCCGGGCGATCAGCTCGCTGGCCACATCATAGGTTTGGTGGTATTCGGCAATCAATTCAGCGACTTTGGCGATTTCCGCATTCAAGCTGCGCCGGATGTAATCTTCCACCGGCAGGTTAACCCAGGCGCAACCCAGCGCGGCGGTCATAGCGGTCGTATCGATGGCAAAATCGCCCATGCCGGGAAACGGGTAGCCCATCAGGCCAATCCGCGCCTTCGACAGCCTCCGCACGGCGGCGGCGGCCAGCACAAAGTCCGCCAATTCATCGACCGCCTTGGGATCGCGCACGTGACTGGTGACGTAATGGAACGGAACACCGCTGCGCAATAGCACGTTGGCGAGATCCTGGGTTCCGTGCACCCCATGATTGGCAAACAGGTCGGCCAGTGAAAAACGGGCATCCACCGCATACAACTCCTGCGTATTCCAAATCACTATGGGCAACCGCGTATCCCGCAGCGCGCGGAGCGCCACCTGGCTGGGCGAATACGAGGCCAGAACCACCACGAGCGCATCCACCCCGGCGCCTTCGTATTGGCGGATGGTGGCCGCGATCTCCTCGGAGCGGCAGACTGCGCCAACGAACTCGGCATCCATGGCTGGCTGCAAAGCGGGCATCAATGTCCGCCGCACCCATTGCTCCCGATCCTGGCGCAAGGATGGAGCGAGGGTTTCGTAAAGCTCGAGGGTCAGCACGAGCAATCCCGCTTTAGGCCGCCATGGCTTCGTGTTCATGATTTCCAGCTTCTTATAGGGAGGGAATATGCCACTTGAAACCATTGGGAGCCAGCCGAAAATATTGGTGGCCGCCGCGCCGCCGCTGGCGCGCGGCGGGGCGTTCAAAAACATGGCTTTTTGCTTTAAACCGTAATTTTATTGCCCAATTCGGGAAAAAGTAATAAAAGGGAACGAGTGGCATAAGAATCCGTGGTGGGAAACCGGTGTCGTCCAAGGCTGTGGAAAAGACAGCTCCCAAGTAGAAATTTTTAATATGGCAAAGGATAAAAAAGACGCTTTATTCGCAGAAAAACGCACGATCATTGATGATTTTAATTTTGGCACCCAGACCGCCGAAGTCTTCGACGACATGCTGGATCGGTCCGTGCCTCAATATGTGGAAATCCAGCGGATGATGGGGGAATTGGCAACCGACTTTGCAGCCCCTGGCAGCGCTTTATACGACTTGGGCTGTTCGACTGGCACCACCATGATCCATTTGGACAATTTATTGCCAGCGGATATGACTTTCATCGGCGTGGATTCGTCTCCGGAGATGCTGGCGAAAGCCAAGGCGAAGCTCGATCAAGCCGGCGTCAAACGTCCCACTGAATTCGTCTGCACCGATCTGAATAATGGGATATTGATCGCCAACGCCTCGGTGATCATCATGAACCTGACTCTGCAGTTTGTCCGACCGCTCTACCGTGATCGCCTGGTTTCAGCCCTCAACGCCGGATTGAACAAGGATGGATGCCTGATTCTGGTGGAAAAAATGCTGAGCCAGAATTCCACCATCAACCGCCTCTTTATCAAACATTATTACGCCTTCAAAAAACGCAACGGTTACTCTGAAATGGAAATCGCCCAGAAGCGAGAGGCGCTGGAGAATGTGCTGATTCCCTACCATTTTGATGAGAACCGGGAATTGCTGCTGCGCAACGGTTTCAAAAGCTGCGATGTCTTTTTCCGGTGGTATAATTTTTGCGGAATGCTCGCGATCAAATGACCACCCCTCCCCAGTCGTGGTTGTTGAAGTCCGGCCGCTTTTTTTTCCGCGTTCGGAACGCCCTCTTTCCCATCCTGCTCCTGGTCATGCTGGTCTTCACCCGGCCCGCGATGTTCCTCGGCAATCCAATCCTGGATTCGCTGGCCATCGCGCTGGGCATATTGCTGGCAGCGGGTGGGCAGACCTTCCGCATCCTGGTGATCGGTTATGCCTACATCCGGCGCGGGGGGCAGAACCGCGAGGTGTTCGCCAATGAACTGGTCATTCGCGGCTTCTATGCGCATAGCCGGAACCCCATGTATGTGGGTAATTTGTGCGTGGTGGCTGGTTACAGCCTGGTCTATGGGTCCGCTTGGGCTTATGGATTATTGCTGCCCTTTTTCGCCTACGTTTACCTGGCGGTCACCACTGCGGAGGAAACCTACTTGCGCGGGAAATTTGGCGCAGCCTATGACGATTACGCCCGGCGGGTGAACCGTTTCATCCCCAACCCCCGGGGGCTCCGGAAGTCGCTGGCCGAATTCAGGTATGATTGGCGGCGCGTCCTGTTAAAAGAATATGGAACATTTTGCTTCACGCTGGTGGCGCTGCTGAACCTTGCGGCCTGGAAAACCGCCTGGGTGTATGGCTTTGCTGCTTATCAGAAAACCATTTTGGCACTTTGTGCCGGCAGCATCCCAGTGGGGATTATGTATGTTGCCCTCCGTTTTCTGAAAAAAACCAATCGGCTCCGTCCCTTGCGCCAGGAGGAAACGGAACAAACCTTGTAAGCCCGGTAAACCAGGCGGCACCCCATCCTCTAAAGTTCAAACAAACCCTTTCGGAAGATGAATCCTCCGGAGAGTATGACGCCCAGGAATTCCGGTTTGTTTCAGGAAAAAGGGCCGCTTAGCGGTCCTTTGCTGGGCACGCAAATCAGTGGTTCTGCTCCAATTTCTTGAGCTTGGGCTGAATCACGTTAACGCAATAGGGAACATTGGGATTCCGCTGGAAGTAATCCTGGTGGTAGTTCTCCGCCCGGTAGAAATGTTTTAAGGGGACAATCTCGGTGGTTATCACCCGATTATGCATTTTGGCCAATTTGGCTTTGGATTGCTCCGCCGCCAGCTTCTGCGTTTCGTCGTGGTAAAGGATGATGGAACGATACTGGCTCCCAACATCACCCCCTTGGCGGTTCCACGTGGTGGGATCATGAGCTTTCCAGAAGAAGTCCAGGAGCTTGTCGAAGCTGGTTTTTTGTGGGTCGAATTCGATTTGGATCACCTCCGCATGGCCGGTGGTGTCCGTGCAGACTTCCTTGTAGGTGGGGTTGACAGTCCGGCCCCCGGCGTAGCCCGAGGTGACGGAAAGCACCCCATCCAGGCGTTTGAAAGCAGCTTCCAAACACCAGAAACAGCCCCCGCCCAGAGTGGCTTGTTGATTGGGCTGCGGTTTGGAAGCGGTTGGTTTTTGATTTTCAGCACTCATGAGATTGGCATTAAGGATTAACAGCAATAGAGTGGCGGGCAACATTCCAGGCAGTTTCAACCGCCGGGCATTGGCGGCCATTGATTCGCTGAAGCAACTTTTCAACATGCCTCATCATAGCGCAAATCCTTGAAAACGCCAATGGTGGCCGCCATGCGGATCGTCCACGGATCAGGCGCCAAAAACCTTGCGGATGAACTCCCGGCTGCGCCGGTGGTTTTCCACGACGGACCGGGTGATTTTGGTTTTGCCCTCCAACGCCAGTTCCACGGTGAAAAGGCGCGCCAGCCGGCGCTCTTTGGCCACTTGGGCGACGGCCTCGTAATCCACATCCCCGGCATCCAAGTCCTCCCACCAAACGCCCTCCCGGCTTTGGCGGATGTGCCAGGATACGATGCGATCCCCATAAGCTTTAAGGGCATCCAGGGGCTGGACTCCCCCCTTCCACACCCAATGCACATCGTAGCAGAAACTGATGGTTTTGGGGTCGGTCTGCTGGAAATTGTAGTGGAATTCGCGGGCCTGGGCGGTCATCTCCGGCAGATGATGATGGATGCCAAACTTTAAGCCGATTTCCCGCAAGGCCTGGCCCAGCTCAATCAGGGCGGATACCTGGTTTTTAAGCTCGGCTTCGGTTTTCTCCCGGCCAATGGGATCCACATTGCAGCTCAGTGCCTGGAAGCCCGCCGTGCGGCAGGCCTGGGCCGCAGGAATTAGCTTTTTGATGGTTTCCCGGGCCGCGGCCGGCTCGTGCAACCTGGCTCCGGTATAGAGGGTTGCCGGCTTGAGCCCTTTGGACTTCATTCGCACCGCCAGGCGCAGGTTGGCATCGGGATTGCCCGCATCCAGGTTGGCTTCCAGATAATCGTATCCGGCGTCACGCAAGGCGGATAAGACTTCATCGAAGTTCTCCTGCAGGTTCTTGTTCATCCGCTGATAATATTGTCCCCAGCCAAATATGTTTGAACCGACGCAGGCCTCGACCGGCCCTCCATCGGCGCCCCAGGTGGCATCGGCCAAGCCCAGGCCAGCGGCCAGGGATCCCGCCCCAAGGGCGGCCGTGCGCACGAATTGACGGCGTGATAAACCAGTATGATGCGTGTTCATAGCCTGATGATGTTCAAGGCATGGGATTTGTGCAAAGCGAAAATGCCGGGCATTCAAACTCGCCATTCCTTTCCAGGGTTTGGGTGGGCGCTTGCTGGCGGATGGTCCCTGGACTTACGGGGTGATCCTGGGGGCGGTGCCCAGTCCCGGCCCGTAAACCACGGCATTAAGGAAAATCCTCATGGTTCCCCGGCTGATGCCGCGGAATACCGGCGAGGAGGCGAAGAGGATCACCTGCCCCTGGCCAACCGATTCGCGGGTGACATAAGCGCTGTTGGCCAGCCGCTGTCCGGCCTCGGGCCAAAGCAGGCCGCTCATGCGCAAGTAAAGGTCGAAGCCAGCGGGCGGAACCGCCCAGCCAATCCGCGGCGGGGACTTGGTTTTTTTCTCCTCCTTGTCAGCGGCCGCAACTCCGGCTTTCGGCTCGCCAGCCACCAGGAAACCGAAACGGATGGGGGCTTCCACCGGATCCACGGCCATCAAAACCGGCCCGGCGCCGGCCAGCACGGGCAGGCAGGCAGGCGTACCGAAAGTGAGCCAATTCTCCGCATCCGCGCGGGCCGCCAAAAGCGCGCCTTGCGGCATGAACAAGCTCTGCCAGGCATCGCGTTTCTTCAGTTCTTTCTCTTCAAGCTGGGGGCCGTCCGGCCCCGGCCACGGGTATTCCTGTTCAGCGGTGGCTTTGTGGTCCCAAAGGCGATCCCCAGCGGGCAACACGACGCGCAATGCCTGCCACTCGCGCAGGACTTTTTGCTCATACGCATCGAGTTTGCCCAGGACTTCCGGCAAGGTCCGGGTATGGCAGACATCCGCTTTTTCCGCCGCAAGTTCGGCGGCTGAGGATCCGCTGGCAATCAGCGTGCCGCCGGAGCGCACCCAGGATTTGATCTCCTCGCGCATCGCCAGAGTCAGACTCCCACTGGCCCGCTCGGGCAGCACCAGGACATTGTATCGCCCCAGATCCAGGTTGCCGTGGGCATGGCTGGCAGTGTCTTCGTTGAGGTGGGAATGGCGGATGGCCAATTCATGGTCCAACGCATGCCAGACCGCGCCAAAATCCTGGCTGGAAATGCCGCCCCGGGCGAGCACCGCGATGCGCGGCGCTTCCAGGCGCACAAAATGCTCGCTGCCCAAATCCGGCAGGAAATCCTGGCCCAAACCCGATTGGACCGCATTCACCTGCAACCGCAATTCCCCGGCGGTTTTCCGGACCATGCCGATCCATTGATTCCCGAGCGCGCGGTTATCCAAGCGGGTAATCGCCACCGATCCCCGGGAAAAATTGCGGCGATCCAGCGTGAAAGCCCGGTCCGTGGCGCGCACGGCCACGCCTTGCTCCAGCAAGCGCGCGGCCAGAGCGGTTGAATCATCGCTGGCGCCATCCACCACCAAGGCAACCGCCGGATCGGCATCACCCAGAAGCGCTGGCTCGACCGGTTTGGGGGGCGTGTAAGCTGGTGTGCCCGCTGGCGGTTCCAGCGGGATGACGAGCGCTTCCAGGCCAAACATCATGGTCAGATTCCAGGCGGTGGTGTCATAAATCCGCGATCCACTGCGCGCGAGCAATTCGTGGCGTTCATCCTTGAGGGAGGCTTCGTTAATGCGGGGATCGAAATCCAGCAGGGCGGCTAGATGATGCGCCAGCGGCTGGCGGCTGGGGATCAGAATGGTTCCGGCCGGCAGGGTGACTTGCCGCGTTTCCCGGCCCAACTGGTCTGCCGCCAAAGGCACCACCAGGCTGTTGGTCAGTTGGCAGCTTTCAAAGCCGTGCAGGGTCAGCGCGTCCATGAACCGGCTCCGGCGCGCGAGGTTATCCGAAGGCGGCAAGGCATAGCTGCGGTTGGCATAAGGGCCACTGGGACTGACCGCCGTGCGGCGGGTCTCCCAGTACCGCTGCAGGAGGTCTTTGCGGTGTGCCTGCAAGGTGGACAGATTGGCCAGCGCGCCAATCACGTGGTGATGCATCGATTCAGCGTAGGACAAAATACGCCCTCCCGACCGGCGGACCCCGTTTTCCGCCACCCTCGCCTGTTCATACAAAATCCCCACTCCTCCCCGCAGAGCGGAATAGGAATCCATGTAGCCGGGAAACCAGTTTTCATTCCATTCGCCATGGTAGTAAACCAGGCCTTGCTGGTCGAACGCCCGCGCCTGGTCCCGGGCAAAAGTCTCCCCCCAGGTGTCGTGTCCTTTGGGGAAATGCGGATTGACCGGCTCCCGCGGAGGGGAAAATAAATGCGTATCCTGGGCCCCCATGCCGTGGGCATCCACAAACAGCACCGGGTTCCACCGGTTGATTTCGCGCAGCCGGGAACGGGTTTCAGGATGCACGGCCGCCAAGCCATCGCGATTCATGTCGGCAAGGTAATGGTTGCCCCTGCCCCATGGCAGGTAGCCTTCGTGCAATAAGGATTGGTCGTCCAAATTGGGGGAGGCGCCGCGGTGTTCGGCCACCATCTTGAGAAACCGGCTGCGGCCATCCGGATTCATCAGCGGATCGATGATGACAACCAAGCCATCCAGCAAAGATTCCGTGGCGGGGGCGCCATCAGCCAGCAGATGATAAATCAAAACCAAGGCGGCGTCCGACCCTTCCGTTTCATCACCGTGGATAGTGAATCCCAGCCAGGCTGCGGGCGGAGTGGAATCAATCAACGGGCGGGCTTCGGCCTCCGCCAAATTGCGTGGATCGGCCAGGCGGGCCATTTGGCTCCGGATTTCCCCGGCTTTCTCCTGGTTCTTCGGGCTGGTGATAAGGCAATAATATAACGGCCGGTTTTCATAGGTGCGGCCATATTCCACCAGCTTCAAGCGGCGGCTTTTGTCGGACCAGGCCTTCAGGCAGCGTTCGATTTCTTCCACGGTTGCCGCGCGCTGTCCGGCGGGAAAACCCACAATCGATTCCTGGGTGGGAATGGCTTCCGCATACTGCGCCCCGGACACGAAAGGCCGGTCGTATTTCAAGCCGCTGACCGGATTGGGTTTTAACGCCTCAGATCCGTTCAGATTCAGGATCAGGCCCAGCAGCAGCAGAGTGCATGGAATCCAGGGGGCGCCTCGGAAAACGAAGGGATTCCAGCGCCACTGACCCAAATCAGGACGCTCCCAGCCAGGGTGAAAGTCTTGCATAATTTTCGATTACTCCGAGATCGGAACCACTGAAACCACCTTGCTGAATTGAGGGGTGGCCACTGCGTAGGAGAAACCGGCGGAAGTTCCGGCGGCGCCGAATTGGCCCTTGCGGTTCAAGGCCACAAAATTGATCTCCAGCTTGTATCCCTTGGGATCCTTGCGGGCAATCCTCCGGATGGTTTCCTTGCAGGCCTCCTCCGGAGCCATCCCCTGCCGCATGAACTCCACGATCTGGTAGGAAGCGCAGTAGCGCATCACATTTTCGCCAATTCCAGTGGCCCCGGCGGCCCCGACTTCCCCATCCACATACAAGCCGCTGCCCAGGATGGGTGAGTCCCCCACCCGGCCGCTTAATTTGAAGGCCATGCCGCTGGTGGAACAACCGCCGGCCACATGCCCCTGGGGCGCCAGAACCAGCAACGCCAGCGTATCGTGGGATTTGGTAATGCCAAGCGCCTTGCGCTGCCGGGCTTCCTTCCAGTTTTGCCAGTGTTTCCGCTGCCCTTCGGTCAAAAGCTGGGCGGGCTTGAATCCCTCGGCGATGGCGAACTGCCTGGCTCCCGCCCCCACCAGCAGCACGTGCGGGGTTTTTTCCATGACCCGCCGGGCCACGGAAATGGGATGCGCGATATCTTCCATGCCCGCCACACTGCCTGCCCGCTGGCCGGGGCCGTCCATGATGCAGGCATCCAGTTGCACCACCCCGTCGGCGTTGGGAGCGCCTCCGCCTCCCACCGTGCCAATCGAGGGATCGGATTCCACGATCTTGATGCCTTCCTCGACGGCGTCGATGGGGGTTTTGCCTTCCGCCAGGATTTTCAAGGCGCGCTCATTGGCTTGTTTGCCAAAAGGCCAGGTGGAGATGATCAGCGGCTCGTTCAATTGGGCAGCAGCATCGGCCATGGGCCAGCCGGCCTGGGGCGCCAGCGCCGCAGGCAAGCCCGCCAGCCAACCTGTTCGGATCATAAATTCTCGGCGGTTGCATTTCATATTGGATACGGATTAAAACCCATTCAACCGGTGAAAATCAAGACTGCTTTCAGCATTGCGGATGCGGGCCATGAATGGTTTGATAAACCGGTATGACAAATGCGGAAGCACTGGCAATTTTTCGGGATACGGGCGCTTTGCTGGAGGGGCACTTCGTCCTCCGCAGCGGCTGGCACAGCCGCCAATATTTCCAATGCGCGCTGGCGCTGCAGCAAATGCCCATTGTGGAGCGTTTTGGCAATGCCCTGGCTGGCCAGGTTCGCCACCTGGCGCCCCAGACGGTGATTGCGCCCGCCATGGGTGGATTGGTGATCGGCCAGGAGGTCGCCCGCCAATTAGGTGTGCGGTTCATTTTCGTGGAAAAAGAGGACGGCAAGCTCGTGCTTCGCCGCGGTTTCAAAATCGCCGCCGGGGAAAAAATCCTCGTGGTGGAGGATGTCGTCACCAAAGGCGGACGGGTGCAGGAAACGATGGACATTGTCCATGCGCGCGGCGGTCAATTGCTGGGGGTGGCCATGGTGGTGGATCGTTCCGGCGGCGCGGTTAAGTTGGGGGTGCCCATGTTCAGCCTGATCCAGCTGCTGGTGGAAAGCTTCCCGCCGGACCAGCTGCCGCCTGATTTGCAGAAACTGCCAGTCGTCAAACCAGGCAGCCAATAAACCCATGGCTTACGACAGCCTCCGTAGTTTCGTCAAGAGCTTGGAATCGGCCGGCCAGCTGCGGCGCATCCCGGCGCCGGTCGCCACGGAATTGGAGATCACCGAAATCGCTGACCGGGAAATGAAAAAGCCCGGGGGTGGCCAGGCGCTTTTGTTCGAGAAACCGACCATCCACGGGCGGCCTTCCCCTTTTCCGCTGGCCGTCAATCTTTACGGATCAAAACAGCGCATGGCCCGGAGCCTGGGAGTGGATTCCATTGCGCAGCTGTCCGCCGAGCTGGCCTCCTTGATGAAGGCCAAACCTCCGGCTTCCTTCCGGGAGGCCATCCAGCTGCTGGGAACGGCTTTGGATTTGCGGCATGCCCGCCCCAAAGCGGTGCGCAGCGGCCCGTGCAAGGAAGTCATCCACCGTTTCGATCCGCCGGCCCCCGCGGCGGGTAACGCGGACGAATGCCCCACCCTGCTGGATTTGCCCATCCAGAAATGCTGGCCGCTGGACGGCGGGCGCTTCATCACTCTGCCTTGCGTGGTGACTCGCGATCCCGACACCGGCGCGCGGAATGTGGGCATGTACCGCATGCAGGTGTTCGACCGCCAAACCACCGGCATGCACTGGCAGCTCCAGAAAGTGGGCGCGCGCCACGGGCGCCGTTATTACGAAACCGGCCAGCGCATGCCGGTGGCCGTGTTCCTGGGGGGCGATCCGGCCTACGCCTTTTGCGCCACCGCCCCGCTGCCAGATGGTTTGGATGAGCTGCTGCTGGCGGGCTACTTGCGCCGGAAATCAGTGGATTTGGTCCGGTGCGAAACCAACGAGCTGGAAGTCCCGGCGGACGCCGATTTTGTCCTGGAAGGTTACGTGGATCCCACCGAACCGCTGCGCCGTGAAGGGCCCTTTGGCGACCACACCGGTTTTTATTCGCTGGCAGACCAATATCCAGCTTTCCACCTGACCTGCATCACCCACCGGCGGGAGGCCATTTACCCCGCCACCATCGTGGGCCGGCCGCCGATGGAAGACTTTTACCTGGGCACCGCCAGCGTGGAGCTTTTCCTGCCAGTCTTTAAGATGAATTTCCCGGAGATCGTCGATATCGCCCTGCCCGCCGAAGGCGTGTTCCACAATCTCGTGGCCGTCAGCATCAAGAAAAGTTATCCGCTGCAAGCCTTCAAAATCATGTATGGCCTGTGGGGCATGGGGCAGATGATGTTCACCAAATACCTGATCATCGTGGACGAGGATGTGAACGTGCACGATACCAGCGAGGTGCTCTTCCGGCTGTGCGCCAATACCGATCCCCAGCGCGATTCCGTATTCACCCGGGGGCCGGCCGATATTTTGGACCACGCCACCAGCCAGCTGGCCATGGGATCCAAACTGGGCATTGATGCCACCCGCAAATTGGCCGGTGAGGGCTTCCAGCGCGAATGGCCGCCCATCATCAAAATGGATCCCTCCGTGTCGGCCCGGGTGGATGCCCTCCTGGCCACCTTGAATCAAACCCCTTGACGCCATGCCACGCTTAGTAATCGCCACCCGCAATGACCACAAAGTGGCGGAGATCCAGGCCATGCTTGGCGGTGGCTTCGTGTGTGAATCGCTGCGCCAATATCCCGCCGCCCCGCCAGCGGTCGAAGATGGCGCCACCTTCGCCGATAATGCCCGGAAAAAGGCTGCCTCCCTGGCCGCCTGGCTCAGCGGAAATAACGCCGGAATCCCCCCGGTGGACCTGGTGCTCGCCGACGATTCCGGCTTGGAAGTGGACGCGCTGGATGGCGCCCCGGGCGTTCACTCGGCCCGCTTCGCGGCCCTGGATGCGCCGGGCAACGCCCCCGACGCGGATAACAACGACAAGCTCTTGCGCCTGCTGGCGGGGGTGCCGCCCGCCCGCCGGACCGCCCGCTTTCGCTGCGTGCTGGTGGTCCTGCCCATTCCCCGGCGCAAGGCAGTGGATCAGCTCCATGCCGCGGCGGATTTGGAACCCGCGGTTTTTGAGGGGATTTGTGAAGGGATTATTTTAGATGCAGCCCGCGGGCAACACGGTTTCGGTTACGATCCTTTGTTTGTGCCAGCGGGCCAGGCACAAACCTTCGCCGAGCTGGGAGATGAATTAAAAAACCGCATCAGCCATCGCTCCCGCGCTTTGGAGCTGGCGCGAAAAACCCTGGCTAAAGTGCTGCCAGGTTGAAAGGAATTTTGGGGACGGTTTGCATTTGGAGAAATTTACTGAAGAATTACGATTTGGGGAAAAACCAACATGAGCCAGCTATTATCCATAAATCCGGCCAGCGGAGAGCTTTTGGCCTCCTATACCGAACACAGTGGCGCAGAGATCCGCGAGATTATTGAGTCCAACCATCGGGCATTTCTGGCCTGGCGTGGCTGTGGCTTTGCGGAGCGCTCCCGCCTGATGCTCCTGGCGGCGCAGGTTTTGCGTGCCCGGCAGGAGGAACACGCCCACTTGATGGCGGTGGAAATGGGCAAACCGATGGCCCAAGGCCGCTCCGAAGTGGAGAAATGTGCCTGGGCGTGCGAATATTACGCCCGGGAAGCAGCCCAATTCCTGGTTCCGCAAACGGTGGCTACGGATGCCTCCCGGAGCGTCATCTATTTTGAGCCGCTGGGCAGCGTGCTGGCGGTGATGCCGTGGAATTTCCCGTTCTGGCAGGTGTTCCGCTTTGCCGCCCCCAACTTGATGGCCGGCAACGCCGCCCTGCTCAAACATTCTTCCAACGTTTCCGGCTGCGCCCTGGCCATCGAAGGCGTGTTCAAGGAAGCCGGCTTTCCCGCGAACATCTTCCGAACCCTCCTGGCCGGTTCCAAATCCATCCCCGGCATCCTGGAAAATCCGCTGATCCAGGCAGTCACCCTCACGGGCAGCACTCCCGCCGGCCAAGCGGTGGCGGCCCAGGCTGGGGCGCTGCTGAAAAAATCGGTCCTCGAATTGGGCGGCAGCGATCCCTACGTGATCCTGGAAGACGCCGATCTGGACCTGGCGGTTCCCGCTTGCGTGACAGCGCGGTTGATCAACGGGGGCCAAAGCTGCATCGCGGCCAAGCGTTTTATCGTGGTGCAATCCGTTTACCGGGAGTTTGAACAACGCTTCACCCAGCAGATGGCGGCCAAAGTCATGGGCGATCCGCTGCGGAGCGGCATCGATCTCGGCCCCCTGGCGCGCACCGATTTGCGGGAGGAACTGCACCAGCAAGTCCTGCGCAGCGTGGATTTGGGCGCGCAGCTCGTGCTGGGGGGGACGCTGCCCGCAGGGCCGGGCGCCTATTATCCGCCCACCGTCCTCGGCCAGGTGGCCAAAGGCATGCCCGCCTTTGACGAAGAATTGTTCGGCCCCGTGGCTGCGCTCATTCCTGCCGCGGATGAAAAGGATGCCATCCGGCTGGCCAATGATTCCCCTTTCGGCCTCGGCGCCGCCGTGTTCACCCGCGACCTGGCCCGGGGCGAAAGGATCGCCGCCCACGAGCTGGACGCCGGCTCCTGTTTCGTGAATGCCTTCGTCCGCTCCGACCCGCGGCTGCCCTTTGGCGGCATCAAACAATCCGGTTTCGGCCGGGAATTGTCGGTGTTCGGCATCCGCGAATTTGTGAATATCAAGACCGTCTATGTCCGTTGACGCCCTATGGCCAAGCCCCGTGAAATTGAATTAAGCCCGGAAACCGTGATCCCCATCCTGTATGAGGACCGCGCCATCCTGGCCATCGACAAGCCCAGCGGCTGGATGCTGGCGCCCGATTCCTGGGACCAGACCGCCCGCAACCTGCAGCTGGCGCTGGTTTCCAGCCTGAACTCCGGGGCTTTCTGGTCCCGGTCCCGGAATTTGAAATATATCCGGTTCATCCACCGCCTGGATTCGGAAACCAGCGGCGTCCTGCTGCTGGCCAAAAACGCCGGGGTATTGCCTGTGTATAGCCGTTTGTTTGAATCGCGCCAGGTGGAAAAAACCTATCTCGCCGTGGTGAAGGGCATCCCGGGCCAGGCCCAATGGACCTGCACCGCCACCCTCGCCCCGGATCCGCACCAAGCCGGACGGATGCTCGCCAACATCCCCGATGGCAAACCGTGCGAAACCCGGTTTGAGGTGATCAAAACCGGGCCTGGTTGCGCCCTCGTCCGGGCCCGGCCGCTCACCGGCCGCACCCACCAATTGCGGGTGCACCTGGCCTGGTCCGGGCACCCCATCATCAACGACTCCCTCTACGGCTCCCTCTCCCCCATGTTCGCCCAAGCCCCCGCCGCCCTGCGCGCCATTTCCCTGGCCTACCAGGATCCGTTCCAAAAACGCCCCATCCGCATCTCGGCTCCCAACGAAGAATTCCTGGCCCGCTATGGCTTCGCCGAACCACCCAAGGCCAAAAGGGGATTAGAAAAAGGAAATCCCGGCTCCGAGGATTAATCCTGCAGGTTTTATCCTGAAGAAGCACCGGTAGGGGTTTTGGGGCGGCTGCGGAGGATGCGCAAGGGATTCCACCACCGGAGATTGACGGGCTTTTGTGGGCACCCGCCGGCCTCGGATTGGGGGGACAATTTCACCATGCTCATGCGTTTGGCGACCTCATCCATGCAGGCCGCCACAATCCGTTTCAAGCTGCGGTTTTGCTGGTGGAACCAGCCAGCCAATCCCACCAGCGAGAGCAGCAGGCTGCAGTGCCACCAGGCCGGCTTGCCCCACAGGGAAATGAACAATGACAACGCGGCCAGGGTGCCGAAAAAGCAAAGTTTGGCGGTGAAAGTCCAACAGGAACGCAACCGGCAACGGAGCAGCCATCGGTGGCTGGCGTGGGCCTCAGCGACCGTCAGCACCTGGAGCCGTGACCACCGGTTGCCAAGCACCTCCAGGTCAAAACCCTGCCAGCCTGAATCGGTTTTGACCGGCCAGTCCATGGCCGCCAGCCTCTCCAGGACACATTGGATGAAGCCATACCGGTCCAATTTGGATTCGGCCCAATAACTGGCCTCATCCAGCACGGTTCGCTGGCGCTTGAGGCTTAGAGAACCCAGGGATTCCTGCTCGCTGAGGGTTTTGGGCCGTTGGGTGAAACGGCCGTGATACCGCGCCCAACCGCGCACCAGCGGCTGCAGATAAAAGAGGCAGGCAATCAGGGGCCGTGACCAGGCACGGGTCTTCCGGATGGGCAAGTGCGCTTGCCAGGCGGCGGCAATGGATACTCCCAGCGGCGCGAGCAGGGCGAGCAGGGCCAGCGGCAACAATGGTTTAAAAATGACCGCCAGGATGCAAAGTGGCAGGGCAATCAATGACTGGTATTCCAGGCTGGTGAAAAAGAAGGCCACCGAATCAGGCTGGGAGGCATAGAGGCTTTGGAAAAAACCGCTGCCGAACAAGCCATGGTATATTTGGGGCGGCCGGAAAAACAAGCCGATGGGGGCGCCGGAATAAATCCGGCCCCGCCATACCGCCCCCCCCAACCCGCTGAAATGGTCCGGATGCTTCCTCACCAGGACGGCCTCCGCTTCGCCGTATCCCCGCTGCTGCTTCAGATAATCGCGCAGGCGGGAGCGGCGGTAATGCCAGACCAGCGCCGCCGGGGCGAAACCGATCGGGAAACCCTGATGCTGGATGCGCCAGCAAATATCCACATCGTCCCCCGCCTTGCGGAATACGGGATCAAAAAGCCCCACCTCCTCCAGCGCCCATTTGAAAAAGGCCATGTTGCATCCCGGGATATGTTCGGCCAGGCGATCCGTCAGCATGACATGCTTGGGGCCGCCCGGCGAAGCCATCACTGCCGCCGCCAGGCAGGAATCATCGGTCGGCAGCAGGTTGGGGCCGCCAATTCCAATGAAGCCCTCTTTCAGCATCTGCTGCACCAGGTGATGCAGCCAGTCCTCATCGACCCGGCAATCCGCGTCGGTGAAAGCCACGATTTCCCCCCGCGCCGCCACAATGCCGGTATTGCGGGCGGCGGACAAACCCAGGTTCACTTCATGCTTGAGGTATCGGACTTGGGGAAACCGCCGGGCAATTTGCGTGGTGTGATCAGCGGACCCGTCATCGACGAGGATGATCTCATAATCCGGGTAACGCAATTTGCAGAGGGACTCCAGGCAGGCTGGCAAGGTGGATTCCGCGTTATAGCTGGCCACCACCACGGTGACTTTCGGCGCCGAGGGCAGCGGGAAATAGGGCGCCTCTGCAAAAGCCGTTCGCACCCGTTCCAGCGCCGGTTTGGGTTCCCGGAACCGGTTGGTGAGCCCGAATCCCCAGTCCTCGATCTCACACCCATCCTTGAACCACTCGTCCGTGAAACTGTAAACAACGATTCCCGCCAAGCCGTTCCGGAAGCCGGCCTCAATCTGCCAGGATAAAATCGATGCCTGTGACCGCTCGCCTTCACGGATGGAATCGATGCCGGTTTCACCCAAAACCAGCGGCTTATCCTCGGAGATCATCTGGAGGCGGGCCAGGTAATTTTCAAACGGCTTGGGATGATGCAGGTAAACGTTGAAACAATGGAAATCGATGCCTCGCGGCTGTAAAAACTCGGTGGGTGGATAATTGCCAAAAGTGCAGAGGCACTCGGGGCAGATCCTTTTAATCAACCCAACCAATTCATCCAAAAAACGGGCTACCGCGCCAGGCCCGCTCCAGCGCACGATGTCGGGCGGCAATTCGTTGGCCACACTAAGCCCCAATACCGCCGGGTGGCTGGCGCATGATTCAGCGGCCCGCGTGATTATTTCCCGGATCTCCTGCCGGGATCGCTCAACATCCAGAAAACATACCTGCTTGGTCCAGGGAACATCGATGAGCAACTTTAAATCGTGATCCTGTGCCAGACCCAGCAACCAGCCTGGCGGCACATCGTAAAGGCGCAACAAGTTGGCTCCGGTGGACTTGATGATTTCAAAATCTTTCTGGGTTCGCCCAGGCCCGGCAAAAGGAAAACCTTCAGAATTGGGGGAAAATGGGCCATAGGTTAGACCCTTGGCATGAAAGCGCTCGGAACCCCGGCGGAAAAACTTTCCGTCGGTGGTTATGCGGCCTTCATTCCCAACCTGGTTGTCCATTCCTGCTTAGACGACAGCGAACCTGCTCATCATCAGTACTTTTAACTACTGGCGCCAATAAACCAATGCAATTCCGCAGGGCGGCCAAACGGATTCTATCCTGACCAATTTGGGCGGTGTTTGCCAATTCCGAATCAGGATTTGGCGCCGCGTTTGGGCCATTGTGGACCGCCTCCGAGATTCCACACCTGCCGGCTATGGCTTTGAACTTGCAGCTTGAGGCATTCATCACAGCCTGAGTTGCCGCGCTGGCCTGGAATAGTTACCCGCGGACCCGCTTTTCAAACTTGATTCCCGGCGTATTCAGTCTGCCAACAAATGGGGGGGTGCGGCGGAATTTGTGGTTGTTTTCCGGGCCGAACCAGGCATCCTGATTGCATGATCCGAAACGTATTTCACGCATGCAAAATTGGGCGGTTAACCGCCATGGGAATCGCCTTGTTGTCCGCTGCCATTCTATCCAATCCGGTTTTCGGGGCCAACTCGGAAACCATTTCGCTCCGGGACAATGGCTCCATCCCGGCTTGGATGGTGGCTGGCCCGTTTGCCAGTGACACAAATCACTCCGGTTTGCGGCAGGATTTCCTATCCGCCAGGGGTGGAGAAGCTACTGCGGTGGGCGAAGAAGGCCAGGCCAGGGAATCGGAAAATAGTCCGCTTAACTGGAAGCTTGCCTTCAGCGACGGCGATGGAATGATGAATTTCCACGAGGCATTAGCCATTTCCCGTTATGCGCCCAGGACGGCCTACGCCTTTTGCCAGCTTCAAAGCGCGGAGGAAAAGAAGGTTGTGTTTGCCATCCGTCACAATGAAGGCTGCCGGTTGTGGCTCAATGGTGTTCTGATCGTGGACCGCCCGGACCGGGGCGGGCCGGATCCGGTGACCAGGAATTATCCGGCGACTTTAAAAGCCGGCGTCAACCGTTTGCTGTGCAAGGTGGAGCAGGTGGCGGGAGATTGGGGATTCCACCTGGCGGTGCAGGATGACCAGAACAAGGCGGCGCCAGGCGTATCGGCCTCCTTGAACACTGCTTTGGGGGTGAAAGGCCGGATCGTTGCCATCACCTATGAAACCCTGCCTTTGGTAAAGAAAACCAGCCAGGGCGACCGTTGGTTGCTGCAAGCCACCGTGCAGTCGGGCGGCCTGAAAGGGGTTTTCATGGAGGCCCGCTGCCCGGGTTGGAAGGACAAACCTTTCAACAAGGTTGGAGATCTTCCCATGGGCATCCACAAGGTGGAATTGGAAATCCCCCCCGTGAACGCGGGAGATGCGGTCCAGATCGAAACCCAGTCTTCCGGCATGGCCCTCGTGTCCCCCCAGACAAAAATATCTCCACCGCGGCAGTGGACCATTTACCTCGTGCAGCACACCCACACCGATATCGGTTACACGCGGCCGCAAACGGAAATCCTGCCCGAGCATTTGCGCTATATTGATTACGCTCTGGATTATTGCGATTTGACCGATAATTACCCTGACGATGCCCGCTTTCGCTGGACATGCGAAACCTCCTGGGCGCCTCGGGAATACCTGAAACGCCGTCCGGCGGCCCAGGTGGCGCGCCTGAAGAAACGGGTGCAGGAGGGCCGCATCGAAATCGCCGGCATGTTGCTGAACATGGCGGAAACCGCCACCGAAAGCTCCCTGGCGGCTTCCTTCCAATCCCTGCGCGAGGTGAAACAGGAATTGGGCGCTTCAATCGTCACGGCCATGCAAAACGACGTCAATGGCGCCGGGTGGTGCCTGGTGGATTATTTCAGCGACTTGGGAATCCGCTACCTGACCATGGGCATCAACAAAACCCGCTCCCTCCTGCCGTTTGACCGGCCCACCACGTTCTGGTGGGAATCCCCCTCCGGGAAACGCGTGCTGGCTTACCGGTCGGATCACTACATGACCGCCAATTTCTGGCAGATCAACCAGGGGACGCTGGATAAATTCCGCCCCGGCGTGGTGGGCTACCTGCGCTCTTTGGCCGGGCGGGAATATCCTTTCCCCAGAGTGGCGGTGCAATATTCGGGTTATTTCACCGATAATTCCCCCCCTTCCACAGTGGGCAGCGACGTGGTGAAACAATGGAATGATACCTATGCCTGGCCGCGCCTGCGGCAGGCCACCGCCCATGAATTCCTGGAGTATGTGGCCCGGGAAGAAGCCCAAAAACTCCCGATTTACCGCGCCGCCTGGCCGGACTGGTGGACGGATGGTTTCGGCTCCGCCGCCCGCGAAACCGCCGCCAGCCGGGACACCCATGTGGCTACCCAGATCAGTTCCGGCCTGCTGGCCATGTCCGCCCTGCTGGGCGCCCCAGTAACTCCCCAGGCCATCCGGCGGATCAACGAGATCCAGGATGATTTGATGTTTTACGACGAACACACCTACGGCGCGGCGGAAAGCGTGGACGATCCGCTGGCGGAAAACACCCAGGTGCAGTGGGGTGAAAAAGGCTCTTATGCCTGGAACGCTGTAAAAAACTCCAACCTGCTGCGGGAGGAAGCTTTCGGTTTGGTCCAGGATTTTGTGCCTCGCTCGACGGTGCCCGTCATCGCGGTTTTCAACACCCTGAACTGGGAGCGTTCCGGGTTGGTTCGGATTTTCATCGACCACGAAATCCTGCCCGCGGACAAGGCCTTTGAAATAATCGACGCGGACAGTGGCAAGCCGGTGCCCGCCCAACCGTTGACCAGCCGCGCCGAGGGTGGTTATTGGGCTATTTGGTGCCCGTCCGTTCCACCGATGGGATGCAAGACCTTCCAGGTGCGGCTGAAAAACGAAAAACGCGCTCCCATTCCGGCCATGGAAGCCACCACCCGGATCCTGGAAAACGGATATTATCGGCTGGCTATCGACCCCGATAAAGCGGCCATCAAGAGCTTGGTGGACAAGGAAACCGGGCGGGACTTGGTGGATTCGGCTGCACCCTGGCAACTGGGCCAATGCCTCTATGAGACCCTGCCTACCCGCGAGTTCAACCGGGAGGCATTTAAGCGCGCGCCGGTCCGGCAGGTAAAAGTACAGGCTGGCGCCCAGGGGGCCATCTGGAAAAGCCTGAACTTTACGGGCGAGCTGGATGGCTGTGCTGATAAGAATGGATTCAAAATGGAGATCCGCCTTTATGAAACTGAAAAGCGGATCGAATTGAATTTCAGTTTGCGCAAAAAGCCTGTTACCACGCCCGAGGCGGTGTATGTGGCATTCCCCTTCCAGGGTTCGCAAAGCCAGCTGGTTTACGAGGGGCAAGGTGGTTTGGTGGTCCCCGGCGCCGGGCAAATCCCGGGCTCGGCCACCGATTGGCAAACGGTGCAAAATTTCCTGGCCGTCCGGCAGGCGGGCAGCCAGGTGATCCTGGTGTGCAACGAAGTCCCCCTGGTGCAATTGGGCGGCTTGAACCTCGGTTTATGGCAGCCGTATACCCGCATTAACCAGCCTCATGTCTATTCCTGGGTGATGAACAACTATTGGTTCACCAATTTCCGAGCCAGCCAGGAAGGTGAATTCCGATGGCAATATTTCCTCACTTCCACGCAGGATTCGGGAAACCGTCCCCCGGTTCAGTTCGGCTGGGGTTCGCGGGTGCCCTTGGCAGCGCGGGTTTTCCCGCCCGGCCCGAATTCCCCCAACCGCCAGGCTGCATCTTTCTCAACTTTGAGCACCTCCCTTCCGAACCTCCTGCTGGTGGAAGCCCGGCCCGCCCTGTCCGGCCAGGGTGTTATCCTGCATATCCGTGAAATGGAAGGCCAGGACACAACCATACGCCCGAAACATGTGCAATGCTTGAGAGCCATTCAGGGGGCCGATGAAGTCAATGCCATTGAAGAGGTGCTGCATGAAGACATCGACGGTCTCACTCTGAAGCCCTTTGAAACCAAGTTCATCCGGCTGAAATTTTAACCGGCCAGCTTAACCTGGCCAGTGGCGGGCGGCTGGATCGTGGCCGCCTGCTTCTGGATACTTCGCCTGCCCAGCCGGAAATTGAGGAGTGGGGTTGTGCGCATCTGAGGCTTGCCCAGGCGGCTTGATTGGCCAAACGGCTTCAACCTTCAATCTCGATATCGAATTCACCGGCCTCCAGGCGGGCAGGTTCCTGGATTTGGATGTCAAACTGCCGCCGCCGACGCATGAGCGCGGCGGTGAATTCCAGCCATTGCCGCTCGCGCCCATTTAATTCGGCGTTGCGGAGGCTCTGATCCGCGAGATTCAAATCGTCCCAGGTGCAAAGGCTCACCGGGTGCTGGCCGAGCCGGGACAATTCGGACCGCCATACCCGCACCGTGCCATCCCACGAACTGCTGGCCAGGGCGCCATCCGCCAGGAATGCGAGCGCGGAAATGCGCTCAGTGTGGCCTTTCAAAACAGCCAGGGAGCGCCCATCGGGCACGGTCCAGAGGCGGATGGTTTGATCCAGGCTCCCACTGGCCAGCACTGAGCCATCCGGGCTTAACGCGAGGCAGGTGACCCACCCTGAATGGCCGTCCAAGGTGCCGGTGGATCCCAGCAGGGCCGCCAAACTGCCATCAGACATATCCCAAATGCGGATGGTATCGTCCCAACTGCCGCTGGCCAGGTAGCGGCTGTCCGGTGTAACCACCAGGCAGCTCACATCATCCCGATGGCCCGGCAAGCGAAGTTTTTGCTGCCCGCCGGGCAGAGACCAGACGAGGACGCTGCGATCCTTGCTGCCGCTGGCCAGCCAGGCGCCATCCGGGCTGGCGCATAGGCACCCCACCAAGGCCTGATGGCCGGTGAGAACTCCAGCCGGCTGCCCGCCCGCCAGACGCCAAAGCCTGACTTGGTGGTCATAGCTGCCGCTGGCCACCAGGCGGTGCCGGGCAATCATGGCCAGGCAGCTCACCACATCCCGGTGCCCGGCCAACACGTGGTGGGCCTGGTTTCCCGCCAGGCTCCATAGGCGGACGGAATGATCCTCTCCGCCGGAAGCCAGCAGGGTGCCATCCGGGGCGAACTGCAGGCAGCGGATAGGGGCGGTATGCCCCGCCAACCGCTCCACCGGTTTGGCTTGGCTGGCCTGCCAAAGGCGCACAGAGTGGTCGGCGCTGGCGCTGCCCAGCAGGCCCGGATGGGCTCCAAACGCCAGGCTGGACACATCATCGGAGTGCCCGGGGAATTGGCAGCGTGGCCGTCCTCCTGCAACATCCCAAACGATCACCGTGCGATCCTTGCCACCGGAGGCGAGGGTGACGCCATCCTCCGCCACCGCCAGGCAGACAATGGCGTCCTGGTGTCCAGCCAGAACCTGCTGGCAGCGGGCCAGGCAGCCCAGCCCTGGCGGCAGCAGCAATTCGGGTTGGTTGGGATCGCTGTCCGCAGCGTTCCACAGCAAAGGCTCCGAGAGCTGGTTCAACTGTTCCTGGAACTGGCGCTCGCTTTCCGCGGGAGGCCGCCAGCCAGCCTGGCGCAGGCGATAAAGTATGCGTACGCTCCACTTGGGAGGGGCTGCTTTGGCCAGCCGCCAAAGCTCCGGCCAGGCCTCGTTTTCCTGGAGGGCAAAGCAAGTGTTGTCCCACTCTTCCCCGGTCATCTCCGCCAGCCGCCGCTCATGCCGGTGCAGCGTGATGGCGGAAATCCAGTCCACCCGCCCCGACCGCCTCGCCTTGGCAGCAATGCGGGCGCGCAAACGGGATGGTGTAGTCGCGTAGGCCTCGCCCAACAGTCGATGATCGAAGTCCACCGTTTCGTATTCACCCCACTGTTCAGTCAAAAAATAAAAAAGCGCCCGGTCCAGGCTGGACCGGGGGGCGAAGCGATTGGCGACCGCAATCGCGCGCGCCACATTATCTTCGCGGTCGATGGCCTGCCGGCAAAGAGCATCCTGGGCGTCTGGATTCCGCAAGGCACTCAAAGCACGCTGCGCCCGTGCCGCCAAACCGGGATCGCGGCCGCGGGCCGCCTGCAGCAATGGCGCCACATAATCGGCCTCCTCCAGCAGGGATTCCCGGCCCGCCAGCAGTGCGCTCCACGCCCGGGCTGCAGGAGGTGCCTGGGCCACATAACCCGCCGCACTGATGATGCGGCCCAACTCGCCTTCCCGCCAGTCCACCCAACGCTGGCAAAGGGCATCAATGGTCTCCTGGTTCTTAAGGGCGGCCAGGCCTTGGCGCGCGCCGCGCGCAATCTCTGGATCACCATCTTTCATGGCGTTGACCAGCGGTTCCAATGCCTCCGGTCCTTCCTTTGCAATATCGTCACCGTGTCCCAATTTAAGATTGGCCAGCAGCCGCACCTCAACCGGATTTTGAACCGCCCATTGCCACTGGCGCAGCCAGCCTTCCAGTTGCGGATGCCGGGTTGCCGCCCAAACCTGGCAAACCGCCTCGATCGCACTTGCGGTGGCGTTTGCCAGGGCGGCGCTGACGATCTTCAGGATGGCGGAATCCACCCCTCCCGCCACGGCCGCCGCGAGGATGGCGGCCGCTTCCGGTGTCATATCTTCCGCCAGGCTCCGGGCGGCGCGGCGGCGCAGCCAGGTTCCCACGATGGGCGCCCGGTTGCTCAACCGCTGCCGGCATTGTTCCAGTTCCGCCGCTGTCATATCAATCGGGCTCCGCTTCTGGTGTTGGTTGCTTTTGCTGGTTGCCGCCTTGGAGCAACCGCTGCACATACGCATCCATCAGCCACCAACGGCCCGCCTTCATGCCCAAGGTGACGGAGCCAGCATCGCTCGTATAAACCACCGGTATGCCGCGACGTTCCAAGCGGCGCCGCAGGGGGGCTTTGGCCTGCTCCTGGCTGGGGAATTGCGCGGTGCTTAAAATGATCAACGACGGCCGCACCGCCGCCAGGAAATCTTCCCCCAAGGGCTGGCCCTTGACGGGAATCCCACTTACCACCACATCTGCCGCCACCTCCAATCCGGAGGACAACACCTCCTGCTGGCCCTCCGGTCCCAGATCGGAACAAAGCAATACAACCAACCCCTGGACGGAAGCGCGCAGCACGACGGCCTGATCGTCCGCAGCCGCCAAGCGGATTCCGTTGGGTGGGTGCAACACTTGCCAGCAGCCAATCCAATCCCCGCGTTGGACCACGCGGATTGATCCGCCGAGGGCCGCGCGGCCATCAACCAGATTTCGCCAGACAGTTGATCGCGGCCGGCCCGGCCCGGTCAGGAGTTCACGGATTTTATAATAATCCAGCAAGCCATCGGCTCCCCCCACATGACTGGCATCCCCATGCGTGGCCAGCAGACGATTGATCCGGTTCCAACCTTGTGCGGCCAAAGCGGAACGGGTGGTTTCAGCCCCTCTTTTGGAACCTCCATCGATCAGCAAATCCGAGTCACGGCCTGGAAGATCTGCCCAGATCGCATCCCCTCCCCCCGCCGCCAGGACCATTATTTTGGCGGGGCAGCCCCCCCACAAGACGTTCCCGGCCCAAACCAGCAGGCTCAGCCCCAAAACCAGGCCGCCTGCCAGACGCGTCCGGGCGGAGAACCGGGCCGGAAGCACCAGGCCGAAAACGGCACAGTAAAACCAGGCGAATTCGCCAGGCGTGGGAGTTCGAACGTGAAACCAAGCCCCCGGCCAGTTGGCCATCCAATGGCTCAAATCGATCATCAAACGCATGCTCAACCAGCCGGTGTGATTGAACAGGCTCGTCAAATAGGGCGCCCATCCGGCGCAGGCCAGGGCCCCGGCATTGGCCACCAGCGTCAGGCTGCTCAGCGGCACGATCAACAAGTTGGCTGGCAAATTGACGGGGGTGACCATGTGAAAATAATATGCGATCAACGGCAGCGATCCCAACCATGCGGCCATGGTCGTGGCCAGGCTGAACAGCACCGCCCGGATAACCGCCAACCCTCCCTGCCGC
This sequence comes from uncultured Verrucomicrobiota bacterium, assembly GCA_964409245.1. Taxonomy (GTDB): domain Bacteria; phylum Verrucomicrobiota; class Verrucomicrobiia; order Limisphaerales; family UBA1319; genus CAIMWS01. Next base: position 58,556 of record CAYPCQ010000020.1, read on the forward strand.
CATTTCGGGACCAGGAGCGGCGGCAGCAGTGGATCCGGCTGGAGCCAGGCGGTTACCCATTGCTGCAGTGGCGGGCAGAAAAGCGCCAGGCTGAGCACCACGAAAAAGGATAGCTGGAAACTGGCCTGAAAAAGCTGGCTCGGATCCCAGGCCAGGATGATGAGGCCGGCGGAAGCGAGCGAGTTAAGCAGGTTGCCAGGCCGGCGCAAAGCCCAGCCACCGATGACCACCGTCATCATCAGCGCCGAGCGGATGGCCGGGGACTGCCAGCCCGAGGCAGCCGTGTAAAACCATAACAAGGGGATGGATAGAGCACCCGCCGCCGGGCGCGGAATGCGCAGGACACGCAGCAATTGGATCAGCACCCCGGCGATCAAGGCGATATGCAGGCCGCTAATGGCGAACACATGCATCGTTCCGGTTTGGATAAAGGGCGCGGTCACCTGGCTGGTCAGGGCCGTTTTCCAACCCAAGGTCAGCGCCCGGATCAGGCGATATGGCTCATCGGCCTCGGGCAAACCGGCCGCCAAAACTCCAGTGGCCCAGTCGCAAAACCGATCAGTCAGGGGCCGTATAGGCAGCGCCGGCCCGGCCAGCACCCAATCGTTGGTGGACTGTGCCACCAATTGGTGGTGGATGCCCAGCCAGCGCAGATAGGCGCGGTAATCAAACAAACCTTCCGCCGCAGACCTGCGGGGGCTTTGCAACACTCCCGACACCTCCACGCCCTGACCCCCAAAATACACGGCAGACAGGATCCCAGGTGTGCTGACCACCACCTGGCCGCAAGCGGGCTGCCAATCCGAGTCCCGCAGAATGGATTCAACTTCCACGCAGGCAATAGTCCGGAACTTTGGCCGTGCGCCGAATTCATAAAGGCGCTCATAAGGCGTCTCAACCAACCGTCCCCGCAAGGTGGCCAGTTCCGGCTGGGGACTGGCCAACACCCGCAGATCATACGGTGACCATACCGCCTGGCGTGCCGTCAAGTTGGTCCAGCCAGCCAGGGCCAGCAGCAACGGAATCAATGCCCAACGCTGATCCGGCACCCCCATCGATAAAGCCAAAACCAACGCCGTGCTGGCGAACAGCCAGGCCGGCGGAGGCGCCCATAAGTATGCTGCCACCAACCCGGCGATATAAAATAACAGGGCTTTAAGGAGGGGGAATTTCATGCCTCCCCCTCCCGGTTGCCGAACGCCGGCACCAAATCCATCCCAAAACCAGGGCCGCCCCTGCGGAATCGATGGCTACATCACCCCATGAAGCATAGCGCGAGGGATAAAAGGATTGGTGATACTCGTCGGAGCAGGCATAGGCCACGCATAAGGCGAAAGCCAGCCCATAACGTGATGCCGCCCGGCTGGGGTCATGGATTCCCTTTGGCTGCAGGGCCCGCCAACCCAAAGCCGCCAGCACGCCATACTCCGTCAAGTGCCCGGCTTTGCGCACCAGCAAATGCCCCCACTCCAAGCCAGCCCGGGAAATGCCGGGAAAGACCCAGCGCAGGAACGGTTCCAGGAAACGGGAAGTATGGGTCCCTGAAAGCAAGTCAGTGGACCCTGTAAAAACAATGCTCATCCAAAGGAGCACCCACACCCATGGCCATTTGCGTTTCATTGACCGTTGACCTTTGACCGTGGCCAGGCTAACCGCCTCAACCGCCGATGCCAAGCTTGGGGATTGCCGCTGCGGGGTAATCCCGGCCGGCGATCAGGGCTGGGGTTGGCCAACCACCACGCTGGACCGGCGATCCCGCGGCTGGATGTCCCAGGTGGTCAGCTTGCCCTCCTTGACGATCCCAGTGATCACGGTGCCCTTCGCCAGGCGCAATTTGAAATCCGCATCCCAACTGGCGGGCCACGCTGGCAGGAGCAGTATTTTTTCCCCCGCTTCCTGGACCAGCATCCGTTGCAGCGCCGTGGCGCCGGCCCCAAAATGGTCGAAATCGGGGCAGGAATCCGGCCCTTCGCGGCCGTAAAGCGGAAACCGGCACATAGTGGAAGCGATGCGGAAACGCCGCACCAAGCCGTCGCGCGCCTCGGCGGCGCGGCCGGCATAGGCCCAGTGGATCTGATCCTGGGTCCAGCAGGCATTGCCGAAAGCATCGGGATTGGTTCGGTGCCGCATGGTCCAGTCCACGATGTCCCCCGAACCCAGACCCAGGCCGAAACACGGGAAAGGGAATACGGGATAAAGCTCGCCATTCTCCGCGTTGCTTCGCTTTTCCCAACGGTCGGCTGGCGCAATCAACTGGCGGCCATCCACTACCCGCAGCGGAACGCCCGGGATTTCGCTGCGGAACCGGCGCCAATTCGCCAGGTCATCGCTGTCACCCGCTTTCAGCGCCAAAAGCTCATCCAGGCAGACGCGCAAACCAGCCACATCTGGCGCCGGATTTACCGCAATCCAGAAAGTTTCCAGCACCTGCGCCGGATCGAGCCGGAGCTTGCCATCACTGCTACGCGGATAATGCCGGTCGAAAAAGAGCAGCACCTGGCGGGCGAACGGTATCAGCACCCGGTTGCGGAAATCGTCCTCGCCGGTGTATTTCGCATATTCAATCATCATCGCCAGGGTTTCGAGACCGGAGGTGAAGTAATAATCGTGATACCACCCTTCGTAGGGTTCGCCCGGCTTGGTTTTAGGAGGGCGGCCACCGTGGTCGCAATCCCGTTCGGCCCCGGTGGGTTCAATGTTCTCGCGATAGTAGGCCCCGTCGTGGCCGAACCAGGCCTTGGTGATGGCGGTGCGCATGGGCAGCAGATCCCGGTAATAATTGAAGAACGGCTGGAGCAGGTCAAAATCACCGCTGGCCAGCAAGGGCCAATAAAGGAGCCGCTGGTTTTGGAAGGTGAATCGCCGCCCCCAAAGGCGGTCATCTTCATGCGTAAGCCAGGTGCCTTCCTTTTGGCGCACCGCACCGGGGTGGCCGTCAGGGGAGCCTGCGCGCAATTGCTGCGTGAAAAGCCCGCCATTGAATTTGGCCTGGATCCGGCCGCGGCTCTGGCAGGCCATGAGGAACCGGAAAACGTTGTAGCTTTGGGAAGCCAGAGCGCCCCCATCCACTTCCGCCCGCGTGCCCGAGGGTTCAGCCTCGCCCCGCAACTGTTCACGGGAACCGGCTGGCGCCGTGCGGTCCGCAGCCACGATCCAACTGCGGTCCCAGAAATCGGCCCACCAGCGGCAGTGCCGCTCCCAATCGCCTGGTGTATCCAGGCGTTGAGCTGCTTGCCGCTCGATCTGCTGAATCCAATCATCAACCGACGGGGTCTGCTTGGAACAGGCGTGAATGCGAACGTCGAAGGTTTTCCCCGCGCCGGCCAGCACACCCGGTTCCAGTTTCATTTGGGGGCATTCCAGGAGATTGCCGAACGTGTTGAAGCGGTATGGGTCAGGCTGCTGCGCCGCCATATGTTCCACCTGGTAAAACTTGAGATCCTCAGGGTAAACACTGCGGTCTCCCACCGCATAATACCACAGCAGTTTCCCTTCCCTTTCCAGGCGCACATCCCGGGTTTTGTCGGGGCGGACCCAGAATTCCGGTTGGGCTGTGACGCTGACTTCCGTGGGGGATTTGATTTCCACATGATACACCGCGCGGCTGGCATCGGCCCAGATCAATACCACGACTTCACCCGCCGTGATGCGGAGGGAACCAGTCGCCAGATCCAACTCCTGGCGGAATGATTTCCCCTTCTGGAATGGGTTTGGCTTCAGCGCCACGCGCACCCGCCCGGTTTTATAAATTTCGCCGGAATAGTTGAATGCGTCGTTCTTGGCCAGGAGCAGATACAAATCGCCGTCCTCGATCGCATAAACGCCCGCCGCGATGTCCCCATTGCCCAGCGGCATCACTCCCGAGGCATCCCGCGAGGGGGTGTTCCAGACCACATTGTAGCGCGCCATGCGTTCGGTCACGGTGCTGCTGGCCAGGGTTGGCATGGCCTGCAGGCCCATCAGGAAAGTTGTGAGACCGCAAATGATGTTTTTGGTCATAGGATTAGGTGCTATTCAGGATTGGTGGTTATGGCAGATTTTATCTGGTGGGTGGTCAGGGTCTGGGAATGACCGGCGCGGTTTTCAAGCGGGGCCGGACCGGCAGTTTTTCGATGCCTGCAAATTGGGGATCAGCCATGGAGCGGATTTCCTCCTCACCCAGGAATGGGCAATTGGCATCCACCCAGGCAATGAGGCGGAGCAATTCGCCCGGCGCCATGCGCACGTCATAATGTTTGCCGCTGCCCGCCAGATCGACCAGATGGCTGCGGGGGGAAAGGTAGCGCAACGGCCGTAACGACCGGTGAATGGTTGATGGGCCATCGGTGCCGGGATCTTGGGGATAAACGTCTTCCGGCTTCAGGCCATAAACCGGGATTGCCGCCACGATTCCCCAGCCGGCTTGGCCCCGATTGGGAACCGCTTCCGGCCAGGCCGCCGGGCCCAGGAACGTCAAATAAGGCTCCTTGAACAGTTGGAAAGCGCCCTGAACTGGGCGCAAGGTCAGATCCAGTTTTTCACGCGCCTTGCCCTCGCCCTGGTGGCACTGGCCGCAATGGCGGTCCAGCAGGGGCTGCACAAACCGCTCGTAGCTGATGCTTTCCGAACCCCACGGCGGCGGGCTCAAAGGCGTAGGCGGATGCTTCGCTGCCAGCCCGGCCTGGTTCGGTGGGGCCAGGCTATGCATGCGGTGGCAGCCAACACAACCGCGGCGCTCGCCCGGCAGCACGCCGGTGAAGGATCGCATGGTGTGTACCGCCCGTTGCTGTTCGTCCAGCAGTTGAAAGAAAAGAGCCTGGCCGGGAGGCGCCTCGAAATAAACCGAGCCATCCGGCTCCACCGGCACCGTGGTGACGATGCGCTTGACCGCTTCCGATTGCACCGCGGAAACGGCCGGACCCGAGTAAGCGAAAACTTTTTGCCAGGTGGAATAGGTTTTGGCGTCCTGCTGGAATACGCGCAAATACTTGACCGTCCCGCGTGGCAATTCCGGCACTCCCTGCAGCACATCGCCGCTGTAAAAGACCCCCGGCTGCGCCGGCTTCCGGTCTTGGCCCGTCCCCGGCCAGGCCACCAGGTCCGGGTGGCGGGGCGGGACTGGGCGCGGCCGGATTGGCACGGCATACCAGGTGTTGTGGGTGCCCTCGTAGATCAGTTCGCGGTTTCCATGCACATCCATCAGGTAAATGCGGAATTTATCTGACGGCCCGCGGGCAGACACCAGGAAGTCTTCCCCGGAAAGTGGATAAGACCCCAGGTAGCCATTATAACGCCCCGAGGAGTGAAAGTCTGGGGCAAAGGGGCGGTCCAGCGGGGAATTGCCGACTTCGGCCCATGGCTGGTCAAAGGTGACCCGGGTTAAACCGTGGGGAAAATTGGAACCTTGGTCCGGATCGATGATGCCGATGGTCCCATGGAACCAATCATGATGGCCCACCGAGGTGAACATCACCCGGCCGCTGCCGGGCATGGGCCGCGGCTCCGCGGGGTGATCGGGCCACACGCTTTGGTTTCCCCAAAAAACGGCGGTCTGGGTTCCATCCTGGCGGGTGGTCCACAGGCTTTGCACCCGGTTTTGATCCTTGTCGGAATATTCCCAGCGCGAATAAACCACCCGCCCGTCGTTAAGCAAGGCGGGAACAAAATCCGGCTCGCTGTTCATGCTCAACAGATAGAGGTTGCTCCCATCGGCATCACAGCGTGCCAGCACATAGGAATAGATATATGGGCCGCAGCGAACGTAAGTGTTACCCCGGGTGGTGGTGAACAGGATTTGCCCGCTGGGCAGGCAGACAGGGTCGATATCGTCATAATCGCTGTCCGTGATCTGCCTTAACCCGGTGCCGTCGAGGTTGATCTCATAAAGATGAAAGCTTTTCTGATCCTGGGGCTTGAAGCAAAAGATCACTTTCCGGGCGTCGAAGGTTAGTTCCGGGCGCCAATAGCTGCCGGGCTGCCCAGCCGGCAAAACCCGAACCGGACTGTCCGGATGCAAACCGTCCAACACCAGCAAACGCCCCCCCGGGACGGCCATAATCCCCATCCGGTGGACCGCTTCGTGGGTGGATTCCGATCCTTGAGGGTAAGGTTGATCAATGAAAAGCAACTGCTGGAAATCCACGGCTGGATTTTTTAGCAGGATGGCATGTTTGGCCCGGCGAACCGCCAGGTAAAGTTCTTTGCCAGCTTTCCCGCGCACGGCCTTCCCGCCGAGTTGCCGGGCTTGCTGTTCCAGTGCATCGAGCGCCGCCAGTTCGGCATCCAGGCTGGGAGTCTTGGGGTTCCGGGCCAGGCGCGCCGCCAGTTCTCGCGCCCAGCCTATTTCCCGGATGGCACGCGGCAGCAGCGGTTGTCCCTCGGCTTGGAATAACCAGTCCGCGACCTGCGGCGAATCTCCAGATTCGGCCCAAGTCACCGGCAGATCGTATTTTTCCAGCAAATAACGGCGTGTTTGTTCCCGCTCGCGCACATCCAAGGCGCGCCGGTAGAGGAGGATTTCGGCGATGTCTCCCTGGAGGAATTGGGATCCGAGGGCGCCGATGCTCAAAACCTCCTGGTTGCCGGCTATCCGTCCCGCCACCGCCTGCTGCCGCTCGAGGCCCGCTTCCAGGAATCCGCGGGCATCCCGTCCGTCGTAAACCAACTCGACCAGACGGAATCCCGCTCCCAGGCTTCCGCCAAATTGGAAATACCCGTGGTCACCGGAGGCCAGGCCCAAGTGTGGCCAGGCTTTTAAAGCTTCGCCGCTTACCGCCATGCCGTAACCTGTCCAAGGCGGTCCCCATTGGTTTTTGCTGAACAGCCACATATCCCCTCCGGAGTGCCCAACCCGGGCCACCACATAGGCGGTGATGGCTTCCAAATCCAGCGCCGGCGAATGGCCGGCGGAAAAATGCTGCCGCCGGGATGCCTCAAAGTGTACCGCTGGAAAGGCGCCATCGGACGCTTCCTGATAGGTGGGTTGTTTTTCCAACGTGGCTTGCCTGGCATCATGGTGGTATTGGCTTTTATCGGTCCAGGCAGCCATTCCTCCCCCGGTGGCCAGTGGAGTTCCCTGCTTCCCTCGGCCATCGATATCCTGGGCATCCAGCCACAAGACCAAATCGGGTCCGGAGGCCGGCGCCTGGGCCAGCACGGAGGCTACCGCTGATGGCAGAGTGCCAGTGGCTCCGGCCAAAGCGGTGGCCAAAACCAATGATCGGACAGACCTGCGATAGGTGTTCATTATTTTGTGAGCGACATCGCTTTTTCTTTTTGGAGCTGATCCATGACCTGCTGGCGATACCGTTCCACCGGCAGGTTCCATTCGTTGAACATGAGCAGTCCGGCGCGCTGCGCGGTGGCAAACAAGCGCTGGGCATCCCGCAACCGGTCTTCCACGCCGCCGTAACCAAGTTGGAGCTGAACATAAAAAAGCGGCAGCCGGGCCATTTGCACCCGGGCCAGGCACTCCGGATCCTCCTGCGTACGCTGTTCCGCTTCATCGAACAGCAGTTGGCAGCGCTGGACCAATTCCCGCGATAGATACCCTTGCCGGTGGTCCGCCGGACCGCCAAAGATCTGTAGTTTGGCTCCCGACTTGGCCAAAGCATCATGCTGCAGATCGATATATTGGCGCAATGGCCCGGCGGCCGCCCCGTAAAAGCCTTTCAGGAAATCGTTAATGATCCGATCCACGTTGCAGGCGGGATTCCAGAGCAACTTTGCCAGCACGTAAGCCCTCAATTCGGCCCACTCCCCGTGCGCTTCGCGGTTGCCTTGCGAAAACACTCCGCGAGCGTGGTTGTTGACAAAGAATTGCATATCCGGCTGCAAAACCCGGAGGTTCGGGAAAGGGCTGACCAGGTGGCTGAATTGAACCACGTAATCCCAAACGAAAACCTGGTCGCAGATTTTCGACCAATTCACCACGTCTTCCCGGAACGATGCGGAACTAGGTTCCAAGGCGATGGGTTGCCGGCGGTCACACTCGATGCTGCAGAGCATGATTAAAACATTGGTGGCAGGCCGCAAAGTTTTGGGCGGCCGCCGGCTATACTGATAGGACAAGGTGGAAATGGTATTGTCCGGAAATTCCGCCGCCACACGGTTGATGAACTCCAGCAGCGAACCCATCGGGGTTCCTTCCCGAGCGTCAATGGCCTGGCAAGCCGGACACTGGCAATTGCCGCCAGTGTCATTTTGGCTCACCGACCAATAATGGGCTTCGGGATTTTCCTGCATCCGCTGGCGCAAATCAGCCACCACGAGCGCGAGAACCTCCGGCTGCGTCAGGCATAACTGTTTATCCGCGCGGCGCCGGCCATCCACCAGGGCGAAATATTCGGGGTGCGATTGGAAATATTTCACCGCGGGCACATGGGTTCCGAAAGTGTGGCACCAATAGCCCCAGCCGCGGTGCCGCTCCCGCCGGAGCCGGCCATCTTGAATGAGGCTGGCGTTCCCGTTGAGTTTATTCCGCCCGGCAAACCGGGCATCCATGGCATCGCTATAATAAACCTCACGATAGGTGAGCGCTGGCTTTTGAGTGTCCAGGATTGGGCCCAGCATAATATGGCTCCGTTTGGGAATCTGGCTCACTTTTGAGCTTAGCCAGCGGCAGCCGAGATAATCCTCTAAAAAGGCATAAACCCCATAACAGGTGCCCTGGTCCGTCCCGCCAGTGATCACCAGCCGATTGCCCACCGTCTGGATTGTGAAACCTTCCTCACCCAAGGCATCGGCGCCAGCAGATATCTTCAGGCCACGCAAACGGCGGCTCGCCCCCAGGACGATTTCATGTTCCGCAGCCGGTTGGTCATCATTGATAATCGGCAGTTCCGCTTGCGAGACCTGCCGGATGAAAGCCTGCAATTCCGTGGCGGCCTCCGTTTCCTTTTCCGAAGCGGCCGTTGGGATGACAATCCGGTAGCGGCTGGCGCCATCCCGTGCCAATTCCCATTCCTCCGCCAGCGTCGTGGTGGACAATAACAATGGGCCAGCCAGCGACAGCCTTAAAAGAGCGCTGATCACTTCCTGAAATTTTGTAATTGGTTGCATGCCATTTTTTGTGCCCCGCCACCCCGGTGAGTGGCGGCCCTCTCCAATCCCGAGTTTTGCCTGCCACCTGAAGCGGCCCTGCCCCCGATTAAGGATCTAGGGTTGCTGCGCGGCGATTTGCTGAAATCCTACGGGGTGCCACGGGCAACCGCAAGTGCCGAATAGCAAAGATCCTCCAGGAAAAGGTTGGTAATACCGTTGGGCCGGTTAAACCTTCAAACCCAAGGTTTCCATAGAAAAGCCGTTGCGCATCGCACGCAACGGCATTTTAAGGCCTGCGAACTCGCGGGAATTCTCAGGTCTCGTGAGCGTGGCCGCAATCGCACCCTTGGCATGACTTGGGGTTTGATATGCGGAAGCCGGATCCTTCAGGGCCAATCCCATAATCAATGACGGCTCCATGCAAATGTTCCACGCTGTCAGGATCCATGAGAATCGAAAATCCGTCACATTGCTGAATCACGTCGCCGCTCTGCTGGTCATCGAAAACCATGCCATAACTCATTCCAGAACAACAGCCGCCTTCCACGTAAAGACGCAGGGATTTGCCATTGGTTTCGGGGTCTGAGGTGCGGATGGATTGAATTTCCCGCTCCGCGGCCGGGGTGATGGTCACCATTGCAACTTGATTCAGACTATCAGTTTTATTCATCTATCTTAACCTAATCCCGGGGCGATGGGCTGTCAAGCAACAGGCCTGCTGCGAGCCTTTCAGCCAGCGCGGAACGGGCCCTGCGGGCCTCAGCTTTTCTTCAAAGCGGCCTCGAGGCGGCGCTGGAGGCTGGCACGCAGGCCTCCGGGCAATTCTGCGAGCAAACGGCTGTATAATTCAGCGGCTTCTTTCCATTGTCGGTTAAGCTCCAGGATGAGTCCGGCAGCCAAGCCTGCGCGCGCTTTCCAAAAAGCGTTGGATTGCTCACCGCCGCGCAGGTTTTTTTCATACACTACATTGAGATAATGGCTCAGGGCGCCCTGCAAACAAGCCGTCTTTTCGGTCGGGGAGCGATCCGCTAATTTCTCCAGGACGGCTCCCAAACCCACCTCGGCGTTGCTGCGGCATTCGATATCGGCCAGCGGCGATTCAATTATTTTAAGGTAATAATTTGTGGCCTGTTCGTAACGGGCCGGATCCTGGGCTGCGAGCTGGAAATAACAATCGGCCAGCCGCCCCCAAGCCCTTGGCGCCAGCGGATCTCCCTCAGGCACTTTGCCAAACGCCACAATGGCCTTTCCATACTGCGTGCTCGAGTTGAGCGCGGGCAAATCCGCCGAGGTCATGGCGATCAGAGTATCCCCAAAAGCCAGGTAACCTTCTGACAGCAGGGCCTGTGGGCTGTTGGTGTCGGCGATCAGCAGGTTGATCAATTCGGTGAAATATTTATGGGCGTTGTTGTAGCCCTGGCGCGCAAAAGCGGCCCGGCCAGCGGCCAGCCGCGCGCGCGCCGCCAGGGGGTGAGTCCGCCATTCCTTGTTTTCATACAGGGCCTGGTAGCGTTGTTCCGCTTCCGCAAACTGGCCTTGGTTGTAAAAAAAATCTCCCACCCAAAGCTGCGCCGCCGGAGCCAGCTGGCTTTGGGGAAACCGGGTGACGTAATTGGTGAACAAAACCAGAGCATTGGTCTCCCGGCCGGCCTGATCCTGAATCCACCCCCGGTCAAACTCAACTTTCGGCAATGAGGTGTGATTGGTGTAAAGCGTCACCCAGTGGTCCAGGATTTTGGCAGCCTCGGCCCATTTGGACTCCCGGATGAAGCTGCGGGCAATGGCCAGCCGGTTTTCCGGGATCAAGTCGCAATGAGGATAGCGATTAAGCAATTCAGCGTACTTGCTGCGGGCCTGCTCCATTTGGCCGAGCTTCGCGTAGGCCTGTCCAGCTTGCAGGAGCGCGGGTGGGCAATTGGAACTGGTTGGATATTGCGCCAGCAGCTGGTCCAGCGCGGTTTCAAGTGCCACCGTGTCGCTGGTGGCTATGCTGGCCCGGGTCACCTGGTACAATGCATGTTCCAGCCAATTGGATGGGGTTGCTGCCTGGCTGCCGTATTGCGCCAGGAACAGCTGGTAATGCCGCAAGGCGTTCGTGGCTTCGCCCTGTTCAAACGAGGCATCCGCCAATTTCATCCGCGCCAGGGCGTGCATGGGAGAAGTTCGCAGTTTTTGCACCGCTTCCGCAAAAGCCGCCGCCGATTCCTTCCATTGGCGGGCTTCCCAGCAGCACCAACCCCGGTGGTAATACGCCTGGCCCAGCAGCCCGCTCTGCGGCAGATTAGTGATCACAAAATCCAGGTTGGTCAGCGCGTGCCACAGGGGGCCTTGGTTCAAATTGGTGAGGTTGATGCCGGCGGGCAACCCCGCCTTCATCAGGCCATGCTCATTCAAGCGCAGTTCCCCCAGATTGATGCGGGCCCGGTCTTGCTCCGGATCCTGGGGGGAATTTTTTATGAATAACTCCAGGTATTGTATCGCCCCGGTGGCATTAGCCGTTTTCAAATTCAGGTTGATTAGCCGCCAGATGGCCTCCCGGCGCTCGGCGACGGGGAAGTCCGCCAAATTCTGTTCATAAATTTGCCGGGCGCGGACGGCATCGTTCAAGGCCACCCAGATTTGTCCCTGCAAAAGGATGCTCTTGGCGCGGCAAACCGGGGAACCCGCGGCGGTGGCGGCGGAAAGCAAATTAGTCAATCCCGCCGCCGCGGCGGGGGCCCGCTGGTCGGCCAATTGCACGCTGGCCAGGAGGAAAAGCCGCTCCCATGCCAGTTGGGGAGGCAGTTTCCGGGCCGCCAGGTCTTGGAGCGCTGCCTCAGCTACGCGATACTGTTTTTGAGCCAGGAAGGCTTCGGCCAGCAGGAGAAATCCGCGCTGGATATATTCATCTTCCGGCTGTTTGACGGCCATTTTTTGAAACGCCCCACCGGCCCGCACCAACCGTTCCACCGCATTCGAAGCGTTGCCCAGCTTGAACCACGAATAGGCTTCCGAGTAACAGGCCCGGGTGCGCAGGGAAGAGGCCGGAAAATCAGCCAGCAATTGGGCATACAGGGCGGCCGCCGCCGCGGGATTGCCGTTTTTCAATTGGCACTCCCCCATCCACAGGCGGTATTGATCAGCCCATTTGCCGGCAGCTGAATAATTGGCATTCAACAGGTTGATGGCGGTCTCAAACTGCCCCAGGAAATAGCGGGTTTGGGACTGCATCAGTATGGCTTCGGGCAGGCGCCCGGAATCCGGATGCTGCGCGGCGAACTCGTCCAGTTCCCGGGCCGCCCGATCGTAAAAGCCATCCTGAAACGCCTTGGCAGCGGCTTCGAATTGGGTGCCTTCAGGACCAGCCTCTGCCGCGATTAACCGGCCGGCAGCCAGGAGCGAAATCCAACAAAAAACCAAAATTCTCATCATGATCGGTCGAATATAACTCCTTCATTATGCCAGAGGCGCCTCACGGGTCAAAACTAAAGCCCGCCCATTCGCCGCTTGCGCTTGGGCGCCACCGCAGGCAAAGTGCCCCAGAATGCGCGAACAATTTCGTGCCTGGATAGAAACCCTTGAGACCTTTGTCCTGGAGGTGATCTTTGAGGAGCGGCGGGGAAAAAGGGCTGCGTTACTGCGCGCCGGATTGTTCCTCCTGAGCAAAATCTTTGCCGTCGCCATCAAAGTTCGCCGTTTCCTGTACAATGTCAGAATCCTGCGTGACTCCACGCTGGGAGTGCAAGTTATTGCCATAGGCAATCTTACCGTGGGCGGGACTGGCAAAACCCCGGTGGTGGAGAAATTCGCCCGCGAACTCCAAAACCAAGGGCGCAAAGTGGCCATCCTTTCACGCGGCTATCGCTCCAAGCCGCCCCCACTTTGGAAGCGCTTATGGAAGAAGTTCCTGCTCCGCGAAGAGACCACCCCGCCGAGGGTGGTTTCCGATGGTAAATCCTTGCTGCTGGATTCCGAATCCGCCGGGGATGAGCCTTTCATGCTGGCCTCCAACCTGAAAGAAGTGGTCGTTCTGGTTGATAAGGATCGCGTTAAAAGCGGCCGTTATGCCATCGAAAAATTCGGCTGCGACACCCTGCTGCTGGACGACGGTTTCCAGTATTGGAAGTTGCGGGGCCGCCGCCGGGACATCGTCTTGATCGATTGCCAGGAACCGTTCGGCAACCAGCACTTGCTGCCGCGGGGCACCTTGCGCGAGCCTCCTTCGCACCTGGCCCGGGCCAACACCATTTTCATCACCAAGAGCAACGGAAACACCGCTGCTTTGCGGGCCCAGATCACCCAGTTGAATCCCCATGCGGGCATTATTGAATGCATCCACCATCCCCTCTACCTGGAGGATATTTTCACCGGGAACAGGCATGAGCTAAACGAACTCGTGGGCCAGAAAGTGGCGGCGCTCAGCGGCATAGCCCAGCCTGAGAGCTTCGAGGAAAGCTTGAGCAAGCTCGGCGCTGAACTGGTTTATACCAAGCGCTTTGCCGACCACCACCGTTTCACCCAGCAGGAAGTGCTGAATGCCATCAACCGCAGCAAAAAACGCCAGGCCCGGTTCATCATAACCACCCAGAAAGACGCCGTGCGCTTCCCCCGCCTCGACCGCCGGGATCTCCGCATCTATTTCATGCGCGTGGAGATCCAGATCATCAGCGGCGCCAGTGATTTCCACGATTGCGTACGCCAAATCTGCTTCCGTTAGGCCATGTTTTCCCCGCTCTACTGGACCACCCGCCTGCTGCTGGCTGGCCTGCAAATGCTGCCCATGCAGCTGGTGGCCCGGCTCGGCCGCGCGTGCGGCGCCCTGGCCTACCGGCTCGATCCCCGCCACCGGCGCGTGGCCATGGAGAATCTCACCGCCTGTTTTGGCGCCGAGAAAAGCCCGGCGGAAATCCGGGCCATCGCCCGCGAGAATTTCCGTCGCATCGGGGAGAATTTTGCCTCGGCCGCTAAAACCGCCTCTTTCTCCACCGCGCAGATCCGCGCCTGTGTGGAATGGACGGGCGCGGAACATCTGGCCCGGCACCTGGCTGGCGGCCACAACGCCGTGGCCGCCATCGGGCATTTCGGCAATTTCGAGCTATACGCCCACACGAGCCTGGCGGTCCCCGGTTTCCAATGCGCCACCACTTACCGCGCCTTGCCGCACCCGGCCCTGGATGCCTTGATCCAGCAATTCCGCCTAAAATCCGGCTGCCTCTTTTTTGAGCGCCGCCGCGACAAAATGGCCTTGCGCCAGGCGCTCAACCAGCAACGCCTCCTGCTGGGCCTGCTGGTGGACCAGCATGCGGGCGGCAAAGGGCTGCCGGTGCCTTTCTTCGGCCGCACCTGTTCCACCAGCGCTGCGCCAGTGCTCTTCGCGCAGCGTTACCACGCCCCTTTGCACATCGCCATCTGCCACCGGCTGGCGGTGGGCCGCTGGCAGATTGAGATCAGCCCGGAAATCCCCGTCCGCCACGAGGGGCATCTGCGTCCGGTGGAGGAGGTTTGTGCCGAAATCAACCGCGCCTATGAAGCCGCCATCCGGCGCGATCCAGCCAATTGGTTTTGGGTGCACCGCCGCTGGAAAACATCCTGGCGCCACCATAACCCGGTGGCTCCCGGGGTGGGCGCTGGCTCACCAGCCAGTCCCAGCCCATGAAACCGGGGATGGATGGCACCGCGCGGATCCTCATCCGGGGCGTTAACTGGCTCGGGGATGCGGTCATGACCACCCCCGCCCTGTTTCGCCTGCGCGAGGCCTGCCCGCAAGCGCGGCTCGTTTTGGCCACACCGGCCAAGCTCGCGGATCTTTACCGGCGGCATCCGGCCCTCGACGAGGTGCTTCCCCTGCCCCCCCGCGAAAGCTTATGGGCCGTCTCCCGCCGGTTGAAAACCCAAAGCTTTGACCTGGCTGTTTTATTCCCCAACTCACCCCGCTCCGCCTTGGAGGCCTGGCTGGCGCGCATCCCCCGCCGCTTAGGCTATGCGCATCCCTGGCGCACCTGGTTGCTGTCCCACCCCGTGCCCCGGCCGGCGGCCTTCCATCCCATGGCCCAAAAAACTCCCCGCCAAATCCGCCGGTTGCTGAGCCGGAACCAGGCCGGAACCAGGCCGGTGGTCCCCGAAAAGGCGCACCATCTTTATCACTACCTTCACTTGGTGGCCGGTTTGGGAGCTAATCCGGAACCTTTGGCGCCGCGGATTGAGGTGGCCACCGAAGAAATCGAAGCCTGCGACATTAAATTCGGCTTTGCTGCTGATCCGGCAATCTCCTGGATCGGCATCAATCCCGGAGCGGAATATGGCCCCGCCAAACGCTGGCCCTGGGAACGCTTCGTGGAGACCATGGCCATGCTGCCCGCCCAGGCCCCCTGTGGCTGGCTGCTCCTGGGAGGGGCGGGCGATGCGGAACTCTGCGCGCGGATCGAGCGCTCCTTTCGGGAAAGCTTGGCCCGCACCGCCACCGCCGCGCCGCGCCTGCTCAACCTGGCCGGCCGCACCACCCTGCGGGAGCTCTGCGCCGTGCTGAAAAAATGCCGTCTCCTGGTCACCAACGATACAGGGCCCATGCATGTGGCGGCCGCGGTTGGCACGCCCGTGGCGGCCATTTTCGGCAGCACCTCCCCGGAGTTGACCGGCCCGGGTTTGCCCAACGATCCCCGCCACCGGATCATCCGCCACGCCCCGGCCTGCGCGCCCTGTTTTTTGCGCCAATGTCCGGCCGATAACCGATGTCTCTCCGGGATCACTCCCGCTCAGTTGGTTCCGGTTCTTTTGGGCCTGTTTCGGGAGCGCGGCGCGCCCTGATCGGGGCGTTGCCGTCAATTTCCCTATTGCGGGTTTCCCGAGACGTCGTTAAATAAACCCATGTTGACATCAAAACTTGCATCATTGGCGCTTGGCGCGATTTCCGCCACGGCCTTAATCCCATTATCATTATCGGCCGCCCAGGCGGATCCTCCCGCTGGCTTTACCGCTCTTTTCAATGGCAAAGACCTTGCCGGATGGTGGGGCGCCTCCACCGAGGATCCCCGCAAATACATGGCCATGAGCCCGGATGAATTCTCCAAGAAACGGGCCGCCAGCCTGGATGATATCCAGAAACATTGGCGCGCGGAGAACGGCATCCTCATCAATGACGGCAATGGCCTGTATCTGACCACCGACAAAAATTATGGTGATATCGAATTGATGATCGACTACAAGACCGTGCCGAAAGCCGACAGCGGCATCTACCTGCGCGGCATACCGCAGGTGCAGATTTGGGATTATACCGAGGAAGCCAAATTCAACATCGGCGCCAACAAAGGCTCCGGCGGCTTGTGGAACAACAGCCCCGGCGCCCCCGGCAAGGATCCGGTGGTGCTGGCCGACAAGCCTTTTGGCGAATGGAACCATTTCCATATCTGCCAGCTGGGCGCCCGCACGACCGTCTATCTGAACGACAAGCTGGTGGTGGACCACGCCAGCATGGAGAATTACTTCGACCGCAAACTGGCCATTCCGGCCAAAGGCCCCGTCCAACTGCAAACCCACGGCGGCGAGATCAGCTGGCGCAACCTGTTCGTCCGCGAGATCACCGCCGAGGAGGCCAATAAGACCTTGCGCCAGAAGAGCGGCGCCGGCTTCACCCCGGTTTTCAACGGCCGTGATTTTGAGGGATGGGCCGGCCCCATCGATAATTACGAGGTGCAGGACGGAGCCATCGTCTGCAAGCCCGGCAAAGGCGGCACCATCTTTACCAAGGAAGAGTATGCCGACTTCATCGTCCGCCTCGAATTCAAACTGCCCCCGGGCGGCAACAATGGCCTGGCCATCCGCTACCCCGGCCAGGGCGACACCGCCTACGCCGGCATGTGCGAACTGCAGGTGCTGGACGACGACGCCAGCCAGTACGCCACCTTGGATCCCCGCCAATACCACGGCTCCATTTATGGCATCGTCGCCGCCCGCCGCGGCTATCAGCGGCCCGTGGGCCAGTGGAACTACGAGGAAGTCACCGTCAAAGGCTCGCACATCAAAGTGGAATTGAACGGTACGGTCACCGTTGACGCCGACGTGAGCAAAGTGAACTCCTACATGGCCAACAGCGCCCATCCCGGTAAAAACCGCACCAGCGGCTACTTCGGCTTCGCGGGCCACAGCGATCCTGTGATGTTCCGCAACATCGAAATCAAGAAATTGAATTAAGCTGTAATTGATTCTTCCCTGGCTGCCCCGGCGGATGCCTCATCTGCCGGGGCGCCAGCCGCATCCTCACCATTTCCGGCCCGTCACGTGAAAAAAGCCGCACACTGCCCCGCAGCACTTCAGTTGGCCGCAAAAAAATCCTGAAAGCCCCTTGGCCTTGTCACTGCATTTTTTGCGCCGCAGATTTTTGCGCAAGACAAGAAGTGAGCTGCGACCTTCTCTGGAACAGATCTGCCAGTGGCGAATGACTAAAGTCTTGACCAAAAAGAACCAGCCAGCACGACTGCGCCAATGGCCTGGACACGGCTGCGACGGTTATTTGGCGGCGGGCAAATTCGTGGAAACTGGATTGGTGGCGCCAACGGGAGGCGCGTTGGTTCCGGCCGGCATATCCGCCTCGATTTCGGGTGTTTTCAGCAGTTCCTCCGCGGTCCAAGCTCCGGTGGCGGGTCGTGTTTTGGTTTTTTGGCGCACGGCGGCCACCTGTTCCGCAGAAGTCGCTGAAGCGTTGTTGCCCCACCCTTTTTCGCCCCGCACATAAGTGATCACCGAGGCAATCTGCTGATCGGTCAAAACCTCGCGCCAGGGAACCATTTGATTGTTGAAATCCGCTCCTTTGACCTTGATCGGACCCTGCAATCCATCCAGCACGATACGGATGATCCGCGCCGCGCCGTCTGTTTTGACCCATTCGGAACCCGCCAATGGCGGATACTGTCCAGCCAATCCCTGGCCATCGGCTTGATGGCACTTGGCACAGGTATCCACGAACAACCGCTTGCCTTCGGCAAAAGGATCCAAAGGTTTGGCCGGCGCATTGGTTGCAGCCCCGCCCAAGGCATTTTCGTTATAGCTGAAGGGCTGGTATCCGCCGCTGAACCGCTGCAAATAAAAACCACCCCAAAAAAACAATACCGCCACGAAAGTGACGAACAACAAGGACATCGGATGGTTGCCTTCCAGTGGTTCCGGGCGCTCCCGCTGGATGGCGGGCGGCAAATCATCCGGCAATCTGAAGGCTCTTGACGGCGCGGCTTGCCGGGCGATCGCGCCCGGCGCCGGATCTTGGGGATTTGAGGAATCAAAACTCATTTCGCTTCGGGCAGCGGAACATTAGCCTTCAAACTGAGCAGGTAATCCACCAAGTCGCTGGCGGCCTGAGTGGGAACCACTTCAAACCCGGGAGGCGGATTGAACGGGGCCGGCAATTGCAGCGCATCGGACGCTGGCCGCTGGCCGGTTTTCCGCGCCTCAAACAAGAATCCGAAAGGTGGCATGACGGATCCCGCCGAAGTGCTTTGCGGATTAAATAGATGCGTTAACTGCCAGGAGCGGCTGGGATTGCGCACGCCAATGTTGGAAAGGTCCGGCCCGGTGCGCATCGTGCCCAGCATTACTGGCTTATCGCGGATGTAGTCCAAGGCCACGGTGCGGCGGGTGCCCCAGTTGCGCTTGATATCGGCGCCGAACTCGGCCGCGCGAACCTGCTGGCTGTGGCAGTAAATGCAGCCGTTGGCGCGATAAACCGCCTCTCCCCGCTGGGCGCCGCCTGGCCGCACCGGCGGATATTGCTCACCGGATTCCAGCTTCACCGCCTGCTGGCTGCCGAACTGCAGCTGCGGAATCAAAACCAAGCCGCACCAGGAACTGGCTATGGTCAAAAAAATGCCAAAAAACAAGAGAGGTCCGTAATTCATGGCAAGGCGGGGTTGGCCGCGTTCCGGGTGGCGGCGATGATCATTCGCGTGGGCTGGCGATAAGGCTGCAACTGGCGGATGATGATCCAGGTGAGGTTGATAAAAAAGGCCGTGTGTCCAATGGCTATGATGATCCCCGCCAAGGTCCGTATCTTCAGGTAAGGAACCGTGAGCTTTACCACCTCAAGGAATGGCACATCCGGATTCAACATGGCATAACCTTGCAGGATGCCCCCCAGAGTCAGGGGCCCCATATAGAGGATTATGCCCAGGGCGGTGAACCAGAAATGAACGCGGATCAGCATGGCCGAAGGCCACTCCCGCAAGGTGAGCCGCGGGATGATGTAATACATGGATCCAAACATCACCATCGTGAAAAACGCATACATGCCGGTATGGGCATGGGAAATGGTATGGTGGGTGAAATGGGTCACTTCACTCACTGACCGCAAGGCGCTCAACACCCCATGCAGGCTGGCCACCGTATAATTCATCCCCCCAAAGACCATGAACCGCAGCGTGGGACTATGCCGCAGCATATGAAAACTGCCCCTCATGGTGAGGTGGTGGTTGATCCCAACCGTCACCACCGGAATCGTCATCATGACGCTGGCCACGATGCTCACAGTCACAAGCCAGGCTGGCATCGGCCCCCCCACCAGGTGATGCCCGCCATTCCAATTATAAAAAAGCGCCAGGGACCAGAATCCCAGCGCGGAAAGATAATAGCTGTGGATCGGTTTGCCCGTGACTTTGGGAATGAAGTAGTAGATGGCCGCGAGGCCGATCGGCGTGAACCACAAGCCCAGCACATTATGAGCGAACCACCAGTTGACCGCGGATTGCACCGTGCCGCGCACGGGATCCAGGATCAGCATGATGTTGGCCGAGGAGTACAGCCAGGGAAACCACAGCAGGGCCGCGAGCAAATACCACTGGGACACATACAGGTGCTTCTCCCGCCGGAAGCGGAAAGTAATGATGCCCCACACGGCGATCAGCGCGTAGGAAAAAAACAAGATGGGTGAGGCATACGGGGGAAACTCCAGCCATTCAATGCCCGTACTGTCGCCCGCCAGAATGCCCAGCACCCCCACCACCACGCCCACATTCCAAAATACCGCCGCCATGATGATGATCCATTTGTGCATCAAGGTCACCCGGCACAAGCGGCACATGAGCCAGAGCGATACCCCGATGGCCACCTCCGAGGCAAACCCAAAAATAACCGTGTTCAAATGCACCGGGCGCACCCGCCCAAAGGTCAGCCAGGCTATATTGCCCAGCAAATCCGGATGGTGCATTTTCCAAGAGGTGATCAGTGCAAACAAGGTTCCCACCAGCAGCCACAAAGTGCCGCAGATAAAAAACAGCAGCACCGGCAGCCGGCAAGAGGCATCGATTTCGGCCAGCAGGGCCTTGCGTTGCACCTGGTCCTCGTCGTGGTCCGAAGGGGATAGAGCCTTGAGCAGCGAAGTTGAGGGAGCGGTACTCATGGCTGGCTCACCCCATGGGTGGCGGGGTTCAGGCCCGTGTTTAATACCATTTTACCGGTGGGAAATGAGTCCGTCACCAACCCCACCGGCTCCTCCTCGTCAAAAATCAGCAAGGAGGCCTTCTTGAAATCGCGGAATTCCCCATTCCGGATGGCCCAGCGCATGGCCAGCAAAGCCGAGCCTGGCAAAACGACAAAACCTCCCAAAAACAGCATCCAGAGCAAGATCATGCAAATCTCCTATTCATATGGATTGGGCGGTGGCGAGGTGGCTTTTTGCAGCCGCACCAGCAAGTTGGACTTGGCTGCCACTGGATTTTGCCAATCACGCAGCGCCAGTTCCATGGCCCGATCCAAAGGGAGGCGGACAATGCCGCGCGCCTTATCCACCCAGCCATAGGTTTCCAATTGCTCTTTGGATTGGGCCGTCACATCCTGCAGGTTCTTCCGGCGCTCGGCGGCGCGTGCGAGGTCAATGCCGGGTGGACGCGTATAGTGGTACATCGTCCACACCAGCGCCGCCAGCACCATGAAGGTGCCCAAAATCCCAAAAAAATAAACCGCAACAGTGGTTCTGGCATTTTCGTTGTGATTCATCAGTGGCCTCCTTCCTTGACTGGCCCGCGCTCGCCGGCGGGAGGAATTTCATGTTCAGTCAGTGATTCTTTCAGGCGCGGATCCCTGACCGGAAACGGCGGATGGCTTTCCCAGTAGCGCAGGAACGCGAAAGCCAGGGTGCCTCCGATAAAGGCCCAGCAGGCAATATCCATCCAGTGCAGGCTGAATCCATCCGGATTCAAAACCGGTTTGATGGCGAAAGACATATCCAGGTAATGCATCAGCCAGCTCCATGCCGCCAGGGGCCCCATCACCAAAATATTCAGCTTGGCGTCAATCCGCAGCAGCGCGAGGAAAGGCAGCAGAAAATGCCCAAAGATGATCAACAGGCCGATGTCGTACCAGCTGCCTTTTTCCCGCGCGACATACCAGAAGGTTTCCTCCGGCAGGTTGGCGTTCCAGATGATGAAATACTGGGAAAAATGGATGTAGGAATAGAACACCGTGAAGGCCAGCAGCATGGTCCCGAGGTAATAAAAATGGGTCGGGAATAACACCTGCTTGAGCGCCCCGGTTCTTCGGAAAATCAGGCCTAGAACATAGACCGTGGCGATCAGCACCCAGACACTGCCCGCGAAGTAATAAACACCGAACATGGTGGAAAACCACTGATGCTGCAGGGATTTGACCCAATCGATGGCCGCCATGGTCAGGGTGAAGGCGAAGAGAAAAATGCCCACCGCTGAAAAGCGCCTCATCCGGTGGGTGCAATCGGCGTCGCCAGTCAAATCCTGGCGGAGGGACCAGAAACGGAGCCGCTCGGATAAATAAATCCAAGTCCCGAAATAAAACAGGACACGCAGATAAAAAAACGGCTTGTTCAAATACCCGGCCTTGGCATGCAAGGCATGGTCGGGGACCGCGGCACTCATCCACGCATACAGCTTGGGCGAAAGGCAAAGGATCGGCACGAATAGCACTGCCAGCCAGGGCGCCAGAAACGCCAGGTGCTCCAGCATCCGCCGGAATGGCACCGACCAGCTGGCGTCAAATAAATGATGCATGATCACCAGGAACATCGACCCCAGGCAAAAACTCAAAAAGAACATGAATGCCGTCAGGTAGGAAAAGCCCAGCTGGCGGCTATCCTGCCAGAGCCCGGCCAAAACCCCCAACCCACCCAGCGCCAGCACCGCCAGGGGAATGAACTGCAGCGGCGACCGCCACTTGGCGGCAGCCATGGTTCGAGCTGAAATTACATGCGTTCCCATAAGCTGTTTACTTTAATGCGGCGCGTTGCGGTTCCGGAACCTCCTCCACCACCCCCAGCCGGCAGCGCTGCAAGGCCCGCACATAGGAAATAATGGCCCAGCGATCCGCGATGGACACCTGGGAGGCGTAGGCAGCCATCAGGTTTTTCCCGTTGGAAATCGTGTTGAAGAGTTCCCCATCCGTCATCTTCACCAGCCTGGGATCATGGTAATTCCCGGCCCGGATCATGCCATATTTGGTGACCACCCCATTCCCGTCACCCACCGGGCTGTGGCATGGCAGGCAGTTGATCTGGTAGCGGCTTTTGCCCCTGGCCTGCAACTCGGCCGTCACGGGCACGGGAATATTTTCCACGAAATTGGTCGTCCCAGGCACGAAGCCCGTGTTGACTTCATTGTTTTCATAGGACGTTCCCCGGGCAATAGTGCCCGGCACTGGCGGACGCGAACTCATTTTATCGGTGAAAAACGGCGTGGCAGTCTGTGGCCGGAGCTTGGCCTGGCGCTTCATGTCGGGGAATATCTCCAAAGGCGGACGCCGGGACAACCCACCCCGCAACCCGGCGAAGCTTAAAACAGCCACCACGGCACAGCCCAAAATCAATAGGAAATAACGCATGCCCTTAATCCATTACAATTTGCATGTTTCGCCCCCCCGCCCCCTCCAGCAATCGGCGGACTTCCGGTTCTGCAAAAGCGGGATCATTGCTCTCGATCAGCAGGAAAAATCCGTCGTGGGTGGCCCGGGCAAATTCCTTCACTTTGAATAGTGGATTATACCACCTTGGCAACCGGTTCAAAAACAGCATTCCCAGGATGGCCCCAAAAGAGCCGAACAAGATGGTCAGCTCATAGGATGGTGGAAAGGCTGCAAACGGGCTGAAGATCGGCTTGCCACCGACCAGGATCGGGTAATCGAAGGCGTTTAAATACCAGATCATCAACATGCCGCAAGTGTAGCCGGTTACCCCCCCCACAAAAGCGAACCAACCCACCCGCGAGTTGCGCATCCCCATGGCCTGATTCATTCCATGAACCGGGAATGGGCTGAAAACATCCCATTTTTTGAATCCGCCATCCCGGACGGTTTCCGCGGCGTGCAACAAGCTGGCCGCACTGTCAAACTCCGCCAGCAGCCCAATTGGTTTTTCCGTATCGCTCATCAGTGCGCTCCTTCCTTGGCGCCTCCCAGCGGATGGTGAGGATTCGCCTGGGGTGTAACCCCTTTGACTTCAGCCATGGCAATCATAGGCAGGAACCGGATGAACAACAGGAACAACGTCAGGAACAATCCAAAGGTTCCAACATAGGTCAGGATATCCACGATGGTCGGCTTATAATAACCCCAGTTGGAGGGCAGGAAATCGCGGTGCAAGCTGGTCACCACAATCACAAACCGCTCAAACCACATGCCGATGTTGACGATGATCGACAGCCCAAACACGACGGCCATATTGGTGCGCACTTTCTTGAACCAGAATAGCTGCGGGAAGATCACGTTGCACGAGATCATGATCCAGTAGGCCCATCCGTAGGGGCCAAAGGCACGGTTCACAAAAGTGAAGCGTTCGTAGGGATTCCCGCCATACCAGGCGATGAAGAATTCCATGGCGTAGGCGTATCCCACAATGGATCCGGTCGCCAGCGTCACTTTGCACATCAATTCCACGTGGCGGACTGTGATTACTTCCTCCAGCTTGCACAATTTCCTCAGGGGGATCATCAACGTCAGCACCATCCCGAAGCCCGAGAAAATGGCCCCGGCCACGAAATAGGGCGGGAAAATGGTGGTATGCCAGCCTGGAATTTGGGAAACCGAAAAGTCGAGGGAGACGATGCTGTGCACCGAAAGCACCAGCGGGGTGGATAAACCGGCCAGGATCAGGTAGGCCTTTTCATAGTTGCTCCATTGCCGGTTTGATCCGGACCATCCCAAGGCAAAGAGGCCATACATGAATTTGCGGATCTTGGTTTTGGAGCGGTCACGCATGGTGGCCAGGTCGGGCACCAGGCCCACATACCAGAAAAGGACGGACACGGTGAAATAAGTCGAAACCGCAAACACGTCCCACATCAAAGGCGACCGGAACTGCGGCCAGATGCTGTTGGCGTTCGGGATGGGGAACAGCCACCAGGCCAGCCAGACCCGCCCCACATGGATCGCCGGGAAAATGCCGGCGCACATGACCGCAAAAATCGTCATCGCTTCCGCCGCGCGATTGATGGAGGTGCGCCACTTTTGGCGCAGCAGGAAGAGTATGGCGGAGATCAAGGTGCCGGCGTGTCCGATGCCGATCCACCACACGAAATTGACGATGGCCCAGCCCCACATGACCGGGTGCATCACTCCCCACACCCCCACGCCGGTGGAGATCAAGTAACCGATCATCAAAAAACAAAGTCCCATCAACCCAACACTGGGGATGAACGCGGCCCACCACCACTTGGGAGTTTTGCCTTCCACCACGCCGGCGATCGTGTCGCTCAGCCAGCCGGGGCTGCGCTGGTTCAACACCAGCGGCTGGCGGGCCAGTTCGGCCGGGGGATCCACCGGCTTGATCAACGGACTTGCCATTACTGCTTCAGCCATTAGTGGGATCCTTTCGGGTGCGAATGATCTTGAGCCGGCTCTGAACCCGCGTGGCCACCAGGCTCATGCGTCCCGTTCCCGGCCTCAAATTCCCGGGTGCTTGGTGGGACTTCATAATAGTCGGGCATCGCCGGATTGGGATTGCGAATCCGGGCCAGGTAAGTGGTGCGTGGCTTCGTATTGAGAAATTCCAGCACCGAGTAGGATCGCTGGTTCTTCTTAAGCCGTGCAACCCGGCTGTTGGGATCAGCCACGTTGCCGAACACAATCGCCTGGGCGGGACAAGCCTGCTCGCAGGCCGTCCGGATGGCGCCATCGGCCACTTCCACATTGCCGGACGGTCCAGCCTGAATTTTTTGGGCGATTTTCGCCTGTTCGATCCGCTGCACGCAATAAGTGCACTTTTCCATCACGCCCCGCATGCGCACGGAAACGTCCGGATTCTTTGCCAGCTTCACCAATTCCAGCTCGTCCTCCGGCTTTTTAGCCAGGGGGCCCAGGTAAAGCTGGTGGTTCTGGAATGGCCGCTTGTTGTAATCGAAAAAGTTGAAACGCCGGACCTTGTAAGGGCAGTTGTTTGAGCAATACCTCGTGCCCACACACCGGTTGTAAGCCATCACGTTCAATCCCTCCTCATCGTGCACGGTGGCGTTCACCGGGCAGACGCTCTCGCACGGGGCCGATTCGCAATGCTGGCACATCATCGGCTGCTGGATCACCTGGGCATTGTCGATCCAATGCTCCGCGGCCTGTTCGCTTTCCGGCCGCATGGTATTCCTATCCTGGGCCAGCAAGGGGTCCGCAGTATAGTAACGATCGATCCGCAGCCAATGCATTTCCCGTCCCTTGCCGACCTGTTCCTTGCCCACAATCGGCACGTTGTTTTCACTCTGGCACGCCATCACGCAGGCGCTGCACCCCACGCACGAATTCAAATCAATCACCATGCCCCACTGGTGCAGCGCTTTTTCGCGTGCCTTGTCCAAAGGATTGGGGTACAGTGGCTGCCCTCCCGGCGGAACTTCCAGGTTCAGGCGCTGCAGGAAATCCGGTTGTTCCTCGTATTGTTTCAACGTGGCTTCGCGAATGATCGGCCGGCCTTCCATGGACCAATGATCCTGGGTGCAGACCAACTCGCTCCGCGCGCCAGTGGCCTTTACCGTCGCGCCCGCGGCACAATGCAGCGCCGCAGAACTGCGCAGAGGATAACAATCAAATCCGGCTTGGTTCCCCACCCGGCCCGTGCGCCGCCGGCCATATCCGAGGGCCAGCCCCAAGGTATAATCCGCCAGGCCCGGCTGGATCCAAACCGGTCCCCTCACCCGCCGCGAACCCAGCGTTACCTCCACTTCCTCATGGTTTTTCACCTTCAGCTCGGCGGCGGTTTTGCGGCTGATCAGGACGGCGTTGTCCCAGGTGATTTTGGTGATGGGATCGGGCATTTCCTGGAGCCAGCCGTTGTTATTATAGCGGCCGTCATCCAGAGAATAATCCAGGTGCCAAACCACCTCCAGCTTCTGGGCCGATGGCACGGAAACGGGCTGCAGCCCGGTTAAAATCCCCTCCCCCGCCTTCCAATCGGGAACCACAGGCGCCGCGGCCTTTTTCCCGCTGTCAGCGAGGTATCCATCATGCAGGAACTTCTTCCAGGCTTCCTCAAAATTCCCTCCGGGCGATAACGCCTGGAAAGTTGCGCGCACGATTTCGTAAGCACTGGTTTTCTCAAAGCCACCGAGCCTGGCCAGGAATTCAAGCCCGGTCATTCCGCCAAACAGCGGGTCGATCAACGGCTGCATGGCCACCAAGGCGCCATCGGGGCTGCGCCCATCGCCCCAAGACTCCAAATAGTGCGCGGCCGGGAAGTGCCAGTCGCAACTGGCAAAGGTCTCATCCTCGTAATACCCGAGCCGGATCACCGTTTTTGCCCGGCGCTGGCTCTTTTCCCATTCCAAATCCGCTGGCGCGTTGTAGGCGGGATTGCCACCCACGATCACCAGGGTATCCACTTCACCCCGCTGGAGCGCCTGCGCCAATTCCGCAATGGTTCCCTGGTTGCCGGCCTTGACCGACCGATAATCAACGGTCTGCCCCACATTGCCCAAAAGAGCGTTGAGCCAGTGTGCCAAGGCATGAACTGCCGCCGGCTGCCGGTAACCAGCACACACCAGGGACCGCCCGCGATTGGCCAGCAAATCCCGCGCACACCCGTCCACCCAGCGCTCGATCCAGCCCGGCGCATCCTGGCCCGCCGCAACACCGATTTTTTCCAAATCTGCCTTATTGATCCGCGCGTTCAGGCTGGCCGCGAAGCTCCTGGCCTCGGCGGATTCCACCCCGCCCAGGACAATCGCCGCCAGCCGCGTGGCCAGCGCCGCGATCAGGCTGGCGGGCAGGCGGAGCCGGTGATCGGCGTTCGCACCGGTCAGGCTCAGCAATGCTTCCACCATATAAAGCCGGCTCATCCCCGCTTTGGGTTGATCGGCCGACCGGCCTTTGGCAAATCCTCTGATGAATCTCCAGGAACCCGCTTCCGTTCCCAGGAAATCCGCGTCCAGCGATACGATCACCCGGGCTTGTTCAAAACGGTAAACCGGTTCCACCGGCTGGCCAAAAGCCGTAGTGGCTGAAGTGCGCCTGATGTTGAAATCGACCGGCTCATATTCATAAAACCGCGCTTCGGGATATTTTTTCCGCAGCGCTTCCAGGAGGCGCTCGCGGGAAGGCGAGCCATCCTGGTCCAGCAGCAAGCTCAACCCACGCCCGCCGGCCGCCGCCTGGCCCTTGCTCAGTTTGGCCAGCAGATCCAGCGCCGCCGCACGAGTCACATCACTGCCCCGCTGCGTGAACCGTTGCGCCCGGTCCGGGTCGTACAAATTGAGCAGGGAGGCCTGGGTGTGGGCATCGGTGGCCCCCTGGCCATCCGGGTGCTGCGGATTGCCCTCCACTTTGGTGGGCCGGCCCTCGTGGGACTTCACCAGCAGCGGGATCACCTGGTTCCGGATTGGCCGCGCTGTGGCGTAATAAACCGCCTGGCCGTGGGTGTAATTCTCCGGCAACCGCGAAAACGGGTAAATAGTCTCCTCCGGCCGCCGGCATCCGCTGAGGCCCAGCCCGGCGAAAATGAACGAGGCCGACATCAGTTTCATGAACTGCCGGCGGGTGACCGGATCGCTGCACTCGCTCGCCCCGGCGGGAAACTCCCGCGCCACCCACTCCTGGAACTCGGCGGTTTCGGCCAGTTGCTCCAGGCTGCGCCAATACTGGCGGCCCCCCTCTGGTTCAGGACAGCGTGGCGGAATGGTTTTCATCGGTGGCAGGTCGAACAACTTTGAAGCGAAAGAATTTTCCAGTCATGCACGAATTTCTGGCCAGCCGCATTCTGCAGTGCAGCGTCGTTGGTCCAGCCCAGGTTGAATACCTGTTCCGGAGACCGCAGGTTTGGCGCTGGATTGCGATGGCAATCCAGGCAAAAGGTCATGCTCAACGGCTTTTCGTGCCGGACTTCCACCGCCTGGTCGATGCGGCCGTGGCAGGAAATGCAGCTCACCCCGCGGTTCACATGCACCGCATGGTTGAAATAGACGAAATCGGGCACCTTGTGGATCTGCACCCAGGGGATCGGCTGGCCCGTTTTGGCGCTTTGCCTCACCAGTTCAAGCCGCGGGTCGGTGGCCAGCACCTGGCTGTGGCAGTTCATGCAAGTCGATGAGGATGGAACATTGGAATACCAGGCCCGGTCCACGGCGCTGTGGCAATACCGGCAGTCGATCCCCATCTGCTCCGCGTGGGCCGTGTGCGAAAAAGGCACCGGCTGGATCGGCTGGTATCCCACCCGCGTGTATTTGGGTGTGAAATAATACCACACTCCGCCCACCGCCAGGGTGCCCGTCAGCGCCAGACCCACCGCTATTTTCAGCGGCAGCTGATTGGTCCACTTAGGAAAAATATCCGACATGTAAACTCTTTTTCCCTAGAAATACAACTATGCCATAGGCCATTTAATCCCCAGCCGGCCGCGCACCAGTTTTGTCCCACCCGCTGCCAGCCAGTGCCTGAAGGCATCTGCTCTTGGCCAGCGGAGGCGAAACATTCATGCATCCAACAGCTCAGCCGGACTCTTAATCGGAGTTACAGGTACTCCATGACCGGCGGGCTCGCAAGTGGACCGCAAGAAAAATCCGCTCTTTTCATTAATGCTAATAATTATTATAAGCATTACTTTTTAGACTCCCCGGTAAACGCACCGCGCAGTGCAGGTTTCCGCAACCACCACTTCGGTCAGCAGCGGCAGCCTGGGCTTGAGCCGGTCCCAGATCCAGCGGGCAATGATTTCGCTGGTGGGATTCTCCAGGCCAGGGACTTCGTTGAGCAGGTGGTGGTCCAGTTCCTCCCAGGATGGTTTGAAGGCCGCAGTCATGTCCGCGTAATCCATCACCCACCCCAGGTGCGGATCGCAGGGGCCTTGAATGACGATTTCCGCCTGGAAACTGTGCCCGTGCATGCGCCGGCATTTGTGCGTGGCCGGCAGGTGCGGCAGATAGTGTGCGGCTTCGAATTGAAAGGTTTTGCGTAATTCCATGTTCATAATTCCCAATCGGTCCAATGCACCAGCCGGGCCAGGGTGGGCTGGCCATCCCGGCGCCCGGCAAGGTTGGGGTTTTGCATCCGTCCCAGCGGGCAGATGCGCGGAGTCCCCCAGGCGGCCAGCTGCCGGGCCAAATCCTGGGCTTGGGCCTCAGTGGCGGCCAGCCCGACGCTGGAAATGCGGTGCCGGAAGGCGTCCGCCCCCTGGAGCCCCTCGGTCAGATCCGCCACTCCCTTCACGTAAATAAAACGCTGGCGGCAGGAAATCTGGAACCGTGGGTCCGCTTCATAAACCACGCTCCAGGCCTCCGATCCCTGGCTGAACCAGCACCGGGTGTCCGGGG
>CAYPCQ010000021.1:0-86660 GCA_964409245.1 uncultured Verrucomicrobiota bacterium
GCTAAATGTGCCTAATGTTGATTTTCTAAAACCCTAAAAAGTGCAAAAGTTCACAGGATCGCCAAATCGAGGATCTGGTGGAGTACATGGAGGTTGTCACCTGCCGGCCCCATGTATATATCATCCGCAAGGGCGAGCATGGCGATTCTCTATTCCTGGTGCTCGAGGGCGAAGTGCGAGCCCGGCTTCTGCTGGATGGCCAGGAGACCGTGGTGGCGACCATTGGCGCCGGTGGTTTTTTCGGGGAGGTGTCCCTCCTCGATGAAGGCCCGCGCTCAGCGGATGTGATTTCCAACGAAAAATGTGTGCTCCTGAAACTGACGGCTGAATCCTTCCAGCGCTTGAAAAACACCAAACCGGAACTGGCCCTGTCCTTTCTGGCCGGCCTTGGTAAAACGATCGTCGGCCGCCTGCGGATCATCACCAAACGATACCATGATTCCTACCAGCTCTTGAATTCGCTGAGCCCGGAAGATTAGCACTGCGCCATGCCTTCGGACTACTCCATCCGCCCGTCCGCGCGGCGGGCCGGGCCTTTAAATCCGGTTTTCTGCTTTACTCCACGGCCAGCCCATCCAGCCAGATATTGAAAGGATCTCCACCCCAGGAATCCAGGGACAGGCTCAAGGCATCGATATGGTTCAGATCTGCCTGGCCGCTTTTGGTGACCGTCCAAGCCGGGCTGCCAGCCAGCGGAATGACCACCGGCATCCACAGCCAGCGGGCTTCGCTGTGCGGAGGATCATTCAGCAAGTTGGCATCTTTGGCCGGCTTGAACTCCAGCCGGCCGGCTGGCCCCATCAGCCGCAATACGGGGCCCGCATTTTGAAAACCGGGCAAATTGGGATTTTGCGCTTTGATCCAGAAACGGATTTCCTTGCGGCCGCCCCAGCGCCAGCCAGCCTTGCGGGAGGCGGGATAGATGATCGTGGCGTAAGCACCCGGGTAAGGGTCCGGGGTGAAACGCAGGCAGCGATTACCGATCAGCCCGGGAGCCTCGTCCGCGAAACTCACCCGGCCCCGGCCCTGCTCATTCAATTCCAGCTCATACCCCCACAGATTGGCCTGGCCCTCCGTCCCCAATTCTTCAGCCACGGGTTTCACCACCAGCAAGTCGCGCCAGGCCAGATCCGCGAGCGCGCCATTGTCCACCGTCAGCCCCAGCCGGTAAAAGCCCGGCTGATCGAACGTCCGCTCAAAAACCGGGGACTCCCCGGCCTGGGTATCCAGGCACCATCGAAAACGCAGTGGTTGCCCGCCGTGGTCGCGGCTTGCGGAAGCGTCGAACCGGCCCGGCTGGCCCGCAAAAACCACCTCCGGCCCGGAGATTTTGGCGGCCGGGGCGATGACCAGTCCCGGCGCCGGGGCCAATTCCACCCAGCGCGTATTGTCGGCCAGGTAGTTGCCCGCAGGATTGTTCGTTATTTCATTGGCGGCCAGACAAATGGAGTCTCCCCTGCGCCCCCAAATTCCAAACCGGTTGTTGGCCATCCGGTTGCGCTGGACAATCCAGTGCTCCGTTCGCCAGCCACGCCCCTGGGACTGGACATCGCCCCGAAAGGCAAGGCCCGCCCCGTTGTTATCGTGGAGGTTATTGCCGTCGATGATGGTGTGGCTGGCAGGCCCGCCCACGATCACCAGTCCACCATGCCCGAACCCGGGCTCGGGCGCATTATGGAAACCGTTGGTTAATCCATTGAAGGCCGCTTCATTGCCGATCAGGACCGTGTGGTCGCTGCCCCCCAGCCAGAATCCGTAGCTCCCATGATTGGCCCGGTTGCGGATGAAGGTATTGCCTGGGCTCCACGATTCCACACAGTTATTGTTGGCAAACGAGGTGTCGTTTTCGATGAACACATTGCCCCGTGAAATCCAGCGGTTCAGCGGCCGGATAAAAACACCATCCCCGCCGTGGGTGATATCATTGCCAAACCAATAATTATCGTCGGAACCGGTCTCAATCAGCACACAGGTTGAATCACGGGCGTGCACCTCCCCGGCGGCGCGGTCAATGCGCAAGCCGTAGGACAGATTGTTGTTCAGAAATCGGTTGCGGGAGGATTTCCAAAGCTTGGCACACGTGTTTGAGCAATGGGAAAAATCATTGCGGTCCACCAGGTTGTCCTCTGCTTCCACCAGGTGCAGCCCGTCCCAAACCCGGTTCGCCCGGTTATGCTGAAACACGCACTGTTTCACCCGCTCACATAAAATGCCCCCGCGCGGAGGCAGTTCCCCCCAACCGTGTTTGGGATTGTGGTAATTATCGGAAAAATCGCAGCCCGTAACGGAAGCCGCCCGCACGTCCCGCAAAACCAGGCCGGTGGCAAAACCGTGCGCCTGGATGTTCTTGATCACCACACCCGTCCCTCCCTCCACGAGGATGCCAATGCCCGCGGCGGCGCAGGATTCCGCATCCCCAGCCTGCCCGGGGCCAGCCAGCGTGGCGTTTCGCCCATCAATCGTCACGTGGCTGGCACGAACCACCAACCGCGCGGAAACCGTGGCGCCTGGCTCCAGCGCAAAATCATTGGTCACCACAATTTCCCGCACCGGGGCAGCCATGGCCGCCGCCACCCCCAGCCCGATCCAAAGGCACACGGAAATGAGGCGGCCTTGGCCCGCCATCTTTCCGGATCCCAAATGCGCAAATCCTATCATTGGCTCATCATCCAACCCCGCCGGAGAGGCGTCAATATTCCTTTGCTGACTGTCCAGCGCCGGCGCCCTTTGGCTGCCCGCCATTTCTTTCCTGGATTGACATCCCCCGGTGTTTGCGGCAAATGGGCGCAGAATATGAGCATTCTTGCCAATCAGGTGGCGGTGGTGACGGGCGCTGGACGCGGCATTGGCCGGGCTATCGCGCTGAAATTCGCCGAGGAGGGCGCGGACGTGGTGTGCGTTTCGCGGACCGCGGATAACGCTGGCCGGGTCAGCGCCGAAATTTCGGCCCTGGGCCGCAAAAGCTGGGCCCACGCGGTGGATGTGGCGGATGGCAGGGCGGTGACCGAAGCGGCGGAAAAAATTTTGGCGGAGGCGGGCAAGGTGGATATCCTGGTCAACAACGCTGGGGTCACCCGGGACGGGCTTATCATGCGGATGAGCGAAGCGGATTGGGATACTGTGGTGGACACCAACTTGAAGGGCGCCTTCCTGTTCACCAAAGCCTTGGTCCGCTCGTTTATGAAGCAACGCTCGGGACGGATCATCAACGTGGCTTCCATTGCCGGCATCATCGGCAATGCCGGCCAGGCCAATTACGCGGCCAGCAAGGCCGGGCTGATCGGATTCACCAAATCCATCGCCCGGGAACTGGCCACCCGGGGCATCACCGCCAACGTGCTCGCGCCCGGCTTTACGGACACTGATATGACCGCCGCGCTCAACGAGGATATCCGGGGCGAGGTGCTCAAGAAGATTCCTTTGAACGCTTTTGGCCAACCGGAGGACATGGCGGCCGCCGCACTATTCCTGGCCAGCCCTGGGGCCCGTTATGTCACGGGCCAAGTCCTGGCAGTAGACGGTGGGCTCTCGATGTAAGGGAACGGCCCCTCGCCGAGTCCCGAGGGCGGCGGATGGAAATTCAGGCTGGACACGTGTGCCGGAAGCCGTTAGACACGAACCCGTTAAACGTGTTTACTATGGCCTAATCGCAGTCCCCTCCCCGGCCGGTTTTGCACGGGGCTTGAAAAAAAATGGAATAGGGGCTTGACGCTTTTAAAGGCGTTGTTTAGACACGCCTGTCGTAGAATAAAATCAGAAATGGAGATTAGCATGGCGGAAAAAACGGTAGAACAGAAAGTCAGAGATATCATTGTCGATCAACTCGGCGTGAACGCGGATCAAGTCACCAATGAGGCGAAATTCATTGAGGATCTGGGGGCGGACTCGCTGGACACGGTGGAGTTGATTATGGCCTTGGAAGAAGAGTTTGGCATCGAAGTGCCCGATGACGAAGCCGAGAAGCTCCAAAGCGTCGGAGATGTCATCAAGTACATCGAAGAGAACCAGGCTTAATCCGGCGGTTTGATTTCCAAGGCAGTGACGGCTTTGTGTAAAGCAGCCGCTGCCTTTTTCGTTTAGCTATGGCAAATAATTGGGTGGATCGAAGAGTGGTTATCACCGGTTTGGGGGCTGTCACCCCGCTGGGTAACGATGTGGCGTCTTTCTGGCAAAACCTCGTGGCGGGCCAGTGCGGTGTTGATCGCATCACTGCCTTCGACCCCTCCGCTTTCGACTGCCAGATTGCGGCGGAGGTAAAGAACTTCGATCCCGGTCCCGCCCTGCCTTCCCCCAAGGAATTGCGGCGCACTGACCGGTTCACTCAATTTGCCGTCACCGCCGGACGGGAAGCGCTATTAGACTCCGGCCTGGACTTGGACAAAACCAATCGCGATGAAGTGGGCGCCTTCATCGGCTCCGGCATTGGCGGGCTATACACCACGACTGAGCAGCACCAGGTATTGCTCAATAAAGGCCCTGGGCGTTTGTCCCCGTTCATGATCCCGATGTTGATCCTCAACATGGGTTCCGGGCTCTTCTCCATGTATCACAAGCTGCGCGGCCCGAATCTGGCCACCTGCACCGCCTGTGCCACCTCCACCCATGCCATCGGCGAAGCCTGGCGCACCATAAAAATGGGCGACGCCTCCGTCATGTTCGCCGGCGGAGCAGAATCGACCATCATCCCCCTGGGTATCGGCGGTTTTTGCGCCATGCGTGCCATGAGCACCCGCAATCAGGATCCCAAGCATGCTTCACGGCCTTTTGATGCCGGGCGCGATGGATTTGTGATGGGGGAAGGCTCGGGGGTGCTGGTGCTTGAGGAACTGGAACATGCCCGCCGCCGGGGAGCCCGGATTTACGGCGAATTGATCGGCTATGGCAACACTGCCGACGCTTATCATCTGACATCCCCCTCCCCGGAAGGTGAAGGCGCCGCCCGCTGCATGCGGATGGCCTTGCGTTCCGCCGGCCTTGCCCCGGAGGCGGTTTCCTACGTTAACACCCACGGCACTTCCACCCCGCAGGGCGACATTTGCGAAACCCAGGCCCTCAAGACCGTGTTCGGAGAGCATGCCCGGAAGTTCGCGGTGAACTCCACCAAGGGTGCCACTGGGCACATGCTGGGCGCGGCCGGGGCGGTGGAATTGATCGTCTGCCTCCAGGCCATCCAGAACAACCTGGTTCCGCCCACGATCAACTATGAAACTCCCGACCCGCTATGCGACTTGGATTATGTCCCCAACGCCGCCCGGGAAACGAAAGTGGACGTAGTCTTGAATAATTCCTTTGGTTTTGGCGGCCACAATGCCTCGCTGATTGCCCGCCGCATGGTTGACTAAAACGGGATTTCGATCCCTGAAATTGTTGGACTTCGCATCATGAAAGCATGGGTGATATTTCTTTCCACCCTGGCGGGCTTGGGTGTTTCCGCCTGGGCGGCGGCCCCCGTCCCGGCGCCGCGGCCAGTGGTTGAATTTGCCGGCATCACCGTCACCCCCCACGTGCGAGCCGCCGGCCTGCGTTACCACCTCCAACACAATCCCGACCTGGGGGCGCGCGTCCAATTATTCCTCCGCAACCCGGCCCCCGTCGAAGCTGGCTCGAACGCCATTTTCAATTGCAATGCGGTGCTGTTCGACGAAAAGGAAGCCCAGCGCTTGATCCAAGATGAGGACTGGGCCTGGCATGACACCCCCAGCGCCTGGCGCGAGGCCGAAACCCAGATTCCGCCGGGAGCGATGGTCATCTACCAATTCAATTCCCGCAGCACCCGGTGGAGCGTTGGAAAAAAATTCACCTTGAAACTCGTGGATTGGGCAAAAATCCATCGGCAGGAGTTGCCCGTCACCATGGCTGCCCAAGGGGTTTGGATCTCCGCCGTTACCTTTCTCAATGCCGATGCCGGCCCTCAGCCCGACACCATCATGGTGCATTTGGACAACCAATCCGCCACCGCTGTCCATTTTATAAGCAGCCGCCTTTTCCTGCCCACCAATACCGCTAATTCCCGTTTATACTATCCCCAACCGATTTTCGACAGCGTGGTGTCCTACCCTAATGATGGTTTGATTCCCGCCGGCGACAAAGGCGTTCTGCGGATTCCGGCCGGCCGGCTTCCGCTTTGCTATGCGGCGCTTCAAATCATCATGTCGGATGTCCAGGGGCGCCAGTTTCCACTTTGGGCCCATCTGCGGATCAAGCGCGACTTTTTCGATATCAGCAATGGATGGGGTCCCAAGGTACCCTCCGCCGCCTCGCCTGCTGCCTGCGAATTATACCTGAAAATGCTCAGCCGGATGCATATCAATACGGCGCATTTCATCAATGCGGCTGGATATAGCGATCAACCTGGTCCGCAGGCACTTTCTTCACTTTATCCCTTGCGGCGCTTGGGCAAACCGGATCCCATTGCGGATTACGACAAGGACGAGTGGCTGCCGTGGATCCGGGCGGTGGAATTCCTGGGCGAACCGCAGAACGAAAACGGCCCCACCCCGCGCTTTCCCCAGGCGGTTTGGCAAGCCCTCCAACCCTACACGAAAACCCGTCTGCCAACCACCGTAACCCTCACTGAAGAAGCCTCCTGGAGGCATTATGCCGGTCTCTCCGATCTGGCCGATTTCAAGGCCTTCCGCCTGGTGGCTCCTTCCACGGATGACTGGCAATCCTACGACCGCTGGGACGGCAAGCCCGTTAACTGGGGCGCACCCCTGGAGACCATGGGCGATTATACCCGCTGTTTCCGTGATCTGTGGCGGCCGATGCCCATCGCCGGCTGGTTGCAGGGGCCTTATTGCGATTGGGAAATCCGCGACAACCGCAAACGCTCCGCCCCCACCGCCGATGAGCTTCGCGTGCTGGCTTACCACGCGCTGGCCAACCGCATCACTTCCGTATATTGGCACGACCTTACTTTGCGTGGTTTGGTCCAATATCGGGATACTATTGACGAATTGACCCGCATCGGCCGTGAAATCCGGATGCTGGAAGACTTTTTCCTTGAAGGAGACGCCTACCGGACCCTGCACCAGGTCGTTCTTGGCAGACCGGATTGGGACCTGGCCTCGATTGTTTCGCCCCGCGCGGCCTTGCTGTTTGCCATGGATCTGGACTACCAGGCCGACCGGAACAACCATGTCTTTCAATTTGGCAAGAAGAAGCGGGATGCCATATTCACCTATGATCTGCCCGCCTATTTGCGCCGCATCAACGACGTGTTCCGCGTGGATGCCGACGGCGTTTATCCCGCCACTTACACCATCAGTGAAGGCACCTTGAAAATCGCCGACAAACAGTCAAAAGTGGCCATTTACGTGGCCTCTCCTTTCCTGGATATCAGGCCGGCCATGGAGGCCAAACGCAAGGCCCTGCTGGCCGTTGAGCAAACGATCAATTTCGATCCGGTGACGCGCAACAAGGATTTTGAAATGCTCCGCAACACCACGCGCCAATACGCCCGTTAAGAAACCCGGTTTAATCGCTTGGGGACATCCCTCCAGCGATCCCCCAAAAACATGGGCAGTTTTGCCCCGTAGCGGATTTTTCCTGGATAACGGCCTTATGAAGCCCTAAAGCCGAAGCCGCCATCCGGGCATAAAAAAACCCACCGATAAACACCGGCGGGTTTTGGGGGGAAATTGATGGATTAGCGCTTGCTGAACTGGAAGCGCTTGCGGGCGCCCGGCTGCCCGTATTTCTTGCGCTCTTTCATACGGGAATCGCGGGTCAAGTAACCTTCAGCCTTCAGCACCGGCCGCAGGCTGATGTCGGCTTCCAGCAAAGCCCGGGCAATGCCATGGCGCACCGCGCCAGCCTGGCCACAAGGGCCTCCGCCTTGCACATTCACACGGACATCATATTTGGTGAGGCTTTCCGTGCGTTGCAACGGCTGCATCACCAGCGTCCGCAGATCTTCCACGCCAAAATAATTCTCCAGACCGCGACCGTTGATGGTAATTTTTCCAGAGCCGGCGGCCAGACGAACCCGGGCCACAGACGTTTTGCGGCGGCCCGTTCCGAGATATTCCTGCACGTTGGTTTCAGACATAATAAAAATTCAGATTAATGGGCTGCGGCCAGGCTGCCGGGTTGCTGCGCCGAATGCGGATGGCTGGCGCCTTTGTAGATTTTCAGCTTGGTAAGCAGACGCGCTCCCAGGCGATTTTTGGGCACCATGCCGGCCACGGCATGTTGGATCAACCGTTCCGGGAAATTGGCGCGCAACTGGCTGACTGAGCGGTACCTCTCGCCGCCTTTCCAGCCGGAATAAGACATATAACGCTTGTTGTTCTCTTTTTTGCCAGTCAGAACCACCTTTTCCGCGTTGATGACCACCACAAAATCTCCAGCATCCATGTGGGGAGTGTACACCGGCTTATTCCTTCCGCGCAAGACGTTGGCAATCTGCACGGCCAACCGCCCCAGCACTGCGCCATCGGCATTGATTACGTGCCACTTACGCTGATCCACATTTATTTTCGGCAAATACGTTTTCATCCAATTTCCAATTCAAAGGTCGCAAACCCTAACAGACACCAGGCGGAAGTCAACATCCAATTCTCATTCCGTTTTCGTTTTCAAAATCGCACCTTCCTGGGATAAAAGATTCTCCAACTGCTGGACCCTCCGGATCAATTCCGGCAACTGCTGGAAAGCAATCATCTGGCGCTTCATTTGGCGGTCCGGCCGGGCTGGCGCTCCCAGCCATTTTTCACCGTCTCCGATATCATTCATCACCCCGGACTGGGCCCCCACCGTCACCCGGTCCCCAATTTTAAGATGCCCGGCAATCCCCACCTGCCCGGCCAGCGTCA
This sequence comes from uncultured Verrucomicrobiota bacterium, assembly GCA_964409245.1. Classification (GTDB taxonomy): domain Bacteria; phylum Verrucomicrobiota; class Verrucomicrobiia; order Limisphaerales; family UBA1319; genus CAIMWS01. The sequence goes on from CAYPCQ010000021.1 coordinate 8,817, forward strand.
CATAGTTGCCCAGCTTGGTGCTGCCAGCCACCCCCACCTGGGCCACCAGCACACAATGCTCGCCAATCACCACGTTATGCGCTATTTGCACCAGGTTGTCGATTTTTGTTCCCCGGCCGATCAAAGTCGGCCCCAAGGTGCCCCGATCAATCGTCACATTGGCCCCAATCTCCACTTCATCCTGGATCACCACGTTACCCACCTGCGGCACCTTGCGATGTTCGCTGTTATCCAGGACATAGCCAAACCCGTCCGCGCCCACCACCGTCCCGGCATGAATGCGAACCCGGTTGCCAATGCAGGACCGGCTATATACCGTAACGTGCGGAAAGAGCCACGTATCATCACCGAGGGAGCAATTTTCACCGAGGAAATTCATCCCCTGCAGGACCACCCGGGCGCCAATCCGGGTCTGCTCGCCAACCACGCAATAAGGACCGATGTGGGCTGAGGGATCAACCTGTGCGGTGGGCGCCACGATCGCTGTCGGATGCTGTCCCGGCGAAAAAACCGGCTCCGGATAAAAAATCGACAAGGTCTTGGCAAAAGCCACCCGGGCGTTTTCCACCCGGATCAGAACCTTGCTGCTCTGGGTTAAACCGCCGGAAACCAAAATCGCCGCCGCCGCGCTTTGCTCGGCTCGCGCCAGGTATGATTCGTTTTCGGCAAAGGTTAAATCGCCAGCCTTGGCGGAATGCGCCGGGGCGAATCCAGTCAATTGGACCGCTCCGTCCCCCACCACTTCCCCCTTTAATTCCCGTGCTATTTCCGCGGCCGTAAATGCCATAGCTTGACTCTTTGTCGGCTGATCTTCCCAGAGACGTTAGGTTTTCCGTTCCCTGAATTAAATGCCCCGGCGATTGATAATCTGGTTTTTCGGTCCCAGAACGATGACCCGCGGCCCCCACTGCCCGGCTTCTTTTTGATCCACTTCGGTAAAACTCATGATCGTCAACCGATCACCTGGTTTTCCCAAATGGGCCGCCGCCCCATTCAAGACGATTCCCTTCGCGCCTCGGGGACCGGGAATGGCGTAGGTTTCAAAACGCTGTGCGTTGGCCATATTGCTGCACAAAATGCGCTCGAATGCATACAGGCCAGCCTCGTCCATCAGATCCTGATCGATGGACAAGCTCCCTTCATACTCCACGTTTGCCGCCGTCACTTCCGCCCGGTGGATTTTCGATTTCAACAAATGAACCAACATACGGATTTTTACAGGCTTTGATTAGCCAGCCTTCAAAAAAGTATATGGTCTGCCCGGGGCAATTCAACATCTTCTTTTGTGGCGGCCGCATTTTGCGCTCCCATCCTTGGGCGGCGTGGCGGACTAAATCCCCAGCCAGCCAAATAAATTTCTTGAATTCAGCAAAGGGTTTTTTAAACTCTTCACGACAATCCGGACTCGCTGAAAGGCCCCCACGGGAGTCCCCAGCGAAGTTAAAACCAGAAAAAAATTATTATTATACGAGATTATGGCCAAAAAACCCCTGAATGTAGGTCTCATTGGCGGTGGCAAGGGAGCTTTCATTGTCCAACCGCACCAAAAAGCGATTCATTTTGACGGCACCCGCCGCGTTGTTGCTGGCGCGCTCTTCCCCGATGCCAAGATCGCCATGGAAGAAGCCGAAAAATGGCCCTACCCGATCAAAGGTTACGGTTCCTATGATGAAATGATCGCCGCCCAGGCCAAACTGCCGGAAGACGAGCGCTTGGATTATGCCCTGATCGTTACCCCCAACCATGTGCATTTCGATCCCGCCATGAAGTGCATCAAGGCTGGCCTCCCGGTGTTTTGCGAAAAACCGCTGACCGTTAATCTGAAGGAAGCCAATGCCTTGGTGAAAGCGGTGAAGGACAAAAACATCCCGTTCGGCGTGGCCCATACCTATCTCGGGCATTGGACCACCCGCCTTTCCCGGTTCATCATTCAGAGCGGTTTGCTGGGCGATATCCGCTGGGTGGATGCCTATTATATCCAAGGCTGGCTGGCGACGAAGTTTGAGGCCACGGGCAACCAGCAGGCTACCTGGCGCGTGGACCCCAAGAAAGCCGGCGGCAGTTGCTGCGGCGGCGATATCGGCACCCACGCCCTGATGCAGTTGCGGTATGTGACCGGCTTGAACGTGACCAAAGTTTCCGCCCACATGGAAACCTTCGTCCCCGGCCGCGCGCTGGACGATCACTTCACCGTTTACTGCGAGCTGAGCAACGGCGGCAAAGCCATGGTCCGCGCCTCCCAGATCAGCATCGGGCACAAGAACGATCTGGGCCTGGAAGTGGCCTGCACCAAGGGCACCTTGCGCTGGCGCCAGGAAGAGCCCGAATCCCTCGTCATCAACTTGCCCGGCCAGCCGGATCGCGTTTACTGGCGCGGTGAGGTCAAGGCGAATGACGGCTTCTTCAAGGATCTCCCGGCCGATCTCATGGCCGAGCCGACCATTCCTTCCGGCCACGGGGAAGCCTTCCATGACGCCTTCGCCCGCCTGCATCGTTGTTTTGAGGACGATGTGCGCAAATGGAAAGCCGGCCAGGCATTCGCCTGCGATGGCTCGCGCTACGCCAACGTCTGCGACGGCCAGATGGGTATCGCCTTCATCGAAACCTGCATCAAGAGCAGCCAGAAGAAAGGCTCCTGGACCGCCCTGCCGAAACTCGGCTAGCCGCAACCAGGAATCACTTTTCAGGGGCCGACCATGCCTGGCCGGCCCTTTTTTATTTTTTTCCGGGGTTAAAATAGGGATTGTCTTTATCCGTGCGTCGCTTATTCATGTTCGCATCCGATGAGTATTGTAAAAAATGCCGCCGTGGTCACCGGCGCCGGCAGTGGAGTGGGACGAGCAGTGGCTTTGTTATTGGCTCGCCAAGGATGGCATGTCGCCATCGTGGGCCGGCGGCCCGCCGCCCTTCAGGAGACCGTGCTCCTGGCGGGTGAGGCTGGATCTTTGATCCTGCCCTGCCCTTGCGACATCGCCAGCCCGGAAGCAGTCGATAAAATGGCCCTGCGCGTGCTGGCCCTGTTTGAGAAGGTCGATGCCCTGGTGAATGCGGCTGGCACCAACACTCCCAAGCGTTCCCTGGCCGAGCTGACCTATGGGAATTACCAGCACATCCTCGAAACCAACCTGACCGGCGCCTATTTATGCACCCAGGCTTTTTTGCCGGTGATGCGCAAGCACCGCTGCGGCACCGTGGTGAACGTGGTTTCGGACGCTGCCAAACAAGCCAGCCCCAAGGCTGGCCCCGCCTACGTGGCATCGAAATTCGGCCTGGCCGGCCTCACCCAATCCATCAACGCGGAAGAAAAGGCCAACGGCATCCGCGCCTGTGCGCTGCTGCCCGGCGATATCGACACCCCCCTGCTCAACCTGCGCCCCAATCCGCCCAGCCCGGAGCAACGCCAGCTTATGATGCAGCCGGAAGATGTCGCCCAATGCGCCTGGCTCGCCATCAGCCTGCCCCAAAGGGTGATTGTCGAAGAAATCCTGTTCCGGCCCCGGTAAAAAGGACCAAGCCGTGGCAGATCCAAGGTTCCGCCACGGCTGGGGAAAAAGCGATAGAGCGGTTACTTGACGGTGTTCAGCAAGGGGGCCAGGCCTTGAATCCGCACTTCCAGGCGGTCGCCCGACTCAATTTGCCCGATGCCGCTCGGGGTGCCGGTCAGGATCACGTCGCCGGGCTGCAAGGTCATATTGGTGGAGATGAAGCTCACCAACTCGAAACAGTTGAAAATCATCTGGCTGGAGTTGCTGTTTTGGCGCAATTGGCCATTCTGGAACAGCTGAACGGTCAAATCATGCGGGTCAATTTTAGTTTCCACATACGGCCCCAGCGGAGTGAACGTATCGAATGACTTGGCTCGCGCCCACTGGCTCTCGGAACCTTGGATCGTCCGATCACTGATATCCTGCGCGCTCGTGTAACCGAAGATGTAACGCGCCGCCGCCGCCGCCGTGACATTGCGCACCCGCCGGCCGATGACAATCACCAGCTCCGCCTCAAAATCGGTGCGGTGCGTGGGGAATGGGATTTCTATTTTCCCGCCATCCGGAATCAGTGAACTGGGAGCCTTCAGCCAGAAAAGCGGCTCTTTGGGCACCGTCTTGCCGGTTTCGCGCGCATGATCGGCATAATTCAACCCCACGGCGATGACCTTCGATGGGGTGACAGGCACCAAGGTCTTGACCCCTTTGGGCGACGTTGCTTTTTTCTCAAACGATGGCGATCCGAACACATCACCCTGCAAGCGGTGCAGTTCGCCATCGACCACTTTCGCGTAGAAAATGTCGTCACCTTTTTGAAATCGACCTATTGCTGCCATATTTGACTTCCATCTTTAGCAAACTAACCGCCTCTTCCGCAAGCTGAAACTGGTGAAGCCAGGTGTTCACCGGCGATTCCAAGCTCATTTTATCCCCGCCGAAAGGGGCGTTTCTGGCAGGCTTGGACGCTGTTCCCAGCCCAAAGATTCAGGTTTTGCTTGCCGATGCCGCGATCCACTCCAGGTAAGCTGGACTCCCTTCCTGAATCTCCAGGGACACAAACTCCGGTGTCTGATAAGGGTGGTTGGCCAGAATCAGTTCCTGCAAGGCGGAAAGCTGCTGGCGCACGGTCTTGAACAGGATCAATATCTCCCGGCTGCGGTCCAATTTGTTTTGCCACCAATAATGGGATTCCAAACCGGGAACCAGGTTGGCGCAGGCCACCAGTTTCGCTTCCAAGGCCAGCTTGGCCAGTTGGCGCGCCGTCTTCAGATCCGGGGCAGTCACCAGCACCACGCGATAGGGATTGCGTTTGTTCATAGCTTAAGCACCAGAGCCGGTTACAATGGGATGGCGGGCCACTCGGGACTGGCCGGTTTCTGGATCCATCCGCCCCCCAAGACTTGATCATCCTGGTAAAACACACAAGCCTGGCCTGGAGTTACTGCCCGTTGTGGTTCCAGCGGTAAAACTTGTGCCTGCCCGTTGCCCTGGACCTTGATCCTTGCCCGGCAGCCTTGGTGCTTGTAGCGGATCCTCACCAGCGCCTCAAATTCTTCCGGCGGTTCCGCCAACGCAATCCAATTGCAGCGCTCCACCAGGAACGAATGCGTGGCCAGTTCCTTCTCTTCCCCTAGAACCACCCGGTTCCGTTCCCCATCCAGGGCGAGGACGTAAAGCGGCCGCGGCGACGATATCCCGAGCCGCTTGCGCTGGCCGATGGTGAAAAATTCTATGCCTTGGTGGTAGCCCAATACTTTTCCGTGCGTATCCACCAACTCCCCTTTGTGTGGCGTGATGCCTGCCACATCAATCAGGAATTTCCCGTAGTTGTTGTCGGGGACAAAGCAGATTTCCATGCTCTCTTTTTTTTCGGCAGTTTTCAGCCCCAGTTGCCGGGCGCGCTCGCGGGTTTCCTCCTTGGTCAGGTGCCCCAGCGGAAAAAGGGTGTGCGCCAACTGCTCCTGGTTCAGCGAAAAAAGGAAGTAACTCTGGTCTTTGACAGGATCCTGGCCACGCTTTAGAAGCCGCCGGGCAGATTCCGGATGCATTTCCACGCGGGCATAATGGCCGGTGGCTATATACCGGGCCCCCAGCAATTTGGCTCTTTTCAATAAAACGCCAAACTTGATTTTTTCATTGCAAAGGATGCAGGGGTTTGGGGTGCGCCCAGCCTGGTACTCCGTCGCGAAATAATGGATCACCTCGTGTTGGAAAGTTTCCACCTCGTCGGCCACATAAAAAGGCAAACCGAGCTTGTCACAGACGGCCCGGGCATCGGTCACCGCCTGGGGGCCGCAGCATTTGTCCTCGGCCCGGGCGGAGCAGTTCTGCGGCCAGAGCTTCAAAGTGATGCCGATCACCTCGAAACCCTGCTCCTGGAGCAAAGCCGCCGCGAGCGAAGAATCCACTCCGCCGCTCATTCCCACCACGACTCGCTTTTTCAAATTCTCGCGCACAGCTTCAAAGTAAGGTCGATAGGCCGGAGTGTAAAGTTCTCCACCGTTTTTCAAACCGGTGTATAATGCGGCCATGTGGATCAAGCATCACCAGTTGCAGCGCCCGCCTCCGGCAAACCATAGCCCCCGGCTCCGGGGCGGTTCATGCGGTTATCACCACGCGGTCCAAGCGGCTTGGAATCCGTTTTCTGCTCTGGTTTTCCCATGAGCGACTACCGTCATTTTTTCCGCGGGCATTGGGCAGGCATGCAGGATGCCGGTTTGTATGCGCCTGCTGGCAACCCGACCTTTGAGAATCCCGAGTTCCACCAGGCCGCGCTCCGCGTTTTGGTCTTGCGCCTGTCGCCCTGGCAGGTCATGGAACCTTCCCTGCCCCACCTTTTTCTGTGCGATGCCGTGCGCCGGGCCGTGGAAAAGGCTTACCTTGATTTAGCCTTCCTGCCGGCCATCCACGACCGCGAACTCCTCAAAAAAAAGGGGATTCCCTTCGTGGTGGGCACTCAATCCAGCCATAGCCTGGAGGATTTCGACCTGGTTCTGGTGTCCAATTCGTACGTTTTGGAGCTGATCAACCTCCCCTTTTTATTGAAGCATTCCGGCCTGCCCGGGCTGGCTTCCCAGCGCCCGGATTCCCTTCCTCCCATAATTTTGGGCGGCTCCAATGCCTCCGCTGCGCATGCCTTGATCCTGCCCGGCGGGGACTGCGTCGCCGATGCATTATTTGTGGGTGAAGGCGAGGAGCAGGTGGAGCCTTTTATCGCCGCCTTCTGCGCCGCCGGTGGCGGACCGAAAAAACCGCGGTTGCGACAGGCTGCCCATGGCCGCGGCGGCTGGTGGCTGGCGGGTGAAAAACAGCCACCCATCCCCAAGGCCCGCTGGGAGCTTCCCGAGGCTGGACGGCTGCCAGCCCGCTTCCCGGTCTTGAACGGGACCGAGGCCGGCACCGTGCGGCTGCCCATCAATTTGGGCTGCCCCGCCAACTGCTCCTTTTGCTTCGAGGGCTTTGACCGCAAGCCCTACCGGGAATTGTCCGCCCCCGGGCTGCTCGACGCGGCGCGCCGGATCAAGCAGCGGAACGGCGCCGACGCCCTCGAGATTTACAGTTTCAATTTCAACACGCACAGCGAGATTGGCCTATTGTTGCTCGAGTTCAGCCGGCTTTTCAACCAGGTGGGCTTCAAAAGCCAGCGGGTCGATATCCTCCGCTCCGCCCCCTGGCTGCTGGCCGCGGAAATCATTGCTGGGAAAAGCACCTTTACCCTGGGGATCGAGGGCATCAGCCAGCGCCAGCGCAACCTCCTCAACAAAACCCTCCCCGCCGCCGATGTGGACACTGTGCTGCAGCAACTGCTCGGGCAGCGGATCCGCGAACTCAAGCTCTTTTTCATTCTGACCGGCCACGAGGAAGGCCCCGACCTGGCTGAGTTTGGCGCCTTCGTCCGGCGCCTGAAGGCCTGGCACCAGCAGCGCAATCCGGGATTGCGGATCCTGTTCAGCTTCGGATTGCTGGTGCGCATGCCCGGCACTCCGTTCCAATTCGACCGTTTGTGCCTGGATCCCCAAGCCTGGGCGCCGCTCCTGGCCGCCGTCCAATCCGCCTGCGGCAACAGCGGCTTTGAATTCCGGCTCGCCGCCCACTGGCCGGATTATGCGGTCAGCCAGGTTTTGGCCATGGGCGGCCCCTGGGCCTCCCAGCTTCTGCTCCGGCTGGCGGAAGCGGATTTCTGCCTGGATGAGCCGCTCCCCGATGCCGCCTGGCAATTGACGCGCGAATGGCTGGAATCCCAGGGCCTGTGGAACCAGGCGTTCCTGGGTGAAAAGCCGGCCGATTACCCGTTTGCCAGCGCCTGGGTCCAAGGCTCCGTGACCAATGCGTTCTTATTCGAGCAATACCAGCGGAACAAATCCGGCGTGGATGTGGGCTACTGCCTGGGGCAGGAAACCCGGCCCGGCCACTGCCAGGCTTGCGGCGCTTGTGAACCGCGCGAGCGCAAAGCCATTGTCAGCCACCGCCTGGTGAAACCTCCACATCCCGATTGGCTCCGCGAATTCCGCGAGCTCATGGGCCAAAAGGCCCGGCTCAAACCGGCCCTGGCCCGGGTCCAAATCCCCGATGCCTTGGCGGGCGCCGCCCCGGAATGGCTGTCCGCCCGCCTGCTGGGCCAAATCCTCCGCCAGTTCCCCGGCCAGGCCGCCAATCTCCTTTCGGTCCGCGAGGAGTTGTTCACCCGGCGGGAGCTGCAAGGCCAGTTTCCCATTTTTTCCGGCCTCACGGTCTTTGGATTCAAAGCGTGGGACGCGGCTGAAATCCAAAAATACTTGCGCCCAGGCACGGACCTGGGCGATTTCGTTTTCCTGGGCTGGGAGCAAGGCTCCGTGCCCGGCGCTTTCAACCGGACCCAGGTGGAAATCCATTTGGAAGCCAGGGATTTTCCCCGGGCCAGCCAGCGGTTCCAAACCTGGCTGCGCGAATCTCACATGGCCTTCACCTTGGTGCGTGAAGGGGCTGGATACCGCCTCACCATCCCTTCCGCCAGCCTGAAGAAAAAGATCTTGTTCACCGGCCAATACCAGGAAAACGATCATGATTTCCACGCCGTCCTGGAAGTGGGGTCCAAGTGCCATTGGGGCCGCTTTTTTGCTCTATTTGGCCGCCCTGGCTGTCATCGCCTGGCCCGCCTGCGGATCCTTGAGCTGCATCTTGGCGATGGCCCATGAAAGGAATTGCCCCAATTATCCGGCTATCCTATCTTGCCCCAGGCCCATGCCTTGGCAGGATGTGCCAGCCGGAGCCTAACTGATAAAAAAACGATTAAACATGAAATCCGACTCAAAACGGGATGCACGCAACGCGATGAACCGCAGGCAATGGCTCTCCACCGGCGCCGCGGCCGCCTTTGGCGGTGTATTAGGAACCTCCCAGCCGGCGGCCCGCGCCGAAACTGAATCGGGGGCATCCGGCTTCCGCTTTTGCCTGAACACCGGCACTATTCGCGGGCACAAGCAGCCCATCGACCGCGAAGTCGAAATCGCCGCCCAGGCCGGTTACCAAGCCATTGAACCGTGGCTGGACAATCTCCAGCGCTACCTGCAAAGCGGCGGCTCCCTCAAGGATTTGCGCAAGCGGCTCGATGACGGCGGGCTGACCGTCGAAGGCGCCATCGGTTTCATCAGCTGGGCCGTGGACGACGACAGCCAGCGGGCCACGGCTTTCGAGCAGGCCAAAAGGGATATGGATGTCCTCGCCCAGCTCGGCGCCCGGCGCCTGGCCGCCCCCCCGGCCGGCCTCCAGCAACGCATGGAGACGGAGCGCATCGCCGAGCGGTATCGCCAACTGTTGGAGCTGGGTGACCGCACCGGGGTGACGCCCATCCTGGAATTTTGGGGCAAACATCCGGCCATCGGCAAACTTTGCACCGCGGTCTCCATCGCCGTGGAAAGCGGCCACCCCAAGGCCTGTGTCCTGGCGGATGTTTTCCATATGTATCGCGGCGGCTCGCCCTTTGAAGGGCTGCGTTTGCTCAGCGCCCAGGCCATGCCGGTGCTGCACATGAATGATTATCCGGCCAACCCTCCCCGCGACCAGGCCAACGACGGCCACCGCGTGTTCCCGGGCGATGGCGTGGGTCCCCTGCCCGAAATCCTGCGCATGTGCCTCGCCGGCGGTGCCCGGCCCATCCTATCCCTGGAATTGTTCAACCAGGAATATTACAAACAGGAGGTCATGGAAGTGGCCAAAACCGGCCTGCGCAAATTGAAAGCCGTCGCCGCCAAAGCCCTGGCCTGATTTCGGCCGCCTTTCCGAACCACTCACCTTCGCCTCGCTGCCCCGGCGGCGGCCCGCGGTGGATTAACGAAGGCCCGCTAATCCAGCGGGCCATGCAAAGCCCGGTGGCAGGCAACCAGTTCAGGCGTGGTTTGGACCCCCAGCTTCTCCATCAACCGGATTTTATAGGTGTGGACGGTTTTTTCGCTCAGGCCCAGGGTGGTGGCGATTTCCTTGTTGGGGAGGCCGTGGGCGATCAAGTTGAGCACCTGCAGCTCACGGTTGCTGAGCGGAACGGCGGGCAGGGAAGGCTCCGGCAGCTCCGCCATGGCGAGCGCTTCGGTCATCAGCTCGGAACTCAGCGACGGGCTGGCGGCCAGGTGGCCGGCGTGGATCTCCTGGATGGCGCGCAGAACCTGGCCGATGGGCGAATCTTTCATGAGGTAGCCCCGGGCGCCAGCGCGCAGGAGGCGCCGGGCATACATCGCCTCGTCGCACACGGAAAGCACGAGCGTGGGGGGCAAAGCCCCCTGGGCGCGAAGCTCGTCGAGCAGGCTCCAGCCGTGGCCGTCAGGCAGGTTCAGATCGAGCACCATCACATCCGGAACCAGGCCCCGGGCCAGCGGCAGCGCCTCCCGCCAGCCCGCGGCTTCGCCCACGACGCGCATGTCCGCCTGGCTCGCAATGGCGGTGCGCAGGCCATCGCGCACGGTCGGGTGGTCTTCCACGAGCAGGATGCCTATTACGGATGGGACGGATGGGCTGGAGCCTGGTTTGGCGGAGGTTTTCATGGGGGTGGATTATCCGGCAGAACCAATTGCACCACCGCGCCTTCCGCGCCGGCGCGGAGGGTCAGGGAAGCGCCCAGCAGGGCGGCGCGCATCCGCATCTGGCGCAGCCCGAGGCCCGGCTGCCAGACCTCCGGATGGGCCGAAGGGACGCCGTCGCTGGAGATGGAAATGATCGTCTGGCCACCCCGCCGCAGGCAGTCCACCCAGGCGCGCCGGGCGCGGGCGTGGCGGGCGGCGTTGACCACCGCCTCCCGGACAATGCGGATGAGGTGGGTTCCCTGTTCCAGGGACCAGGCAGGCAATCCCTCGCCGAGGGTAAGTTCGCAGACGATGCCGTAAAGATCCTGGAGCTGGCGCAAGTGCCCCGCCAGCACCTCCTCGAAAGGGCCGTCCCACGGCTCGGAAACCGCCAGCAAATGGGACAGCCCGCGGGCCTGGCGGGCCGCGGCGGAGGCGAGGGAGGCCAGGCACCGCAACCGCTCCGCCAGCGGTTCCGGGAGGCGTTCCGGCCCGGCGCCGGCCAGGGCCAGGACCGAGGCCTGGCAGGCGATGCCGGCGAGATCCTGGCAGAGGGTGTCGTGCAGTTCGTGCCCGATCCGCCGCGCCTCCTCCTCACTGGCCCCCAGCGCGGCGGAGGTAGCCTGCCGCCACTCCTCGGTGCGCACCGCCAGCACCCGCGCCAGCTCCGCCTCCGCCTGTTTGCGGGCGGTGATGTCGCTGGCGAAGATGTATTTCCTCCCCGCCAGGGGGATATAGCCGGCCAGGAAATGCTTGCGGGTGCCATCCTTGCACGTGACGGTGGTCTCCATCGGCTCACTGGGCGTTTGGGTCTCCCGGGAGCGTTGCTCCCGCCTCAGCCATTCCACCCGCATCGCCTCGCGGTAAACCGGATCCGGATAGGCCAGCTCCCACCACTTCTTGGCGACCGGCAAGTCTTCCAACGCGTAACCCACCAGCCGCGTGAAGGCCGGGTTGACATACACGGACTTCTCCTCCGGCCCCTCGCATACGTAGAGGATCAGCGGCAGGAACTCCACCAGCGTCCGGAAGAGCCGCTCGCTCGCGCGCAGCGCGGTCTCCGCCCGCTGGCGCTCCGTCAGATCCACGCCGAAGACAAAATTCTTGCCCCCCAAGGGAATGAACCCGAGGGAAAGGACTTTCCGCGAGCCATCCTTGCAAATGATGGTGGTTTCGATGGGCTCGATGGGAACTCCAGCCTGGATGGCGGGGTGAATCCGGCGATACCACTCATCCCGGCACTGCCGCCCATAGGCAGCGTCCGGGTAGGCCATCGTCCACCATTGGTCGGCCTGGGGGATATCTTCAAGGGCATAGCCAGTCAGCCGGGTAAACGCCGGATTCATGTACTCGGATTGATGATCCGGCGCCCCCTGCTCCACAAAAATCATCAGCGGCAAGGTTTCGACCAAAGTGCGGAACATCTGTTCGCTGGCGCGCAGCGCGGCCTCCGCCGCCTTCCGCTGGGTGATATCCACAATGAAGCCTTCCAGGTAGGCGATGGAGCCGGCGGGCTCCCGCACCGCGCGCCCGGTCATGTCCACCGTGATCAGGCGGCCATCCCGGCGGCGCCAGGCAACTTCCTCGTAGTGGTGCCAGCCTTCCCGCTCCAGCAGCGGAGCCACAATCTCCTTGCGCCGCCCCGGTTCCGCATAAATCTGGGCGGCCATGTCCGTAGTGGCAGCGATCAATTCCGCCGGGGAGGCATAGCCCAAGAGCACCGCCAGGGCGGGATTGGCGGCCAGGAACCGGCCCTCGCAGGTGGAGTGAAAAATCCCCACCGGCGCGTGCTGAAAGAGATCCCGGGACCGCTGCTCGCTCGCCCGCAAGGCCGCCTCCACCCGCTGGCGTTCCGCCAGTTCCGCCTGCAACCGCCGCTCCTGGCGGCGCAAGGCAAGATGGGCGCGGACTCGCGCTGCCACCTCCTCCGCCTCGAAGGGCTTGGTGATGAAGTCCACGCCCCCCACCCGGAAGGCTTTGACCTTGTCCACCACATCACCCAACCCGCTGACGAAGATGACCGGTATGTCCCGCAGGGCCGCGTCGGCCTTCAGCCGCTCGCAGACTTCGCAGCCGTTCATGGCCGGCATGTCGATATCGAGCAGGATGAGATCCGGGGGAGCCAGCCGGGCCGCCCGCAAGGCCGGCTCGCCGCCGGGAAAGATGGCAACCTGATAGCCGCGCCGCTGCAACACCTCCCCCAGGAGCTGCCGGCTCGCCGCCATATCGTCCACAATCATGATGGTGGCCGTTTCCGCAGGCGGTGCGCTCATAGTGCCCCCAAGCTCCCGGGGATGGCCCAGGCAAACCCGATGGCGGGCAAGGCACCCGCCAGAGTTCCGGGAATTACGCGGCCACCGGTGGTCGCTGGGCATCGGCTGTTCATGGCACGTAGAGCTGTCTCAAACCGGGATAGGCTTAACCCATTTCTCTGGAATATCCAGAAAATAAGCCACCTCCTCACGGAGGCAAGCCGGTGGTGGCCGGCACTGGATTTACCGGCCACTCAGTTGCGAAAGCCTGGAACCGGGCGAAACGCCGGCCGCGCAATACGGTCACTGGGACCGGAGATTGGCATATTGGCCGCTCTGCAAACGCAGTTTTTCCGCATCCCAGCGGCCGGGATGGATGACCACCCGGTAGCGCAGACGCAAGGTTTGCCCCGCCTTGATGGTGCAGGGCTGGAAACAGAGCACCGCGGGGCTGAAGTAACGCATGGTGTTGTCCCGGATCGCATACCACGGAGAGGGGCTGTTGAGATTATCCGGATGATCCAGAATGGCGATGCCCACTTCGCGCTGGCCGAGGAGGCCGGAGTAGTCCATGGCTGACGCCTTGCCGCGGTAAGTGCCGCCGTTGAATTCAACCAAGCCCTGGCTGGAGACCGCCCGCGCCTCGGACAATTGGTTCGCAAAACGCACCGACAATCCAGCGTAGCCGCCCCAGGCCACGCCATTGGGCTCACCCGGGATTGGCGTGCGGCTCAACACGACGTCCTGGCCAGCGGCGGTAAAAGCCAGGGACCAATCCATAAGATATGCACCCCCGGCATCCGGCGGGGAAACCTCGATGACGCGATGCTCGGCCAGCACGGGATCCTTGCCCGCCGGACGATAGCGGAGGTCCATGACGATCCGGGCGGAAAAATCGCCATGCAGTTCCACCTGGGCAGCGCGCCATTCGGTGCGTCCGTCGCTCATGGCGGCCCCGGAGCCTGGCTCCCAGTAATTGACGCCGTCGATGTATTTCCAAGCGAACCACAAGCCGTGATGCCAGGAATGGTCGGCGGGACGGTCCACGGTGAGGACCGGCCCCTCCGGCAAGGCCACTGGGTGGAAGAAGGGCTTGGGCTGGTTGGTTCCGTAATTGAACTGCCATAGGACAGTTCCGTTGTGGAGCAACGCAGCCGCGCCATCCCGCTGGTCCCAGCGCAAGCCCGCCGGCGCGTTTTCGCCGGGCGGCAAAGCCAGTGCTTGGGAGGCGGCGATCAGCAGCATTCCGAGGCCGGGAAATAATTTTTTGTTCATAACGGATTATATGCTCAGTCCTGATTGGTGGCCAGCTTCCGATTGGTCAGCAGGCCGATGCCGCGCCCCTGGTTCCCGCAGGCGCAGTAAAAGAGGTAAAAGGTGTCGTTGGCGGGATTGCGGACCAGGGAGATCTTGTGGGCATACTGCTTGTCCAAACCGCCTGGATGCCCGCCGGCCTGGTAAAGGGGCTCGGGATGAGCAGCCCAGTGCCGCAGATCCCGGGAGAAGGCGGCCATGATATGCGCGCCGCCCCGGCCTACGCCGAAGTAGAACATCACCCAGTGGTCCCCATCCCGAAACACCTTGCCATCGGAGCAGAACTGTTCGTCGTAGCCACCGGGACGCACCCGGACGATGGGATTGGCGGGGTAACGCTTCCAGTCGAGCAAGTTGGTGGAGGTGGCGCCCCCCATCTGCTCAGTCCCGCCATGGGCGGCGTTGTAGAAGTTGTAGAACAGGCCACGGTCCTCGACCAGCCAGGGCTGGTAAATGCAGTCCTTCTCCCAGGCGCCACAATCGGCATCCTGCACCGCCAGGATCGGCGTGTTCCTGGCCCGGCGCCAAACCAGTCCGTCCTCGCTCACCGCCACCCCCTCATATCCGGGCCGCAGCTCATAGCCGCCTTGCAGCGGATAGCAACCATAGAGAGTCCAATATCGGCCATCCCGTTTTTTCAGCAGGCGCGGCGCGGCGATGTCGTAAGATTCATAGAGGAACGCGCCAATGACACAGCCGCCATGGTCGAATTCATTGGGCGGGCCGAAGCCCATGGCCAGGCGCGGGCTGGCCCATTGCACCAGGTTCGTGCTCTCCGCCACAAAGGAATTGTAGCCCTGCCCGTTGAAACCGATGAAGCTCATGTGCCATTTCCCCGGCTGGCCGGGCAATTGGTAAACCGCCGGCACGTCGAAGCTGTGGAATTGCTCGTGGCCGGGAATCTTGAGATCCGATGGGATCACCGGGGCGGCGCGGTAATGCCAGCCCCGGTAGGGGGCCGACCAGGCGTCCAGCGTGGCACGGTTGATCGGCGCCGCTTCCCCGGGAGCGTCTTTAGGCGCCGGGGGTTCCGCGGCGGCAGCCATGGGCGGACGGAGGGACAGAGCCAGCGCGGCGATGAAGCCAATCGCCGCCGTTCGAGCCAGATGTTTTTTTATCATATGTTTTCCTTTTGCATTCGCCAGGGAGGCATGGTGGCTCAATTCCGCCCCGAACACAATCCTCCCGGGACGTTTAGCGTAACAGGCTACGCCTGGGCTGGGATAATCCCGGCCGCTTAATCAGCCACCGACTCCCCCGCCAGGACGGCGGCCAGCGGTTTTGGCCCGCGATTGTGAATGATGGCGTCCGCCTCGGGAGCGGCGCCGCTGGGGAACAACAAGACACCGCACACCACCGGGTTCGGGTCCGGCGCCCCCGGGTGCGGGCAGATGCGCACGTCCAGCCTGCCTTGCGCGTCGGTGACAACGGGGAAGAGATGCCCGGAAGGCGTGCCCTTGGCCGCCTGAAACGAATCCACCGTGGCGGCCACCTTCCCGGCCAGCTCGAGGTCCATCAGGCGCTGCCCGGGCTTGTCCCACCATCCCTCGTTGAATCCGACGAATACCTGATACTGCGTGGCCGGTTGCGCCGCGAAGCGGCAGGCAATGGCCCGCTTTCCCCCCACCAGCCATTGGCTGAACATCGGGTGCGCGCCCGCGGGGGCCAGGATCGCCGCCGCTGAACCAGGATTCAGGAAACGGCCGAACGGGCGGGTTTTCCGGGTGGCCGAAACCACCGGGAACGTCACCTGCCGCAACCGGGCACTTCGGGCGCCCATCGGCACCAACTGGACCGTCACGGGCGTTCCGTCGAACTCGCTGACCAGCTGGCCTTCCAGCACGACCGGCGGGTCATCGAGCGGGCGGTCGGGATTGGAGCCGGCGGCGCTGGCGCGTTTGGGGGTGAACCCGAAACCCGGGCTGGCCCGCTGCGAGGCCGGGAGCGCCTGCTTGTCTTCACCATTATCGGCGGACACCAGATAGTCTTCGAAGCCGGGCCGGCTGTAGATCTTGACCGTCCGGGCCGTTCCCGGGACGGGCAAAACATAGAGCAGCGGGCCGTATTGGAGGGCCACTTCGCCGTTGATGGCCGGCACCTCGCGGATGGCCTGATCGAATTGGATCGTCACCTTGTCCCCTGGATTCCAGATCTTCCGCACCTGCCAGAACCCGTTGGTGAGGCGGATGCCGGCGCCGGGGCAGGCGATGCGGGCGGCGCCCGACCAGGCCGGATGGCGCAGCCACAGGCAGAAGCTGGCCGGCTGGGAAGGACGCACAGTCAGCTCCACCTCGCCCGCATAGGGATAGAGCGTTTTTTCCTCGATGGCCACGGCGGTCCCGGCGATTTCCGTGGTCAATTCCGACGGGCCGTAAAGCAGGGCGGCAATGGCCGGCTCAGCGGTGTTGGGGCGCACCCAGGAATTGGCGAGGTAACAGGCCGCCACGCGGGTGGAGTTGGGGTTGCAGCAAACAGCGACCTGCTGGTGCGTGGGCGAGAACCGCTGGCGGCGGCCGAACTCATCATTCACCGACAGCCGGTTCTCGGGGGAACAATAGATGACGGCGGTGCCGTCCGGAACCCGGGAGCCTTGGGCCGCGTTGACCCAGAGGTGCTCCGCCGCCCCCGCCCAGCCGGTGCCCCCGAATTTCCGGGCGGCGCTGAGCAAGGTGGATTGCCGTTCTAGGATGGTGCAATATTCATAGCCCGCCTGCCAAGGGTGCGGTGGAGCGGCGATGCCCTCCTGGCTGACCAAGGCGCCGCTGGGCATGATCCAGCGGTCCATGGCGGCGACAATCCCGGCCGCAATCCGCCGGTATTGCTCCTCGCCGGTGGCCAGCCAGAGCCAAAGCGGCAGGCGCATGGATTCGGTCACGGTGGCGCCGTGGCCGCCCCAGAAGCAGTCATTGAAGGCGGCCTGGCCATCCGCCCGCATTATTTCCGGGGTTTCGAGAAGCGCTTTCAGATTGGGGCATTCGCGGTAGAGGCGGAGGCCGAAGTCGCGGTATTTCGGATTGCCGGTCCGGGCGTGCAGCTGCTCGAGCAAATCCCCGTACATATGGTCATGCTGGCTGAACTGGATTTGCTGGCCGGCCGCGTAGCCGTCAAGGGTGCGGTCCACCGCCCGCTGAACCGACCGCCAGACCCGGTCATCGCCGGCCGCCTCCGCATAGGCGAGCAGGCCGCGGAAAAGGCAGGTCTGCGTCCAAAGCTCCCCCTGGCCCCGGTAGCGCAGCTCGGGGGAAAAGATGCCCAGGTAGCCGTCGGCCTCCTGCGCGGCGAGGATATGTTCGAGGTAGGCTTTCGCCTTGGCCATGGCCTCCGGCTCGCCAGTCAGGCACGCCATCATCAGGTGCCCGCAGCGCCAGTTGCCCTCGGTCTCCCCGTTCCACCAGGCGACCGCCTCGGCGTTGCCCGCGTTGGGTTTCCCCGGCCGGTTGCGGCCGCTGGCGAAAATGTCGCTGGCGGCTTCATGGCACAGTTCATCCAGATGGCCGGCGAAGCCATCCCGGAGGTCGCGGCGCAGCTGTTCCAGGATCCAGCCACGAGGCTTGGCCGCGCCGAAGCGCAACGGGAAGAAGGCTGGCTGGGCGGCGGCTGGCGCGGCTGGCGCTGAGAAGGAGTCCGGCGCACAGGCCGCACTGGCCGCCACCATCGCCAAGGCAAGCCACCGGACCCAAGGCCGCCAGATGGCGGCGGCGCCCCCCGGCGCCACAGCTTGCCGGCCGTGCCTTTGGGCTGGCCCTGAATACCGGGGCCCCCGGCCCGGCTGGGGATTGGGAACTTGAGCGATGGTTTCCATCCAGCGCATGGTTTTGGAGTTCATGGTTGAGTGATAAATCCGGCGTCCACCAGGTCGATATTATCGCCGTGAATCCCATCGGCGTTGTCCTCGAGCACGATTCGCAGGCGGGACGCCTCCGTTGCGCCAGCGAGCGGGACATTGATGTTCCACAGGCCGTCCTGGCCGGTGAGCACGGGTGTCTGGCTTAACAGCCGGCCGCCGAGAAACACCGTCACCACGGCACTGCCCTGGCCTTTAGCGGCATCGTCGATGCCCACCCGGCAGACGAACCGCCGGAAAGGCGGCTGGACGGCGAAGACGGCCTCGCCCGGGGCGTGCAGGCCCACGCCGCGCGCGAAGGTCACGCCGCCCACCTTCAGCGGCTGGCCGTGGCAGTTGAGATTGCGCCAGTCCGTGACCCCCGGTGCCTGCCAGGCCGTCTTGAACGAGACTGGATTCAGCGTGTCGAGATGGACGTCCGGCCGGGGCGGAACCGGCGGGCTGGTCTGGAGCCGGGCTGAAACGGTTTGCCCCACCCGCTGGCCGGCGCGCACGCACCCCGCCTTGAGCACAACCGTCCCCTCAGGCAGCGGCACCGGGCCCGCATAAGGCGTCGAACCGGGCGCAGGCTCGCTGCCATCGAGCGTATAGACAACCTGGCCGCATTTCCCGAGGGATTCGAGCTTGACCGGCGCGTGCAGGCCGCTCCGGCTGATCACCACCTTGGGTTCCATGGGGATCCGGATCGCCCAGGCATGCTGGCACGGCCGCGCTGGCTCGTCCTGCATCGCCGCCGGGATGCCGATGGCGAGCGTCTGCCCGTCCTGCCGCCAGGCCAGCGGTTCGGCGGCGCCCAGCATGAAAATCCGGGCGCCTTTTTCCGCCCGGACCCCTTTGAGCGCCAGGCTGGTCCCCGGCCATTCTTTGCAGATGGCGTAGGCAAATTGGCCATCCTTGCTGCGGGTGTAACGAACACTGCCCTCCTGATGCGGAGGCAGAACGCGCGTGGCGTAAATGGCTTCGCCGTTGACCTTCAGCCACGCGCCCAGGGCCTGCAAGCGTTGCACCACGCTGGCGGGATACCGGCCTGCCGCATCCGGCCCGCCGATGATGGCGAGGTTTCCGTTGCGGCTCACAATGTCGATGAAAAGGTGGACCAACCGGGCGGGCGGGCCGAGCGATGGATCATTATCTTCATAATTGAAGGCGAACGACTGGCTGATGCCCTGGCATTCTTCCCAGGGATGGGTGAAGGATTGCGTGGTGTTATACTCGCTGCAGAACACATCACCGTGCCGGTCCCGCGTGCCGAGGCCATAGCGGTCGTTGACGAACACTTCCTTGCGCCCCTGGGCGCGATTGTAGAAGTAGGCCGCCAGCTCGCGGCTGCGGAGGGTTTCCGCCGGTGTGGCCCATTCCCCATCCATCCAAAGCCCGTCGGGGTCAAACCGCTCAATCATCTCCTTGACCAAAGGCGCCAGGTAATGGTCGTAGTAGTTCCTGACCGGGATGTTGCCCGAGACCCGCCGCTGGTTTTCAGGGGTCAGCGGATGCGTGCCCGCGTAACTGCCCCAATTCCAGAGGCGGCAGCACGCCCGGCCGTCCTCGCCCAGCATGGCGGTTGCCCATTCCTCATAGCAGAAATACAAGGCCACCTTCAGATCCCGTTTTCTCGCCGCCGCCAGCAGGGGGGTGAGCAAATCCTGCTTCGGCCCCAGCTGGACAAAGTTGCGTTTCGTCCACTGCGAATCCCACCAGGCGACACCGTCGTGGTGCTTGGACATGGTGATGAGATAGCGGGCCCCGGCTTCCTGGTAGAGGCTGGCCAGCGCCTCCGGATCGTAAGCCCCGGCTTTGAACAGGGGCAGGAAGTCGTCCCACTGGAAATCAGCGCCCCAGTGTTGGGCATGGTGCGCCCGCACCTCCGGATCGGTATACATGGCGCAGCCGTAGGCATCCGGATACATCGCTCCGCCGCGTTTTTTGTCCCAGGCGGGCACCGCGTGCATTCCCCAGTTCAGCATCACCCCCAGCTTGGCATCCCGGAACCATTCCGGAGCCTGGTGCTGATCAAGCGACTCCCAGGTGGGCTTCCACGGTCCCCGCTCGTTGGCTTGCTGGATCTCCTTGAGTTCCGCCTCCGCCCGCTGCATCTGGGCGGCCGAATATTCCGCCGCCAATTGCTCCGTGCTGAGCGGAAATCGGAAAGGCTGGAAATCCGCCGGCCGCCCGGGCGGCGGGCTTGGCTGCGCGGGCAGGCTGGCCAGCGCCCCCAGCAGCAAGACGGCGCCAAGGAAAGATTGGCTTGGCTTCATGCGATGAGTTCTTGGGGAAGAGGTTCGGGGATGGCTTTCATGCTCCTATTCCACAGCCTTTTCACTTGGCGGCGGCGGTGGCTGGTGGACGCGCCGCCGTGAGAAAGACCGACTTCACCGGTTCGAGGAGGAGACGCACGCGGGTGATTTCCTGGCCCTGCTCCGTTGCGTGCGAGCAGTCCGCTGGCAGCATCGCGCCCGTGTGCGGATCCCACCGCTGCAGCGTGTGCCGGCCGCGCAACCGGACCCAGGCATCCACGCGGTCATTGCTGGAATTCGCAAAGTAATAGAGGTGGGCATCATCCTTGACCTTGTGGAGATAGGACAACATGCCGCCGCCCGAATTGGCCGCGGGAGGATTCTCCAGGGCCACATCGGCGATGGGGAGGGCGTCATCCAGGATGGCCGCCAGCGTCCCGGCGGTGGGATTGGCGGCAAAATAAGCCTTGCCGCCGCGGGCGTTGCTCCGCGCCACGAACGGCTTCACGTTTTCATCCACATCCACACACGGGACGTCCTTGATCACCCAATAGCGGCCATCCACCAGCTTGTGCGGGCGCAGCCGCTCTTGGGCGGGCCAGAACTGCCACAGGTAATGGTTGCGCCCGTCCTCGGAAGCACGGAAGACCAGGCCGGCGGGCGCGTCGTTGGTGCTTAAGTCCGCCTCGATCACGTAATCGGTCCAGCCGGCGCCGGCCCGGCTGCGCATGGCGTGGTTTTCCCCAACCGTCAGCCAGCCGTGGCTGATGCTGGCGTTCTGCGTGTTGGTCCATTGCCCCAGGCCGGCGGAAAAATCGTCCTGGAACAGGATGTTCCCCGCCAGCGAAGTGACCTTCAGCCGGGCGATGCCCGCCCGCTCATCGTTTGATTCCCGGAAGCCGATGGTTCCTTTCCGGAACGTCTCATCCACGGTCACATCCACCAGCACCCCCTTGACGTAAGTCTTGATCGTGGAGCCGGCAGCCTCCAGGCGGATGTGATAAGGTAGCTGGGTGGACATCGCCATGGCGCCCGCGGGCGCCGGGCCAAACATCTCCGCGATCGTGCGCTGGACCTCGGCGTCGTGGCCGAACTCGCTGGACTTGAAGGGCAGCTGGGTGGTGCCCACGACGCGGCCGCCCTGCTCCCAAAAGGCCCGGATCTTCCGCAGGTTGTTCCAGGAGATCACTTTGCCACCCGGGATGATGACCACGCGGTAGTCCTCCCAATTGCTGGCATTGCCCAACCGCAGAATGGGTCCATCCACCCGGCAACGCTGGTCGAGGATCTCCGGGTGGAGAAAGGTGAAATCCCGGCGCACCTGCCCGGTGAGCCGGCCGCTGAGCTTCAGGTAATCGGCCTCCGGCGGCGCATCCTTGCCCCAATTCGGCTGCTGAAGCCCCGGCACATCGAACTGATAAGCCGCCTGCAGGGCCACGACCGGGTAGAGCATCGCGAGGTCCGCCACATGCCGGCCGCCTTGCAGCATCAGGCTGCACCGGCCCACGAATTGGTTGTAGGCGGGCAGCTCGGCGCCGAAGCGCGGATTGCGATGGGAAAACTCGGGCGGGATGTGCATTTTTGAAGGTTCATACCACATGCCGTGCGGGATCATCAGGTTCGCCCCCCGGGCATACAGCTCCATGGCCGAGCGATAGAGCATGGCCTTATCCACGCTGCTATCCGGGTAGTTGCCGTAGATCTCCACCGCGGTGACCGGCCGGTCATAGGTGAACGCGGCGGAGGTGGGCAGCTTGAAGCCATCGCGGCCATGGCCGTAATAATGGATCGAGTCGAGCAGCGGGATGTCGCAGTGCTGGTAGAACTTGATGTTGTCGCCGCTGACTTCCACCGGCTGGGGCTCGTAGTTCCCGGCGGGGTGGCCCGAAACCTGGATGCCATGGGCGGCGCACCATTCGTGCAGTGTGCGCACGAAGCCTTCGCTCATCAGCTCGGCACGCATCCCGAATAACGCAACCCGGGCCGCTTCCGTGTCCGGTCCGATATCGTACCACAACGCCGGATAGAGCAGCGCTGGATCTGCGCCGTGCTTCTGCTTGAATTTGGTGTTGAAGGCCGTCGTCCAGGTGCGGCCGCCCGAGGTATAGACCATCGCCGCGTCATCGAAGAACGATTGGACAATGGTGGTTCCAAAATGCCGGCCAAAGCGCCGGGCAAATTGGTCATAGGTGAGCGCCATCCAGCGCTTCACCGCCTCGGGATCCAGGTAGTCCACAAATCCGCTCTCCGGCACGCAAACAAAAAACATGATCTTCCAAGCGCCGGGCGGCGCCGGCCAGGCCAGGAGGCCGTCCTTGATGAAGCCAGCCAGGTCCACACGCTGCCGGGTCGTCGTTTCCATGGCGATGGCAGCCATCAAAGTGCCTTGGGGAACCTGGCTTTCCACCAGGCAGGATCCAGCGGCTTTGCTCTCCACTTTCCGCAGGTTCTTGAGTGTGCTGCCGGGATGCTGCCGGGCCAGGCGCCCGCCAGCAGTTCCGGTGGGGAAATTGATGTCGTCATAGAAGATGACTTTAAGCCCAAGCTTCTCCGCCAGCTCCAGCAGGAGGCCGTAGCGGCCAAAATATTCCTCGGTCAGGTATTCCGGCCGGGCGGCGCCCAGTGTCAAGGGTGCGAAGCCGCCGAAACCAGCCTGATCGCGCATGGCCTGGATCTGCTCGCGGAGCACGTTGCTGTCGAGCGGGGCATTGAGCCAATAAAGCGGCCATGCGTGGTAGCGCAGCGGCGGATCCTTGAAGTCACCAGCGATATTTTCCGCAGCCCCGGAATCCTTCAGCGAGGCCGCGCGGGGTGCGCTTGATTTCGCAGCCACCTGGTCGGGCCATTCGATGGTTTTGCCGGTGGCCAAATCGGTGGGCATGAGCGCGTTTTCCGCGCGCAGGCGTTCGCCCAAAAGCCCGGCAAGTTCCCGGGCTTTCGCCCCGTTTTCCTTCGCCAGGTCCCGTTTCTCGCTGATGTCTTCGTCCACATTGAACAATTCCAAAAGCCGGCTGGCATGATGATAGATCAGTTTCCAGGGGCCTTGGCGAACCGCGCTGAAAGGCCCCTGGCCACCGTAGTTGTGCGGGAAATGCCAGACGAAGGCCCGCGCCGCCGGAGTTCCGCCCTCCCCCTTCAGGAGCGGGACGAAGCTGACCCCGTCCACGGGCTGGATGGTTTTGCCGCGCCAATCGACCCCTGCCAGCTCCAGGATCGTCGGGAAAAAATCCTCAATCACCAACGGCTCCCGGCAGACCGCGCCGGGTGTGGTTACCCCGGCCCATTTCACGATCATGGGTTCCCGGATGCCGCCTTCGTAGGGCGTCAGTTTATGGCCGCGCAGCGGCAAGTTCGGCGGGCACTGCGACGGCGAGCCGTTGTCCGACATGAAGAGTATGATGGTGTTTTCCGCCACGCCGAGACGGTCGAGCGCGCCCAGGAGGTCGCCCAGCGATTGATCCATGCCTTCGATCATCGAGGCCAGCGTGGCCTCGAACGGTTTCAGGCCGGCCGCCAGGTATTTCGGGTAGAAACGGTCATCCTTTTCCCACGGGGCGTGGACGGCGTAGTGGGCCAGGTACAGATAAAACGGCTGCCGGTCCGCCACCGATTTCTCGACGGCCTTGACCGCCTCCCGCGTGAGGGCTTCGGTGAGGTAGATGTCCTGCCCGTGATACGCTGCCAGGCCCGGCACATCCCAAATCAGGTCCGGCGGTTGGGTGCGCCAGCCGGCGCTGAAGTTTTTCAGGCCCCAATAACTGCCCGGCCCGCCCGCCGCGTGCCCCGCCACGTTCAGGTCGAAGCCGAGGTTCAGTGGATTCTCACCCGGCGTGCCCTTGGCGCCAAAGTGGGCCTTGCCGACGTGTATGGTCCGGTAGCCGGACGCCCGCAGCAGCGCGGGCAGCGGGGTGACCTGCATGGTGCGATCGATGGCGGCGTTGGTGCAGATGCCATTCAGGTTCCAGGCGGGAGGCTTTATGGCCGGACTCGGATTATCCGGTGAAATGTCCTTGCGCAGCGTCCAATTGGTCACCCGATGCCGGGCGGCGTTCATGCCGGTCAGCGCGCTGACACGGGTGGGCGAACACACCGCGGAGGCGTAAGCCTGGGTGAACTTCATGCCCTGGGCGGCGAGCCGCTCCATGTTGGGCGTCCGGTAACGGCGGTTCAAATCGGTCGCTTCCGTGTGGAACGGCACCGACGTTTCCTGCCATCCCATATCGTCCACGAGAAAAAAGACAATGTTGGGCCGGCCAGCAACCCTTGGCACGTCCGCCGCCAGCGTGGGGGATATGCGGAACGAGGCGGCCAGCAGTATGGCCACCAGCAGTAAAGCGTGTTTCATAGTCGTCTGGTAGTTTCGATGGGCTCCATTCAAGGATGATGCATTTTATTACCGGAACATGGCTCGGGGAAGACCTGGGAAGCCTCAGCCACCACCGCCAGGGTGCCATCCGTGGCCAGGCGGTTGGTCCACCTGAGCCCCGCGCCAAGCGGAGGCAGAGCCAGGCTGGCAAATGCGCCGGTGTAATCCGCCGCCTGGAATAGCTGGAAGCGGTCGCCCGCCGCGAGACCGTCAGGCCCCGGATTGGTCACCACGAGCGAACCACCGCAAGCCAGCTGGCCGCCCGCCACCAGCAGGTCATTCGTCGTGGTTCCAGCGCTCCTGGACAACTCCATCCAGACCGTCCCTTGCAGGACGGCCGTGCCTTCAATAGCCAGGCGGCCGAGGGAGCTGCCCGGGGACACCGCCCCCCGCACGACCACACTGCCTTTCACGATTCCGTTGCCGGCCAATGTCTGGTTGGTTCCCAATACCCATCCCCCAGCCAGAGCGGAAACATCCAGCACAGCCTGGTTGGAAACCACGATCAGCGGAGTGCGGGACACCGAGGCTCCGGCCCCAAACTGCAGCGTGCCGGCGCTGATGACCGTGTTGCCCCGGTAGGAATTCGTGCCCGCTAATAACAGCGTGCCGCCGCTGGTCTTGATGAGGCCCCCGCCGCCTCCGATCGGCCCGCTGACGGCCAGGGCATCGGCCACATCAAATTGGGAATCCTGGTTCAGCGTGATGGCTCCGGCGAGGGTCGGGCTGCCCGTCAGCCCCTCCCAAATGCGCCCGCCATTGAGCACGATTTTTTTATCGTGGACCACCCGGCGGTTCACAATCAAGCCGAGCGTGCCGCCGGCCGCAACGGTGATGGTGTTGGAGGCCCGCCCCAGGCAGCCGGCCACATCCGGCAAATAGCCGTTGGCGTAGAAAGCCCCGCTGAGGATATTGATATCCCCGAGATCGCTGGCTCCGTTGCCCATGCCAATATAACCGGCGCCCGGATTCCCCAGGATGGTCAGGGTGAAACCGTCCCCTGCCGCCGGGCCGAACACGTTCAAACCGCTGGCAGCAGCGCGCAGCGTGGTGTCCCCCGCCAGGGTCAGGTTCCGGATCCCGCCTTGCCCGGCACTGGTGTTCACCAGCGCGCCCCGGCCTCCCACGCCGGCCCCTTCCGCCACCATATCCGTGTTCAGGCGGTGGCCGTTGACATCCACCGCCGCCCCGCTGGCCACAGTCACCGGCTGGGAGCCAAAGGCATTGGTGTGCCCGGCTTTGAGCACCCCCTCGAGGACGGTGCTGCCGCCGCTATAAGCATTGGCGCCCGCCAGCGTCAAAGTTCCCGGCCCTGATTTTTCGACCAGGGCGCCGGAAGTCAAAACAGTACTGATGACGGCGCTGTTGGTCCGCACCGTGATCGTCGAAACCCCGCCCGGCGGCAGTTCGAGGGAACCGCCAGCCAGCGTCCAATCATGCGTGCCCGGCGACCCAAAGACGAGGTTTTGCATCTGGCCCGGGCTGGCGTCCGCGGTAACGGTGCGGGAGGCAGTGATGCGGTTGGTGAAATACGCGGTGGCGGCTGGCCCGGAAGCCACTGCGCCGTTCAGCCAATTCGCCGGGGCCGGCCAGGCGCCGCTGGCATCCACCGACCAGGCGCCCCAGGTTGGCGGATGGGTGGGGGCTTCAAAAACACGGATCTGCACCCAGTCGCCGGCATAGCCAGTGGTCCCGTCAGCGGAGCTGAACGCATAGAGGCTCCGGGTGGTGGGCGCAATACCGGTGATGGCCACCTTTTGCGCCTGGTTCCAATTGCCTGGCGTGAAAATCAATTGTGCCCCACCAGACACAACCGCATTGGTGGCGCCGAGGCTCAAGGCGGTATGCACCACGACCTCGCCGCCGGGAGGTGCGCTCAACGCGATTTTATAAGTTCCGGCACCGCCGGCGCCAACCGTCAAAGACCCCGGGGAGGCACGGATCCGGCAGCCGCGATCCTGGCCATCGTAATAGGGCGTTCCCCGTCCCACATCCTGGGGGCAAAGGTCCGCATGGGGTGGCGCACCGGGGGCGAACACCCGCCGCACGGCGTCCAGATAATCCCAGGCGTATTGGCGGGTCACTCCGAAGAAATGCCCCTCGCCCCATTCATCCCAATTATCCAGCAGGAGCAAGCGCGCCTCCAGGCCCGTGCCCGTGCGCTGGTCCAGCGTGGCTTTGGCCTGCTGGCAAAGCGTGGCATACTCGGTGGGATGGAGCCGCCATTTTTTAGTGCTGTCAGACGAGCCCCACGGTTCCGAATCCCAGCCCGAAGAAATCGTGACCAGATTCGGCACCACTCCCGCCGCCTGAGCGTCCCAGCAGGTTTGATGGGCGGCCAGCACTTCGGAGGCTCCCGGGGTTTGGCCGCTCAGGATATTCATGAAGGTTGGCAAATGATACGCAAAACTGTGGTCCATCCCGGCCTCCTTCATCCACTGGTTATTCGTGTGAGGGCCGGCGGCAGTGAAGCCGTTGTAACTCCCCAGCACATACAGCCCCGCGTAACCTTCCCGCTGGCAGGCGGCGCGCATTTCCGTGAGCGCCGCAGCCATCGCGGCATGGTTCAAAGGCGATTCGAAGAAAAAGAGCACCGGCTGGTTGTCGAGCACGAGATAATTCGTGCGCCGGAAATAATTTTCGAGCCAGTAGGGGAACACGTTCCCGACCAGATCCTCCTTGGAATTGGCGATTTTGCCCACGCTCATGATGGCGAATTTGGCCTGGCCCCCGTAGCGGCCATTGGCAAATCCCCCCTCCAGCCAGCGATGGTGCAGCGGCACCACCGGACGGCTCCCCACATTGGCGGGATCCCGATACCAGCAAGGCACGAAAAAGGAGATCCCATGGTCCATGGCCCATTTGATTTCCCAGTCCGTCGGCTCGGCATCCCCTTCGTCGTAATACCCCAGCGCGGGCTTGCGGTCCGGATACCCCCGGATGGAATTATAACCCGCATCGCGCCAGAACGGGCAGATGATCGCCCCCACCTGGTAACGGCCGGTATCCACAGGCGCTGGCGGTGGCACATAATCGAGGTTCGTCCTGGTTGCCGCCTCCTGCCACCACACCGGGAAACTCCCCCGCAGCCGCGTGGCGCCGCCTTGCGCCACCACCACCGCGGCCGTGGCCTTGATGGCCACCGGCGATTGCACATCCCAGGTGAACTGTTTCACCTCGCCCACCTTCCACGCTTCGACCTGCCAGACCCGCCCCGTGCTGGCGCCGATGCCGGCCACACCCGCCGGCAATTCCAACCTCACCGCGAGATTGCTGGCGGCTGAAGCATTGGTGTTCTGGATGACGGCCACCACCTGGCCGGGCCGGTTGGCGCGCGCGATCACGGGCTCCAGGTATCCCTGCTGCAGCTTGAAACCCAAAGCACCCTGCAGGGCGAGGAGCCATAAGGCCGTTATCCATCCGCTCTTGATCATAGCATGACCATTCCTGGCCGGCATTCCCGCCGGCCAGGAGGTTGGCATCATCCAGATGATTCCGTTTGGTGGCCGCCACCAACCGGCGATTTTGCTTAGCGCACCGGCTGGAAGGTGACGGTTTTCAGGTTGATCGGCTGCCAGCCTTCACGAACCGGTTTCAC
Source organism: uncultured Verrucomicrobiota bacterium (assembly GCA_964409245.1). Classification (GTDB taxonomy): domain Bacteria; phylum Verrucomicrobiota; class Verrucomicrobiia; order Limisphaerales; family UBA1319; genus CAIMWS01. The sequence continues at coordinate 36,941 of CAYPCQ010000021.1, forward strand.
CGCCAGGGAAGTTTTGCCAGCGGCGGTGATTTCCAAGGTGCCCAGGTTCGTGCGCCGGAACTTGCCATAATCACCCGTGTTGGGAGCGGCGACCTTGACCTTTTGCCCGCCCAAGCTCACCTCGAACGATCCGGCGCCGAGGGAGGCGATTTCCGCCTGCAGGCGGTATTTGCCAGGTTTGGTGGCGTTGAACTGCCACTCCACCCAGTCGGACGGATCCAGCCAAAACCCGACGCAATCACGCTGGGCGCCGGATTCGAATTTGACCTGGCCGCCATGGCAAACAGCCTCCTCAGCCAGCAACCGGAGCGAGCCGTCCAGATCCTGAACAATGGTGCTGGCGGCGATTTCCGGCTCCCCCTGGATCCTGGCCACCACCACGGTGCAAATGAGATCCGGAGCGGCAGCGGGCAGGCTGATGACGGTCCCGTCCGCCACCTGCTGAGCGCCGAGCCGGGTTTTATCGGCATCCACCAGCAGCCAGGCTCCCACGATTTCATTTTTCAAGCCCGGCACCAGCAACTTGCCATCGGCGGGCCAGTTGAACACGTGCAGATAAAGGGTGGTTTGCCCGCCCTCAACCTTGCGGGTGCAGCGGCCCCACGGCAGGCGGCGGAAGGGGCTGGCGCTGCTGCCATAAATGGCCTCCCCATTGGTTTTCATCCACTGGCCCACCGCGCGGAGCCGTTCCACGGAGGGTTGGGGGATCAATCCCTCGGAGGTGGGGCCCACATTGAGCAGGTAATTGCCGCCCTTGGAGGCGATATCCACCAGGTTGCGGATCAACACCTCCACCGGTTTCCAATTGTCATCGTAGCTTTTGTAGCCCCAGGTGTTGTTCATGGTCATGCAAGTTTCCCAATCCCGTCCGCCGAAGCCGGTGGCGGGGATGAACTGCTCGGGAGTTTCCGTGTCGCCCGCAAAACCGCCGCCCAGCCGGTTATTAATGATGATGCCCGGCTGCAGTTTGATCAAAGGCAGGAGCATGGAAGCGCGCTCCTTGTTCATGCCGGTGGGGGTATCCCACCACAGGACCGCCACCGGGCCGTAATTGCTCAGGATCTCGCGCACCTGGGGCACGGCGATCTGGCGGAGGTAGTCATCCATGCTGCCATCCTGGGCTTTGTCCCAATGCCCGCCGGAAGCAGCCCCGCCGGGATGGTTCCAATCCTGCGCCTGGGAATAGTAAAACCCGAGTTTCAAACCGTGCCGCTGGCAGGCCTCCGCCAGGGGCTTGAGCAGATCCTTGCCGTAGGGCGAGGCATCCACCACGTCCCAGGCGGTGGCCTTGGAATCGAACAGCGCGAAGCCGTCGTGGTGTTTGGAAGTGATGACGATGTATTTCATGCCGGCTTCCTTGGCCAGGCGCACCCATTCGTCGGCGTCGTATTTGACCGGGTTGAACTGCCGGGCATATTCGCGGTATTCAGCCACCGGGATTTTGCCGCGGTTCATGATCCACTCGCCGATGCCGTTGATCCGCCGTCCGTTATACGTGCCGGCCGGCACGGAATAGACTCCCCAGTGGATGAACATCCCGAACCTGGCCTCGCGCCACCAATTCATGCGGGCATCTTTTTGGGCCTTGGTCTCCTTTTCGTACGGATTCACCTGGATGACCTTGGGCTGGCCTTGGATTTCCAGGGCGATCACGGTGGCCAATTTGTCCGGCATGGCGGCGGGCAGCTGGATCTGGATTTGATCCCCGGCTTTGGCTGTGGGCAGGCTGCCGGAAGCGCCCAGCAGGGCGGCCTTGACCGGCGCGTTTTCCATGGGCGGCAGGATCAATTGGCCCGTCTGCGGCCACTGGAAAACCTGCAGATACAGCAGGGTGTTGCCATTGTCCAATTTCTTCTGGGTGCAGCGGCCCCAATCGGATTTCTCGAACGGGCTGGCCTGCGTGCCATAGATGGACTCCCCGTTCACCTCCATCCAACGGCCGATCTCTTCCAGGCGCTGGATGGATTCCTCCGGGAAGGTGCCCTCGGCGGTCGGCCCCACGTTGAGCAGGTAATTGCCGCCCTTGGAGGCGATATCCACCAATTTGCGGACCAGGTCCTCGGTGGTTTTGAAATTCTTGTCCGCCCGGTTGTAGCCCCAATGGCCGTTCATGGTCATGCAGGATTCCCAATCCACCCCCGGCAAACCCAGGGCCGGGATTTCCTGCTCCGGGGTGCCAAAATCACCGCAGAAATCCCCCTCCTGCGTCAAACCGGCCATGCCGGCGCGGCCTTTATCCACGCGGTTGTTGACGATGATCCGCGGGTTCAGCCCGCGCACGTAGGAGTAGAGATCCCGGCCCATGGCATGGGTCCAGGTGGCCTCCCATTCACCGTCGAACCACAGCACGCCCGGATCATAATTCTGCACTAGCTCCCGCAACTGGCCTTTCATGTGGTCGATGTACCGGCTGAACACGGCTTCCCCCGCCGGGCGGTCGATCTTTTCCCAGTCCCGCCGGGGCAGATAGTCCGGCTGATACCAGTCCATGATGGAATGGTAGAAGCACATCCGGACGCCATGCTTGCGGCAGGCAGCCGTCAGCTCCGCCAGGATATCCCGCTTGAAGGGGGTGTTGCTGACGCCGAAATCGGTCAGCTTGGTATCCCACAGGCAAAAGCCGTCGTGGTGTTTGGAGGTGATGACGATATATTTCATGCCGGCCCGTTTGGCGAGCTTCACCCATTCCTCGGCATTGAATTTCACCGGGTTGAACTGTTCCTGGAGCTTGAGGTACGGTTTCAGCGGGATGTGCGCCTCCTCGCGAATCCACTCGCCATAACTGTTTTTGCCCTGCCATTCCCCGGCGGGCACGGCGTAAAGCCCCCAGTGGATGAACAAGCCGAAGCGCGATTCGCGCCACCACTGCATCCGGGCGTCGCGCTGGGCGGGGGTTTCGGCGGGTGCGGCGGCCCGCATTCCGGGGGCAAACACCGTCATCAGGGCCGCCAACAATGAAAGCAAGGTTTCACGTTTCATAGCTCATTCCATCATTGCATCAGGGTCAAAGCGCGAGCCAGCCGGCAAGCCGGCCCGCGATCTTCATTCGATTTGAATCCAGCCTACCCCTTGGGGCATCCAACTCAAGGAAATTTCAGAAAACAAAGGCCCCATTCTGGTAAATCCCGGCGGGCACCGGGACGGGTTCGGCCCCCTCGTGCGCGAATTCCACCCGGCCGCGGCAGACCACACCCGGCTCGAAATAGAGCTTGCCTGTCACTTTGAGCGAATCGCAATCAATCAGCGACGGCACGCCCCGGGCGAAGCTGCGGTCAAAGCCGGCCATGACCCGGTAATAGCGTGGATCCAGCACTATCTCCGGCGGCTTTCCCCGCCGGCTCTCCGCCAGCACCAGGCAATGGTCCTCCGTCTCCACGTAGGCGTCGGAGCGAATCGCCAGGAGATCGCCCGTGGTTTTCACCGGGGCGAACCGGCTGCGGGGCGTCACCACTGCGCCCGCGTTTTCAAAACACCCGATGGCCGCACCCATGGCCGATTCCAGCTGCCATACCCGCGGCGAGAGCGGATCCCGCGGATCGGTGGTCTTCAAATTCTTGATCAACGGCAGCGAGAGCAGGCCCCCATGCTTCGCGAGCGCCTCCCGCAGGTGATCCAGCCGGAGCCAAAGGTTGTTGGTGTTGAAAAAACGGTGGCGCGAAACATCCTGGAATAGTCCCTCATCCTCCTTGGGGCATTGCGCCGCCTCGCGCAGAATGAACCGGCCATCGCTTTTCCGGCGGGCCAGGTGGCCGCCTTTGTTGTCCGAGGGGGTCCGCTCTGCCACCTCCATCATGAACGACAGCCCGGAAGCGGCGAAATACTCCAGGAGCTTCAAGTCCACGGTGGCGCCCAGATTGTCCGAGTTGGACACAAAGAGATACAGGATGCCCCGGCCCAGCAGGCGGTCCAGCAATCCGTTGCCGGACAGGGTGGGATAAATGTCCCCGTGGCCGGGCGGGCACCACTCCAGCTCCGGCGCGGCGGGCCAGATGGCCGGCTCCAGGGTTTGCCAGTCCAGCTTGGGCACGCGGCTCTGGAGGAAATCCACCTCCCCCGCCGACCACAACGCCGGATAGCGCTGCAGGAAGTCCAGCGTGTCGCGCCGGGTGTTGAAGCTGTTCATCAGGTAGAAAGCCGGCTCGGATATCCGGTATTTGGAGCGGAGGAAGAGGATTTGCCGGGCGATGTAGTCTAAAAACGTGTCTGTGCCTTTCACCGGGATGAGGGATTTCACCCGCTCCAGCCCCATCGTGGTGCCCAGCCCGCCGTTGAGCTTGATCACCGCCAGCTTCATCAGGCGGGCCTGGGCCTGCAAGCCCTCGGGCTCCAGATCCCCCAGGCTGGGCAGGGTGGTTACCGGCTCAATGGCCGCCTCCGGCCACAGCCCGGTTTCCCCCTGCTGCACTTTGTGGACCGCATCCAAAAAGGCCGTGATCGTGGGCGTTGCCAGCCCCGCCTCCCGCATCTTCTGCGTGATCCGGGCTTCCAATTGGAGCGTATTCGTGGCCATGCTCAAGTCGTTATAAAGGATGATCGGCGCTTTTCAAGGCTGGCCCGCGGCATCCTGGAGCCCGGAAATTCCGGGCCGGCGATGGCGGTGGCTGCGCGCGGACGGCATAATTGCTTACTTAACGCGCATCCCCGGTAAAAAGCAAGGTTTAATACTCATTTGCGCCCCCTGCCCCGTCGTATATAAATGCGGGGTTTATGGCAACCATGTCGCTGCAGATCCTGTCCCAGGCGGAAGTGAACGCCATCCACGAAACCTCGCTGGCCATCCTGCGGGAGGCCGGTGTGCGGGTGCATCACGAGGCCATCCTGCGGTTGATCGGCGAACAGGGCGGCCGGGTGGATCGGGACCGCCAGCTCGCCCGCCTGCCGGAAAAAATGGTCATGGAGGCGGTCGCCCGCGCGGGCAAACAATTCGTCCTGCACGGCCGCGGAGCCGGCCGCACCGCCCGTTTCGGGTTCGGCGACCTGAACCAATTGTCCAGCCCCGGCCAATATGCCTGGATCGACTCCGAAACCCAGGCCCAGCGGCCCGCCACCCTGGCCGATGCCCGCCAGGCCATCCGGCTGGGGGACGCCTTGAGCCAAATCACCATCGTCGGCTCCATGGCGCAGCCCCGGGAGATCAGCGAGCACTACCGCGAGGTGGAGCTGACCGCGGAATTGGTGAAGGGAACCACCAAGCCCACGCGCACCTGGGTCCACAACCGGCCCGCCGCGCGCTGCGTGCTGGAAATCTACCGGGCCATCGCCGGCGGCGCCGCCCAACTGCGCGCCCGCCCCATGGCGGAATGTTTTCTCGAGCCGATCAGCCCCCTGCAGTTCCCCCGGGACGGCCTGGACGCGATGATCGAGTTCATCGCCGCCGGCCAGCCGGTGAGCATCGGCCCCATGGCCATGGCTTCCGGCACCGCCCCCGGCACGCTGGCGGGCACGCTGGCCCAGGAAAACGCGGAAATCCTCGCCGGGGTGGTCATCGCCCAACTGCTCGAGCCGGGCACCCCGATCCTCTACGGGGGGATTCCCCACATCCTGGATCCGCGCCACAGCATCTGCTCTTTCGGCTCCCCGGAACAAGGGCTCATGGCGGTGGCCATGGTGCAAATAGCCCGCGCTTATGGATTCGCGGCCTACATCAATGTGGGCCTTACGGATGCCAAAGCTCTCGACACCCAGGCCGGCATGGAAAAAGCCGCCACCCTCACCCTGGGCGCCCTCGCCGGGGGCGAGTTGTTCGGGCACGCCGGCATTTGCGGCACCGACCACGGCGCCTCGCTGGAATGGCTGGCCGCGGACGATGAGCTGCTGGCCTATGTAAAACGCCTGGTCCGCGGGTTCGAGGTCACCCCGGAAAAACTGGCTGCGGACGTCGTGCAAGCGGCCGGCCCCGGCGGCAATTTCCTCGCCGAGCCGCACACCGTCACCCATTTCCGCGGGGAATTGTGGGCCCCCGGCGCGGCCTGGACCCGCCAGGCTTGGGCCACCTGGAATGACACCGGCCGCACTACCATGGCCGGCCGCCTGCGGCAGCGCGTGGGCGAAATCCTCGCCCAACACACCGTGGAGCCTTTGGCGGAGGACCTGGCGGCCGAGGTGGACCACATCGTGGCCCATGCCCGCCAGGAGCTGGGCTAAACCTTGCCCGGCATGATTCCAGCCGCTGCCTTCCATTACCCACGGCCATTCCAACCACCACAAAAGGACCCGCATGATGAAACTGAACCCATGGTTTTTTTCCGCCCTCGCGGCCGCCTGGCTGTGCGTTTCCGCCCAGGCCCAGCGCCAGGCTGCCGCGGTCGCCACGGTCATCAGCGGCTTCCTGGTTTCGGTCCGGGTCACCGATGGGGGAGCGGGTTATCTGGTTGCGCCCACGGTCACCATTTCCGGCGGCGGTGGCAGCGGGGCGGTGGTGGTGGCAACGATCTCCAACGGGGCCGTCGATAAGATTGAGATGACCCATGCCGGCAGCGGTTATACCTCCACGCCCATCGTCATCATTTCCGCCCCCACGCTCGTCAAGCCGCCGTTCAGCGACGGACTGGTGGCCTATTACCCACTCAATGGCAACCCCAACGACGAAAGCGGGAACGGAAACCATGGCTCCGCCACCTCGGTGGCTTACGCCGCGGACCGCGCGGGCGAACCGAACGGATCCGCCCAATTCGATGGCAGCGCCAGTGCCATCGAGGTGACCCGCTCCCCCAGCCTCGCGCTCAGCTCCGCCGTCACCCTTTCCTGCTGGATCCTGAACGAGCTGCCGGCGGGCGCCCATCATTTCCTCGTGGGGATGGAGAATTATTACGGGCTGGTGCATTCCAAGCTGCAGATCAGCCAGAGCGGCAGCCTGCTCTTCTACAATGCGCGCTGTTTCCTGGATTTCCCCGTGCAAGCCTATCAATCCCAATGGGCCCATTATGTGGGGGTATCCGATGGCGCCCACTCCTTCTTGTATGTCAACGGCCAGCTGGTTCAGTCCGCTAACGAAGCCGCCATACCCCTGGCCCCCAATACCGGCCTGCTCACCATGGGCCGCCTGCCCTACAACCTGCCCGGTTTTGGCTGGCTGCCCTTCAAAGGCAGAATGGACGAGGTCCGCATTTACGACCGCGCCCTATCGGCCCGGGAAGTCGAGGATCTGTATCATTATGAGGCTCCCGAACCACCCACCCTGGAGATCGCTGTGAAAACCGTCCAGATCAAGATGCGCCTCAAGCCCGCCCGGAAATACCAGATCCAAGCCTCGGCGGACCTCCGGACCTGGGACAACCTCGGCCCCCCCATTCTCGCCACCACTTCCGAAGTCCTCCAGGAATTCAACGTCAGCGAAACCGGCCGCTATTTCCGCGTCAACGAAGTGCCGTAGTCTAACGCTTTTCTTTTCCGCCAGCCTGCCCGGCGAGCGGACCATCCCCCCGAGGGGCAAACGCGGGCCTGGCGGGATCCTATTAGCCCCCCCCTGCCACCCACCACTCCGGACTGCCGGGAGCAGGACGGCGTAAAACCCCAACCACGGGATTGACACCGCCGGCATCTGGTGGCAAAAAGGCGGCGTAATCCATCGGAACGGTTTATGTACAAAGTTGCCGAACACTTGCACACGCGTCCGCCCTGGGAACGGATGATGCTCATCCACGAGCGCATCCAGGGAGGTGCTTTCCCCAATTGCTCCACCCTGGCCAAGGAGATCGATGTCTGCATCCGCACGGTGCTGCGCGATGTGGATTTCATGCGGGACCGCCTGCGCCTGCCGATCAAATACGATGATCTGAAATATGGGTTTTGCTACACGAAGCCGGTGGAAAAATTCCCCAGCCTGCCGGTGACGGAGGCGGAATTGTTTGCCCTGCTGGTGGCGCACAAAGCCATCGCCCAATACCACGGCACCCCGTTCGAAACGCCGCTGCGGAGCGCGTTCCAGAAGCTGACCACCCAGCTGGGGAGCACCACTCCGCTCTCGCTGGACGGCCTGGCCCAGGTGCTGTCGTTCCGGCCGTTCGCGCCGGAGGACACCGACCTCGAGCTGTTTGAGGTTCTGCACCGGGCCTTGCAGGAGCGCCGGGAGGTGCGGTTCCACTACCGCAACCTGGGGACTGTCCGGGCCAACCAGCGCCAGGTGCGGCCCTACCACCTGGCCTGCATCGACAACCATTGGTATCTGTTCGCCTTTGACCCCGCCCGGCAGGATATGCGCACCTTTGCCCTCACCCGCATGAGCCGCCCGGAGCTGACCGACCACCGCTTTGCCCGGCCCAAAAACTTCAATCCCGATGAATACCTGCGGGGCAGCCTTTCCGTTTTCAAGGGCAAGGAGGATTTCGAGATCGTGGTGCTGTTCGACGCCTGGGCGGCGGACTTGATCCGCGGCCGGCAGTGGCACGGCAGCCAGGAGATCCAGGAACTGCCCGGCAGGAAACTCCGGATGCGAATGCGCCTGAACAACCTCGAGGAGATGGAGCGGTGGATCCTCAGCTGGGGCCGCCACGCCACCGTCGAACGCCCCAAAAAGCTGATCATCCGCCTCCGTGAGGCCGCCCGGGAAGTGGCGGCCAAATACCGCGAGTAAGGCCGGTCAACCGGGGCCTGCCAGCCCCTCCCCAGGCCTGATTCAGCAAATTTTTCGGGCGGCAAAAATGATTCCGGCTGAAGGACATAGGCCGGCCGGTTCCAGCCGTCTGCGATTTTTAAGTTGGCAGATAATGGTTTCTGTATTACCTTTGTCATCATTGCAGTTATTGAAAAAGAATAGCAACCACAACCCTTCGAGAAAGGCACTCCCGGCCCGGCGCTTCCGTTGATGTCCCGCAGCAGGCACACTGACCCCAAGCGTTTGCTGGCGGCCAGGAGGGTATGCGCACCGGACGAACCGCGCGGCTCGCACAACCGCACGGACCACCGGAACGCTGCGCGGAGGCATAAGGAACTGGGCCTGTCCCACCAGCCCATCCGCAACCGGCCAGCCTTGGAAGCGCCCTTGCCGGAAATCCGCATCCACGAGCCGCGGCCCGGTCATGGCTTCACGGTCACCCGCCGGGAAATCACCCAGGTTTTGCGCTTTTTTGGCGCGGTCTGCTGCTACGGGCTGCGCGCCATTGAATTACGCCGGCCACCGGGCACCCCCACCCGCGGCAGCCTGGTGCTGGGGAGGCTGGCGGTCCCCGGCCGGATCCTGCTTTACGATCATCCGCCGTCCCCGTGGATCATCCCGGGCGCCCTGCCCGCGTGCCAGGCCGCATGGCTGCGCCGGGCGGGAGCGGCGGTGCGGGCAGCGGGCGGCGGGCTGCAAACCATTGTGGATTGGCCCGGGAACACCTTGCGCGATTTCATCCTTTTCGACGTGCTGATGCACGAAATCGGCCATCACCTCCTCCAGCAATACCAAGGCAAACGCCCCGCGCGCGTGGCCCGCACCTGCGACCACGAGGCCGCAGCCGGCCGGTTCGCCCGGCGTTGGCGGGACCGCTTTTTGTCCGCCTCCCAATCCTGATGAACACCCCCACCCTCATTGGCGACCAAATCGAAAACCCCTGGAACGCGCTGACCATGGTGCACGCCGCGGCCATGCTGGGCGGCGCGTGCTGGTTCCGCGACCCCACCGGCCAGCTGGGCCGCGAATGGCAGACGGCCCTGCCCGGCACGGGCGAGCTGCCCGCCCTCTCCCGGGAACAGCTGGCGGAACGCTGCCCGCTGCTGGTGGCCTTCGACAATTCACCCCAGGCGGCCGATGTCTATGGCTTCCGTTTACCCAAGGAACCAGCGGCAGCCCTGGTGGTGGGCAATGAACGCCGGGGGCTCACCCATGAAGTCCGCTCCACCGCCCGCTACGCCCTGCTGATCCCCATGGTTTCCCGCCAGGTGAATTGCCTGAATGTGGCCGCGGCGGCGGCGGTGGGGCTTTACTACCTGTCCCGCCGTGATGGGCACAAGCTCACCCTCGCGAACCATCCCCACAAAAACCGTCCCGACCTGCTGCTGGCGGGCGCCGGCGACCAGGTGGAGCTGGGCAGCTCCATCCGGTCCGCCTGCGCCTTCGGCTGGGAGCAGGCTCTCGTGGAGGACCGCTCCGGGGTCTGGTTCGGCTGTGATCGGGTGACCCGCTCGGAGGGGCGCGGAGCCGCGCGCCGCGGGCGCAACCCGATCCGGCTGATCCCCGCCGAACCGGCAACCCGGTACGCCTACCAGGAGGTGGCGGTGATCACCACCCGGCACCCGGGCATTCCCCTGCCCCAGGCCCGGCTGGCGCAAGGATCCCAACAGATTCTGGTGATCCCGGATGAAAGCCGGATGGATGCCAGCGGGGAGGATTGGCAGCGGCTCGGCCAAAGCGTCCAATTCGTGAACCTGGATCTGCCCGCGGTGGAATTCCCCTACCACTACCGGCTGATCGCGTCCATCGCCCTGGCGGAGGCCGCCCGCCAGGTCGGCCAGACGCCGCGCCGCCGGGAGCATGACCGCCGGGAATCCAGGGTCACCTACCGCCAGGAGCTGCGCGCCACGCCCGCCGGCCGCGGCGAACTCGTCTATCTCGAACACCTGGTGGATTATTGATCCGGGACCGGCCGCCATGGCTGCTTTAACTGTTTTTTCAGCAACATGAAAATCGACCACAACTACAACGAAGAACGGAAATGGAAAAAGCCGCCCGCCCTTTTGAGCAAAAAGAAAGCCTTCGATTATGCTCAAGACGGCCAGGATCTGCGCTGCCATGACAAGACGGAGTCGCGGGATATCATCCTGAATGGGAAGCTGATCCGGGTGTGGCATCCCGAAGCCCGGGGCGACCGGGATTTGCTCGCCGCGCTGGGCAAGCTGTCGCGCTATCCCGACCTTTATCCCTACCTGGCCATCATGCCCGATTATCACCTCGGCGAGTCCTCCGTGAATGGCGTGGTGCTGCCCTCCCGGCGCCTGCTGTATGTGAACCTCATCGGGGGTGACATCGGCTGCGGGATGGCCAGCCTGAAATTGCCCGCAGGCTTCGACGCCGTGGCGGACCGCCTGCGCGACCTCTTCGGCCAGATCCATGAGCGGGTGCCGTGCGGGCGCCGGGTGCACATCACCCCGTGCGCGGAGGCCGCCAGCCTGCCGCTGTTCACCGAGGATCTCGAGCTCCTGAACCACGAGAATGTGCGCCGCGGCCGGCAGGAGCTGGGCACGCTCGGCGGCGGCAACCACTTCGTGGAGGTGCAAAAAAACGCGGGCGGCGAGCTGAACGTCATGGTCCACACCGGCTCCCGGATCATGGGCCAGCACATCCGCAACCGGTTCCTGAAACAATGCGCCTCGCCGGGCAATCCCTCCGGCGTGTTCATGCTGGAGGCGGAATCCCCCGAGGGGCAGGCCTACCTGGCCCACGTGGACTGGGCCGTGCGGTATGCGCGGGAAAACCGGCGGGAAATAATGCGCCAGGTGTTCGCCGCCTTCCAGAACGTGGTCCCCGCGCTCCAGGAAACGCCCTTTGAACGCTGCCTCGCCGGCCTGGTGGACAAGCCGCACAATTTCCTCGCGCGCGAAAACCATTTCGGCGCGGACGTTTACGTGCACCGCAAAGGGGCCATCCAAGTGCCGGAGGGGATGGACGGGCTGATCCCCGGGAGCATGGGCACGGCCTCCTACCTCGTGCGCGGCCGCGGGAACCGCTTCAGCTTCCACTCCTGCTCCCACGGCGCCGGGCGCAAGCTGACCCGGGCGAAAGCCCTGGCCACCATCCGCAAGACCGATTTCCTCAAGGCCATGGAAGGCATCGTTTCCCGGGCGGACGACAGCATCCTGGACGAAGCCCCGCAAGCCTACAAAGACATCCAGGAAATCCTCCGCTACCAACGCGATTTGGTCCGGGTGGTCGAAGCCTTCACCCCGCTGATTTCCATCAAAGGGTGATGGATTCCGGGGTGCCCGCAGCGATCTGTCAAATCCCAAGGAACGTGACTTCCCTGGCGGTTTCCACTCCGACGGTGCGGAAATCACCCCAACGTGTCCGAAGGAAGAAAATCGAAGGGGAAAGCAAAACCGCGGATAAGGCGGCCCAGCCTCATCCGCGGTTGTTGAATTAACGATCAGCGCCTGGAGCGTTTATTTGCCGGCCTTGTTCCGGGCCTGAGTGGCCAGGTTCCGGGTGCGCTTGGCAAGATCCTCGCTGGCGGTGGCCTGCCCGGCTTTTTCCAGGGCTTCCACGAGCCTGGCGCCAGCCTCCGTGGTCACCTTGCCCTGCACGAGCGGATTGGCCACCGACACAATGGCCGTGCTGGCCTCTTCCTTGGTCTCGGCATTGTCCAGGCAGGGAATGATCAGGGCCAGGGACTCCAGTTTCGGAATGCCGCCCAGCGCCCCAAGCAGGAGCTTTTTCTGGTCGGTGGCCTGGGCCAAATCGACTGCCTGGCGGCACATGGCCAGCCGCTGGTCAGCGGGGAGGTCGGGATTGGCCGCCATGCCCAGGTAGGCCCGCAGGCAGAGGGTCTTGTCGCTGTCGCTCGCCGCATTCCTGGCGAATTGCAACAGGTCGGGTGCGGCGTCGGCGGTCTTCCAGGCGCCCAGGACGCGGATGGCGGCGGCGTGCAGGTCCGCATTGGCATCGGCGGCGGCTTCGCGCACGGTTTTCAGCGCGGTGGCGCCACCCAGGGAGCCGAGCACGCGCAGCAGGAGGCTTTTCTGGGCCGTCGCGGCCTGGCTGAAGCGGGTGATCACCGGATCCACGCAGGATTCCGGCTTGGCGGCCTTGGCACAGATATCATTGATGGCCTGCTCCAGCGCGTCCAGGTCGGCTGGCTCCCGCAGGCGGCCGGCCAGGTCGAGCACGGCATCGAGCTTGGCGGGCGTCCCCAACTCACCGAGCTTGCGGAGGGCGGCGGGGCGGATCTGGGCCTCGTCGCCAGTGGCGGCCTCCAACAAAACGGGCACGGCGGAAGCCATGCGCCGGCGGCCCATGAGATCGATGGCAGTCAGGCGCGCTTTGGCATCCTGGCTGTCGAACATTTTTTCCACCGCCGCATCGGCTTCGGGGATGGTGAGGCTGGCCAGGCCTTCCTGGGCGGCCTGGGCGATCTCGCGATCGGAGTCGGCCAGCAATCCGGCCAGCGATTTGAGGGCAGCGGCGTTCCCGATCTCCGGCAGCGTCCGGAGGGCGGCGAGACGGACGGCCTTCTCACCGGTTTTGGCGAGATTGGCCAGCGTGGCCACCCCGCCGGCTTCACCGCGGCGGCCCAGGGCCCAGATCACGAGGATCTGGCGATCCGCGGACAGGTTGGCGGCTTCAGCGGTGAGGGCACGGGTCACCTCGGCGCCCGGCAACTCAAGGGAGGTGCGGACGGCGGCCGCGAAGAGGAGGTATTCCTCGTTGCGCAGCTGCTTGCGGAGCAAAGCCACCCCTTCCCGCTGGCGGGCCAGGATGGCTCCGCGCACGGCGGCGGTGCGCACCTGGTGCGGAGCCTCGCCCAAAGCGGCGAGGCAGTCATAGATGGCGACGGACAGCTCCCGCCCGCCTTGGCCAGCCAGAGCCTCAGCACCGCGGAGCAGTCCTTCACAGAAAGCCAGCTGCCGGGTGTCGGAGGTCTCGGGCAAAGCCGCCAGCAAGGCCTGGGTGGACTGCGGGGTGCCGATTTTGCCCAGCGCCCGGGCAGCCGCCACGGCCACCAGCTCATCGGAGTCCTTGAGCTTTTTGGCGAGCGCCTCCACGGCCCGGGCATCGCGCCGCACGCCCAGGCTGCCGATGACCCCCACCAGGGGGCGTCCTTTCAGCTGGTCCAGCGCCTCGCGCAAAGCGGCGTCCACCGCGGGATCGGCGATGGTTTCCAGGGCGTAGCGGGCCATGTGGGAATGCTCCTCGTCACTGAGCAAAGCCGCCAGCAGCGCCACGGATTCCCGGGTGCCGGTGATGGCCAGCTGCCGGCAGGCATCGGCCACCTTTTTGTTGATTTGATCCTGGACGGGGGTTTTCTGGGCGAAAACCGGCAAAGCCAGGGCGAGCAGCAGGGCGGAAGCCCGGCCGGTATGAATCGAGAATAAATGCATGGTAATAATCCTTTCCTGGTTGAGTGATCGCTTAGAAAATCCACGGTTCGCGCATCGCGCGCGAGCGCAGCCGATTGGCCTCCGGATCGTTGATGAACTCCTCCTTCACCGGGTCGAACTTCATGTCCCGCTTCAGCCACATGCAGATGTTGGCGGCATGCACGGTGGTCATGCTGCGGTGCATCATCACGGGGTTGGCCACCGTGAGGCGGCGCGACTTGATGCAGTTGAAATAATCGCGCACATGGCTCATCGGCCGCTGGGTGCGCCCCATGTAATCCTGCACCAATTTCTTGAAATCGGCCATCATGGCCGGATCCGAAACGTCCGGCTTGGAATAGCCATCCGCCACCGATACCCAGCCTTCGGTGCCCTCGTAGCGGACGCCACAGGATCCGCGCCAGCCCTCCTTCTGCAGCACCATCTGGATGCCGTTGGCGAACCGCGTGACCATCCCCTCCCCAAAGGCGTTGTTGACATACTGGTATTCGATCGCCGAGGTGTCCGCCGCGCCGATCGCCACCTGGCACTGGGCGAAGGTGTGGGCGCCCCACTCGCCGATGCAGCTCGTGTGGAAGTCGTAATGGCCGCGCCAGCCGCCGCTGACATAGCTGGGGTTGTAAGGACGCCATGGGCAGGGCCCGAGCCATTGGTCCCAATCCACCTCATCGCGGGAAGGCTCCGGCTGGGCCGGCAGCCAGTCGTGGCGCATCTCCGCGGCGTCCCACGGGGCGATGTGCGCGCGGACGGTGTGCACCTTGCCCAGGCGGCCAAGCCGGAACAATTCGTTGGCGAAAGTGAAGTTGGCCTCGCTGAGGCGCTGGGTGCCGGTCTGGTAGATGCGGCCGTAGCGGCGCGCCGTCTCCACCACCGCCTGGCCTTCGGCCACCGTCATGGAGGATGGCTTCTCCGAATACACATCCTTGCCCGCCCGCATGGCCATCACGGAGGCCAGGGCATGCCAGCGGTCGCCGGTGGCGATCAGCAAAGCGTCGATATCCGTGCGCCGGGCGAGGAAGTCCCGGATGTCACGGTAAACCTGGCAATCCTGAGTCCCGTAGTGGTTGTCGATCGTCCGTTTGACCGCTTCGCGCTGCGCTTTCTTGGCGTCGCAAACCGCGACGAACTGCACATCCTTTTCCGGCAGCATCCAGCCGAGGACGCCGGATCCGCGACCGCCGATGCCCAAGCCGGCCATGATGATCCGCTCGCTGGGGGGAACGGTCCCGTTGCGGCCGAGCACCGATATGGGCACGATGCTGGGTGCGGCCAGGCCGCAGGCCACGGCGGCCAGGAAATTCCGGCGGCTCAGGCTTGAAGGCGGTTTCTGTTTGCTGGGCAAAGCAGGAGCTTCGGCATCCGGGCGAAGCCTCCGGGGTATTTGATTGTGTAACATGCCGTCTTTTATAAGCCCTGCCTGGGAAAAGGGAAACAAATTTCAGCCCGCGCACAATGAAAAACCCAGCCTCTCAACAAGGCTGGGTTTTTAAAGGTTGATGCTAACGGATTTCCCGCTGGGGAAATTACCGGCGACCCCGGGGTCCGCGCCCCCAATCCCGGCCACCACCGCCACCACCGCCACCACCGCCGCCGCCACTGCTGCGGTGACCGCCACCGCCGCCGCCGCCGCCACCGCCAAAAGGACGCTCCTCACGGGGACGAGCGATATTGACAGTCAACTTGCGCCCTTGGAAATCACGTCCGTTGAAAGCGTCAATCGCCTTCTGGGCATCTTCGTCAGATGCCATCTCAACGAAACCGAATCCGCGGGATTTGGCCGTGAAACGATCCAACAGGATATTGACGGAAACCACGCTGGCGGCTGTGGCAAAATAATCCTGGAGATCATTTTCGGTGGTGTCGTGGCTCAGATTGCCCACAAACAACTTGTTATTCATTGTATCTTTTTACTTTTTTGTGTCCGTCAGGCGACCGCTCTCCACTATGGAAAACGAACTATCACCATACACAACTTAACCGGGGGCACTCATAAACCTGGCCGCTGGGTTAACGGACGCCTTCAATTTGCCCTATTTCCAAGGATAATGCAAGCGCAAAACGGATAATTCGTCAGGCGAATAGCCGGGCGATGAAAAAGGCGGCTCCCGCCGCCAAACCGCCGACACAAGTGGTTTGCAGGGAGCTTTTTAAGCGGGAAACACCGGTGAAATGCCCTTTGCCAAAACCGAACCCCGCCAAGGCCATTAACGTTACCACCACCGATATCGCCAATCCCCGCTGGGAATCTTCCACGAGCATATACGGCAGCAGCGGCACCAAGCCCCCCACCACATAGGAGCCGGCGATGGTGACGGCGCTTTGCACGGCTCGCTTGGGATCAGGCTCCTCCAACCCCAGCTCGAAGCGCATCATGAAATCCCGCCAGGCGAGGGGATTTTGCTTGAGCGCATTGGTGATCGGGGTGGCTTCCTCCTCCGATAACCCGTATTGTTTGAAAACATCCAGGACTTCCTGGGTTTCGACAGCCGGTTTTTCAATGATCTCAGCTTCCTCGCGGCGCAGCTCATTGCGGTAATGCTCCGCCTCGCTTTTGGCCGCCAGGTATCCGCCCAAGCCCATGGCGATGGAGCCGGCGGCAATTTCGGCCAGGCCGGCGGCGACCACCAGGTGCGTGGAAGTCAGCGCGCCGGAAATTCCAGCCGCCAGCGCGAACGGCACTGTCAAGCCATCCGCCATGCCAATCACTACGTCACGGACCACCTCGCCGCCCGTAAAATGTTTTTCCAGATGTTGCATTTTTAAATCAGTTGTTAAGCTGGACGTTCCACGGATTTGGCCAGGCTGGCCCCCCGGCAGGTTCTTATCATGGGGTTTGGGGGGCCGGTTGCGCCAGACGCTGGCTGCTCTCCAGCAGGTTTTTCGCGAACTGGGGAGTCACTTCCAGGCCACGGGAACCCATCGCCAGGGCCGCGGCCCCTAAAACGGGCGGCAACTGTGCCTGGCACAGCTGGATCGGATAGGCCTGGTTCAAATGTTTGAGCAGGCTTTCCCGGACCAGCCCGTTCCTGGTCACCACGCTGCCGTTCAAGAACAGCGGCGCGGGCCGGATTTTCAGGCCGCATAGCTGCAGGGCGGTTTGCGCCTGCCGCGCCAATTCCCGGCCGGCCCGCTGGCAGATTTGCTGAAAAACCGGATCCTCCCCGCCCTCCGCGGAAAGAAAACCAGCCAGGGCGGCGAATTTATCCTTGGAAAATTTGGAGCCGTAAAAGACCGGGACAATATCCGTCAGATCCTTCACCTCAAACCAGCGGCACACCAGGTCGATGAGGCTGGTCTGCGGCCCCAGGCCTTCCACCGCCGCGATCGCGGCCTTGGCGGATTCCAGCGCGATCCAATAAGCGCCGCCCGCATCGCCCAGGATGTGCCCCCAGCCGCCCACCTGGGAAAATTCCCCCGCCTCATTCTGCGCCACCGTGATGGATCCCGTGCCGCCGGTGACCAGCACCCCCGGGCCGCCCAGCGTCGCCCCGTGGAAGGCCGTCAGGCAATCGCTCACCAGGCGCGTGCGGAAAAGAGGCAAAATGCCCTTGCAGAGCAGCTCCTTCTGCATTTCGGTGGCCTCGGCAAACAGCGCGGCGCAGCCGATCACCACCGAGGCGAACTCATTCTGCAATGGCAGCTTTAATTCCAGGGCTTTGACCAGCTGGTTGAGGTTGCGGCGCGCCTCCACCATGCTCGACCCCAGGAAGCTCAACGACCCGGACTGGGCAAAAGCCAGCACCCTGGCATCCGAATCCACCGCAATGCCATAGCTATAGGTAGCTCCGCCATCGATCCCGATCATCACCGGCAAACGGTCATGCATGTCTGCTGGTCTGCCAAGCCCCGGCGGTTTTGTCGAGGCTAACTGAAGGGAAAATCCAGCCTGGCCATCATCCCCCGCCCCCGGCCGGAATGCCCTTTGGTTGCAGAAAAACAGCTTGCATCCCGGACCTGCCTCGGGCTTGATTGGGGGTGGAACAAAGATATGTAAATAACAAAACAACAAATATTTAGCGTAGCAACGGCTATGGTCTCATCGAAAACCGCCAGTTTTACGACTCAGAAGACCGTCCGAGCGCGCACCCCCCTGGGTGCGGCTTGGCGTATTCTTCTGAAGGTTGCCTGGCGGTACCTCGATGAGGGTGCGTTGAGTTCGCACCCTCTTTGTTTCCCGTGGCAGCGCCAGGAAGGGACACATTATGTGGTCTAAAATTGCATTGCCGGCAGTGATGCTGGCCTTCATGGGGTTATTCGTCAGCTCCACCCAAGCCCAGCGGACAGCCACCGCCCTGCCCACGGTGGTCAACGGTTTTGTGGTGGCCATCACCATCACCGATGGCGGCGCCGGGTATGCCAATCCGCCAACCGTAACCATTTCTGGCGGCGGCGGCAGCGGGGCCATCGCGGTGGCCACCCTCAGCAATGGATCAGTCAGCCAAATCATTGTCACCGATTCCGGCAGCGGATACACCAACACTCCCACCGTGGCCCTTTCCTCCCCCGCCAAGGCGGCCACGGGAACTGCCACAGTGGTGAACGGATTCGTGGTGGCCATCACCGTGAACGATGGCGGATCAGGGTATGGCACACCTCCGGCAGTGGCAATTGCCGGCGGCGGCGGCAGCGGGGCCACCGCCGTGGCCACCATTGCCAGCGGAAAGGTGGACAAAATCATCGTCGAGAACGCCGGCCGCAATTACACCACCATACCAATGGTGGCCATCGCGGCACCGCAATCCGCATCATCCCCCTTCACCGAGGGGTTGGTGGCCTATTACCCATTCAATGGGAATGCCCATGACGAGAGCGGAACCGGCCAGCACGGGGCTTTGCACGGCACGGTGAATTTCGGCCAGGATCGCTTCGGCAAAATGAACAGCGCCGCGCTTTTTTCCACAAATCAGCCTGGTTTTGTCCATGTTTCGGGAAAATATTTCCCAACCGGAAATGCTCCCCGCAGCCTCACGTTTTGGATCAAGCCCGATTACGCCGGGATGCCGGGTTTTGTTTTTTCCGGTCCCGGTGATGACGGCAAATTTCATCAGAAATCAGAACTCCTCTACTATGGGGATTCAAACCAAGCGGCTTTTTCTTTTGACTTTCACCTCATCCGTGACAACGGATTTATGTCTCACGTTGCCACAACTGTGCCGTGGACGCCAGATCCCAATCAACCTCCACCAGTGTATGCTTGGCATATCTTTAATGAAAATCTTGAATGGCATCAAATTAGCATCGTGAACGACGGCACCTTTGGATCCTTATATTTCGACGGGAGTGAGGTGGATTTCAAAGCGTGGAGCATCAACACCAAAGGAAATGAACTGTTAATTGGCCAGGTACCATGGGGAAACCAATACGCGGGTTTTATTGACGATTTCCGTGTTTATAACCGAGCCCTTTCCACCCAGGAAATCCAAGATCTTTATTACTACGAAGCGCCGGAACAGCCATGGCTCACCGTCAACGTGAAAACGGTCCAGGTCCGGATGCACGTAAAAGCCGCCAGGAAGTACCAATTGGAGGCTTCGCTGGACCTGAAAACCTGGGCCAAGGCGGGAGAAGCCTTCGTGGCCGTTTCCGCCGAAACAGTCCAGGAATTCGACGCCGTGGAAGTGGGCCGGTATTTCCGGCTGTCCGAAGCGCCTTAAGCCTGCCGTTTCCGCAAAGCCCCGCCAGCCATTACCGCCGGGGCTTTTTCATGGCTCCACTGGATTTTCCCCTCCGCCGAAGCCGCACCTTTGGCCGGTGGCGGTTTGCCTTTCGCCCGAAGAATCCCGGCCCGCCAGGCTGTTTTCCGCTTTGCAGCCCAGCCGGGTTTTGGGCGCTGGGCTGTCAAACCGGGATTTTTGTGTTTGCTTAATTCCCACCTGTTTTTATAAACGAGGTGGAATACGAGGATTGGAAGCGATATCTAAGGCGAGCATGTCAAAGACCAGTTCCAGAAGGCGGATCCATGGCCGTCACCCGGCATCATCGCGGGGCGCGCTGTGGTGCTGGATGCTGGGTTTTTTAGGGTGCCTGGCGGCGCCCGCCCGGGCGGAGTTCCAATTCGATGTGTTCATCGGCTATGACGGCGTCATCCACCAGATGAACTGGCTGCCGGTGGTGTGCGAGGTGAAGAACGACGGCCCGGGCTTCAAGGGTGTTTTCGAGCTGAGCAACAGCCAGCTTGGCCAGGGCCAGGCCCGCCGGATGACCATGGATTTCCCCCCCAACACCCAGAAGCGGTTCGTGGTGCCGGTCTTTGCGGAGCGCTTCGGGAGCTGGAATGCGCGGCTGCTGGACGAGCGGGGCAAGGAGCGGGCCACCCAAACGAACCTGCGGGCCCGGCGCAGCCTTTACCACTCGAATTTCCTGCTGGGCGCCCTGCCGCGGACTTTCGGGGGGCTGCCATCTTTCCCGGAGCTGCGGCCCAACCAGGAGGAGTTCCAGCCCACGGTGGCCCATCTGCGGCCCGAATTATTCCCGGACAATCCGATTTGCCTCGAGGGCCTGAACGCCCTGTATCTGAACACCGAAAAGGCCCTGGACCTGAAGGCGCCCCAGGCCGGCGCGGTCGTGGCCTGGCTCCACGCGGGCGGCCACCTCATCGTGGGCCTCGAACAGCCTGGGGATCTCAACGGCGCCCCCTGGTTGAAGGCGCTGATTCCCGCCGAGTTCCAGCAAACCACCAGCCTGAGCGTGCCGGGGGCCGTCCAGGAATGGCTGGCAGGCAAAAACGATCCCTTTTTCGCCGATTTCGCGGAATTGGCCCAAGCGGCCGGCCGCCGCCCAAACCAGGCGCAAAAGCCGCCCGAAAATCCGAATCCCTTCGCCAATCTGGCGGCCGATCCGGCCTTTGAGCAGGGCGCCGTGAACCTGTCCACCGGCGAATGGCGGGAGGGGATCAAAGACCTGGCCGTGGGCGGGGTGCCCCTGGTGGTGCGAATCCCCCGCGGGCGGGGCCTGTTGACCGTATTGAGCTTCAGCCCGGAGCGGGAGCCCTTCCGCAGCTGGAAAAACCGCGCCTGGTTCTGGGCGCGCGTGGCCCAGACGCCGATCAGCCTGCTCGGCCAGGGCAATATCAACCCGCCGGGCGGCTACAGCCTGGACGGCGTTTTCGGCTCCATGATCGAAAGCCGGCAAATCCGCAAGCTGCCGATCAGCTGGCTGCTGCTGCTGCTGGTGGTTTACCTGGCGGTGATCGGCCCGGTGGATTACCTGGTGCTGAAGCGGCTGAACAAAACGATGCTCACCTGGATCACCTTCCCCTGCTACGTGGCCTTCTTCTCCTTCCTGATCTACTTCATCGGCTACAAGCTGCGCGCCGGCGAGACGGAATGCAATGAACTGAGCATCGTGGACCTGTTCCCGCGGGCCACAGGCGCTGAAATGCGCGGGCGCACCTATCTGTCGATTTATTCGCCCGCCAACTCCCGTTTCGCGCTGTCCAGCGAGCAAACCCATACCGCGCTGCGCGGCGAAACCCGCATGGTATGGGGGGGCGACGAGAATTCCCGGATCAGCATCGAACACCATAGCGGCGGTTTCCAGGCCAGCGTTTTTGTGCCCGTCTGGACCAGCCAATTGTATGTCCACGATTGGTGGCAGACGGCGGGCGGGATGCTCAGCGCCCGGTTCGCCCGCCGCGGCAACGGCTGGCAGATGACCGTCACCAACCAGCTGGACCATGCCCTCGATCCGCTCTTCCTGACCTACAAGGACCGGGCCTACAAGCTGGGTTCCCTGCCCGCCAAAAGCAGCCTGACTTTCGACTCGGCCACGTTCAAGGGCGAGCCCTTGGTCGATTTCATCCAGCGGGCTTCGCCGCTGTTCGGAAGCGCCGTCCAGGCGCGCCAGCAGGCGTTCGGCAGCGATCCCCACCAAATCCGCTGGGATCCCCCCGCCAACACTTGCGCGGCCAGTTACATTTCCCAAGCCAGCGCGACTTACGCCGGCCCGCAATGGGGCAATCAGGGCCATAATTGGAGCTTCAATTTTGCCGCGCCCAACGGCATGGATCTCACCGCCGTGAACCTGCGGGGCGAGCCGATGCTGATGGCTTGGGATGCGGGGCATCTGCCCGTCCGTTCGCTGCGCCAGTTCGAGGCGCGCCGCAAAGAAAGCCAGACTTTATTCCGGCTGCAGATGCCGGTCGCGGATAAATGAGAAATGACCTATGGCTGAGAATGTGAATCCTCCTGCGGTGGCGGTCCAAACCGACAGCTTGACCCGGTCCTACGGCAGCCTGCTGGCCTTAAGCGGCCTGAACCTGACGGTCAACAAGGGCGATCTTTTCGGCTTCATCGGGTCCAATGGCGCCGGCAAAACCACCACCTTGCGCATCCTCGCCACCTTCCTGACCCCTTCGGCAGGCCAGGCCCAAATCTTCGGCCACGACGTGGTCCGGGAAGCCGACGCCGTCCGGCGGATCATCGGCTACATGCCCGACTTTTTCGGCGTTTACAAGGACATGGAAGTGACCGAATACCTCGATTTCTTCGGGGCCTGTTACAAGATCCCCTCGGCCAAACGGGAAAAAACCGTCAACGATGTGCTCGAATTGGTGGGGCTCAGCGAAAAACGGGGCACGTTGATTGGCGCCTTGAGCCGGGGCATGCAGCAACGCCTGGGCCTGGCCCGGGTTTTGATCCACGATCCCCAGCTCCTGCTGCTGGACGAACCGGCCAGCGGCCTGGATCCCCGCGCCCGGATCGAAGTGATGGCCATTTTGCAGGAGCTGCAGCGGCTGGGCAAAACCATCATCATTTCCTCCCACATCCTCAGCGAATTGCAGAACCTCTGCAACCGGGTGGCGATCATTGAAAAAGGCCAGCTGATTTACAGCGGGCCGGTCCAGGGGGTGCGCGACCAGTTCGCCGCCGGCCGGGTATTCCTCGTCAAGGTGGCCGCCGGCGTTGAGGAAGCCATGGCTTTGCTGAAAACGGGTCTGGAAGCCAGCGAAGTCGTCTATAAAGACGGCCGGATCCGGGTGGTGCTCAAGGACCACGAAACCGATCCGGGCAGCGTGGCGGAAACCCTCGTCAAAGGCGGCTTCAAGCTCATCGGCCTGGAGGAGGAGGAACTGGGCCTGGAGGAAGTCTTCCTCCGGGTGACCCGCGGCGATACTCAATAAAAGGAGGCGCCGGGCCACGGCTTCAGTTTTGAACCATGCCAGACAAGGATACAGTCCAACCCCCGGTGGTGCTGCCGGACTTGGAAAAAAAACAGGCCACGGATGCCAAAATCACCCATGAGCCAGGCTTTTTGGTGATCTGCTGGAACGACCCGGTCAACCTGATGGATTACGTGACCCATGTCTTCCAGACGGTTTTTGGCTGGTACCGCAAAAAGGCGGAATTCCACATGCTGCAGGTGCACAACCAGGGCAAGAGTGTGCTGGTCCGCGACAGCTTCGAGCGAGCCGAGTATTATGTGCATCAGCTGCACAAATACTGCCTCCACGCCACGCTGGAACGTGACCAACCGTGAACACCGCCCCCACCATGCCTCCCATTTTCATCCGCCGCCCGTCCGCCGGGAACCGCCAGCCATGAAACGCGTTTCCGACGGCGCCGATAAAATGGTGTTCCACCTGCATCCGCGGGAGCGAATGCTGCTGCAGGAGGTTTTGCAATTATACCCGCTGGTGCCCTCCGGCCATCAAAAGCTCGACCGCCACGGGCTGGATGCCACGTTGATCGAAGGGCAGCAACTGCTGGACGAAGCGCTGGCGGAACAGCGCCAGGAGCATCGCCAGCGGGTGCGCCAATTCATCGAGGATCCCCGCACCTTTGAAACCGTCACGGGTGGCTGCCACCTGGCGCTGACCAGGCCGCAGATGGAATGGCTGCTGCAGGTCTTGAACGATGTCCGGGTGGGGAGCTGGCTGAAACTGGGCGCCCCGGAGGAGGAAGCGCGCCGCAAAACGATCCCCACCGAGGATACCGAACCGCTGCTGTACGCCATGGATGTATGCGCCTATTTCCAAAGCAATCTGATCACCTGAACCCGCTTTTTCCCACCCGGACACGCCACCGTGTTTCCCGCCAGGTCCGGGCGGTTTTCCTGGCTTCCCTGACCATGCTTGCCACCGCCCGGGCGGAAGATTGGCCCCGCCTGGGCGGCCCCGGTGGAAACGGCTTTTCCACCGAAACCGGCCTCGCCCGGTCCTGGCCTGAAAACGGCCCCAAGGTTTGGTGGTCGCTCGCGATGGGCGAGGGCTACGCCGGGGCCGCCATCCGCGGCGGCCAGGCTTTCGTGCTCGATCGCACCGACGATCTTCAGGATGTGCTCCGGTGCCTGGAACTGGCCACCGGACGCGAATTGTGGCGCGCAGCCATGGATGCCCCGGGGAATCTCCCCTACAACGGCTCCCGCAATGTGCCGACGCTGGATGGCCCCTGGATTTTTGCGGCAGGCCCCCTGGGCCAGTTTTACTGCTTCGATGGGCGTTCCCGCCAATTGGCCTGGTCCAAACACCTGGTGAACGACTTCAAGGATCCGCAAATCGACCGCGAAACTCCGCCTGCCGACCGCGCCGATAAACTGGCCCGGGCGCAAGTGCCCATGTGGGGCATGACCCAGGCTCCCCTGCCCTGGCGCGACGTGGTCATCGTGGCGCCCCAGACCCAGAAAACCGGCCTGGTGGCCTATGAAAAAACCACCGGGAAATTGCGCTGGCAATCGGGCAGCCTGGGCCGCAACTGGTATAGCCATGTCAGCCCGTTCCTTGCCAACCTGGACGGCGTGGACCAGGTGATCATGCTGGCCCAGCCCAGCGATCCGGAAAAATCCCCCGCCCAGGCGCCTCCCGCCCTGGTGACCGCGGTGGATCCGCTCACCGGACGCATCCTGTGGCAAACCCAAACCCCGCGGCCCTATAAAATCCCCATACCCCAGCCGGTGCAAACCGGGGCCAGCCGCTTCCTGGTCACCGGCGGGTTCGGGCTGGGTTGCGTCTTTTTTGAGGCCGCCCGGAAAAATGGCGCGTGGGAGGCCGGAGTTGGCGCCGAAAACCGGAACGCTTCCGCTTTCATCCATTCGCCGGTCCTTTACCGGGACCACCTTTACGTGCTCAGCTTGAAGGAGCACGGCGGCGCCGCCACCGGGCTGGTGTGCCTGAACCGGGCCGGGGAAATCCAGTGGCAAACCGGACCCGCGCTGCAGTTCGACCAAGGCCCCTTGCTGGTGGTGGACGGCCTGGCCTTGGTGCTCCACGGCAAAACCGGGGTGCTGCACTTGCTGGAAATTTCCCCTGCGGGCTTCAAGCTCCTGGCCAAGGCCAAAGTTCTGGATGGCAAAACCCCTTGGGCCCCGATGGCTTTCTCCGATGGCAAACTGCTGGTTCGCGATTTGAACCGGATGAAATGCCTGGATTTGCGCCATCCGTGAACCGATCCTATTTGCTGAAGCATTTATGAAACCAAAAACCCATTGGCTGGCCGGCGTGAGCCTGGCCGGGCTGCTCGCCTCCAGCCTCTTCCCGCCCCTTTTGCGCGCGGCGGAAAGCCCCGCTGCCTGGCTGCTGGCCAAACAGCACGCGGCCAGCCATCGCTTCTCCACTTTGTTCACCGCCCAGGACATGCGGAATCACCTGGCCTCCGGGCCCGGCCTCGATCAGGCTGTGGCCTGGTGCAAACAAACCGGCGTCACGCAGGTGTATCTGGAGACTTTCCGGGACGGATACCAGGCGGAGCGCCCCGTGCTGGCGCAGGCCCGGGACCGCTTCTCCCGCGATGGTTTTCTGGTTTCCGGCTGCGTAACCCCCACCCAGGTGGGCAAGCCTTCCACGGGCTGGAAACCGGCCATTAGCTGCTATACCGACGGCCCCACCCAGGAGCGGGTCCGGCAGATTTTTGAATTCACGGCCGGGCTGTTCGACGCCATCATGATCGATGACTTTTGGTTCACCGATTGCGCCTGCGCCGAATGCGAAACGGCACGCCAGGCCAAACGGGTGCAGGTGGGCGTCCACGCTTATCCGGTGGCGGGCAATTCCTGGACCGATTACCGCTGCGAACTCATGGTGCGGGTGTCCCAGGAACGGGTGATCGCACCGGCCCGGGCGGTCAACCCCCAGGTGCGGCTCATCATCAAATACCCTCAATGGTACGACCGTTTCCAGGAGCGCGGTTACGAGGTTATCCGCGAGACCGCGGATTTCGACCAGATTTGGGTGGGGACCGAAACGCGGGACTACCAGGACAAGCAATGGGGAGGGACAGTCCAGTATGAGGCCTATTTCATCATGCGCTGGCTGGGGGGGATCGGCGGCGCCAAGTGCGGCGGCGGCTGGTATGATTGGCTGGGCACCACGGAAAAGACCTACCTCGAGCAGGCGCGCCAGACCATCCTGGCGGGCGCCCGCGAATCCCTGCTGTTTTGTTACGGCGGCCTGCAGCGCGATACCGGCCCGAAAAATATCACCGCCCTGCGCGCGCAGCTGCCGGAGCTGTTCGCCACGGCTCAGCAGGTGAGCCGGCGGCAGGCCCGGGGCATCGCCGCCTATAAGCCCGCCGGCAGCCCCGGCGGCGCGGAAGCCCGCATCTTCGATTTCGCCGGCATGCTCGGCCTGCCCTTGCTGCCGTGCCACAAATTCCCCGCAGACGCGGCGGCGGCCTTTTTCTCGATCCACGCCTGGCAGGATCCCGCGCTGGCAGAACAGCTGGCCCGTTTCATCCAGGCGGGGAAACCGGTCCTGGTGACCGACGGCCTCGCGGCGAAACTGGCGGGCAAGGTTCCTTTGGATGCCGCCAACGTCCAGATCCTTCCGGTGCGCGGCGATCCCCCATCCATCCTGCAACTTCCTGCCGAAAACCTGGACCGCCTCCGGGCCAGGCTGCTGCCACCCATCCAAGCGACCTTCCAGGCGCCCAGCCGGGTGGCCCTTTACCTGTTCACCGGCGGCAGCTGGGTGATCGAAAACTTCAACGACCGCGAGGTGGAAACCACCTTCAACGGCCGGCCGGTGGCGGTTCCGGCGCGGGGCTGGAAATATGCGTGGGAATAGGCATTTGCGCCCGCCTGGCCAGCCATGAAGTTATCCGAAATTAAGGAAATCCTGGCCCACCGTGGATTGGTTCTGACCAAATCCCTGGGCCAGAATTTCATGCACGACAGCAACCAGGTGCGCCGGATGATCCAGTGCGCGGCCCTGGCGCCGGGGGATCCCGTGCTGGAAATCGGCCCGGGGCTGGGGCCGTTGACCGAGTATTTGCTGGCGGCCGGATGCCCCGTGCTGGCGATCGAAAAAGACCGCCGGCTTTGCGATTGCCTGCGGGAACGGCTGGGCAGCCAGGCCGGGCTGGAAATCATCCACGCCGATGCCTTGGACTACTTGAAAG
Source organism: uncultured Verrucomicrobiota bacterium (assembly GCA_964409245.1). Lineage (GTDB taxonomy): Bacteria > Verrucomicrobiota > Verrucomicrobiia > Limisphaerales > UBA1319 > CAIMWS01. Next base: position 64,285 of record CAYPCQ010000021.1, read on the forward strand.
CCGAATCCCGATCCTGGCGGGATTGGACCCTGGTTTCGAATTTGCCCTACTCGGTGGGCTCCCGCCTGCTCATGGAGCTGGCCCTCAGCCCGGAGCCTCCCAAAAAGCTGGTGGCCACCCTCCAATTGGAGGTCATCCAGCGGCTGGTGGCCCGGCCGGGAACCGCCGCCTACGGCGCGTTGACGCTGCTGCTTGGCCTGCGCTATCAGTCCGGCTCCTGGTTTAAGATCCCCGCCTCCTGCTTCCACCCGGAACCCGAGGTGGACTCCGGGTGCGTGGTTTTGGAGCGGCGCGCCAGCCCGCTTTTGACGGCCGCCCAACGGCTGGATTATGACCGGATCGTAAGGCGGAGTTTCTCCCAGCGGCGCAAAATGATGCTCAAGCTCTTGAAAGCCGATTGGCCGGCCGCCGCCCTGGAAGCGGCTTTCGCCGGGGCCGGCTTATCGCTTCAAAGCCGCGCCGAGGATGCCAGTTTTGAACAATACCTGAACCTGATCCGCCTGCTGGGCGGCTCCGCAACCCATGAGTGAAGAATATTTTGACGTGGTAAATGAACGGGACGAGGTCATCGGCCGCGAAGCCCGCTCGCAGGTGCACCGGCTGGGCCTTTACCACCGGGCCGTGCATGTGCTCGTGTTCGATCCCCAGCACCGCCTTTTCCTGCAAAAACGCTCCCAGTGGAAAGACACTTTTCCCGGAACCTGGGATTCCTCGGCCTCGGGGCACCTGGCGCCGGGTGAAAGCTATGATGCCTGTGCGGTCCGGGAAGCGCAGGAGGAACTGGGCATCACTTTTCAAAAACCACCTGAAAAGCTGTTCAAAATCGAGGCCTGCCCCGCAACCGGCCGGGAGTTTATCTGGGTTTACCGGGCGCACCACGCCGGGCCGTTTATCCTGCCGCCTGAGGAAATCGAATCCGGCGATTGGTTCGCGCCGGAAGTGCTGGAGCCGTGGATGAGCCGCCGCCCGGGCGATTTCGCCCCGGCTTTGCCGCTCATTTGGGGCCGGCTGCCGCCCCTTCCCCGGCCTTGCCCCCCCCGGGCCGCCATGCGAATTGACTAACCTCCCGCCAGCGGCCATAGTGAATCACGTGAATTTCGATATTTCACATATCCTGGATAATTGGGAATTTCAGCCCGGGAAGGTCATGGTCAGGCGGTTCAAAGGACGGGACGGCACTGATAAAATCCAACTGCGGCTGGATTTGGGCATTGTGCAGATGAATGCCGACGGCAGGCCCGACGGCAAACAACCGCACGGCCATCCCACTTTGCTGGATTTTTACACCGCGAAGATAGCCGATATTCCCGAACCGGCCGAGCCATTCGAGGTGGACGAGGAAGGATGCACCCAATTGCACCTGGAAGCCATGCAATATCACCACCGCTGCCTTTGCCAGATGGAGCTGGAAGATTACGCCGGCGTCATCCGCGATGCCGGCCGCATGCTCGATATCCTCGATTTTGTGAACGAATTCGGGGCCGTGGAAGACCTGTTTTGGCAGCGCCAGATCGGGCCGCAGGCCATCCTCATGCGGACCCGCGCCTCCGGCAGCAAAAAATTGCAGGACGGCGATTTCGACGGCGCCCTGGCCGACATCCATGAGGGCATCGATGAAATCCACGCCTTTTGGAAGGAATTGGGCGAGGAAAACGCCGAAGAACAGAGCGACGAAATCCAATCCCTCGAAACCTGGCTGGAATCCATCCAGACCCAGCGGCCGCTATCCCAGCGCGAGAAACTTGAACTCGCTTTGGGCGAAGCCGTCGAGCGGGAAGATTACGAAAAAGCCGCCTACTACCGGGATATGCTCCGGAACCTCCCGATCCTCCCGCAGCCCTGATTCATTATTCCTGACGTTGGGAGGCGGTTGGCCGATCTGCCTGAACCATCCCTCAAAGCGAGGGGGGGCCGATTCTTTTATGTAACCTCCAGCCAACCGGGCCAGTCTATAGGATTGTTAAACTCCCTTGTTTTTAATGCTCCTGAAAAAGGAAACGTGTGATCGACAACCCATAACAGGCTGAAAATGAAACATATATCCTTACCCCTTGGCGTCCTGGCCGGCGGCGCCCTTTGGTTTGGCGCCCTTAATCTCCCAGCCCAGGATTGGCCGCAATGGCGGGGCCCCAACCGGGATGGGAAAACCTCGCAATTCAACGTTCCGGAAAAATGGCCCGCGGCTTTGGCCCAGAAGTGGAAAACCACGGTGGGCACCGGCGACGCCACCCCGGCTTTGGTGGGTGATAAGCTGTATGTTTTCGCCCGGCAGGGCGCCGAAGAGATCAACCTCTGCCTGAATACCGCTGATGGCAAGGTAATCTGGCAGGAGAAATACGAAGCGCAGGCCGTCGGCGGCCCCGCCTCTTCGCATCCCGGACCGCGCAGCACTCCGGCGGTGGCGGAAGGCAAAGTGGTCACTTTGGGCGTGGGTGGAGTTCTGTCCTGCCTCGACGCCGCCAGCGGCAAGCTGGTCTGGCGCAAGGACGAATACCCCAAGGTGGTGCCCCGCTTTTTCACTTCCATGTCCCCGATCATCGTCGATGGCCTGGCCATCGCCCAGCTCGGCGGGCCAGGCAATGGGGGCATCTTGGCCTTTGATCTGGCCAGTGGAAACCTCAAGTGGAAGTGGACCGAGGAAGGCCCGGCCTACGCCTCCCCCGCCCTGCTGGCAGTGGACGGCGCCCGGCAAATCGTGACGCTCACGGAGAAAAGCGTGGTGGGCATCGCGGTGGCCAATGGCAAACTCTGCTGGCAAATCCCCTTTGCTCCCCAAGGCATGGCCTATAACGCCGCCACCCCGATCGTCGATGGCCAAAAGGTCATCTTCACCGGCCAGAACCGGGGGACCAAATCGTTCAAGGTCGAAAAACAAGGGGACGGCTTTGCCGCCAGGGAATTATGGGCTTCGCCGCTGGGTGCCCAGTTCAACTCCCCGGTTCTGAACAATGGTTTCCTTTATGGCATCAGCGACAAAGGCAATTTCTTCTGCCTCGACGCCCGGACGGGGCAAACCGCCTGGACCGATACCGTCAAGCGCGGGAATTACGGCGGCATGGTGGACGCCGGCTCGGCAATCCTGGCCTTGCCCAACAACTCCGAACTGGTGGTTCTCAAACCGTCCAGCAAGCAATACGAGGAACTGGCCAAAACCAAAGTCGCCGAAACCCCCACCTTCGCCAGCCCGGTTCCTTCCGGCAAACGCCTGTTCATCAAGGATAAGGATTCCGTGACCTTGTGGGCCTTGGAATAGCCTGCTCCCTGTTTCAGGGGGCGCTTCCATCCCGGCGTTTTGCGCGGGCTGTCTTTCCGGTTGCCTCCGGGAAGCCAACCGATCAGCGTGAGGCAGTCGCCAGCGATAAGAATCGCCCCCCAAACAAATCCTGGCCGTGTTCCTTGGAAGTGGGGAGGGAAGCGGTTGCGCCGCAGTTTTTTCGCAAGCCGCGAAGTGAATCATGAACATGCCTTTTAGGGGTCTATAAATGACGAAGGACGAATGTCTTGCGCAAAAAGATCCAGCCCAAACGACCGCCCCAGTTCCTGAACACGGCTCAGGTTTTTAATTCCAGGAAATTGCGCATGAGCTGGCGGCCGTGGTCGGTGAGGATGCTTTCCGGGTGGAACTGCACCCCCCAGATGGGGAATTGTTTGTGGCGCACCCCCATGACCTCTTTTTCGTCCGTTTCGGCGGTGATCTCCAGGCAGTCCGGCATGGTTTCCCGCTTGATGACCAGCGAATGATAACGGATGGCGTTGTATGGCGAAGGCAAGCCCGCGAACAAGTCTTTGCCGTTGTGATGGATGGGTGAAGTTTTGCCATGCATCATCCGGTAATTTTGGATGACCTCCCCGCCAAACACATGCCCAATGCACTGGTGGCCCAGGCAGACGCCGAAGACTGGCAGCTGCGGCCCGAACGTCCGGATGATTTCGTTGGATAAACCAGCTTCCCTGGGCGAACAGGGGCCGGGAGAAACCAGGATCCGCTCCGGCCGCAGGGCGCGGATCTGCTCCAGGCTGATCTGGTCGTTGCGGAAGACTTTCAGTGCCACCTGCATTTCCCCCAGGTATTGGACCAGGTTGTAAGTGAAAGAATCGTAATTATCGATGACCAGGATCATAAACGTCAGTCTTTGGGAAGGCCGGCATCGGCCGCCGCGCTTTTCCCGGGCCGCTTGGGGGCCGGGGATTTTTTGCGGGCGGGCCGGAACAGCTCCAATTGCGGCTCTTTGAGATAATCGTAAGTCTTGAGGATGCGGATCACCTGGAGCACGTCGGATTTCTGGTAGCTGCGGTCCTCCTCGGTGTAGGCCAGCAAGTCCTTGAGGATGGCGCTGAATTGGATGACCGCGTCGATGCCGCCCGCCTTGAGCAGTTGCACGCTCTGTTCGCGGGCGGGGTTGTTCTGCGGCAGCATGGAGAGCACCAGGATTTTCCGCACCGGTTCCTGGGCGCCAAACACCCGCCCCACGGAGGCCGCCGTGGCGCTTTCCGCGAAACGGAAAATCTCCGGATTGTGATGAAAAACCGAGGGGCCAAAGGTCTCGTTGTGCCAGGGCCGCACCGCCACCACGGCCCGGCTGATGCCCGCCAGATCCGCCGCGGACAGGATGAATGGCAAATCCAGCTTCACTGGCGCCGCGCCATCCGGCCCGGCGGCGGGCTGGACCACGGCGGCGGGATTATAAATGTAAAAATCGATCTCCTCGTCCTGGGTGGGATTGAGCGCCATGTATTTCCGCTGCTGCCGCACGAAAAACCCGTGCAGCTCGAAGAATTCCCGGACCATGGTTTCGCTGACGGCCGACATGCTCAAGCCCCCCCCAAACCATCCAATACTTCAGCGATCATGGCCTCGGGAACCGACTGCCCCCCGGCCACCTTGCTAAGTCTGCTGGCCAGCACAAACCGCACGATCCCGCTGGCCACCTTTTTATCGGATTTCATGGCGGAGAACAGACGCTCCCGCTGGGGCCGGTTCAACCGGATGGCCACCGGCAACCCAGTCTTTCTCAGCAGGGCCTCGATGCGGCTGGCGTCCGCCTCCGCCAGCCCCAGGAGCCGGGTGGAGAGCCGGGCGGCCGCCACCTGGCCGATCGCGATGGCCTCGCCGTGGAGGTATTTGCCATATCCGGCGATGGCCTCGATGGCGTGGCCGATGGTATGGCCAAAATTGAGGATCACCCGCAAGCCGCTCTCGGTTTCATCCTGTCCCACCACTTCCGCCTTGATCTCGCAGCACCGGGCAATGACCGGCGCCAGGGCCGGGAGGTCGCAGGCGAGCAGGCGCGGCATGTTCTTCTCAAGCCGGGCAAACAGGCTGGCATCGAAAATGATGCCATACTTGATGACTTCCGATAATCCCGCCCGCAGCTCCCGGATGGGCAGCGTGGACAAGGTGGACAAGTCGCACAATACCAGGCGCGGCTGGTAAAAAGCGCCCACCAGGTTTTTGCCCGCCTTGAGGTTCACGCCCACCTTGCCGCCCACCGAGCTATCCACCTGGGCCAGCAGGCTGGTGGGCACCTGGACAAAGGCGACGCCCCGCAGGTAAGTCGCGGCCACGAAGCCCGCGAGATCGCCCACCACGCCCCCGCCCAAAGCCACCACGAACGAGTTGCGCTCCAGGCGCTCCGCAGCCAGCCGGTCATAACAGGCTTGCACCGTGCGCAGGTTCTTGGATGCCTCCCCGGCGGGAATGCTCACCGTGGCGGCCTCAAATCCCGCCTTCTGGAGCGACTCCACCGCCCGGGCCCCGTAAAGCGGGCCCACGTTGGAATCCGTGAGGATGATGCCCCGGCGCCCCAGCTTCAGCCGGGCGCATTCGGAACCCAGCCGCTGCAGCAAACCGGGACCGATGAAAATATCATAGCTCCGGCTTCCGAGTGGCACCTGGACCGTGCGCATAAACTACGCGGTGGCCGGGGATTGCGAATCCTGGGTGGCGGGTGTTTCCGGGGTCATGGGCGCCGCTGCGGCCGGCGCCGGGGCCACACTGGCCAGTTCCAGCGGCGCGATGGCGTCGATCCGGATTTTTTTCCGATGCCCCTCCAGCTCCACTTCGAGGACATCCCCCGCCTTGTGGTTCAATACCGCCTGCCCCACCGGGCTGAGGTAGCTGATGATCCCTTTATCCACATCGGTATCCCAGGCGCCCATGATGGAATACGTATCCAACTGGCCAGTTTCCTGGTCCGCCACCGTGATGCGCGTGCCGATGCTCACCGTTTCCGTGCTCACGTTTTCAAAGGACATCCCGCGGGCCTGGCCAAGCTGGACTTCCAATTCGCCCTTCCGGCGCATGAGGATTTTTTGCATCTCCTTGGCGGCCTTGAACTCGGCGTTTTCGCGCAGGTCGCCGTAGCCGCGGGCGATGGCGATTTCCCTTGAGTTGCCGGGTATTTTCCTATGCACCAGGTCGTTGTATTCGTGTTTGCGGCGCTCCAGGCTGTCCCAGGAAACAATCAGCGTGGTTTCCTGTTTGCTGTGCGGGTCACCCGAGATCAGCGGCTGGATGGCGGGGAAAATCTTCACGATCCGCGCCAGCAGCGAGCGTTTGTCCATGTCGTCGAAGCTGGGGGACAACTTCAAGGTGCGGGTGAGATCCTTCACCACGTCAATATCCGCCGTCCGGATCAATTCCCCCAGGAGGTCGTGTTCGTCCAGGATGAAATCGCGCAGCTTGTTGCTCCTTTTCTCATTGAACTGGTCGCGTTCAATGGCCGAGAGCATGGCCCGGAACACATCCGGACCCAGGATGTCCGCGAAAGCCTCGTTGCGCTCCTTGGTGGTTTTTTTCATTTCCCGGGCGAGCCACTGCGCCAGCCAAAGCAGCAGATCGCTGCCGGCCTGGTGCTGCGTGATGAGGCGGGCCAGGCAGGCTTTGAGCGGTTCCTGCTTGCCGCTGTGGATCAAGAGATTAACCGCCTCGCCGCAAACCCGCGTGGGGATGGAGTTGAGCCCCTCCAGCAGCGCGTCCCCCCAGGCTTCCGGGTTGGCCGACTGGAAGGATTCCAAGGCCGCTTTGTGCTTGCCGCTGGACATTTGGTCGATCTGCGCCAGCGGCGGATTCTGCACCCAGATATCCCTGGGCACGATCTCCCCCTCGAGGTGTGGCAGGCCAACCTTTTCCCGCAGCTCTTCCCGCACAAAAATCGCTTCCAAAGCCAGGAATGACTGGGTGCGCTGGTGGGACTTGATTTCCAGGTTGAGCTGGCGGACCGCCTCCTCCATCGTCGCTTTGGGATCCTGCAAGTCGCCCAGGGACCGGATCAGCTCCGGCGCCAGGTTCAGGCGCGCCCTGAGGCCCTTGGCATCCCGGAACTCGCCCAGCAACCGATCCTGAAGGGAGATTTCCACATCCTGATAGGTGATGAGCTCGTTTTTCTTGGTGGGGATTTTGAAATGCCCGTCCTTTTTCAGCTCATGCCGGGCTTCCTCCCACCATTTTTTCCAATCGGCCGTGATCACGTCCGGCACTAAAGATTGCTGGATCTGCTCCAGGGTGGCTTTGCCGCCGTAGCTGTTAAGCACCAGTTTGATCAGGTCCAAGTGGTTCACCGCCACCTGTTTTTGCAGGCCGGCCAAATCGGTGGCTTTGCGGGCCAGGATGTGGTCTTTGGGGATCGGCTTTAAAGACTCCGCCGCAAAAGCCAGATCCATGGAATGCCCCGGCTTGGATGGAAAATCGATCTGGAAACGGCTGAAAACGGTGTCCACGCTGGTGATTTTTCCAAAACCCCAACTCTTGTGAACGCAATAACCACACTGCGCCAAACGCACCAGAGGTTCCACATGGGATCGGGTGATTTTGCCTGCCGCGACTAATTTTTCGAATTCTTCTTTCATATCAATGAGCGCCTGCAAATAATAGCCCATTATTAGTACCGCATGAGCGAATTAAAACCAAGAGAAATTGCCGCAAAGGTGTTAACGGACCGTTTGGATCCTCAGGATTTTCTGGAAACCAGCCTCGACAAGGCCTTCCTGGAACATCCCGTGGCACCCGTGGACCGCCGCTTTATCCAGGAGTTGGTTTACGGCGTAGTCCGCTGGCAGCTGGCGCTGGACCATCTGATCAGCCTCAAAGCCAATCAAGCCGAGGTATCCGCGCCGGCTAAAGTGCTGCTGCAAATGGCTCTTTACCAGCTATTTTGGCTGGATCGCGTGCCCGATTACGCAGCCGTGAATGAAACCGTGGAGGCCGCCAAAAACCTGGGCCTGACCTCGCAAACGGGTTTCCTCAACGCCGTGCTCCGTAATTATTGCCGCGAGGAGGCCGAAACCCAAAAGCTGCTGGAGGACTTGAAAAAATCGCAGCCGGCCCTCGGGCACGCCCATCCGCATTGGCTCTGGAAACGCTGGCACAACCGCTGGGACGCGGAGAAAACCGTGGCCCTGATGCGCTGGAACAACACCCCGCCCCCGACTTTTGCCCGTATCAATTCCCTCAAAATTGACCCCGTCACCCTCACCGCCCGCTGGCGGCGGGAGGGGGTTGAGTTCCAGGAGCGCGAGTGGGACTGGACGGGCGACAAACTGGTTTACGAGCTGCTCAAGCACCCGCCTCTGGCCGAGCTGGCCAGCCATCAGGACGGCTTCTTTTACATCCAGGATCCCAGCACGCTGCTGGCCGTGCAGGCCCTCGGGCTGAAGCTGGGCGAATCCGTCCTCGACGCCTGCGCCGCCCCGGGCGGCAAGACCACTTTCATCGCCCAGCGCCTGCAAAACCAAGGCCGGGTGGTGGCCCACGACATCCAGCGGGAACGCCTCCAGCTGGTGCGCGATAACTGCGAGCGCTTGGATGCCCACTGCGTGACCATCAGCAAAGGGGATTCCCTGCCCGCCATCACCACCCGGCCCATTTATGACAAAATCCTCGCCGACACCCCCTGCTCCAATACCGGGGTGATGCGCCGCCGGATCGAGCTGCGCCACCGCCTGCGCGAGGAGGATTTCACCCGGCTGCAGGCCACCCAGCTGGGGCTTTTGAATCGCCTGGCTTCCCTCGTGAAACCGGGGGGGGCCATGGTTTACAGCACCTGCAGCCTGGAGCCTGAGGAAAACCAGGTGGTCGTGACCCAATTCCTCACTTCCCGGAAAGATTTCGTCCGCGAATTCGAGCGGCAGCTGCTGCCTTTCAACGACGGCGTGGATGGGGCCTACGTCGCCCGTTTGCGGAAAAAGGATCGTCCGTGAAACAAACCCTGGAGGAATGCGCGCGCGTGGCCGGTGAAATCCTGCGCCGGCATTTCGGAGGCGCCCTTTCCTGGCGTGAGAAAGAAAACCCCAGCAGCATCGTGACCGAGGCCGACCTGGCTTCCGAACGTGCGATCCTGGAAATCCTGGACCGCCGTTTTCCCGGCGACAGCATCCTGGCGGAGGAAAGCGGCCACCGGCCGGGAAAATCCGGAATCACCTGGGTGATTGACCCCTTGGACGGCACCTCCAATTTCGCCGCCGGCCTGCCTTGGTTCGGCGTTTTGCTGGCCGTGCTCAAAGACGCCGAGCCGATACTCGGCGCGCTGTATCTGCCCCTGGAGGACCGCCTCTACCTCGCCGAGTCCGGCCAGGGAACCTGGCGCAACGGGGAGCGGCTGCACCTGTCGGAGGCATCCAGCTTGCGCCGGGAACTGTGCGCTTACGGCATGGATGCCTGCGCCGATGAACACCAATTGCAGCGCCAAGCCCTGATGATGGCCCGCCTCCTGAACCGGGTGCGCAACCTCCGCGCCACCAACAGCCTGGTGGACGCTGCGTTCACCTTGGATGGCTGCCTGGGGGGCTTCATCAACCACCACTGCAAAATCTGGGATATCGCCGCCACCAAACTCCTGTTTCGGGAAGCCGGTGGCATCCTGGCCGATTTCGCGGGCCGGGAAATCCAATTTGACCTGGGCGCCGATGCCTGCCAGCGCAGCTACCAGGTCATCGGGTCCAGCCGCCATCTGCTGCCCCAGATCCTCGACGCCCTGGGTTGACAAAGCCTTTTGCAGGCGATGGGTGAAATGAAAAAGCACGCCTCGGAGGCGTGCTTCGCAAAATGATGGGGCATTGAGCCGCCTACCTGCGTCCTTCGCCACGGCGTTCGCCGCGGGGACCACGCCGGCCTTCTTCCTTGGATTCTGCCGCCGGTTTTGGCGCTTCGGGAGCGGGCTGCTGGGACTCGGTGCTTTCGATATGCAGCTTCAGCTTCCCGATCACCTCGGAATGCAGGCGCAATTCCACTTCGTGATCGCCGAGCGTGCGAATGGGCTTCTCCATGTGGATTTTCCGCTTGTCGAGCGTGACATCGTAAAGATGCTTCAATTCGTCGGCGATGGTGCCGGCGGTGACCGATCCGAACATCTTTTCGCCCTCGCCGCTTTTCACGGTGAGGTTCAAAGTCAGCTTGGACAAGGTCTTGGCCAGCTCGGTCATGGTGTTCAGCTCATGGGCCTCGCGCTCGCCGCGGCGGCGCCGCAGCGATTCCAGACGGCGCTTATTAGCGGCAGTCAGCGGGATGGCCAGGCGTTGCGGAAACAGGAAATTGCGGGCATAACCGGCCGCAACCTTCACGTGATCCGATTCGGCTCCCAAGCCAACCACATTTTCAGTTAAGATGATATCTACTTTCGGCATAATAAATAGGATTTGATGTTTTTAGCGGGTAAAGTGATTTGTTTTAAAACGGCACATCGTCGTCTTCCGGGGGCATTTCATCGGCCGGGCGGGCGGGTGGCGGTGGCGCGGCGGGAGCGGCGCTGGGGGGCTGCCGCACGGGCGCGGAAACCGGGGCCGCCGCGTCTTCAGCCGGGCGGTTGCCGGAATCGACAAACTGGAAGGACTCCAGCACCACCGTCAGCTTGGACCGCTTCTGGTTGGTCTGCTTGTCCTCCCAAGAGTCCAGCTTCAACCGCCCTTCGATGAACACCGGGCGCCCCTTCTTGAGGTATTGGCTCACCACCTCGGCCTGGCGGCCGAAGGCATCGACATCCACAAAGGTTACCTCCTCCTTGCTGGCCCCCGACTCATCCCGCCAGGAGCGGTTGATAGCCATGCCCAGCTTGGCGATGGCCATGCCCTTGGGCGTGTAGCGCAACTCGGGGTCGCGCGTCAGGTTGCCCAGAAGAAACACTTTGTTGAAGTTGCCCATACGCCCACGAGGTATGTGTTGTATTTTAGGCCGCCTGCGGCTTGGCCACCGGCGACACCGTGAACAACACGCGGTAAATCTCGTCGTTTAAACCGAAGGCCTTGGTCAGCTGGCTGATCCCTTCGGGCTTGATCTCAAAGATCACATTCACATAAAAGCCGCCATTGATGGCTTTTTTAACCACTCGGGAAAACGGACGGCGGTCCATTTTCTGGACCGTCTCGATTTTGCCCTCGAGGCGCGTTATTTCGGCAGATATTTTATCGATCATCTCTTTGACGCCCTCTTCGCGCCCCGCCGTGTTCAAGATGAACAATCCTTCGTACCTTTTCACTCAACTGTCCTTTGTTCCTAGGTTTGCAATACTACCATTAAAGTCGTTCATAGCCCGCTGGTTTCCATACGCCAGCCAGCATTCCACCTGGTCCGCCGCCCGCTCCACCACCTGCTCCACCAGTTCCCGCTCGGCGGGCAGGAACTTGCCCAGCACATAATCCGCGATCTCCCGCCCGTCGGCCTCACTCCGGCCGATCCCCACCCGCAACCGGGCAAAGTTGCGCTGTCCCAAGTGCTGTTCTATGGATTCCAACCCGTGGTGCCCCCCGCTGCTGCCGCCGGGCTTCAAACGCAGGCTCCCCAAGGGCAGGTCCGCGTCATCCACCACCACCAGCAGACCATCCTGCGGCACGCGGTAGTAGGCTGTCAATGCCCCAACCGACTGCCCGCTTAAGTTCATGTATGTTTGCGGCTGGCAAAACAACACCTTACCCGGTTCGCAATTCCACTTGGCCAGACGGGCCTGGAACCGATCCTCCCGCCTCCACTCCGCCAAATGGCGGCCAGCCAACCGCTCCACCACCATGAAACCGGCATTGTGCCGGGTTTGCGAATACTTGCTTCCGGGATTCCCCAATCCGGCGATAAGCACAAACTGATCGCCGGATCGGGTGCCTGAAAGTCCAGCTTCCACCGCGCCAAGCCACTACTTCTTCTTCTCGGCCTTCTCGGGTTTTTCGGCCTTTTCGGCCTTCTCCGCAGGCTTGCCTTTTTCGCCAGCCTTCTCCGCCCCCTCCGTGCCCTCTTCCTTCTTTTCCTTGATCATCTCGGGCTCCATCGAGCCGGGTTCGGCTGACTCGGCGGCTTCCGCCGCTTCTTCCGCCTCGGTCACCGGGGCGGCCACGGAAATCACCGGGATATGCTTGTCACCCAGGATTTCCGTTCCGGCGGGAGCCGGAATTTCGCCAATATGGACGGACTTGCCGATATCCAGCGCGGTCACATCCACCACCAATTGCTCCGGCAGATCCTTGGGCAGCGCCCGCACTTTTACCTTGAAAAGCACACGTTCCAGAACGCCGCCGTTTTTCACCCCGAGGGCTTCGCCCACCGGCTCCACCGGCACCGTCACAATCACCTTCTCGTTTTCCGCAACCTCGTGGAAATCGATATGCAACACCTTCCCGGACAATGCATGGTGCTGGACATCCTGCATCAGCGCCAGCCGCTTGGGCCGTTCATCCCCCTGCAGGTCCATGTCCACCAGGATATTCTCCGTCACGGAATGGTGAACCAGGCGGTCAAAATCCAACTGCGTGATTTCCAGTGGTTGGGACTTCGAGTGCCGTCCGTAAATGACAGCGGGAATCCGCTCCGTCCGGCGAAGTTTCTTTACTTGGTTCCGCTGGAGACTGGTCCGCGGATAAACCGTCAATGGTACTGATTTCATGGTTCTACATCTGCCTCGGGGCCCGGCACCGGATTAGCTGGTCCGCCCGCCCTTAAATTCAAACAGCGAATTCACCGAGGCATTGTTGTGAATCCGCTTTATTGCCTCACCCAATAAGCCTGACACCGAAAGCACCTTGATTGGCAATCCCTCGATTGCAGGGTGAGGAACACTATCAGTCGTAATGATCTCGTCAATATTCGATTTTCTTAATCTTTGGATCCCCAGGTCGTTGAGGATCGCGTGCGATACACACGCCACCACCGACTTGGCCCCATTCCGCTTCAGCAGCGCACACGCTTCCGTCAGCGTCCCGGCTGTCTCAGTGAGGTCATCCACCAGCAGGCAATTCCGGTCCTTCACATCCCCGATGATCGTCACCGCCTCGATCTCGCTGGCGTTTTTCCGCCGTTTGGCCACGATCGCCAGCCCGGCATCCAGCACCTGCGAATAAGCGTGCGCCATCTTCAGCCCGCCCACATCGGGACTCACCACCACCAAGTCCTCAATATGTTTCTCCTTCAGGTAGTTATACATCACCGGTGCGGCATACAGGTGATCCACCGGGATATCGAAGAAACCCTGGATCTGCTGCGCGTGCAAATCCATCGTCAACACGCGGTTCGCCCCGGCCGCCACCAGCAGGTTGGCCACCAGTTTTGCCGTGATCGGCACCCGCGGCTGATCCTTCCGGTCCTGCCGCGCATACCCGTAAAACGGCAGCACGGCAGTGATCCGCATGGCGCTGGCCCGGCGCAGCGCGTCGATCATGATGAACAACTCCATCAGGTTATGGTTCGTGGGCGGGCAGGTCGATTGGATCAAAAACACATCCTCCCCCCGCACGTTCTCGTCGATCTTCACGTACGTCTCACCGTCCGGAAAGGAACTGACCGTGCATTTGCCCAACTCCAAGCCGATGCTGGAGCAGATGGCCCGCGCCAGCGGCAGATTGGAATTACCGCTGAATATCTTAACCTCGCGTTTGATTTTTTGTTCCACGTGCAATAGAAACCTCCGCCGGACTCTCCGGCATTAACATAGCATGTCAGATTACCTGCTTTGCGCCGCCAGGCAAGGTGTTTTTTATGCGCGGCTTTTTTCCAGTTTTTCCACCGGCAAATTCTCCCCGATTATTTTTCTCCGCAAAATCGGCTTGCCACTGCCACCACCACCCCTTTAGTATGAGCGCGCTGATTCGGTTCCGGCCTCTCCACGCAGCGGCCTCAACCCGTTTCAGCCACCTCGAGGTGCATCCGTAGCTCAATTGGATAGAGCATCTGACTACGGATCAGAAGGTTCTAGGTTCAACTCCTAGCGGATGCGCCATTGGTAATCAGAGACTTACAACAGATTCCCAAAACTCAAAAAAAGTCACTGTCCGATCTCTGTCCGGTTTTACAGGTTCCACTTCAGGGTTTTCTCACTCACTGCCCGGTTTTACTGCCCGGTCTCTGGGACCAATTCGTATCCAACGCATCATTTCTCCCTCATGGAATCCTCAATCCGCAGATCCATCCACCTATCCACCTAATTTATTGGTGGCAGTGTTCACAGTCCGGCTCATTATCCGGTCCCCGGCCGGGTGTCACCCCAGTCTGGCAATGGCCAATTCCGGGGTCCAGCGGGGTACGCTTGCTCGCGTCGCGCAAGTTCTTTGGGCCAAAACCCGCTGAGACAACTTTGAAAATCGCCTAAGAAACCCCCCTTAGGCGTGTCCCAAGGATAGAATGAAGACATTACTCAAAATCTCAGGCCTGCTTTCCCTGTTCGTTGCCACCTTCCCTTGCTTCGCCATGATCAGCGTGGGGTATCTCTCCAAAGAGCAGGCGGCGGAACTGAACATCACGATGAAACAACGCACGAACGGGGATGCCGGGGTGATGGTGTGGCTGGAATTCAAGAAGGAGGGTTTCCTCGAGAAGTTCACCTACGCCGAGCTGCAAGTGCAGGACGCGAAAGGAAAGCACCTGGTTTCGGCGAGGCTGCAGCCGCATCCAGTGGTTTACGGCCAGCCCAAGGAGGTCGTGTCGGTCGCGTTTTCTGCGGAACCGGCGCAGCTCGGGAATTGCGCATTCATGATCGTCGCATACGGGAGCAGCCGGGGCGATGTGGGATATGTGCTGAAGGTGAAGGATTTTCTCGATCTGAAGGGGGTGGCCAAGTGAGCTGGCTTTGTTCCAGCGCCGTTGCTGCCCTGCGCCCCGCCGATGTCCAGGTTGCCGTGCGGCATTAGGTGGCCGAGAAGGGCAGAGTCACGGTGGGCTTGGATACGCTTATGGGCGATGGACTGAAAGTGGTAGATGTAGATTCCGCCGCTAAAACAGGCTAACAACAACGCCTGGGGTCGCCTTTCCCTTCCCGAAGTTATTTGCTATTGCAGAGGCACGACTTGACAACATTCTACCTTGTATTATTGTGTATATTGCTCGTTTATTTTTATGAAATGTAATCAATATTTAAATCCGAGTTCAACGTCGTCTCCATCGACCTCCCGGCTGCTGACAAAGCGGCAGGCGGCGGCCCGGCTTAATATTTGCCCGCACACGCTCATGCGATGGCACCACCAAGGGCGGCTACATTGTATCCGCCTGAATGAGCGAACCATTCGTTTTGATGAATCCGAAATTGAGCGGATGATCAATGAGGCCCGCAACTGAGAGACCGGATCAATAGGCCCGAATCCTCGGGGCATATTTGAACTTTGATTGAAGAGCTGGGCCGGTGGAACACCACACCGGCCTTTTCCATTTCCAGGGGACTTCTCATCGCAAATGATGGCTGGAATTGGGGTGGCACGCAGCACCCCGGCGGTGCAGCACTTTTAGGCGGTCAGGAAATACTCGGCTGAGGTGGCAACCAACTATCAAGCATCGGTTCCAGCAGGTGGCAGTCGGATCATCGGCTTCGGTCAAAACCGGCAGCGGTATCGTGGGACTTGAGGAACCTGAGGAACCTGAGGAACATCCAACCTCGGTTAAAACCGGCGAGGCCACTTGACTCATCATACTTCGTTCCGCATTCCTCACCGGCTGGCTCGAATGCAGTGGTCACGCTCCAACGAAAACAATCAGCGGCGGCAAGTTCAGCGTGGGTGTATCGCCGCCGCAATATCCAACCGTAGAAGAACGAACGGCCTGTGGTCGCTCGAATTTCTCGCTGAAGTTCGCCGACCCGGTCAAACCGCGTATCATCGACCGCCAGCTCAATTTTGCGAACTGTGTCGCCAAGCTTTTTTCCCTCATTCTCCGCAAAAAGCCTGGCGGCAAAGCCCTCAACAACTCGAAACTCGCAAACTTCGCGCATCTTAGTTCCCTGGTGGCAATGGATACTTCTTGTAGACTTCCTGCATGATTCTTTGCAGTTCAGCAGGATTGGAAGGCTGTTAGCCGTAAGGCCAAAGATTCGGAAACTCGTTTGCGATTTTCTGATGGCAGGCCGCGTCCGGCGGAGTGATTGGGCCTTTGGGATCGCCACCGAGATACTTCGGTGTGTTATGATGCTGCTCAATCATGCCTGCTTTCCCCGGAAACTCCTTCGGAGCAGCCCTGACTAAATCATCAATCGAGTTCGCTACCCCCTTTGCTGCAGTTGAACATCCTGGTTTTATGGCAGTCATGTAAGTGATCATGAGGAAGGCACCTTGGCGCTCAAGTCCCACACTCCCAGCGGGCCAAGCGGCACGCCAGCCATCGCCAAAAGGCAACCCGATCACTTATTATCCCAACGTGCACGGTTCATTGGTAACCAATATGCCCAGCATAATGCAATCCGGTTTTTCCAGAAATCTTTATCCAGCCTATCGATCTTCAAGCTTATGGGAGGCGGCCTGAGTTGCCGCTTTGTGCCCAGGAACAGAGATTCAAGCGCGTAGAGCTTGGGACGGAGGGAAAGGACCAGGCCCGGAAAGGACGCAAATTACAAAAAATGAGGAGGGAATAAACGCAGATTACACGGATAGGGGAACCGGGATTAACAGTTTGCGATTTCTGAGGCAAAGAAGGCGCATCAATCCAGGAAGGGTAATGGAGGCTGGGCCAAAGCGGCGCTTTCACCTCACGACGACAGCCACCCACGTTGGACAGGCGAAGTCGGCTGTTGCATGGGCAAGCCTGAACCTGGTAGCCGCCGAGGCTGGGAGGCGGATCCTGGGCTGCCCAATTTCAAACCAAGCCCCAGTGGCACAAGGTCTGCCACCCAAAATATGCGGGCCGTGAAGGCGCCGGAATGGTTCGGGTCCGCCTCACGTCGGCGGCTGCACGCTTTGGGCGGGAGGAACGGGCCAGCGCCCCAGTTTTTCCAACCAATCACCGCCCGGCAGGGCGTAAGGCCGGAACATTTCCCAATAACCTTCCCGCTCGTTGTAATAAATGGCACGGTGCAGGCCGAGGCTGGCGGCGTCGGCGTTTTCCAGCAAGCTGGCGGAATCATTGGCACTCATTTGGAAGGCCACCCGCAGGGAGATTTCACCGGCCAACTTCCGGCCAAGAAAGCGGTTCACATTGGCATAGGAATCGCAAGTGATCAGGCAATGCAGCCCCAGGCTGGGGCCTTCAGTGATCAGTTCCGGCAGTATCTTGGCCGGATTGGGCCCTTCCGAGCGGTCCTCCAGCGAAAAACTGAATTCCTCTTCCTGGCGCAATTTTTTGAAATTCTCCAAACCCAAAACAAACAGGAATGTGGCCGGGCGCTCCGCGCCGGTAGCCAACCCCTCGCCGGATTTCACCGACTCCGCCAAGCCACCGAAAATCCCGGCCAGTTCGTGGGCCATAGGGCGCTGGACCGGGTGCGAAATCCCCTGGAGGACGCGATCCAGGAAAACCCGCTGCCGCGAGCCGGGAGGGGAACCATCCAGCACTATGAAACGCACTCCGCCGGGGGGATATTGGCTGGCCAGCGAAACCAGGCCGATCCCGGCGATGGCCAGCGCGGCCTCGTCGCGCTGCCCCACCACCAGGAGATGATTCCCGCCTTGGCGTTGGAAACGCGCTTCCGTCGGGCCTTTGACCGAATTAGGGGCGCCCAGCCAAACGCGGGGCGCGGTGGGCACAGCCACCGGCTTGCTCTCCATGATTTTTGCCAATTCCACGTTTTCCCGGACATCGGCGGGGGAATTGCCTTCAAAAACCACGGGGCCGGGAAGCGGCCGCGGCCATTGCTGAGCCTGGGCTTGGATCCGGGCTAGGTGGCGGTCGCGCGTTTCGTCGGATAACCAGACAGTTTGGAAGGGGCTGTTGCCCTCCAGCGACCCGGCGGCATCGTTATAGATGCCTTCGCCGGGCCGGGACAACAGCCGCGGAGCGGCGTTGTTTTCGTCCATGATGAGATAGGCATCCGCCTCATTGCATTGGAGCGCCACCCGGATCACCATCTGGCCCAGGGTGGCCCGCGCCAGCGTGTAGGCGCCGCCCAAGGTCTGCGAACCCAGCAGGACATGGATGCCGAAAGCCCGGCCCTGCCGGACAATGCGGTCCAGCAGCAGGGCGGCGCTTTGGGAAACGCGGTCCTCCTCCACGAAATATTCCTGGAACTCGTCGATGATCAGGAGACTGCGCGGGATGGGCTCAGTGCCGCCGGCCCGCTGGTAGCCCACCAGGTCTTGCACTCCCAGCCGCCGGAACAGCTCGCCCCGGCGTTGCAGTTCCTCATCCACCCGCTGCAGCACGCTCAAGCCGAACTGGCGGTCGCTTTCGATCGCGATCACCCGGGCGTGAGGCAGGCGCCGGTTCACATAGCATTTGAATTCCACCCCCTTCTTGAAATCGACCAGGTAGAACTCCACCTGTTCCGGGCTGCACCAAAGCGCCAGATTGGTGATGATCACATGGAGCAAGGTGGACTTGCCCGAGCCGGTTTTCCCGGCGATCAAGGCGTGCTGCCGGGTTCCTTTGCCGATGGCCAGATATTGGAGCTTCGCCGCCCCGGAACGCCCAATGGCCACGCGCAGTTCGTCGGTGGTTTGCCTCGTCCACATTTCCGGCTCCCGGGGCGCCACCTGCTCAAACGGCACCTCCACCCGGCCGGCGTCCCGGCCGCATTGGCCGACTTTTTTCAGAAACCGGGTTGCGAACTCGGGTGAGGGCGGCGCGTCAAGCACGAGCCTGGCTCCCGGCAGCCGCCGGCCAGCCAGCGTGAATCCAAATTCCGAGCCCGTGAGGCAGAGGCAGTTTTTCCGCAGCTCATCCGGCACAAAATCGTGCGGCAGGGCAAACCGGTGATCCCAATGCACCAGGAGGAACACCCCGCAGCGCGCGCCGCTGGCGGCAATGTTCAGCAACCGGCGCGCCGCGGCCTCGCTGAAATTCACCGGGAAGCCCGCGACCACCACAAAATGATATTTCTCCGCGATGGAACCCGCCTGGCGGTTGTATTCGGAGATCGTGGCATATTCGTTGCGCAAGTACATCTGGATCACTTTTTCCATGTGCTCGTTCAACTCGGCCAGCTTCTCCTCCATCTGCGCCGTTTGGGTCCAAATCCGGCTGTTGACCTGGCTCTCCAGGTAGTCGGTCAAATGCATCAGGCCCGCGAAGCTCTGGCCCAGCCCGGCGGGGTCAAACAAAGTGAAGCTCAACCGGCCCGGGGGCGACGTGGATAGCAGCCGGAAGACGATATTGTTGATGGACTGAACCGCCTCGGCCGCCCCATCCTTATGGGTTTCAAACAAAACCGATCCCTGCCTGGGATAAGCGAGCAGCAAGGGGACTTCAAATTCGGCGGGGCACGGCAGCGTCACCGTTCGCGGCGCCACGCCCAGCTGGGCGTAATGCTCGATCGCCACCTCCAGGCGCCCGAAGCGGGCAAACTCGCCGAACGCAGCCGGTGGCGTCCATTGTTCCCAGCCCGGATCGCTCCACGACGGAAAAAAGCGATCGGCGGTGCGCTGATTGTTTTGCAGGGTTTCCCAGACGGAACCAAGGCTGGCCTGCCATTCCTCCGCGAGTGCCTGGCACTGGGCTTGATGCTCCGCCTTCAGCCGGGCCAGGGCCGCCTCCCGTTCCCGCGCGGCGTTCCCCTGCCGGGCCACTGCCGCTTGCCGCGCCTGGCTCACGAAAGCGGTTTTATTTGCTTCCAGCCGGCCGATTTGCCCCTGGAAATACCGCTCATTCCGCTGGAGTGCCCGCTGCTCCTGCTCCGCGATTTCCCGGGGTTCGCGTTCGCGCCGCCAGGCCGTTTCCTCCAGCATTTCCTGCCACTGTTGATCCAGGGTGGATTTGGCTTTTTGGTGATCCTGGGTGATGCGCTCCTGGTCCCGCAAGTGGTGGATCCCGGCCTTGGCCAGGCCGGCTTCCAGCAAGCGGTACATCCAGGCCAGGTTCCCAGCTATTGCGTGGGCACTCTTGGCGCCCTGGCGCCCCCCCAGCCAATAAAGCAACCCCAGGAGCATATACACGGCGCCCAGGGACCACCCCGTCTGCCCGTAGGTCACAGGAAACCAATGGTAGTGTTGGGCAAGCGGCACCATGGCCGCGTGGCCCAGCGCCAGCAACAGCAGCAACAAGCCGATGGAAAGCCTCCGGAAAATGGCCGGAACCACCAGGCGCCCGTGGGCTTGCAATTGATCCCGGGTGGCCTCCTGCAGTTTTTGCGCTTGGGCGATGAGCTGATGTTCGCCGGGGGCCAGGTCGGGTTCCGGCCATGGGTGGTTGGGATCCAGCATCCGGCGGAACCGGGGATAACCGCGAAAAACCTGGAGCGTTTCCAAATCCAAGGCGTGAATGGCTTCCCGCTGCTCATTGGTTTGCCGCTGGAAATCCGCCAACTGCGCGGCGGAATGCGCCAGGTCCGCCCCCCGGCGCCGGTCCAATTCAAGAAAACTCTTCTGGATCTGGAACTTCCGGCGTCCCTCCCATTGCTCCAGCCGGTCCCGGGACTGTTTCAGGCTGCTTTTGGCGGCTTTCCGGATGATTTCCTGCCGTCTTCCGCATCGGGCTCGGCGGCGATCTGATTCGGCCTGGAAATCCGCTTCCGCTTTGGCCAGCCCCTCGTCCAGTTGGCTGGCCAGGTTCCAGGCCGAAGTTTCGTGAAGTTTGGATACCGCCGCCAGCTTGGCCCGGTATTCCGCGGCCAGTTTTTCCTCCCTCGCCGCGAACGTGCCGATCACCCCCTTCAATTGATCCAGCCGCTCGAGGAGTTCCTCAATTCCCAGCATCTCACTCACAATCGTTCCTGGCTTTGGCAATTATCTTGTCGAGTTTCTCGCAAATCACCGACGCCTTTTCCATTTCTTGGGCCAGCGGCTCGATGTATTTTTTCCCGAACTCGCCGCCACGTGCGTCCCGCCAATAATTCCTTGTTTCCCCCCACTGGAGCAACAGGTTTTTCGTGATGGCGGAGAGCCGGGCGCGATTGGCATTAAGGCTCATAATCGGCGTTCAGGCCTTGGGGGCTGCTGCTCCCGCCGGGGACAGGTGCGCTCCGTCTGCACCGGGAGCGCCCTCGGGAGTGCCGCTGGCTGCGGCAGGCTGGACCAAGGCTGCCCCTGGTGCCATTTGGGTATAGGCTTCCAACGTGGATCGGATCTGTTCCAGGTAAGCCGCCGCATGCACGAGATCGGCCGCGAGAAAGGAGTTCAATTGATCCAGCTGCCTGGTCAGCGGCAGTGTTTGATTCTCCAGCTCCCGGATCCATTTGCGGGTATGCTGCACTTTTTCCTTCGCCTGCCGCAGAGCCACCTGGGCCCGGACCACGCTGGCTTGATGCGCTGCCGTCGGCTGGCGCAGGCCGGACAGGCTAGCGCCGAAAAGCTCCTGGCGGGCCTGTTCCAGCTCCCGGCTCCGCACTCTCACCTGGTTTTCCCAATAAACCCGCCGGTCGCTTTCCAGCCAGCTCCGGGTGCGCCGGACTTCGTCGCAGATGTCTTCCAGTGCGGGCCGCGCTTTGCTCAGGAATACAATCAGCCCCGCCCGGAAGGATTCCAGGGCATCCAGAGAGGCGACTTGGGCGCGTTCAGCCACGGCGGATCAACGCTGCCGCAAATAATCCTCGATCCGCTGGGCTTTGCGCAGGAGAAAAGGGGTTTGCAGGTTCGACGCCTCCACAAACTTCTTGAGCGATTTCATGATTTGCGAGAACTCCTCCGCGAACTTGGCATGTTCCTGGTCCTGCCAGGCATCGCTCAACCCCGCAAAACGCGCCTGCAAGGAAACCATCCGGTTTTGCAGATCCTCGTTGAACCGATTCAGTTCATCGGCGAACCGCCGGACTTTTTCGGGATCCATTACTGCCTGGGCCATATTGCTTCCTTCCGTTGAACAATCATTTCCTGCGAATCCGCTCTCGGGTCTCCGCCAATAGCAAACCACAAACCGGGATCGGTGCCTGTAGAAGTTCCCTTCCCCGGCTTGGGAACACGCCAACACCGGCAACCAGCCTGCCAGCGCATCCCAGATGGCAGCCACTTGAATATTAAACGAATCATACCCCCAAAGGAAAGGGGGAATTCCCCATGCAGAAGAATTGGGGTGTGGGCCAGGATAGTTGGATGTTAACCAGCGGGCGGGTTGGGAACAATCG
>CAYPCQ010000022.1:0-84918 GCA_964409245.1 uncultured Verrucomicrobiota bacterium
TGGCCAAAACCCTCGTCGCGCAAGGGCGTTTTAGTTTTCTCCCAGACACTAAATACCCCGATTCTGGATGTGCAGAGGAAGCCCTTGATAATCACGAGCCTGTCCAGTCCACCAGTCCACATACCCATTCCCTCGTTTCATAATTTGTTTTCCATGTTCTCCCACCCAACCCGGTTCCAAGCCAATTTCACCAGCAGCGGCTTTGTGATCATGGCATTTCCGGGGCAGATTTCCATCAGGGTTTAGCGGAGGCAAGATTATTTTAAAAAATTCGCGACGGCAAAAACGCGTTTTTGCCGTCGCGAATTTTCTCGCATACCTGGAGCATGCATGGTTGAGTGCAGGAAATATGTTCTGGCCTTTGGATACGCTATGGCTGGCCGCCAGCGGGGCCTTGGCCGCAGCGGTGCTGGTGGCTATGCGGCCCGCCCAACCGGGTTCCCGAGTGCTGGTGGCGCTGCTGCTCTGTGCCGCCAACGCGACTTTTTGCGACAGCATGTGCTTCCTGGCCCCCACCCTGGCGGGCAAGAACGCATGGAATCATGCCGAATACGCCACGGAACCATTCATACCCGGTTTGCTGCTGCTGCTGATCATCCAGCATGCACGGCTGGCCTGGGCTTTGAGACCGTTGCCGCTGGCGGTGATTTTCTCCATCCCCCTGCTGGCCACCCTGGCCAACTGGACCAACGGCTGGCACCATCTTTACTACCAGTCAGCAAGCCTGGATACCAGCCGCGCCAACTACCTGCTCCGCACTCCGGGCCCGATCTACTGGCTGCTCCATGCCCAGTTCACAACCGCGCTGGCGGCGTCGGTGGCCCTGATGCTCCGCCACCTGCGCCAAGCCCCCAGGCGGGCCAACCGGGGATCCCTCACCCTGCTGCTGGCCGCGCTGTTTCTGCTTTTGCTGGAACTGGTTTACCTATCCCCACGACAGGCTATCCATTTGCTGGTAATGTCCAGCCTGGGGGTATTCACCATCGCCGCCCTGCTCTGCTGGGCGCTGGTGCGGTGGCGGGTGCTTGACCCAGCCCCTCTGGCTCGTGGTGCGATCCTGGAGAACATGGAGGATGCCTTCCTGGTGGTGGACCGGCATGGATGCCTGACCGACTTCAACCTGAACGCAGGCTTGTGGCTGGGTTGCTCCGAGTTGGCCCTCGGAGAACCGGTCCGCCGGGTTCGGGGATTGGAAAGTTTATCCCTGAAGGAAGCCGTGGAACCTTGGCTCCTGCAAGCCGGGCAGCGCCACATCCGCTTCCTGATCACACCGCTGCATAAACCTCCCGGCCGGCTGGCCGGCTGGCTGCTGCTGGGCCGCGATGAAACCCAGCACCATGCTGCCAGCCAGGCGCTGAAAGAGGCCTACCTGCAATGCGCCCGCACCCTGCAGCGGACCCTGGCCCAATCCGTGCGTGCCCAAGAGGAGGAACAGCGGCGCATCGGCCATGATATCCACGATTCCCTCTGCCAAGACTTGGCGGGCCTGACCCGCTCCACGGAAAGCCTGGCAGCAGCCATCCAAGCCGCTGGCCAGCCCACCCAATCCGCGCAAGCCCACGCCCTGGCCACGGAATCCAGGCGCATCCTGAAAACCGCACGCACGCTGGCGCACGACCTGGCGCTCACCGACCTGGGCTTCTTGAGCTTCGGCGACAGCCTGGCGGCCTTCGCCGAACATGCCGAACAATGGCTGGGGGTCCAGGTGGACGTAAATTTGGACGAGGAAGCGAACATCCAGGAGCCGGAAGTGGCGTGCAACCTCTTGCGGATCATCCGCGAGGCCATGGTCAACGCGGCACGCCACGGCCATGCGCGCCAGATCTGGGTGGATGTCCTGCGCCAGGCGGAGCAACTGCGCGTGACGGTCTCCAATAACGGGCTGCCCATCCCATCCATGAGCAAGATCCGCGAAGGGCTGGGCCTGCGCCAGATGCACATGCGTGCCCGCCTGCTTGGCGGCCAGCTGACCCTGCGCAACCAACCGCCCAACGGCGTAGTTCTGGAACTGGCCATCCCCGAGGCCCTGCTGCGGCTGCCGGCGGAGGAGCGCATCCCCGAAGTTGTCCAACCGCCCAACCCGGAACCTGCCCCATCTCATGCCCCAACTCAATACATCTAAAACCCGCATCCTGGTGGTGGAAGACCACCCCGCCACCCGTGCCAGCCTGGTGAACTGCCTCCAGAACCAGCCCGGTTGGGAAATCTGCGGACAAACGGATTCCTGGCGCGACGCGCTGGCCATGATCCAGATCGCCAGGCCGGATTTGGTGCTGCTGGACCTGCAGCTGACCGATGGCCATGGATGGGCGCTGCTCTACGAGGTGGCTGGGAAACCGCAGGCACCCCGCGTGCTGGTTTATTCTGTATTCGATGAGAACCTCCACGCGGCCCGCCTGCTCCGCGCCGGGGCGGCAGGTTATTTGACCAAAGAAGCCCCGCTGGAGGAGGTCGTTGCCGCCGTACACAAGGTGTTGGCCGGCCACCTGGTGGCCAGCGAAAGCATGACCTCCCAGTTTATCCGCCAGGCCGTGGGACGGGAGACGGAGACCCCGGAAGAGCGTCTGAAAAGGGAATCAGAGGAACTGAGCGATCGCGAACTGCAGGTATTTGAATTGATCAGCCGGGGCTTGACCAACAAGCAGATTGCCGGCTTGCTGGATATCGGGGCTACCACGATCGGCAGCTATAAGACCCGGCTGATGCGCAAGCTGGGAGTATCCAACCAACTGGACCTGGTGCGGGCCGCGCGGGAACGCCTGCTGACTGCCAGCCACCCCCTGCATAAACCGCTACCGACAATTCCACCAGAACCCGCCCAGTAAGCCACCAGGCGCAAGTCACCTCCAACTTCCAGATCTGGCGTCCCTGGCCCGGGATACGCATCGGCATCGGTTGATGCAGCCCGGCTGCTGGCATTAGTTCTCCAAAATCTGAGCCTTGAAAATGGCACCACCCACTGCCACGTTCGGAATCCCATAGCGGCCAACATCCTGCTGCCAACCGTGTCCTTCCGGACGATATATTTTGACAAAGCTTGAAGTTCATTCCGGAAAGTGGCAGGTTACATCTATGATTACGTCTTCTGGAAATTTGAAGCTTCGCTTGCTGCTCCACTATGCGTTTTTCTGCCTGGCGGGAATTCCTCTCAGCACCCCAGCCCAGGTTGTGGATGTGACCCTGGTTGCCGACACCAACCGCATTCCAGTCGGAAGCTCAACCATGCTGCGAGCCTATGCCCAAATCATCGAACCCATGCGCACCGGATCGGACCGCATTTTTTCATGGTATATCGACATCCAATCGGGGAGCGACTTGATCGCCAAACCCGATTATGCAAACCTCCTAAAGCCGGAATCCGACAACGATCCGCTCACTTCGTCATCGGGAATCAGTTCGGGAGCCAGCCGCATCGGAATCTACGATTACTTTATGGGCCGGGAAGGTGCCGGCAAAACCACGCCGGTGCTGCTTTTTACGGTGCCAATCAAAGGCGTCTCCGTGGGCTCGGAGGAATACCGAATCAAGGCCGGGACCGGTGTTCCTGCGCTGGCGGAAGACTTCATCGTGGCCCCTGCAGGCGGTGGCGATCCGATTACCGGCGGCATTTATTCAAACGCAGTCTTTAAAATCGAGGTTATCGCCGGGACGATTACGACTCCGCTCGATCCATTCCCAATCACCCTGGCCAGAACCTCTCCGGCGACTAAAAACCTGATCAATATGACCTGGCCGGTTCAAGCCGGCTGGCGTTACTCGCTGGAATACCGCAACGATTTGAAGCCCGCGACCTCCTGGCAGCCAATGCCCTCGGTGGTTTTGACCACCGGCTCCGCCACCATCACCAACGTTGGACCCGCCCAGTTCTTCAGGATCAAGGCCGAGCCTTCCAACTAATAATTGCAGGATGAAAAAACGGAGCAATGCTTCTCTGAATCCGATCCCAAAGGGGACTTTGCTAACAACTCAAAGTCCGGCAAAGGAATCTACGGGTGGCAGGGTCCAGGAACGTGCCATGCACCATCAAAGCGCGTTCCCAGACGCCGGTTTGAGCCGTGGTTAAGCTGAGTGTGGGCAGGATGGGGAGTCCAGCCGGAGGCACCGGCAAGGCAGCCAGATAATTGCTCTTGATGATGCCGAGATCGGCCTGGGTGACCTGGCCATCATTATTCAAGTCGTTGGCCAAATTCCGGCTGGCGGCGGGCTTGAGCAGTTCTTGCCAGACCTGGTATAAATCACGGTCATTAGTCACCCGATCCCCATTCACATCCCCGGTCAATACGTGGAATGTGAAAGTGAAGCTGGAGGCCATTGGCTTGCCATGTGCCCCGATTACGCCTGTCACCGTCAGCCGATAATTGCCATCCGCCAATTTTTGATTCGGCAGCCCCGGGAAAGTCAGTTTGGCCTGGGCCTGGTTGGTCCCTGCGTCATAACTCAAAAGCATGGCTGGGAGCGCAACCTCCGCATTGGTGGTCAGGTTGTGCACAGTCAGATTATTGAGCGCCAGGCTGGCCG
The DNA here is from genome assembly GCA_964409245.1 of uncultured Verrucomicrobiota bacterium. Lineage (GTDB taxonomy): Bacteria > Verrucomicrobiota > Verrucomicrobiia > Limisphaerales > UBA1319 > CAIMWS01. The sequence goes on from CAYPCQ010000022.1 coordinate 4,519, forward strand.
AGACATCGTCGCTGAATTGCACGACCAGGCTGCCCACGCGCGATCGCTGCGGACCCCCATCATTTAGGACAACCGATTTCACCACTGGCGCCGGATTAGCGAGGACGGTGACAATAATGGTTTCCGAATCGCTCAATGGCTGCGCACTGTTATCGCTGACGATGATCTTCACCTTGTAGACGGTACCGGCTTGCGCCTCAGTTGGCGTCCACGTGAATACGCCACCGGTCGTTATGCTGGCTCCCGCCGGGGCGCCGGACCCGAGGCTGTAGGCAAGGATGCCCCCACCGGGATTGGCCGCAGTGGCGGTGAATTTGAGCTGGTTGCCGTCGTAAACGGTCTTTTCTCCTATCGGATTGAGAACGGGTACGCTCACATCGAGCAAACTGACGAACGCCGCGCCATTCCCGAGCGCGTTGCCCGCCTGATCCGTGACACTGGGGCGGATCACGAATTGATAATGCCGCGCTGGCAGCGCAGACGTGAGGTTGACCGTGGCGGTCTTGCTGGCGGCGTCATAGGTCACACTGGCGATGCGAGCCGACTCATTGGTGTCATCGGCATTGCCGAACGTTTCATCCAGGCTCGCGAATAATCCATAGCTGGCCGGATTCGTCACGGTGGCGGCATTCATCTGCAAATCCTCGGAAAAGACCACGGCAAACCTGGCTGGCCCGGCAACGACCGAGCCTGCCGGATTCAAGGAGACCACCGTGGGCGGCGTCAAGTCGAGCCGGAAACTGCGCACGAAATTGCCGCCCGCAGAGCCGTTGGCATCGCCGTCCAAAGCGTTGCCGGATTGATCCACAATCGCGTCGGTGACGCCGCTGGACAGGGTCAGCCGGTAGCGGCCTTGTGGCAGTTCAGCGGTGAAGTTCACACGCACCTCCACCTCACCGGGCACATAGGCGATGCTGGTGATCGGCACGCTCACATCGTCTCCGTTGCCGAGAACGCCATCCGGCCCGGCTTCGATGAGCGAGTAAAGCGAAAGGCTGCGGGCGCTGACCGCCTCGAGCGGTTCACTGAAGCGGATGATCAAGGCGTTGAAATGCGCGCTAACCAGGGCATTATCGCCCAGGCCCACAGGCAAAAGCGCGGTCACGGCCGGCGGAGTGATGTCGGCGCTGGAACCGGCAAACTCAAAGGCGCCCATTTCATAAAAACGGAAGACCCCATTACCGGTGTTGGTGGTGGCCAGATCATCCAGGCGGGAATTGCCATCGGCGTCCAGAGCGGGACCGGTCTCGCCATCAGCCGAATCGATTACCGGCGAACCACGGCGCAGGTGGAAATTGTCGTCGAGGCCGAAATCGGTGAATGGACTCTGCGGATCAGGCCGTTCCCAACCGAAGATGTTATCGGCGCCATTGATGTCAATGAACAGGGGATCGCCGGATTTGCTGCTGGCATCTTTGCCCGTGGCCGTCTGCCAGCTAGCGAGCGTGGCCGAGTTGGCATTGGTGAGATATTTGCCGATGTTGGCGCCGGCCCGTGCGGGGAAGATATCGTTGTAATTACTGTCAAAGCCGGTGACATTGCCAATCACTTCCATGCCCGACCCGCCGTTGATGACGATGATGTTGTTATAGACCCGGACATTATTACCGTTGTTCTCCAGCTTCAGCGCGCTGCCGACTTCGTGCTGAACGGTATTATTGACAATCAGAACTCCCGGATTGCCGCTCGTGCCGGCGCCATGAACATAGATGCCCTGGTTCGTATTATCATAGACCAGGTTGTTCTGGACTGTGGTGGCGCCAAAATAATTGGTCACCTCAATACCGCGCGCGTTGCCATACACGATGTTGCCATTAATCAACACCCCGGTGTAATCCGCGAAAATCCCCGCACCGGTATTGCCCACCACCCGGTTGTGCTGCACGAAACCGTTCTTGGCGCTGATGCCGGTGCCATTGCGCCAGGTGTAATTATCCCGGACGACAGTGTTATCGCCGCTGTTGTTGACAAAGATTCCCGCGCCATCGTTGATCGACGCCGTATTGCTGAAAGCCTCCACGTTATTCTCCAGGTAGAAGCCTGCGCCATTGTTTTCGTGCGAGAAATTGTCATGGACGAGCGAGCGGAAATTGCCGTTATCATCGCTCACATAGAGGCCGCGGACATTATCACGGGTTTCGTTGCGGCTGATTTCGGCTTGCGACGTGGCAATGGTTATTCCATTCACATTGTTGTAGGCTTGGTTGTCGTGGAAGACCAACTGGTCAGCCGAATCAACATCAATGCCATCGCCCAACTGGGCACCGACCTTGTAAGCGCGGTTGTTGGAAACGTTCATGCGATCACCGCGCAACTGGAATCCGGTATCCTGGTCGGTGCTGGAGTTGCCGGTGGTGCCATAGGCTTCGTTGCCCGAGAGGATGGCGTCGGTGACATCGGTGTGGACGTAGAATCCACCCACGGCATTGTTAAAGGCGCGCGAATCGGAAATTGCCAGGTTATCCGCATCGTTCGCCACGAAGCCCCATTCCCCGCCAGTCAGGGATAGATTGCGCAAGGTCACATTCTTCGCCGCCGCCAATTCCACCGCGTAACGGCCCGCCGCCACATTGCCGCGATCCAGGAGAGCGCCCTGGCCCGTGGCTCCGCCGTAATGCGCCGCGATGCGGTCGGGGCTCAAGACCTGATCATAAAAGGCCGCCTCGTCCAGGCCGCCGGTATAATAGGCGTCCGAAGCCCGGTTGCTGCGCCCGATGTAGTTGCCGGTCCGCAGCACGTCGTTCGGTACATTCGTCTGGCCCGAAGCCACCGGCACGCCATTTTTATAGATGCGGACGAAACCAGCCGCATCCAAGGTAACGGCAAAAAACTGCCAGCGGTTCAGCTCCAACACGTTGCTGGCGGTCACCTCTGATCCCGCCGAGGATCCATTATAAACGTTGAAACTCAGATCGTTGGTGGAGCCCCGGCGATAGAGGGAAATATTGTCGCTGGCCGCGCCATTGCCCAGATCAAGAAACCGCTGACCATCACCAGCAGCAGTTGGGTAGGCCCAAAATTCATAACTCAAACCCCGCGGGAAGCTGCTGAAACCATCCGGTAAATCCAGGTAATCGTTGGTGCCATCAAACCGGGCCGAAGTGTTCGCATTGTTGAGCAGGGCGCCAGGAATTCCCAGCTGGACACCGTTGGCATACGTGCCTGCTCGTTCGTTGCCGGAGGAATCGTTGGCGGTTGTGCCAGTGCTTTCGCCCAACCGGTAATATAGATAAGGCGCGCCGGATAGCACCACCTGCGAATAGGTCGCATTCAGTGTGGCGCTGGTGGTCGGTCCTTGAATGACTACACCGGAATCCTGCGGTGTGACGCGGACATTCGTGGGCAGGGCATAGTAACCAGTATCGACGAAGACCAAGTCGCCCGCGCCAAGGTCGTAAACGTTAAGCACGGCATTGAGGGAAGCCATGGGGTCGGCGGGCGTGGTGCCGGAATTGGCATTATTGCCAATGGCGGTGCTGTATTGGTCGCCGGAGGTCAGACCGTCGTTCACATAGTAGGTGTTGCCAGCCACACCAACGGTGAAATCAGCGTCCGAGACATCATACACAGCGCCGGGCAGGCTGAAATCCACCACCGCATGATCACTGATCCGGAGCCGCCCATGCAGCGTGACCGCCGATGGATTCCAAGCGCAGAAACCATCGTTGAGTTCGTTGGCGGACAAAAGGTTCCACGAGGCGCCGCTATCGGAGCTGAACCATAAATCCACCGTGCCGAGGCCCGTCGAACGCCAGTTGACGAAGGAGGCCATCCCCTGCCGGACCTTTTCCCCTCCGTTGAAGTTGAGCAGTTGGATGAATTGGCCTGGTGAATGCGATGCCAGCGGGGTATTGCCGTCAGCCCCCAGGTTGATGCGCTGGCCGTTGGACTCCAGTTCCTTGGAGTAGACCGAACTCAGATCGCCCCGGTCAATTCCGGGAGAATCGGCAGCGTCGTTGGTGAAGGTCAAGGTGTCCAGTTTATAACTCCCGAAGCGCGATTGGAGGTGGAAATTGTCATCGGCACCTGTGCCGGAGACGCCGGCCTGATAACGCAGGACGGATCGCTCACCCAGCCCGGGGATAACCTCCGTTGAACGAATCACCCGCCTTTGCGGAGCATCTGGTGTGGCCCATTCGAGCCGCGCCATGGTGGGTCCGCCATTGGCAGGGTCCACCACCTCATAGGCCAGGCTCACCCAACCCGAAGCCTGGGCAACATAGACCGCGGTTTGCTCAACGCCAGAGGCAGCGGTGAGGCTGTAGTCATTAATCACCGTGGCGCCGCTGATCGTCAGCCGCTGCGGCCCCTGGCTATTGGCCCAGAATGCATAGGAGCCAGCCACCGGCAGATAGATTTCACCACTCCAGCGGTAGGACTGATTATCGCCCGGCTGGCCAGCCAGACCGCGGAAGGCCCCGTAAGTGGAGGCGAAATCAACGGAACGGTCAAAGAGTGTAACGGCTGCAGCACCGGAAAAATTACCAGTGCCATTGGGGTAATATTCAAACCTCAGCCCGGCAGAATCCTGGAAGCCCAGAATGTTGTCGGCGCCATTTGCATCAACAAAAAGCGGATTGGCGTTCAGCGAATGGGTGTCGAATCCCAGCTCATAGCGCCAGTCAGCAAGCGAGCTGAAGCTGTTCTGCCAGAAGCCAAGCCTGGCACCATCCGTGAAGTAAAGGAGGTTGTAATCACTGCCAAAACCCCGCTGGGCCGTATTGGCGACATTGATGACATAGTGACCCTGGCCGCCCGCCCAGAAGATGTTGTTCCGGATCTGAACATTCTGAGTGGTGCCTGCCAATTGCACCGCATCGCAGGCGGGTTCCATGACCGTGTTGTTGGTGAGGAACAAGGTGCCGTTGCTGGTTTGGCCATCCGTGACCAATATGCCATAGCTGCTGTTGCCATAGACCAGGTTGTTGGCCAGGGTATTGACGCTGTGGTACGCCTGCGAGTAGATGCCGGTGGCGTTGTTATAGGATTGTGAATCCGTGATGGTCCAACCGCCGTAGCCGGCCAGGATGCCGGCGCCCAGGTTGCCATATACCCGGGCGTTTTTGAGCGTGCCGCTATTCCAATTGATGCCAGTGGTGTTGCGCCAGCTGGCAAGGTCGTGGGCCACGCCATCAAAGCTCCCGCTCTGAACGAAGAAGCCGGTGCCGTTGTCGTGGGCAGCCTCGCTGTAATACTCACCTGATCCGCGCAATTCAAAGCCGGTGGTGTTGTTGTAAGCCACGTTGCCATGAGTGCGCGCGATCAGCGGCCCGGTGGTGTCTTCAAAGTAAAAACCTCGATTGTTGCTGTGCGCCGCGTTGCCGGCCGCTTCGAAGCTGGAGCCGATCACGGTCAGCCCGGTGGACGAGTTGTTGAACACCAGGTTATCCCGCACGCTGGCGTTCGTGCCGGCATTATCCAGGTAAATACCGTAGTCGCTGGAGCCGTTGACATGGTAAGCCTGGTTGCGCAGCACGGTTGGATCCGGGGCGTGGTCGAATGCCCCGTAGTTTTGATCCCGGCTGCTGTTGCTGGCATCGCCATAAAAGATGTTATCGGTGATAAGCGGGCTGTAGGATCCCACATCGGTGATGTTCAATCCGCTGCTGGCATTCTCGTATAGGCGGGAATTCTGCAGCGTGAATCGGGGCGATCCACCGCTCACATTAATGCCGTCAAAAGCCCCGGTGACTGATAGGTTCATGAAAGTCACATCGGCGGCAGCATTGATTTCAAAGCCAAATGCGCCATTGGAAGAATTGCCGCGGTCCATGACCGCCCCCTGGCCGGCTCCCGCATAATAGTGTTGGGCGATGCGATCCGATGATAGCACGCGATCATAAATAGCGGCCTCATCCAGGCTGCCGGCGAAGTATTTGTCAGCAGCCCAGTTGCTGCGGCCGATGTAGTTGCTGGTGCGGGAGATGTTCCGGGGCGCGTTGACCACGCCGGCGCCGGCCAGTACCCCGTCCTTGTAAATCCGCGCATTGCCACTGCCATCCACGGTCGCGACGATGTGCTGCCACTGGTTGAACTCCAACACGCCGGACACGCGCAGGCTGCCGCCGGCGCTGGTGCCATTGTAGATTTGGAGGTAAAGGTCGTTGGTCACATCATAACGCGCCAAAATGATATTGTCGCTGGCTGAACCCTTGCCCAGGTCAAACAGCCGCGCTGAAGCGTTGGCAGCCGTTGGGTAAACCCATATTTCCAGCGTCAGTCCATTGGTGAAATCGGCAAAGCCAGGTGGCAAAGCCAGATGGTCGTTTGCGCCGTCCAACTGCACTCCGGTGTCAGCGGCGCCATTCAGTGCCCCAGGCACGCCCCAGGCTGCGCCGTTGGCCAAAGCCGAGTCCAGAGCATGTCCCGAGGCATCCATGGCAACCGCACCGGAAGCTTCATTAAGACGATAGTAAGCCAAGGGCTTGTCCGCGCCCACCATCCCGGCATAAGAGGCGCCGAGACCGCTGACAATGCCAGGCCCGCGAATAGTCAGGCCGGCATCCGCGGCGTTGATCCGCACATTGGCCGGCAGTTGGTAGTAACCGCTATCGACATAGATGGTATCGCCCGGTTCCAGGTTGTAGGCGCTTAAAACGGCGTTGACGGAACTCATCGGATCGTCCGGAGTGGTGCCCGAATTGGCATTGCTCCCAACCGCCTTTGAATAAAAATCGCCAACCTTGGAACCGTCATTGACGTAGTAGGAATTGCCGGCCACGCCGATGGTGAAAAAGTTGTCGGAAGTGTCCCGAACATCAGGATTTAGTGAGTTGGAAATGCGCACCAGCGCCTGGTTGGAAATCGTGGGCGGATTCCAGGCGAAATTGCCATCATTGGGCAGGCCATTGGCAACCTTCACAAAACTCCTCCCGCCATCGAGGCTCACGGCCACATCCACACTGTCCACCTGCCCAATGGTGCGCCATTGGATGATGATCCCGCCCTGGATCCGGTATTTTTCAAAACCATTGGGTGAGAGCAGTTGCAGGGCTGGCAGGCGGGACCGGGAAGCTTGCGCGGTGTTGCCTTCAAAGCCGAGGTTGATGCGCCCGCCATTGGGGCTTGATTCATTGGCAAAAGAGGATGCCAGATCTCCCGAATCAATGCCCGGGGAGTCGGAAGCATCCGCTGCAAAGATGCCGCCATGCCAGCTGCCTGCGGACGAAGCGAGGTGGAAGTCATCGTCGGTTCCCATCGCGGCATCAACTGGCTGGTAGCGCAAGACAGGGTGTTCCAGTGCGGAGCCGCCGTTTACGGCCACTTCAGCCTCCTGGGCACGGATCAGGCGGCGCGCAGGCTGGTTGGGGGTACTCCATTCAAAATTGGCCTGAGTCAGGCCACCATTGGCCGGATCCACCACTTCGTAAAGCAATTTTACCCATCCCCGTGCTGCAGCCGTGTAAACAGCGCTTCGTTCTGCATTGGAAGGTATGGCAAAATCGTCGATGATCGTCTGATCGCCAATCGTCAGCCTCTGCGGTCCTGCGGAGTTGATATAGAAGGTATAATCGCCCGCAACGGGCAGGAAAACCTCGCCGCTCCAACGGAAGGACTGGCTGTCCACGGGCTGGCCGGACAGGTTTCGGAACGCTCCATAGGAACCGCCAAAGGAAACCATACGGTCGATGAGGGTTACGGCTGGCGTGCCGCTGAAATTGGCATTGGCAAAGTATTCAAACTTCAACCCGGAAAAATCCTGATAACCAAGCACATTATCGTTGCCTGCCGGATTCACAAACAACGGATCGGTAGAAAGCGAATGGGTGTCGAAGCCTAATTCGTATATCCAATCCGCCAGCGTGGCGAAGTCGCTCTGCCAAAAACCGAGTTTGGCGCCGTTAGTGAAATAAATCAGGTTGTAGTCGCTGCTGAATCCGCGCTGGGCGTTATTGGCGACGATGATCGCGTAATTACCCGCGCCGCCGGACCAAAGGATGTTGTTCCGCAGGCCAACATTCTGGCTGTTGCCGGTGACTTGCAGGGCATCCGCGCTCAGTTCCATCACGGTGTTATTGACGAACGCCAGGCTCCCATTGCTGGTCTGCACGTTTTCCAGCAAGACACCCCGGTCGCGGTTGTTATAGACCAGGTTATTGGCCAGGATGTTTTCGCTGTGGTAGGCCTCGGAATGGATGCCGGTGGCGTTATTGTATATCTGGCTGCCGGTCACGGTCCAGTTGCCGTAACCAAGGTATAGGCCATCGCCATAGTTGCCGTATATTCGGGCGTTTCTGAGCGTACCGCTGTTCCAGTTGATGCCCGTAGTGTTGCTCCAACTGATTAGCTCATGAGCCGAGCCGGTGAATGATCCGTTGGGAGCGGCAAAGCCGGTGGTGTTGTCATGCGCGGTCTCGTTCCAATATTCAGCTGCGCCGCGAAGGTCGAAGCCGGTGGTATTTCCGAAGGCCAAGTCATCATGTGCTTGTCCCACCAGGGGGCCAGTGGTGTCCTCGAAATAGAAGCCACGATTATTGTCATGCGCCACGTTGCCCGAGATATCGAAGTTTGAAGCGGAAATCCACAGGCCGGTGTCGGAATTATTGAAGACCAGGTTGTCGCGCACTACCACGCTGGCGCCGGCGTTGAAAAGCTGAATGCCAAAGTTGCTGCTGCCGCCGATATGATAGGCCTGGTTCCGCAGGACTGTGGGATCCTGGCCAATGGAGTAAACCCCGTAATTCTGATTCCGGTTTTCACCCGCGCTGGCATTGCCGTAAAAAATATTGTCCTTGATGACCGCCTGCGTGGAGGCGACATCAGTGATATTCAGGCCGCAGTTGGCGTTTTCGTAAACTGTCGAATTCTGCAGCGTGAAAAGGATGGAACCGTTCTTGAGGTTGATGCCGTCGTAGGCCCCGGTGATCGACAGGTTGGAAAGGGTCACGACGTCGGCATTGTCCAGTTCAAAGACAAAACTGCCGCTGTTCACATTGCCTCGATCAAGAACCACCCCTTTGCCAGCGGCGGCATAATAGTGCGTGGCGATCCGCTCGGGAGCGAGCACCCGATCATAGATGGCCGCTTCGTCCATAGACCCCTGGTAATAACCGTCGGTGGCCCGGCCGCTCCGGCCGATGTAATTAATCGTTCGGGTGACATTTCCAGGGGCGGTAATGTTGCCGGAAGCAACCAACGCCCCGTTCAAGTAGATCCTGGCCGCGCCACCGTTGTCCACGGTTGCCACGATGTGCTGCCATTGGTTGGAATCCAATACATTGGATGCCGTCAAGGTGGCGCCCGCTGTGGTTCCATTCCATATCTGGAATACCAAATCGTTGCTCACGTCCCGGCGGGCCAGAACAATATTATCCTTCTGTTTGTCATTCCCCAAATCGAAATACCGCGCATTCGCGGCGGAATTCCCGGGATTAATCCATATTTCCAAGGTTAAACCGCTGCTGAAATTGCCAAAACCGCTCGGCAGCGCCACATAATCATCGATGCCATCGAAACGCGCCGCAGTGTCAGCCGATCCGGGCAGCGCACCGAGGGAGCCAAGCGCAGTTCCATTGACATAGGTGGCATTCAGGTTATGGCCGGACGAGTCGGATGCGGTGACTGAGCCGGCTGCATCGCCGAATCGGTAATAAGCCATCGGCGTGTCTTCGAGAACGCGGCTGTTGTAGTAGGCGCCAAGGCTGAAAGCCGAATCGGGCCCGCGGATGATCACTCCGGAATCTTGATTGGTGATCTTAAGATTTGTAGTCAGCTGATAATAACCCGTATCGACAAAAATCGTGTCTCCATATTCAAGATCGTAGGTTTCCAGGATGGCACGGATGCTCGCCTTGGGGGTGGTCGGCGAGAGGCCGTCATTGCCATCGTTGCCGACGGCGGTCGTGAAGACATCGCCGGCCGTCAAGCTGTCGTTGACATAATAGTTGGAGATGGGGGGCAGGACGTTGAACACCGCCCCGGATAGATCGTTGATCGCCGATGCGCCGACCGAGCTGATGCGGATCACATACTGATCCGATACTGTGAACCCAGTGGTGATATTCCACGTATAAACCCCATCGTTGGGCTCGTTCGCCGATAAATCGACGAAGGTTCCCGCGAATCCGGAGGACGAATATTCCATCCGGACATTGCCCGCAAACCCATCCGACCGCCAGCGAATGTCGAACTTGGCCTTCTGCGGCAGCCGTTCGCCGCCGTTGGGATTGGTCACTAAAATATATTGGGCCGGACTTTTGGAGGCCGTGGCCGTGTTGCCATAGGCGCCCAAATTCACATATCCCCCGTTGTCCTCCGGTTCCGCCGCGAACCCATCGCCAGGCCGTCCCCGGTCGATGGCCGGGCTGGATTCACGCACCTGGTCGGGACTGAATCCAAGGCCATTCTTGTAACTGCCAAATTTCGACCGTTCATGGAAGTTATCGTCCTTCCCATCGCTGGCGCCACTTGAGGGATATAAATTCCCAGGCGGAATGAGCTGGCGATTACCTGAGGTAAGCGGTGTGGCCCATTCGAGACGGGCCTGGGCCTGGCCGCCATCGTCGGCCATTTCGTAAGTGATCGGCACAAAACCCGGGGCCGCCACATTGAACGTGTAGCTGCGTTCGGCATTGGAGGGCGTGGTGAAATCGTCCACCACCAGGGCGCCGTTGATGGCCAGGCGCTGCGGCCCAAGCGAGTTGATATAAATTGTGTAATCACCGGCAACCTCGGCTTTCAGGAAACCGGTCCAACGTCCGGCCCAATTATCATTCGGGAGCAGTGAATCAGGCGTGCCATAGGAGGAAGCAAACTGAACCTGGCGATCCAGCCGCGTCAAAGCCGGGGCGCTGGCCAAAGCCGTCAGTGTGTTGCCAATGTAGAACGTAGCGGTCAATCCTTGGGTCAAGGCAGCGCCAAGGATGTTGTCCGGGCCACGGGCATCCACAAAGAGCGGATCGGCGCTGAGGCTGTCGCCATCCCGGAAGTTGGCATACTGCCAGTCAGTCAGGGTGGCGCGATCCCCCTGCCAGAAGCCAATTTTCCCGGTGCCAGTCGCGTAGAGCAGGTTGAAATTGCTGGTGAAATCATTCTGGCTGTCATTGGCAATGCGCAGGCCATAACCGGCCTGGGTCCAGATGATATTATTGCGCAGGTGAATGTTGTCGGACGTGGTGGCATACAGGGCATCGGCAGCCAGTTCGTAAATTGTGTTGTTGGTCAATTCATAAGCGCTGGGACCATAACTGGTAAACCGAATGGCCGCCACCCGATCGGCGTATATGAGGTTGTTGGCCACGGTAAATTGCCCGCTGGAGTAGGCCTCGCTATAAATGCCATAATCGTTCGAATAAATCGTATTGCCAGTGACGGCCACCGGGAGGTAGGGAGCATACACACCGGAGTGGAGGTTGGCATAAATCCGGCTGCCAGCCACCTGGCCCTGGCGCAAAACAATGCCAGTATCGTTGCCGAATATCTCGGCATTCTGAACGGTCAACACGCTCGCATAGGAAGCTTCGATGCCGTTGCCAATGTTATCATGCACCTGTGCGTTGGTGATGGTGATGGTTCCTTGGGTTTCAATGCCGGAGGCGTTGCCGAAGGCGTTGACATGGTCCCAAATTCCGGTGGTGGCGCCCTCCTGGCGGAGGCCAGCGGCCCGGTTATTATATAGGGCCGCCCCATTAATGGTTACCGTTGAGGCCGAGACGAAGAGACCCCAGTGGTTGTTCGAACTGGTGAGATTCTCAATGACTCCACCTGAGCCGCCGATGATCTGCACGCCGTCATTGGCGCCCTGATGGCTGGCTGAAGTGATGTCCTTGAGCAAAGTGAAATCACTGTTTCCGTCCACCGTCAGGCCGCTCAAGCCATTATCACGCAGGAGCAACCGCTCCGTCACCAGGCTGTTGGTGCCACCCGTGGCATGGAGGCCGTAACGTCCTCCGGTCAGAGTCAGGAAACGGATCTGCATCAGGTCAGCGTCATCGAGATAGAGCAAATTCTGGCTTGCATTGTTCGGGATGGCAGTGACCAACTCCGCCACCCGGCTCGAGTTGGTGGGGCCTCTAAAGAGGAAGCCTCGATCCAGGCCCAAACCCACGTCGGCCTTGGCGGTCATGACCGCGGTGTAAATCAACGGATAGGCTCCGGTATCGATATCAAGCACCGCGCCGCTGGCCAGTTCATATATGCGGAGAACATTGACGGGGTTGGGTTTGGGCGCGCTGGCAAGTTTGCCGGTGTTGCGGTTGTCGCCAACGGCATTTGGAGTATACTCGTCGTTGCTGTTATTGAGGTCATCGACCCAATAAGTATCGCCGCTTTCAGGAACGGTGAACTTCTCGGAACTGCGATTCACCACCGCATTGTTATCGACGAAGCTGATTTGAATGCGCAATCCATAGGTGCCGAAACCGATGGCGCTGGTCGATGGAATCCAGTTGAATTCGCCATCGTCCGGCGTGGAAGCCGCCAGGTTGAGCAACAAAGCGGGACCATGGACTGGATCATCCTGGTACAGATCAATGCGAACATTGGATTCATTGACATTGTTGTATGAATCCCAGCGGATCAGGCGCGGCTTGTCCCTTTCCCAGTCTGTATAGAGGTCAGGGAACTTTACTGCCAGATGCGCCAGGGCCGGTTCGGCATTCTCGGCAACCGTATTGCCGAAGGCTCCCTGGTTTGGAGCCACCAGGTCGTTCAGCACGAATACAAAGGTGCCATCGAGAAAACTGTCGTTGGTGTTGCCGCTCTTGAGAACGCCTTCAAACCGGAACTTGACACTGCGCGTCCCCGTTGGCACATGGAGCCGTCCGCCAATCAATTCCCAGCGGTCCGCTACATTCTGCGCCATAACCGGGCCGCTCGTGCCAATTTCGGCATTCGAGCCGTCCAGGAATGTCAAAGTGATCTGGCCCCGATCCCGTGGCGTCTCGCTGGCCGCCCGAACCCGTCCACCGAACACCGCCACCAAGTCCTGAGAGTCGAGTTGTGCCGCCGTGAAACCAGCCGTCAAGAGGCTGACGGTCTGTTCGGCAAAGCCCTGCTGGATATTTCCCGAATAGAAATATTTCGCCCCATCAAACGGAGCGGGGCTGGCAGCCTGAGTGCCGGCGTTCAGGTTGGTGTTCCACCCGGTCACGCCCGATTCAAAGCCCGGATTCGCCAGCAGGTTGGCATAGAAGGCGGGCCGCCCCAAATCAGCCAGAGGATCGGCGCCATCAACCGTTGGGCTTGAGAAACGCAGTCCGGCAACCAGATCGAACACCCGGTAATCGTCGGTGGCACGGTTGTAGAATCGGGGTTCGGCCCCGGCCGGATTGACCGCCGTGCGCCCGATCGAATGCAGGTCAAACGCGGCAACATCGGCCTGGAAATCGAGGATGTCCGTGAAGTCCTTGGTCCAATAAACAAGCCGCCCGGAGCCGCTGGCATGCAAATCGTTGTAGTCGCTGAAGAATCCGGCCTGGCTGTTGTTATCAACGTATATGCCGTAGCCAGTCTCCGCCCAGATAATGTTACTCCGAATATCAACATTGCTCGAGCTGCCCACAATGCGGATGCCGTCGCCGGCCGGCGCATAAATTGTGTTGCTGAAGATCCGCACATCGCTTTTGCCATTCACCGCTATGCCCGACTGCGTGTTCTTATATATCAGGTTGTGGAGGATGATCTGCCCGTTGCCAGCCTCAATGCCGATCTGGTTCCAGGAAATGCGATTAAATTGGATAACACCGCTGAAATTAACGCCAGTCGTGTTCTTCTCGATCAGGTTGGCGGTCTCCAAGTCGTTGCCGCCCAGCAGACCCGAACCGGTGACACCGGTCGTATTGCCGTAGATATGCTGGCCGCGCATCCGCGCGGTGGCGGCGAGGGTGGCGCCCGTCTGGTTGCCAAAAATGTCGTTGGGCTTGGCGGCACCCGCAAAACCGAAGCCATCGGCTTCACCAATCGCACTGACATTCACGCCAATACCGTTATCATGAATCCTATTTCCACTGAGCGTCGCGGACGCGCCGTATTCCACACCTGTACTGAAACCAGAAACCCCGTTGCCAATGATGCTGCCCGTAAAAGCGGCGGCGATCTTCAAGCCAACGCCGCCAGTGGATAATATATTGTTTTCAATGAGGCCACCCGCAAGCGCGGATAAGGCGAAAGCGGTCGATCCGGAAAACCGATTCTCGAAAACCGCCACCCCGGTCGCACCGCCGGAGGCGATGGAGAGGCCAATGCTCGTTCCTGTGACATTGTTGTGTTCGACAATGGGATTCACGGCACCGCCGGTGAGCGTCAACGCTGAAGGGCCAGACAAGGTATTACTCAGGATTTGCGAATCAGAGCCGCCACTCACCGTAGATCCGCCAGAAACCGTCGCTTCCCGCAACGCGAAACGCTTGACGCCGGTGGCGGTTAAGCCTGCGCTGAAAATTCCGCCCTGAACGGTCACATCGTCCACAGTGATGCTGACCGCACCGCTGATGGTCACTCCGGGTATTATGCGGATTACAACACCGGCATCATTGCCGCCGACTGTGAAGCCGCCGGTGTTGCCGTTTACCAGAATCACGTCACCGGGATTCAGATCGTTGGTGTCGAGGATCGATTGAACACTGGCCGCGTCGTTGGCATTAAAGACTCTGGCGATAGTGAAGGTGTTGCCGCGCACGTAGATCTGCGGATTCCCCGAGGCCTGATCGTTCCAGGCGATGAACGGCTTGCCTGTGTTGTTCAACGCGAGGTCCAGCGAACGCATCGCACCGCCCGTGAAACTAACGCCGTGATATCCGGAATCCCCGGCCAGGTCGTCAATAAACGCCGAAGATCCGGCATTCCAGGTTCGGACATAGATGGCCAATTTCGAGCCGGCCCGGCTGCTGGCGGTGTCGTCGGCCCAGGTGAGATAGAGATTCGTGCCGCTGCTCGCGAGGCATGGCTTTGTCGCATAGCCACTGGTGTTTGAAATGCCGCCGACGCTGGCGCTTATGACTTGGCGAACTCCGCCGCTGTACTGGACTGCGTAAATCTCAGAGAACACATTGGTCTCATCCTGCCAGGCAACGAACAATGCCCCGCTTCGGTAGGCGAGTGCCGGGGAGGAGCTGATGCCCGGCGTGTTGCTGGCACCCCCGCCCGCAGCTGACCCGGAAATTTGCGCGAAGGCCGCCCCGCCGCTCGATTCCTTCACATAAATTTCAGTGCTTCCGCCAACCGTCTGAGTCCAGGCGGCGGCAACCTTGGCCGCCCCATCGGTCGCGAGAGCCAGGTCGGACACACTCGCCGCTGAACCTGAGATGCCGAAGCCGGATGCGCTGCCTGCGCCCAGCTCGTTCCAGATCCCATTCCCATATTGACGCACGCGCACATGAACCACACCCCCGGTATTGTCGAGCCAGCCAGCCACCGGTCCCGCCGCGGCTATGACCAGCGATGCGTTATCGGCCAGGCCGCTGTTGCTGACCCCGTTCGCCCCAAGCGAATCGCCGACTGCCACCCAGCCTCCGGAACCGCCGTTGGCAGTGGGATCGAATTTGGCAACGCGGATGTTGCTGGAAGCTGCGCCGCTTCCAAACTCAGTCCAGGCGACCACTGGATTGTTGTCAGCGCCGATGGCAATGCTCGGACGGCGGGAAGATGTCAGCGTGGCGCTTACCCCACCCACCTGCGCGCTGCCAGCCAATTGCGACCAGACGCCGGCGGCCGAAAGGCGCGCAACATAGATCTCATAGTTGCCATTGCGGCCATCAACCCAGGCGACAAAGACGTTCCCAAGCCCATCCGCGGCAAGGCTCGGCTCCAGCGCTAAGCTGTCGGTATCGCTGAGGCCGCCGCCGCTCGCGGAACTCGAAAATTCGGACCAGCGGCCGGGGGAATTGGTGCGGTTTCGCAAAGTTGACAGCGCAGGATTGATGCCGGTTGAGGGCTGCACCGATGGTGCCGGAGTAGGAGTGGGAGGCACAAAGTCCGCCGGATTCGCCCCTTCGCCCAGACCGTAGTTAATCAGATTGCTGGTTCCGGTCCCGCCATCGATAAAGTCGTCTCCGCCTTCGCCGTAGAGGAAATCGTTGCCGCCGCCGCCGTAGAGACGGTCACCGCCCGAATTGGCTTCCGCGGGATTCGCGTTGGTGCCGAAATCACCGTAGAGATAATCCACCCCATTGTCGTCGCCCGCGCCGGTGGCGCTATGGCCATGGATTGTGTCATTACCAGCGCCGCCAAGCATCAAATCGCTGCCGGCATCGCCCGAAATAGTATCGTCACCGGCGCCGCCATCCATGATGTCGTCCCCTTCGCCACCGCTGATGATGTCATTGCCGCCGTTGCCATAAATGCGGTCGCGTCCAGGGCCACCGCTGATGATGTCCGCCCCATCATCCGAACCCCGGATGATATCATCCCCGGCACCGCCATCGAGGTTATCGCCGACTCCGCCGCCGCCGAGCAACTCATCGTTGCCATCATCGCCAAAAATCTTGTCAGCGCCGCCGCCGCCATCAAGGTAATCATCGCCAGCATCGCCATGGAGAAGGTCGTCACCGCCCTGCCCATAGATCCGGTCGTTGCCGTTGCCGCCGCTGATCGTGTCGCTGCCTTCATGGCATCCGTAAATGGTGTCATCGCCGTCGTCGCCAAAGATCGTGTCCCCCAAGCCGTGCCCGGCATAGATGTAATCGTCACCATTGCCGCCGTGGACGAGGTCGGTTCCCACGCCGCTATCGATCGTATCATTGCCATCTCCGCCTTGGATGCTGTCCGCGCCACCCAAGCCCTCAATCAGGTCATCGCCAGGACCGCCCTCGATCACGTCGCCGAAATACGTTGCGTCATTGAAGTTTGGATCCGTGTCGGCGCCTTCATCGGAACCAATGATGTGATCATTGCCATCGCCGCCGTATAGGTGGTCACCCACGCCCGTGGCAGCCAGTATCAGGTCGTTGCCATCGCCGCCGTAAAGCGTGTCCACACCGGGACCGCCGTCCAAGGTGTCGTTGCCACCGCCGCCGTAAACCGTGTCATTGCCGTTTTCGCCATAAATGGTGTCCGGGGAATTGTCATCACCCGTGGCGATTAGGGCAAATCCGTACAGGGTGTCGTTTCCATCTCCGCCGTAGATTCGATCGGAACCCGCGCCGCCTTCGATGTTGTCATCCCCATTGCCACCGCAAATGACATCGTCACCGGCATTGCCCGTGATGGTATCGTTCCCATTCTCGCCGCGGACCACGTCATTCCCAGCGCCGCCGCTCAAGGTGTCATTCCCCTCTCCACCCCAAATTCGATCAATGCTGGCATCTCCATAGACGGTGTCCTGACCTGCATCGCCATAGAGGTCGTCGTCTCCATCGTTGCCGTGGATAAGATCGTCGCCATCCCCGCCATGGATGACATCATTGTTCGCATCGCCGCTGATGGTATCGTTGCCGCCTTCTCCGAACACCAAATCGTTGCCATCTCCGCCGGAAAGGATATCCGCCCCTGTCCCGCCGAGGAGAACGGCGCCGTTGGGATTTCTTGCGCCATCATCGCCAATGATGATGTCCTCGCCGCTGTCGCCGGTCATCGTGTCGGCTCCGCCTGCATCGGATCCGGCGGTGGAACCGCCGCCCACCAGGAAGTCGTTTCCAGCACCTCCGGAGATGGTGTCGCTGCCAGCATTGCCCTCGATATAATCCTGGCCATCCTCCCCGAATATCTGGTCATTCTGGTCCCCGCCGTAAACCGAGTCATCACCAACGCCGCCGTGTAATTCATCCGCGCCGGCCTCGCCGGAAATGGTGTCATTGCCTTCTTCGCCGAATACGCGGTCATCGCCGTTGCCGCCGGAAATGGTGTCATTGCCCGGCCCGCCGTGCAGCGAGTCGCTGCCATCGTTGCCGTTGATCGTGTCGTCCCCGAATCCGCCGAAAACAGTGTCGTCCTGGGCTCCCCCATTCAGGTTATCATTGCCCGCCTCACCCATAATCTGGTCAGCGCCCGCGCTGCCATCGGCATAGTCATTCCCATCACCGCCTTTGATGTCGTCGCCTCCTCCATCGCCGAAGAGGTTGTCGTCACCAGTGCCGCCAACCAAAATGTCATTGCCAGCGCCGCCATGGATTTCATCGTTGCCTGCCTGGCCGGCAATATTATCGTCGTCCGCGTCACCATAAATGATGTCCCGGTCGTCGCCCCCCACAATGATGTCGTTGCCTGATCCACCATGGATGGTATTGATGCCACTTTGGCCATAGATGGTGTCGGCTCCACCCCCACCATCGAGAAAGTCATCGCCAGCGCCGCCCGAGAGCGTGTCATCGCCATCGTCCCCGTATATTTCGTCCGGGCCATCCTCCCCGCTGATCGCGTCATTGCCCGGTCCGCCATGAACCACATCATGAACAAAGGTGCCCACCACCCGATCGTTTCCATCACCCATTTCGATCAGAGTGTCTTGCAGATGAGAGGCTGTCGGCGTCATCGTGCCGAAATCGACCTGGTCGTCACCCCCATAGGTTGTAATGACGACATGCTGGATGTTAAACGCTTCGGTGACCGCCGGATCGATGTTCACCTTGTCGTTGCCCTGGGTTCCCTTGATCACCAGCGTGTTGACCCCCGCCAGTTCAGCCAGGGAAAAATCCTCAAACGCATTTTTATCACCCACCGTAATGGTGTCGGCCTTGTCGCCGCCTTTAGCCCACTGACCTATGAGAGGACCTAAATAGGTGTATACCTCGTTATTATAAAGCGCCTTGCTGCCCGCGGAAACGGAGCGGCCATAAATATCCTGCGTCGCCGTGAGCGAGGAAATCTTCCGGACCACATCCGTTTCCGACTGGTGTTTTTGGATCCGCAAGCCAATGGGGTTTTTGTCGCGATCCAGCCGGACGGTCACGTTGATTTCATTTTTGCCAATGCTATCCGGCGCATAATCGTCGAGCATGATGAGCGAATTGCCCGAAACATCCGCCAGATTGGTTATATTCGGGCTGCAGGGGATATCGAAATTCGCCAGGGTGACGCTCGCCTCGTCATAAACATCCACGACGCAGCTGCCAAACAGGCAAAGCGCCTTGGCTCCCACACCCAAAAAGGCCTCCAGTGAGCCCCCAAGGGAAAGTGCGCAAGAGGGACCATAGTTGTTCACTATCCAGGCAATTTCATCCAGATATACTCGATTATCCCCTTTAGGTGAATCGTTCCGTTGAATGACCCCGACCTGCAATGTCGGATCGCTGGCATCGTATCGAACATCGGCAAAGTCGAGGCCGATGGTGCCGCGGATGCCACCCCGCCCATAAACCCTCACTGCGTCGATGCCCAAAATCTTGGCCACGCCGGAAAGATCCAGATGCACTTCTGCCGTGAAACCGACCTCGAACTGGTCCTTTCCACCGGCTATGTTATCTCCGAAGTAGAGGCCATTAAGGAGGCTCGGCTTCTTTGGGCCGGCGCCATCTGGGTCATAGAAAAGTCCGCGCGAGGTAAAGCCCACTTCCAAGTTGGCAAAGAAAGCGATGCTGCCGCCGAGTTGGGCTTCAACCCGCGCCTCAGCAATGAAGGGGATGCCGAAACTGAAAAGCGGGATTGGCGGAAGGTTGAATTCGTAGCTGGCGCGGAATTGGGGCGGCTTCCAGGCGACAAACTCGACGTTTGGATCCTTGAGCAGCAGGCGGATGATGGCGCTGGAAATCGGCGCCGCACTGCTGAACAATTTGGACGGCGCTTCGCCAAAAATCCGGATGCCAAACTCGTCCAGCGAACTGACGAAACCGCTGCTTTGGGTGGTGTCGCCGCCGGACTCGCTGCCGGGGCCGGGATTCGAGGGGGCAGCTTCACCGGCAATATAGCCGGATAGATCGAGATCTTTGCCGGTATTGATGACCTTGTTCAATTCGCTGACCACCTGGAGGATCTGGAACAGCAGTTTGATTTCCGGCTCTCCCGCCAGATTGCCAAGCAGTTCAATGGGGCTCTGATTGATCAGCGGCAGCTTGGTGTTAAGGATCCGAATAACTTCGGATGGCAGAGGATTCAGATCGTTGAGCTTTTGAATGAACGGACCGATGATCTTCCGCAAAAATTCACCAAGCTCAAATTGAATCCCGGAAAAGCCCGCGGTCGGATTCCCAGGGCCGGACGGCGAACCGAAATGGAACGTGGTTGGCGAGCTTGAGTCCCAATAGGCGCTGAACGTCGCCTTCACTCCCGGGCCGTCCGTGCCCAAACGCAGGCCCATCGGCATGACAATCGAGGCGGTCCCGCCCAGGGACGGTTGGAGGACAGTCGTAAGATTGCCAGCCAGTTCGCTGGCGGTGATGATGCCATTGGACTTATTCGGATCTTTCAGGTCCAGGAGCAGGCTGAAATTAGCGCTGGCATTGCCGTTGCGCACACCATAGTCCACGGGGCCAAACTTCCCCCCGGCGGCAAAGTTGGATGCGGCCAGGCTGGCCCCGAGGTGGACTTCACCAGCCCCCATGGTCATCAGATCCGGGCGAATGATATCGCTGGCGGGCGCTGTGTCGCGGTCCACTATATAGAAGCCTGTTTCCTTGCTGAAACCAAACTCGATCTGGAGATCGAAGGTGATCGCCGGGGTGAAAGTCAGGCTCAGCGAAAACAGATCCCCTCCCCAATTGAAGTTGAGCGAGCTGGCGGCGAAATCGTGGCGGTAATGAAACAGGTAAAGCACGCGCGGATTCGCCAGATCGGTTGGGTTGTGGAAGGCGGCATTGGCGGAAGGAATCAACTCGAAGGTGGAACCGGACGGCAAGCCGGCGGCAGTGAGCGCGGCTTTGACAGCGGTGTCAAACGCGCTGGCAGTAGCGGCGCTGGTCTGGGAAACCTTGTTGAAAAACTTCACCGTCTCGGTGACAAAGTTGAACACTTCTGACAGGCTCTTGTTCACGAACGGAATCTTGGTCTGCATGATCGACAGGCCCGTCCACGAGTTGATCATGTTCAGGATCGACTGGATGCCAGCGAGAACATTGCTGAGATTGAAATTCGCCGCGGCGCTGATGAAAGCGCTCAAATCGCCGCTGGTGGTCACTGCGGGGCTGCCCAGCGTCCCAATGTCCGCCCATTGGATCGTGACGCCCGGGAGCGGGTTCGGAGGCGGACTCACGTTGGGCGAGGAAATCGAGAGATTGACATAAGCGCTGCCCGTCAGGGTCAGCGGACCGAGAATGGCCAGCGGATTGCTCAGGACTTCCGCCAGCACAATCTTGTTCGTCGTCCCGGTGGTGGTGTTCGGATCCACCAAGGCCACGCTCAGGATCGCGTCGTTAGCCTGGTTGGCGCCGCTCCCCAACCGTGCCATGCCGGTTCCGTTAACGGTAATCAGGCCAAAGCTGCCGGTGGCGGTGATGTTTGCGCCAATCTTCAACTTGACCGCCGCCGAGCTGTCGGCGCCAGGCACGATGTAGAAGCGCTGGTTAAGCGGCACACCCGCCCCAAAAGCCAGGCCAAAACGAACTTTAGCCTCCACCGATCCATTCACCTGCAGCGTTCCTGCCGACTGGAATCCCAGACCCTGCACCCCTTCATTGATCGCGTAACTAAGGTTCTGGTTGACGATCGTTTGCTTGAACACCACCACGAACTGAACATCGGTGCCACTGACGGCGACATTGATATCGAAAGGTGCGCCGGCGGCGGTAAGAATGGCTTCAAGCCGGGTCTCCAGCGTGCTGGCGCTGCTGAAAGTGGGATTACGCTGGCCATTAACCAGCGGGGCCAGCTGATCGATCCAGCCCCGGACGCGGTCGGCAATTTGAACCAGGTTCTTGAGTCCGTTGCCGATAATGGGTATTTCCTTGGCAAACCGGGTCGTGTCGAGAAGCTTCTCCAACACTCCCGGCAGGCTGAGCAGGCCTTGCAGGGCGTCATCGACCGAGATCGAGTTGAAGTTGAACAGGTCGGCGACCGCAGAGGTGTCGAGCGCAATCGTCGCCGGATTCAGCAAATTCGACCAGCTAATCCCCAGCGTGCCGCTGCGGCTGAACGAACCCAGCGTCGCGCTCAAAGGCAGGGAAAGGCTGAGATTAGGATTGCCGCTGCCACTGGCGCCAGTGAACAAAAGGCTCGCCAAGTTCCCCAGCGGCGCGTTGCCAAGCTCATGCCCTGTGACCTTCCCGGGCGAGGCGGGGCTGTCAATGGCGGGATCCAGCAACTTCACCGCCAGCTTGGCATTCAGGGTGGCGACGCCGTGATTGACGTTCACATCCAGGAATCCGAGCCGTCCCGCGACATTGACATCCGTGGTGACGGTGGCCGCAACCGCCAGCATGGGAGTGGTCGAAACCAGGATGAAAAACTGGCCGTCCGCCTTGTTCACACCAAAAGCAAGGTCCACTGCGATGCTTAAGTTGGCGGTTACATTAACTGCCGAGTTGAGAGACAGGCTGGCGCTGCCGCCCAAGTTCAGGTTCAAGGGCAGCACCTTCGAAATGGTCTTGTCCATGTGCAGCGTGTAACGGATATCGTCAGCCGTGGCCTGCTGGCTGGCATTGCCGGGCCCCACTCCACCCAAGGATTTCAATAAACTCAACAGCTGGTTGCTATTGCGGAAAGGCGGTGCCGTGGTGCCGTCCACTTGGGGGGCAAAGGTGGTGGCGTTGGTTAGCGACGTGCTGAAAAAGTTCCCCACATCGATCAGTTCGGCCAGCGTCTTGTCCAGCAGCGGGATCTTGATCTTGAACGGATTGTTTCCGCCCAGATCATTGTTGGCGAGTGTGCCCAGGAAACCCGCCAACTGGTTCAAACCCGCGCTGAACGCATCAGCGGTGACGTTCTTGAAATTGATGAAATCGGTCAAGGACAAGGCATTGGTGCTGAAAGTCCCCGTATCCCCAAGGTCTGGCCAGTTCATCGTGAGCGCCTGCGGGGCAATCCCGGCCAGCGGCGAGGCAATTTGCAGGGCCGCATTGGCGGAGCCGCTTATTTTAAATGTAACGAAGCTGGCGATGGTTCCTGCACCACCGGCAAAATCGGTGACGGTGATCTTATGATCGGAGGATGGATCGGCAATTTCCAGCGTCATGCTCGCCGCAAGTTGAGCCGAACCGGTCACCTCGACGGAGAGGAATCCAACCCCACCGGAACCATTAATGCTGTTGGCGGTGACGCTGGCACTGACGCTGAGTTCCGGGCCTGCACCGTCATCGCGCAGGTAGAAATTGAAGGTCGAGAGGTCGATCGCAATGGTCAGCGAACCGGCGGCGGTGACGCTCAAATTGAAATTTGGCACGTCCACAACCAAGGGGAACGGGTTGATTCCAG
The DNA here is from genome assembly GCA_964409245.1 of uncultured Verrucomicrobiota bacterium. GTDB lineage: Bacteria > Verrucomicrobiota > Verrucomicrobiia > Limisphaerales > UBA1319 > CAIMWS01. The sequence goes on from CAYPCQ010000022.1 coordinate 27,733, forward strand.
AATTGAATGCCACAGTCTTCGACTGAGTGGCATTCAAGTTCAGCGAATAACGGAGTTCGTTCCCGTCGAGCGCCAAAACCACTCCGCTGATATCGGAAACCGCCTCCAATTTGGAGGCGAGAACCTGAGCGGTGTCCCACGTGCCGGTCTGGGTGATGAATCGTGACGTGATCAGGTTTTTAATGTCCAGGACCGTCTTGAGCGTGTCCCCGACAAAGGGCAAGGTCCGGCCCAGCATGGCCACATTATTCGTCGCGTCCAGCCAGCCAGCCAGAGCGGAAAACCCATCCAGGAACGTTTGGGGTGTCAGGTTTTCAAACCGGTCATAATTCAACAAGGAACCTACGTTGCTGGTGAGTGCGTTGGGCAGGTTCACATCGGCCCAGTTGACCGTCAAAGTCTGGCTGCCGGAGAACAGGGAGTTGGTGATCGGAAGGCTGGCGCCGGCCGTTCCGGCCAGGTTCACTGAAGCTAGGGTGGCCATCGGGGTGGCCGTCCATTCGGCCTGGGTGATCTTCCCGCTCGAGTCAGGATCCGTCAGAGTAATGGCCGCATTGGCGCTCAAATCGATCTGTCCATTGGCCACCGCCGCGTCAATGAAACCGACCTTCATATTGTAATTCAGGTTGGTGGCATGGACCGCAGCAGAAACGGCCAGACTGCTGACGGAAATGTAGAACGATTGCTCCTTGGTCAAACTCAAATCGTATTGGCTATTGCCAGGCACGGTCTCAACCAGGTTGCGCAATCCGAAAGAAAATTGGAACGTGACGCCCAGGCTCGCATCAACGGTGGCCGATGGCGCAGCGGGAACCACCAAGTTCAAGTCGTCATTGTTGGGGCCGAGGGTGATTGGAATTCCGGTTACCACCCGGGCAGCCTGAAAAGCCAGGTCGAATCGGAACTCGTTCCCCCCCAATAAACCGCCGGCCACGGAACTATCGCTGACCGTGATGGTTAGGCCGCCGACAACGATGTCTAATCCCTTCAGGATAACGAGCAATTCATCCGTGGTTGGAGTGGGATCAGTCGAGAAGTAGGTGGCTACGGGATCCCTCAGATATGAAAGCAAAATACCCCCAAAGTCCAGCATTTGCCCCAGGTTTTTGCCAATAATTGGCAGGTTTGTGGCTAATTTCCCGAAATTATCGAGATTGTTCGCCCAGTTGCCCAAGGCAGTCAATCCATCGATAATTGCTTGTTTGGGATTGGCCAGAATGTCGGGATCGACATATTCGGAAGGTTGGCCAGGCAGATTCGAGGCAGCCACCGGAGGGCCATTCGCCGCATGCAGGGTTTTGGTTAATTGGCTTGAAATGCTAAAAGTTCCAGCAGTGGCCGTGTTGCCCCCCAAACTGGAAGCGTCAGCGGCCTGCTCATCACTTGCCGGAGAAGCCTTTTGAAGCGGTTCATTGGGGCTGCTGGGGAGGTCTGTCTGCGTCTTATTTTGGTGCAGCGCCGATGCTTGAGCAGGGCCGCTGGCCGGTGCGGTTTGCGGTTCTACAGTGCCAGTTACCGCAGGCATGAGGGCCGTTCCGGGAATCCCGGCGAAAATATCGATTGCCAGGGCCGATTCAAGGCCGTTTGCCCCGTCTTGGATCTGTGCGATGTGCGCGTCGGAAATTTCTGCTGGGATGACGTCCGCATGAATCGAACCCATATCGGGCTGCAAATTGTCCGCCACCAGCGGGATCGTCCCCTCCCCCGAAAGCAGAACCCGGGGCTCAAGAGCCTCAAGTTCAAACCGTTGTGTGGATGATGGCTGGCTGATTCTCACAATCGCTTATTTAAGAATCCGTTACTGAGCCGTATTCTATACCACTTGGCCGCGTAGTTCAATTATAATTTCTATAAATGTCTCGAATGGTGCTATGGTTTCGCCGCCTGGTGCCATTTCCCTTCCGCGTCCAGGCGATCCTTGGAGTTTTCATTCAGGAAACTGGTGTTCCTTGGAAGTTGGTTTGGAAGTGATAGCGCCCCAGGTTTTGGCGCATGATGAGATGTGAGCTGGGCACATAGACTGGAAAAAATCTGTCCGTGGCCAATAGATGACTCCCTTGCCTAAAAGATCCAAAAAGCGGGTATGAGCCCATCGAATGGATAACCTGAGTCAAATCCCCCCCACCCTTGTCGGGCGTTGAGTGTTGTGCTTTAGTAACTGCATATGATTAAAATGGCGGTCAGAATTGTGGGCGTGGCGGCCTTGGGCATCCTGGGTGGTCATTTGCTGACCAGCTGCATGACGGAACCTGTGACCGGACGCAAGCAGCTGAACCTCATCTCTTCCGGTGAAGAAGTAAAATTGGGGCTGACATCCTTTGATTCGCTGAAAAAAGAGATGCCGGTGAGCAAGGATCCCGCCCTGAACGCCCAATTGCAGAAAGTCGGGCACCGGATCGCAGCGGTCTGCTCCAACGACCTGCCCAATGCCCAATGGGAATTCGTGGTGTTCGAATCCAAGGAAGCCAACGCCTTTTGCCTGCCGGGAGGCAAGGTGGGCGTTTACACCGGCATCTTCCCCATCACCAAGGATGAGGGTGGCTTGGCCACCGTGATCGGCCACGAAGTGGCGCACGCGGCGGCCCACCATGGCAGCGAGCGCATGACTATCGAACTGGCCCGGCAGGGGGTGGGCAACTACATCTCAGCCAGCGTCAGCGAAAAACATGCCTCCTGGCTCAGCGCGGCCACCAACGTATATGGAATCGGGAGCCAGGTGCTTGGTTCGCTGCCCCACAGCCGCCTGCAGGAGTCGGCCGCCGATCGCATTGGCCTCTCCTACATGGCCCGCGCGGGCTACGATCCCCAAGCGGCCGTCCAATTCTGGCAGCGTTTTGCCGAATATGACAAAGCCAGCGGGAGCCAGACGCCGTGGTTTTTGCGGACCCACCCGCTCGACGAAGCGCGCATCAAGGATATCCAGAAATACCTGCCGGAAGCCCAGAAAATCAAAACTTCTCCATAGGCCACAACGACACAACCGCTGCGGGCATCCTTCCGCCCTTGGGTTGTTGGTTTGCAGCGTGGCGGTTTCCAAGCACGGGTGTATTGGTGGTGTTTTTTCCGTCTCGTCCAGGAAAACCGTCTTGCGGTCCCCGGGTGGGAGCCGCATCGAATCCAAACGAGTTTACTGACGGCTCCTCACGGATCCTCCACCCGGCGCACCAGGTAGAATTGATCGCCCCCTGCTTCGGGGACAACGAATTCGGCCACCGGGAACTTCCCGGTCACGGTCCCCAAAGTATCCCAGGGCTGGCTCAGATCCGAGCGGCCTAGTATCCGGTAGGTGGCATCTTTGAGGGCAGGCCAGCTCAACCGCCAGAAGCCGGGCTTGAGCTGCGCAAAATCCAGCTTGAATACCTGGTTTGGCTGCCTGGGATCGGTGTTCATCGCCTGCTCCCTGGCGTTGTTGAAACCATCGCCATCGGGGTCGTCTTTGGGACCATACTGGAGGCTGCCAAAATGCTCGAGTTCCCAATTGTCATCCAATCCATCGTGATCCGAGTCCACGGTGCGGATGCCCTGAATCTTCAACTCGGCATACGTCACTGCACCAGTGGCCAGGGCCGTGGTGAAAAGACCGGTTCGCACCACGGTATTGCGCTCGTCACTGACCTCCAGGCGCCATTCCCCGGCACTGCTTTCATAAAAATGCTGGGTGCTCCAATAGGTCCAGTCGATTGGCCCGGCGGAACTATCCGTATTGATATTCTGCAGGATCGAGCGCGAACCCATGGGGGAAACCAAGGTCACCCGCACATCACCCCGGCTTTTGTGATTGGTTTTGAGGCGCACCCCCACGTGTTCGCACAGGAGCGTGTCATTGACAGCAAACCGGTAAGCTGCCGGGGTCAGCAAGAAACGGGCGGTGGTTTCCGGATGGTCCGCGATCCAATCCCGCAAGGCCTCACCGTCCCTTTGTCCAATGAACACGGCCGGGATGGCTGCGTAATCAGTGGCCGCCATGGTAACCAGGTTGGTGATCCCGGTATTGTTGAAGATGATCGCGGCCGATGCTCCCGCCCGGAAGGCCCGGTCGATTTTATCCCGGAAATAACTCACCCCGCGCTGGATCAGGGCCACTTTCCCGTGGAGGTCCACCGTCAAATCCTCATTAGCTGCCCCCACGTAAACCAGTGGCAAAGCGGGATTGGGCTCATCCGGATGCAGCCCGCGGGAAGGCAGGCAATGGAGGTTGGCAAGCGAATTGGCGAGGCCATCAGCTTCGCAAATCACCCGCAGGGCGTCGTCCGGAATGTTCTGCCGGGTGGTATTGGTGATGGCAGCCTGCTGGCTCAGTGGGCGGTTGGTCCAGCTTGTGGCCAGCTTGACTGCGAATCCGGCATCCGGTACGCCGAAGCCCAGATTGTGGCTGAATTGGAATCCCGCCCCATTGGTCCGCAAATCCGCATCCGCCAGGTCGTAATGCCGGGCGCTCTGCACGAGTATATGCTGCACATCCCGATAGCCCAGGTTGGTATTGGCGCTTAAAATCAAGGCTGCCACCCCGGCAATTTGGGGCGCGCTGGCGGAGGTGCCATTAAATTCGGCATAATCGGCCCGCTCGCCGACGCCAGAACTGTACCCCGCGGCCCCGGTCAAATCGGTGGTCAACACGTTGGGGGCCATGGGGTCATAGGCATCCGGTTCGTTATCGCCATTGGTGTCCAAAGTATCTCCGCTGGGTGCACTGACCAGCAAGCTGGCGCCGGGATTGCTATACGAACAGGCACGGCCATCCGTGCGGATCGCTCCCACCGCGATCACCCGGGGATCGGAGGCGAAACCGTCGTCGTTTACATTATTCAGGTTATTCGCCGTGCTGCGTTCGTTGCCGCCCGCCCTCATCAGCACCACCCCGAGTCCCCCACGCCCCTGCTTGACCGCTTTTTCAATGCCGGAGTCACTGAGGGCATCCACCGGCATTTGGTAGGCTGAAGCGTTCCCCCAGCTATGGTTCTGCACCGCCACTTTATCCAAGGCATATTGATACATATCCATCAGCTATTCATCCGAGGCAATGGTCTCGCTCAGGAACGCCGAATATCCCCAAATGACCCAGCTGGCCAAGGTGGCTTGGGGCGCTACTCCCCCCACTCCCACACGGTTGTTGGCCTCAGGGGCGATCAACCCCGCCACTGCCGTGGCGTGCGCGGCATCGGCGGAAAATGGTCCCCCATCGGCGACACCCTCAAAGAAATTGTAATGCGGAGCACCGTTGGTGCGCGTCCACAAATCGGGGTGGTCCAGTTGGAAGCCTTCATCCGCCACCGCCACGCAAACACCCTGGCCGTTGGCCACCGGCCAGGCAGCCCGAATATTCAAATCCACCCCGCCGGACGAGCCATTGGTGCCGCGGTTTTCCAAATGCCATTGTTCGCCGAAATAGGTGTCATCAGGCACGGGAGCTAAAACATCGCGGCGATGCACCGGCCGGCGCATTACCGGATAACTGGCGGCCACGCCAGCCATGCCAGCCAGGTTTTCTGCTGCGTCCAAGGCGGACCGGCTGTCCGCAGCCTGCAAAATGAACAGGTTGGAGTTGATCGTCCGCGCCAGCGACAGATTCCGGTTGGTGAGCAAATCAGCCAAGGCTTGCCCCGGTTCCAGTTTCAGCACCACCCGGCTGCCTGCTTCCGTGGCGTTGGTGGATCCATTATCCGGCCACAAACGCAGCCACGTGCTCCCTGGGGCTTGATCCGCCGGATGGACCAGGTATTCCCTTTCGTGCGGCTCGCGGAAACGCACCCGCCGGCTGGCGGCCGACTCTGCGCCGGCCTCCCACGCAGCTAAAAGACCGGCCAGAAACAGCACAGAACCGTAACTGGACGTCCCGCGGATTAAGCTGGTCACGGACCTCCTGATAGGCTCGAAAAATTGCAATTCCATAACACCTGATGCCTACCATGCATCCATCCCAACGGAATTTCCACCCAGTTTGTGACGAACCAGGCAAAATTTGCTGTAAAAGCGCCTATTTGCTTTGTGAAGCGGGTTCCCGCGAATTCCATTCACCAGAGGAATCTCACAAAACCGGGTTGCGCCAGGCATGCCCATGGTTCCCCAGGAGTTCGTCGGCTGCGGTGGGCCCCCAGGAACCGGCGCGATAGAATTCCGAGGCGGCCAGCGGGCAGCCCTGCCAAGCTTCGCGGATCGGATCCATAATGCTCCAGGCCGCCTCCACCATGTCACTACGGATGAACAGGGTGGGATCTCCGACGATGGCGTCCAGCAGGAGCCGTTCATAAGCCTCGGGGGTATAAGCGCCAAATTCGCCTTGGTAACTAAAATTCATTGGCACCGGCCTGATCTGCATGCTGGAGCCGGGGATTTTTCCGTTGAAACGCAGGGAAATGCCTTCGTCCGGTTGCAGCCTGATGGTGATTGCGTTGGCGTCCAATTTGGGACCGCATTGAGCTGCAAACAACACATGCGGAGGCGGCCGGAACTGGATGCGCACCTCACTGGCGCTCAATGCCAGGGATTTGCCGGTCCGCAAATAGAAAGGGACCCCGTTCCATCGCCAATTGTCGATCAGCAAGCGCAAGGCCACGTAAGTTTCGACGTTGGAAGCTGGATCCACCTTGGCCTCCTGCCGGTAGGCCACCCGGGCCTGGTTGTCGATCACACCCTCAATATATTGGCCCCGCACCACATTGCCGGCCGCCTGGATTGGGAGAATTGGCCGGATGGCACGCAACACTTTGACCTTCTCATCCCGGATGGATTCCGCATCCAATGACACTGGCGGCTCCATGGCGATCAGCGAAAGCACTTCGAGCAGGTGATTTTGCACGACGTCCCGCAAGGCGCCGGCCTCTTCGTAAAAGCCGCCTCGCGTGCCCACGCCCAGCTTTTCGCTCAAGGTGATCTGCACGTGATCGATGCATTGCCGATTCCACAGCGGCTCAAATATGCCGTTTGAAAACCGAAAAATCAGGATGTTTTGAACCGTCTCCTTGCCCAGATAATGATCGATCCGGAAAACTTGTTTCTCGTGTGCGATCCGCACTAATTCCTGATTCAGTTTTTTGGCAGACATCAGATCCTGCCCGAACGGCTTTTCCACCACCAAACGCCGCGATTCCCCCACCCCGCCGGTTTTGCCCAACAACCCGGCGGCATGCAGTTGGCGACCGATTTCGCCAAATTGGCTGGGTTGCACTGCCAGGTAAAATAACAGATTCCGCCGGGAAGGCTCCGCTGCCGGAGCCAGAATTCTGGCGCGCAATTGCGCATAGGCTTGGGCATCCCCCAGATCTCCCTGGAAATAATGAAGATGCCCGGCAAATTCCGCCCACGTTTCTTCAGCCACTGGTGTTTTTGAGAATTTCTGAACGGCCTCCTTCATTTCTGAGCGCCAGGAATCATCGTTTTTTTCCCGGCGGGCGAATCCGAAAATACGGAAGCTGGCCGGAAGTTGGCGCTTGGCGGCTAATTGATACAAGGCAGGAAGTAACTTGCGCGCAGCCAGATCGCCGCTGGCGCCAAAAATGACCAAGGTAAAAGGCTCCGCCGGTTTGCGGGTTTGATCCAGCCGGCAGACTAGCAACTCATCCAATGCATCGACGTTCTCCATAGGGAGAAATTTGCCATCAAGATGCAAATTCGCGAGTCAATAGTGAGTTTTTCCGCAGGCCGGCAAAAGCTGCATCACCAGTGTCGGACGAACGCGCCAAACGGTTTTCCGGAACCCTGCCAAGTCCCGCGTGGCCATTAATTGTAGAGGAAGTCGATTGCCTCCCAGTTCAATCAGCGAGGCAGGCATCTATGCAACTTTAATCTGTGATCGAGGAGTTACACAGGCTCCATCCATCGCTTCGATTAAAAGCGAGCAACCGCTACTTGGCATGCCGCAGTTGGACTTGGGTGATCTCCTCAAAAGTGACCTTCGCCTCGCGACCTCCGCTTTTCACCAATTGAACATGCATTTCATTGGCTGTAATGCGGGCAATACGCTTGCAGACAAACTCATCGCGAGGGGTTTTTAACACGATTTCAAATTCTTTTTCTGCCTCACCCAAGACCACGCGGAAGAAACCGGCAAACTTGACCTCAAAGAAGCGGCGGTCAAACTCAGTATCCTTTCGGGTGTAAGTAGCCGGCTGCAGTGTCGCCGCTGCTTTTTCCGAGCGGGCCGCCATGGCCAGGTTGGTGGCGCCGCCCTTGGCGGCGACTTCCGGAGCCCCTTCGGACACGGTTTCCCCTGTGCCGCTATCGGAGGATTCCTCCTCCAAGGTGGGCGTAGCCAGAAACAAGATCGGCCCGAGAACAGGCAACACGGCCGAAACGCCACAAACCAAGGCGATCGGACGGTTGCGGAAAATGGCTGCTTCAAAGGCCACAAACATGTTGCCCAAAAACAACAGCCCGAGCATGCCCAAATTAATGGGAGACATGAGAGTCGCCAGGAATTCAGATTTGCCAATGGGCAGTTCGATTTTTGAGACCGGCTTGGGGGTGAAGGACATTTTTCGCGCGGCACGGCGGGCGGCCAGTTGGGCTTTGACTTCTGAGGGAATGTCCACAAAGGGTCCGGCCATGGGCATCAATTCGGGAATGGCGGCCAGCTTCTTGACGGTATCCTGAGTGAATTTAGCCCATGGAATGCGTTCCGAAAAGCCGCCACTGCCTAGTTTAATGACCACGCCATCCTCGTTGGGCGAGGAATATTCCCCGTGATACACATCACCGGTAACCAGCTTATATTCATTGGGCACCTCTGATTTACCCTTCAAGCCCGTCACATTCCGAAGCCCTACCTCGGATTGAGCGGCCAGCATCGCCGACATCGTCAAAATTTTAAGCCACAGCATGAGTTAAATCCCTAGCAAAAGCCGGGCCACAGCGGAAGCAAAATCGAAATCCCGGATGGGGAAAGATTTTGCGTTGGAGGAACATTCTGGTATCGTGATCCTCAATTGTGATTAAACTTGGGGATTTAACCGGCTAAAAACAGGCCGCTGCATCTATATAACACAGGCTTGGAACCGGAATTGTTTTTAATTATGTGGAGCAGAATAATCAGGGATTGGCGCATCGTAGCCTCGCGGTCGGTGGTTCTGGGATTCATTGCCATTCTGCTTTTCACTGAACATTCCTGGCCGGAAGACAGCCTCGTTGATATTCTCCTCGGCATGAGCGGAATCATCCTGATTGCCATCGGCACTTTTGGAAGGCTTTGGAGTTCGCTCTATGTTGCTGGATACAAAACCACGCGCCTGATCACTGAAGGCCCCTATTCCATAACCCGGAATCCGCTGTATTTTTTTAGTTTTATAGGTTCCTTGGGAGTGGCTATAACCTCTGAAATGATTACCGTCGTGGTCTTGTATTGCGTGATTTACACGCTTTACTATCCTTGGGTGATCAAGTCAGAGGAACAACGGTTGCTAAAGATCCACCAAGCTGAATTTGCGGATTATTGCCGGAATGTGCCGCGTTTTTGGCCGCGGCTTGCTTTGCTGCGAGAGCCCGACTACTACTCCTTTAATACCCGCCTGTTCCGCCGCGCCGTCTTTGACAGCATGGTGTTTTTTTTGATGTATGTGTTCCTGGAATTGTTGGAACGGCTGCACGAAATTCACTGGCTGCCAACTTGGTGGCACCTATACTGATCGCCAGTTGTGGTTTCACTGGAAATATTCCCAGCCGGTTATTGCAGTTTTTTCAGCAGCACCTTGGATTTACGGCCGCTCTGTTCATATTTTTCCCGGCGTATTGGAGGCAGGTCATCCGGGGAGCCTTCCACAAAACCACCTTTGGACTGGAAATAAGCGTAAGCCTGTGTGGACAGAGAAAACAACTGAACCAAACCCAGCTCCCGCGCGCGGCTTTCCACGAACTGGATCAAGGTACGCCCTATGCCTTGGTTTTCGTGGGATGAACTCACACACAAGCAAGCCAACTCACCAAACTTTTGCTCAGGATAAAGGTGCAGCGCTACGCAAGCCACCGGGTTGCGGTCGATTTCAAAGAGATAAAAATCTGCCAACTGCTTTTCTATGGTCGCATAGGTGCGCTTGACCAATTCTTCAGCGGCCACGGGGTTGCGGGTCAGGCGCAGGATGGAGCGGACATCCTTCTTCATGGCCCGCCGCACCTGCCGGTATTCATTGGCATAAACGAGAGTGCCTATCCCTTCGTTGGAAAACACCTCCGCCAGCAAACCCTCTGTAACGCGGCCATTGATTACATGCACGCGCGGCACACCATTGCGGCAGGCAATTGCGGCATGAGCGGCCTTGGAAACCAGTTCCGCTGGAAAGTCTTGCTTCTGTTGGGCCAGCAGGAAATCCAAATCGCTGGCAAGCACCTGTCGGATTAACTTACCCTGGTGTATCAGGCCATCGAAGCTCGAAATAAAGATAACCTTGGTGGCCTTGAGTTCGCCAGCGATCACCGTCGCCACCAGGTCCGAATTCAACCGGAAGGTTTTGCCGTCCCCATCCACACCCAAGGGCGGAACAACGGGTATGATTCCCTGGGCCAGAAGCATTTGCAGGAATTCGGCATCCACCCGCTCCACTTTCCCGGTATTTAAGTGATCGATCCCCTGCAGGATTCCCAAAGGGCTCGACACAAGGGCGTTGGTGCAAGCAGCGCGCAAATCAATAGCCGCCAAACCCTCCAGGATTTCATGAGTCAAACGGTTGGAGGCCGTCAGCGCAAGATCCAGGGTGGCAGAATCGGTTACCCCGGAACCATCCAAGTCTGAGGGAGTGATTTGCCGCTCGGCCGCCAGTGCGGATATTTGTGCGGAAGCCCCGTGCACCAAAACCACTCGAATATTCAAGGATCTCAAAACCGCGATATCCAGCAGGATGTTGGCGAAGTTCTCATCCGTTATGATGGCGCCATCGATGCTCAAAATAAAGATCTTATCCCGGAACCGGGGTATATACTGCAAGATCCCGCGTAAATCAGTAGGCTTCACGTTTGATATCGATGCAATGCAAATCCTGGCTGGCCGCCCGTTTTTTTACTGGACGAAGCCCACTTCTTCACGACGGCTTGTTCCAGCGCAATAGATCGCTCATATGCAGAAGGCTTTGCCGGATGGGAAGCGGTCACGATTTTTTTACGGCGTCCGTTTTGAGCGCCAGCTCCAAAGCTTTTAAACAGCGCTCGTTTTCGCGGGGTGTTCCCACCGTAAGGCGCAGCCATTCCGGAAGCTGATAAATGCCCATGGGACGCGCAATGACACCGAGCTTTTGCATTTGCTGAAACACCCCCGCACCATCGCCCACTTTCACCATGATAAAATTGGCAGCCGAAGGAATGCAGGGCAGCTGAAGCTGCTCGAAGCCTTTGACCAATTGCTGTAATCCACGAAGATTATTCTGCCGGGTTCGGCTCAGATGCTGGACATCATCCAAGGCGGCCAGGGCGGCGGTCTGCGCCAGGGAATTGATGTTAAATGGCTGCCGGATTTTTTCCAGGGCGGCCACAAAATCCGGATGACCGATCCCATAACCCAGCCGCAAACCGGCCAGGCCAAAGATCTTCGAAAAAGTCCGCAACAAAATCAAGTTGGGGTGCTTGCCCGCCCGGATGAAGGGCAGCAGATCTGTAGGATCCTCCAGAAAATCGAGGTAAGCCTCGTCCATGACCAGCACGGTTTTGGGCGGCAGGTTCCTGACCAGCTTCAAAACCTCGCTTTTGCGAGCCAGCGTGCCGGTGGGATTATTCGGATTGGCCACGAACACCACCTTGGTGCGGGAATTTACCGCGCTGAGCATCCCCGCCAGATCATGCCCATATTTTTTGGCGGGAACGGTCACCAATTTCGCGCCAAACAGGGCGGTTACAATCGGGTAAACCGCGAAACAATACTGCGACACCACCACTTCATCCCCTGGCGAAAGCAAGGCATGGCCAATAAACTCCAGGAGTTCATTGGATCCGTTGCCAAGCACCAACTGGTTGGAAGCGACTTCGAGTTTGCGGGCCAGCTTCTCCTTTAAAAAAAAGGCGTTCCCGTCTGGATACAGGTGCAATTGTGGCAAAGCCTTGGCGATCGCCGCCAAACCGGCCGGCGATGGTCCCAATGGATTCTCGTTGGAGGCCAGTTTGATGATGCCATCCACTGGCAAGCCCAGTTCCCGGGCAACCTCTTCGATGGGCTTTCCCGGTTGGTAAACCGGCAAAGTGCCCAAGTTTTTATTTAGCGCAAATGGTAATGACATAAACTTCACTTCTTCATTATTCACCGGGCAGACGCTCACCAGACCCGGGATACAGATGGCGATAATCGATGGCCTGCACCCCTACGATTGCCGCCACGCCCAGAACGTCGTGGGCATTGGAACCCCGCGAAACATCGGCAGCTGGCCTGTCCAATCCGAGCAAAATCTGCCCATAAGCATTAGCCCGGGCAACATGCTGCAAGAGCCGGCTGCCAATGTTTCCTGAGTTCAAATCCGGAAACACCAGCACGCTGGCGCTGCCAGCCACTTTGCTCTCGGGCACCTTGCGCTGGGCGATCTCAGGCACCAAGGCGGCGTCGGCCTGCAACTCACCGTCAATTTCGCAATCCAGCTGCTGTTCGCCAGCCTTCTTTTGTGCCAGCGCAGTGGCCGCCTGCACTTTGCCGATGGACGGATGGGTGGCGCTTCCCTTGGTGGAATAGGAGAGCATGGCGATCCGTGGGCGGGCGCCCAGTAATTGCCGTGCAAGCCGGGCGGTATCCAAAGCGATGTCGGCCAATTGATCCACCGTTGGCTCAGGTATAACTCCGCAATCCGCGAGGAACAACACTCCATTCTCGCCAAATCGCGAATCCTCCACCTCCATGATCATGCAGCTGGAAGTGGTTTGCGAACGAGGGGCCGCTTTGATGATTTGAAATAAAGGCCGCAATACGCTGCTGGTGGTCTGGCTGGCTCCTGAGACCAAGCCATCGGCCTGGTGCATGGCCACCATCATGGCGCCGAAATAATTTGGCTTCTGCATCGTTTCCATGGCCTCCCGTTCATCCAGTCCCTTGAAACGCCGCAGCAGCCCGTAGCGCTTGGCAAAAACCTCCAACTCCTCGCTTTCCACGGGATTGATAATGCGGACTCCCTCCAGCGGCACATTCAAACGCTCCGCCGCCGTTTTGATCCGAGTGCGGTCCCCCAATAATATTGGCGCCCCCAAACGGAGGGAATAAAACTGCCGCGCCGCCTGGATGACACGCGGCTCGGTCCCTTCCGGAAAAACAATCCGTTTGGGATGCCGCTGCAGTTTCTCATAGACACTGCCGATAAAACGCATGCCTGTTTCCTAGAGCATTCTGCCCGGGGGTGCAATGGAAAAAGGTGCGCCACCATCGCCAGTTGGCGCGCATTCGCAGGCACGAGGAAGGCTGGTCACCACGCTATGCGAAGAGCGCCAATTGCAGGTTAAATCGCCTATCGCTCCCCCATTTTTTGCCAGCCCAGCCTCAGCCGCAATCCGCTGTATGAGAGCGCAATTATTTCCGCTCTGAAGCCGGGAAACGTTCATTTTTCCCCACAGAAATCCTCCAAAGCTCCTCCGAATAGGTGCGCCACATCCCGGTCGATTTCAGCCTCAGATGGCTCCCACCCAGTCTCTACCAAGCCGGCATATTTCCGGGCTAATACTTTGCCGATCACCGGGCGGGAATGTTCCCACTTGTAAATAATTTGGTCGAGCACCCGTGAGTCAGAATGCTGGGGCGTGAAACTCAAACCCAGCAGTTCCGTCCGCATGAGGGTGATTTCCTCGATCAGGGCGGGAACATTGGTGAACCACCAGCAACCAAACAAGTGCAGGTTCCGGAATTTGCGGGTGATGACGCACAGCGTGTGCTGATTTTCCCTCGAGAGGGCCGTGGCCATGAACTTGTTTTCTGGGTTCCTGGAGCACAAAGCTTCCAGCGCGTCCAGGTTGCTCAATCCCACCCCATCCCCTGCCAGTCTCAAAGCGGGATTCACCGCCCGTTTCACCCCCAGCATCACGGCGAACGGCAGCCCGGCCTCCCGGCAAAATGGCAGCACGGCTTTTTCAATTAAACCGGCCTGGGTATTTCGGCCCGGATAGGAAAAATCCGGGGGTAGCGACACCATCAAGTAAAGAGCATTGATTCGCTCACACCACTCAGTCAGGAACCGCCGCAACTCAGCCACGGTCCGCGTATTCAGTTCCTCTGAAATCCGGTACCCCCATTTCACCAATTGCCGGGCAGCATCAGGCCAATCCATCAGCAAAGGATCAATCCGTAAGGCAGCCTTGAATCGGGCATCCCGCCGGAAGCCCTTTTCCCAAACTGGACGTTCCAAAGAATCGAAGGGCGAATTGGTCATGCAAATGGCCCGCAGTTTGGCAACCTCCAGGCATCGGTCCACATAGGCCTCGGGCTTCCAGTTGGCAAACCACCGGCGAAGTGCAGGCAAATCCCGTTTCTTAACATCCAATCCCAAGGTATTCAAAACTGTCAGGACACCCCGGCAAGCTTCCGAAATGGGTGAATGGTCGATGAACAAGGTTTTCCAAACCAAGTCCGCCTGGTCACTTTTGCTTAATTGCCAGAACCTTTCGGCTGGCAAGTCCAGGAAACGAAACGCCTCGGACACGAGGTAATGGTAAACCAATAAATCATCAATTCCCCACAGCAACAACTGGCCGAACGCGGGATCATAAAGATGCGTGTGGATATCGAACACACGGGCATTATTGACTTTACGCTCCACCAACCGAATGACCTCGGCCTGCCGTTTTGGAATGGTATTTTGATTCCGCATCGGATCAGGCTACTTTCAATTCCGAATCAGATTCAATCCGAATCCCGCAGACCACTCTTTGAAATTGCAACTTCCTGCAAAAAGGGCTGGCCAATTGCGGCTAATACGTTAAATTAGCCGAAAACGCTGTACAAGTATAAGGTTGCAAATGAATAAGACGGCAAAAATCGAGATCGACGGCAAGTCATACACCTTTCCGGTCGTGGAAGGTTCTGAGGGCGAATGCGGCATTGATATTTCAACCCTTCGCCAGGTGACCGGTTGTATTACTTTGGATGATGGCTACGCCAATACGGGTTCCTGTCTGAGCAAAGTAACGTTCATTGACGGTGAAAAGGGCATCCTGCAATACCGCGGCATCCCCATTGAAGAACTGGCGCAAAATTCCACTTTTGTGGAGACCGCTTTCCTGATCATCCACGGGCATCTGCCATCTGAGGGTGAAATGGCGAAATTTTCCTCCCAGCTCACCCAATTTCAGAACCTGCATGAGGACATGAAATTCCATTTCGAGGGATTTCCCTCCAACGCCCACCCGATGGCGATCTTGTCCTCCATGATCAATGCCACGAGTTGTTTTTACCACCAGGTGATGCAACCCTATGATCCTGAGACCTTTCAGATCATGTCCTCCCGGTTGCTGTCCCAAGTGCGCACCATTGCCGCATTCTCCTACCGCAAATCCCACGGGTTGCCGATCATCTATCCCAAGCCATCCTATAAATACACCCAGAATTTCCTGCACATGATGTTCTCCGACCCCTACGAGGACTATGTGATCAAACCCGAAGTCTGGCGGGCCTTGGACCTGATCTTCCTGCTCCACGCGGACCACGAACAAAACTGTTCGACCGCCACCGTTCGCTATGTGGCTTCCAGCCGGGCCAACTTGTTTGCTTGCGCTGCGGCCGGAGTTTGCGCTTTGTGGGGTCCGCTGCACGGCGGCGCCAACCAGGCCGTGATTGACATGCTCGAGGATATCCGCCAAGGCGGAGACGATGGACGAAAATTCATCAACGAGGTTAAGGATAAAAAGAGCGGCAAGCGGCTGATGGGCTTCGGCCACCGGGTTTACAAAAATTACGACCCCCGGGCCAAAATCATCAAGAAACGTTGCGACCAACTGCTGGAAGTCCTGAAGATCAACGATCCTCTGCTGGACATTGCCAAACGCCTTGAGGAGTGCGCCTTGAATGATTCCTATTTCATCGAGCGGAAACTGTATCCGAACGTTGATTTCTACAGCGGCATCATCATGCGAGCCCTCGGCATTCCAGTGGAAATGTTCACGGTGATCTTCGCCATCGGGCGCATGCCTGGCTGGATAGCCAACTACCGTGAAATCGCTGAAGAGACCTCCCAGCGCATCTATCGGCCCCGGCAAATCTATACCGGACATACCAAGAATCCGTATGTGCCGATGGAAGACCGGGACTCCAAGCCGTAAGTGAGTTTACGACCAAGACTTTTATCATGGCTGTTAAACCGCCGCTGCAAAGCGGCGGTTTTTTTAACCCCCAAACGTAATCAAAGATGGGGAGATGTCCGCCAGCACCGCGTTAAAAACCAGCGTGTTCGGTCCGGGCAATGATTTCCTCCTGCAAAGCAACCGAGAGGTCACAGAAATAATCACTGTACCCAGCCACCCGCACGATGAGGTCGCGATGCTCGACCGGATTAGCCTGAGCTTTCCGCAGGCATTCCGCCGTCACCACGTTGAACTGAAGGTGGTGGCCACCCAGTTTGAAATAACTGCGGACCAAGTGAGCCCATTTGTCCACGGCAGCTTCGGTAGCCAGCAGGGACGGAGAAAACTTCAGGTTCAGCAGCGTACCTCCACTTTTGACATGGTCCATCTTTGAGGCGGATTTGATCACTGCGGTGGGTCCTTGGCGATCCGCCCCTTGGACCGGTGAAATCCCTTCCGACAAAGGCGTCCCTGCCTTGCGACCGTCCGGCATGGCGCCGGTTACGGAGCCAAAATAGACATGGCAGGTCGTGGGCAGCATCTCAATACGGTATTGCCCACCTTTGGTATTGGGGCGGCCATCGATTTCCTCAAAGCAAGCATTGAAGATCCGCACCATGATCTCGTCCGCATAATCATCATCGTTTCCGTATTTGTGGGTTCGGTTCAACAACCTCTGTTGGAATGGGTTATGGCCAGCGAAATCCACTTTGAGAATAGGCAGCAGTTCCTGGAAGGTTACGGCTTTTTCCTCGAACACAAATTGTTTGAGAGCCGAGAAACAATCCGTCAAACTGCCCAAACCCACCAACTGAATGAAGGTGTTGTTATAACGGGCCCCACCCGCGTTGTAATCCAAGCCCTTCGCGATGCAGTCATCGGTGATCACCGATAGGAACGGCGCTGGCATCAAGGTGGCATACATCCTCTCAATCACCTGATTGCCGACCATTTTAATTTCCACAAAATGGTGCAATTGCTGCTTGAAGGCCTGGAATAATTGATCGCAGGTGCCGAACGCAGAGGTCTCCCCCGTGGCGGGTCCCAGTTGCCGCCCGGTCAGGGGATCCACCCCATTGTTCACCGTCAACTCCAGCACTTTAACCAGGTTAAAGTAACCGGTCAGGATATAGGCCTCCTTGCCAAAAGCCCCCACTTCCACACAACCGCTGCAGCCACCCGCCCGGGCATCCTCCAAGGTTTTTCCCTGGCGCAGTTGTTCTTCCACCACCGCATCGGCGTTGAATATGGAGGGAAATCCGTAACCATTGCGGATCACCCGCAAGGCATGCTTGAGGAACACGTCCGGATTTTTCCGCGATAATTGGATGTTCGTGCTGGGCTGCAGCAAATGCATCTCGTCCACGATTTCCAGCAAGATGTGCGAAACTTCGTTGGCGCCATCGGAACCATCGGATAAAAGCCCCCCGATGTTGATATTGGCGAAATCGGTGTAAGTGCCACTCTCCGCTGCCGTAACCCCCACTTTGGGTGGCGCTGGGTGGTTGTTGAATTTAATGAAAAAGGCTTCGAGCAGTTCCTTGGCTGTTTCCCGGGTCAAAGTCCCCTCGGCCAATCCTTTTTGGTAAAATGCCAGCAAATGCTGATCCAAATGGCCGGGATTGAATGAATCCCACCCATTCAACTCAGTGATGACCGCCAAGTGACAAAACCAATAATACTGCAACGCCTCTTGGAAATCCCGGGGAGGGTGATCTGGCACGCGGTTGCACACCTCAACGATCTTTTCCAACTCCTTCCGGCGGATGGGATTCTGCTCGGCACCAACCTGTTCGGCAGCCAGCCGCGCATGGCGTCTTGCGTAAAGCATCAAGGCATCGCAAGCGATGTCCATAGCCGTCAGTTGCTCGGATTTGGCCAGCGCATGGGCATCCTGCAGGAAATCAAGCTCCTTTTTAGCTTGGGCGATCTGCGCCTTGAAATCTAACATTCCCAATCGGTAGATTTTATCATCCAGGACCGTATGGCCTGGTGCGCGCTGTTCCATAAACTCGGTGAAAACCCCCGCCTCGTAGGCCGCTTTCCATTCCGGAGTCAAGACTTGGAAAATCTTGTCCCGCATGGATCGGCCCCGCCAATAGGGAATCACCTTTTCGCGGTAAATCCGAATGCATTCCTGATCCACTGCGTAACTGGTTTTGGGGCGGGAATTCAGGATTTCCAAGTCCTCCACGCTATGGCACGTCAACTCGGGATACGTGGGCACCACCTTGGGCCGGGGACCGCGCTCGCCCACGATCAATTCGCCTTCACCGATATACGCCGCCTTGTGTTCACAAAGGTGATAATATGCCTTGGCCCGCATCACTGGCACCGGGAATTTCCCCTCGTTGGCGAGGTAGAAATCAGTCATCAGGCTGGCGCGTTCAGCGGTGATGGATGGTTTCGCGTTTAAACTCTCTTCTCGTAATCTGGCTGTTCTTTGATTCATGGCACGTTTCGGGGGGAGAATATATCACGAAAATGGCTCAGCGCAATTGCGAGTTCCGATTTCCCGCGCTCGCGTGGTTCAAAAAGGCCCACCGACTTCCCAAACATGGCATATTGACTGCTTATGGACTATTGAAAATGGATTTAACGAAGCAAACCGTCATGGATAGACAAGCTAAAGGTGCCAGCGATAAACGGATTCGGCCGCCCAAGAAACCGGCTGTGTTCATCTTTTGCGCCGGTTTAATGTATCGAAACGGGTCAATCGCGGCCGGTTTTGAGACAAGGCCTGCCCATCAGTGTGAACGGATCTGGCTTTCAAAAAAATGACGAGAAAGGAGTCTGGTTATGCCATTTTATTTCACGGATTCACTTAATCCTTTGCTGGTCAGCAACCATTACCTGCTGCCAGCCGAAAAACAATTGGTGCCCCAAGTGGCGGGCATCCAAAAATCCGAGGCCAATAACTCGGATATGAGCCGCGAATATCGCGAGCCGCGCCAGCCGGTCACTTTGTATACCCACGGAGGCAAAGCGATGACCATTCCCGAGCCAAAACCAGATATGGGAGTTGCCTGAGCTCAAGGGCCAAACACCCGCATTTCCCAGAGCGAAAAACCGAACGGTGTTGCCCGGCGCTGGCCCCAAAGCCTCACCCACCGGGTATGGACAGGCGAAATGGGGATGCTCTCCAGGTTCCCTTGCCCGGTTTCGGTTTGAAATACCTCCTGCCAGGTTTTCCCATCGGTAGAAACTTGAAGCGCGTATGATTTTCCGTACGCCGCTTCCCATGCTAATTCAACTCGGGAAATAAGTTGAAGCTCACCCAGGTCCACTTCCACCCACTGGTTGTCGCTGAATTCAGAGGACCACCGCGTGCCGGTCTGCCCGTCAAAGGCGTTGCGGGCGGGATAAGAAATGCCATCCACGGTGGCACTGGAGGAAGCGCGCGCATTTTTCCCAAATGCCAAACCGCCGCGCTGGCGTTTTTGTTGCTCCGTGACCACCTCAAAATCTCTCAGCGATCGCACCTTGGCGCTGCCGTTCTGTACCAAGGCCGCTTCCAATTGATATGCCCCACCATTGGTGGGCATGGCCAGCTCAAAGAACACCCGCTGCTCTCCCAGCGCGGGAAGAATGCATGGCTGGCTTTGCTCCCATACCACCGCTCCGCTCTTAAGTTGCAGCCGCACCTCACCCCGCCAGGTTTGCGGCAGGTCATTAATGACCGCCACCGGCACCTGGCGCTGGAGGCCGGCCGTTTGCGTCTCCGCCCATTCGTCAATCATCAGGCCAACTGGCGCAAACGCATCGCGGACATAACGGGCAAATTCCGGCTCAAACTGAAGGTTTTCCAGATCGATAAAGTGGTCGCTGGTCTGGCCATCGGGCCGGCTGTAACCCAAGCCGCAAAAGTGCAATACCCCGGCGCAAGCCCGGTGGCACCGCCAAAATTCGGTCAGCGCCGCCAAGTAGCGCGCATAAAGATGGCGGCACTGCTCAGGCGTGGCCTTCCGGCCCAGCAGGTTCTGATAAACCGCTCGCGTCAGCGTGGTGGGGGTGCCATCCCGGTTTAGCCACAACCACCCATATTCATTGATGAGGATGGGATTTTGGCTCTCGTTGGGCACCGGATTGCCCCGGGGAATACCACTGACTTGCGCCAATCCACCCAGCTTGAAACTGGGATTAGAAAACAAATAAGGATGCGATTCATACACATCGCCCGGCGCCTGCGGTGGCGCCCAGCCATTGTCCCACGGCCGTCCGGAAAGATCCAACTGCCGCACCGCCTGGATGGCTTTGCCAGTAGCCGCGGTTTGGGTTTCGTTTTGCGCGTCCCAGATGACGACGCATGGGTGATTCCACCGCTCCTGCATCCATTCGGTGTATTGCCGGATCAATTCCTCGCTGGAAAGCGCCTCCACCTGGCGTGCCAGGCTCCACAACGGAAATTCATCCTGGATCAGGAATCCTTCCTCGTCCGCCACCTCATACCATTTTTTAGGGGGAAATCCGATGCAGTAGCGGAGCGCATTCCAGTGCATCGAGCGGAATTGCTGGTGCAGGCGCCGGACCCACTCCGTGCGCCAGGGCCGGTCGCCCCGCTGCGGATCCTCGAAAAACCGGTAAAGCGTGACATTGCTTCCGCGCAGAAAATAGGGGCGACCGTTCAGGAACGCCCGGCCTGTAGCATGGTCCAGGCAGAACTCCCGCATGCCAAACCGCGTGCGTAAAGCGTCCCCGGCAGTGCGGGTTTCCAATTCATACAGGAACGGGCTTTCCGGCGACCAAAGCTGGCAGTTTTTCAGGACCACCTCCGCTGTCACCACCCGTTCCTCCCCCGGGAGCAATTGAATAGGATCCGTTTTGCCCTGGCCTGCGGTTTGCCCGGATCGGGCTTCTCGAACTGTAAAATCCACTGAGGCATTGACTTTTTCGCTGCTGGCATTGCTGATGCAGGCTTGAATGCGGGCGGTCTGGCTGTCGATTCGTGGATTCACCTGCACCCGGACAATAAATGGGGAACGGGCCAGGATCACCTCCACGGAATCGAACAAGCCGGGCAGGTAACGGGTTTTTTCAAAATCCCAGCCGTCGGGCATGTTTTCCGGGATGGCAGTCCGAAAAGCACCCACCCTCACCACCAATTCATTGGCCGCGCCCTGTCCTTTCAGCCACGGCCGCAAATTGAAATATCCTGGGGTAAAACAGGGCAGATGTTCCCCTGCCATTTGGCCATTGAGATACACTCGAGCACCATATGCCGCTTTGTGTAATTTCAAGCTGGCCACTTCCGGCACTTTGCCTCTGATCTGAAATGTTTTGCGATACCAGAACGCAGCGCGGGGTTGGTTTGTCTCTCCCACTTGCGAAAATGGCGGCGTAGCCATGTCCGCCAACCCCGGCACTGGCGCGCGATGCTCAAAACGATCTGGTATTTTATCCCAGCCTCCCTCCGCCATTTCCCATTCGCCGTCGAGTGAAACCACGGTTCGGTTTGCCGCAAGGGAATGAACGTGCAGGCCGCCCAGGAACACGGCGAGCAGCACAATGGCATGGCGTTTCATGCGGGGGAGTTTAGTCTGCAAACGCTAGGGGCGGCAAGTTTAGAACTGTGGTGTTGAAACCGTGCACCTTGGTTGTTTCCCCCCAACCAGAATCAGCGGGGAATTGCTGGCGAAGACCTCACCTAAACCCCTGCCTTTACCAAGAATAAAAACCATATGGAACAACCCGCGCCTGGCATTACCCGCCGGAATCAACACCTGCCGCGCTGGCCACCGCGGCTGCGTATTTGCCTGCCAACCAGGCTCCTTTCCTGCTGAAGTGGTCCAACACCACACGGCCATCCAGGAATTCCTGCATGGGTTGAACCGCGCATTTTCTTGGGGAGTATGCTCCATCGAAAAACCTCAGCCCTGACCAAGGTTGTTGTCATTGTTTAACTGCACTATAAATAGGCGGATTCGGATTACAGGGTCGAATTGGCCACCGTGGGGGGGATTATTTGACTCACTGTTATTATCTGATATACTCAGTATTATCAGTGACGAATGAACGCAAACCCTGGTTGATCGGGCCAGTCTCGCCCGCCGCCGGTGGAGCGTTTTACCAGCAGATCATCGACCGCTTGAAGCGGGAGATCAGCGAGGGGCGCCTCAAGCCTGGATCGGCGCTCCCCTCTTTCCGCCAGTTGGCGGAGGATCTGCTCGTAAGCGTGATCACCGTCAAACGCGCCTACGAGGAACTGGAGCGCGAAGGCATCATCTTCCGCCGCCAGGGACTCGGCACCTTTGTGGCCGAACAGGGCCTCGACCGCAGCCGCGAGGCCAAGATCGCCACCGCAAAAAATCTGCTGCGGGAGGCCTTCCGCGAAGCAGCCGAAGCCGGGATGCCGCCTGCGCAAATGCTCGAACTCGCCCGGGAAATCCTGAATGAGAAAGCGTGATATGGATTATGCCGTCGAAATCCGCGGACTGGTTAAAAAATTCAACCGCTTCCAGCTTGGCCCGCTCGACTTGAGCGTGCCGCGCGGTGCCATCTATGGTCTCATCGGCCCGAATGGCGCCGGTAAAAGCACCCTCATCGACCTGATTTTCGGCATGGGCAGTCCGGACGCCGGCCGGATCCGGGTATGCGGTTTTGACCACCAAGCGGAGGCGGTTTCCCTCAAGCGCCAGGCCGCCTATGTCAGCCCGGATTTGAATTATCAAGCTTGGGGATCCATCGGCAAGGCCATCCGTTTCGTGCGCGGATTTTACCCGGAATGGGATGATGAAGCCTGTGGCGGATTCATGCGCTCATTCCATCTCAGTGAGACAGAGCGGATAGCCACTCTATCGTTCGGCGCCCGCACCAAGTTAAGCTTGTTGCTAGCCCTTTCCCGGCGTCCACAAATATTGGTCCTCGACGAACCGCTTACCGGCCTGGATGCCGGTTCCCGGCAGCAAGTCTTCAGTGAACTGCTCAAGGCGGTGGCGGCCGGCGAGCGAACCGTGATGATGGCGTCGCATGGGTTGAGCGACATCGAGCGCTTCGCCGACCATGTCGGCATGATCAAGAACGGGAGGCTGCTCCTGGAAGGCCGCATGGATGAAATGGTGGGCCGCTATCGCTTGGTGGAATTCTTCACCAGCCACGATCCAGTTTCCCAGAGCTCCGTCCCCGAGGGACTAATCCTGTTGCGAGGGTGCGAAAACCGCTGGCAGGCGCTGCTCGACCAAAAGAGCGGCGCACAAAAATGGCTCGAGTCGAGCGGCGCGCAGCAGATTTCAATCACTCCGGTGTCGCTGGAAGATTTATTCGTGGCCCTGTTCAAGGAAGCGGAGGACGAATGAAAAGGCTGATCTTGGATCACTGCCGCCGCTGGGCCTGGTTGCTGGCTCTCGGGGCGGCATTTGCCTTCGTGCTGGGCTGGTTCATGGCCACCCCCTCGAACCGCCTGAACTCCCCGCAAAGCGCGATATTCCGATTCCTGGTGGTCTGGCTCAAAGTCCAAAGCAATATGTTCGAGTTTTCCACGCTGACCCTGTCTATGTTGACCGGGCCGTTCCTATTGCTTTTTGACTGGCATCGCGGGGTCGTTCGCACCGTGGCGCCTTTGCCGCTGCCACCCAGCCAGATTGGCCGCGGTTGGTGGCTGGCCAGCGTCGCCATCCCGGCGGTCGGATTGGCGGGATTCCTTTTAATGGGCGCTGGCACTTATCGTTATTTTCATCCAAACGAAGTTTTCCCAGCGCAGCGGTTGGTCCTGGCCTGCCTCTATGCCTTGTTGTGGCCAGGAATAATGTTTACTGGGGTAATGATCCCCCGGCCTGGCTTTTCCGGGCACGACCGGAAAAGCAGCCGGACCTCATTCATTGGCTTGCTGTCCTCCATATTCATGTTCGTTGGCATTTCATTTTTTCAGGATGAGTTGCACCACCCTCTCAAATTCACCGCATTTTTGATGGTTGCCGCCTGGCTGGCGGTCATCGGTTGGAGGTCCGCTGGACAATTTGACCCGGGCCGCGCCACCCAAACAAACCGCGGCCGCGCCAGCTTCCGGCTGATTCCCCCGCCGAACCGGCCCCACCCCCCTGGCCGAGGCGGAATCCAATATTTGATCAGGTTGACTTTTTTCCGGCCATTTGCAGCCGGGCTGGCCATCTTCATACTGCTCCTGATATTCCGGCCTTCGGCCCAGCAGGCTATTCCCCGTGAGGTGTCCATGATGACCATTGCCCCCATGGGATTGGTTTTCGCATTTTACATCGTTTTGTTTCAGCAAGCGCAGGTGGCGCTGCAGTTGCGTTTCTTGCGCACCTTGCCCATTTCGGCGAACCGCCTTGCCGTGGTTTTGATCGCCTCCGCCATTCTGCCCTTGGCGGCTTTGGGTGCGGTGACCGCCATCATCGCGGTTTTGGCCTGGGATACGGTCATGGCTGGCAGGCTGTTGGTGGCCTTTACGCTCAACCTCCCTCCCGTGGCGTTTGGCATATTGTTCGTCCTTTGGCGGGGAGCAGGAATGTTTGGAAATGCCATGGCAATCCTGGCCACGATTGCTCTGCAAATGGTTTGGACAATCGGATTCTTTCAGCGCCTGGATATCGCTCCCAGCGTGGCTGGGTTGATCACTGCCATATGCATCCTGCTGGCTTTCTTGCTATTACGCCGCATTCTTCAAGGCGGCAGCCGGGCCTACCGGATTCAAAAGAACCCATTGGGTAATGCGCCGTGCGGCATGGGAGGTTGATCCCCATGGCCTGCTATTCTGGCAGCCTTTGCCCGCGGCCGGATTACGGCCTGCTTCCGGCTCGCTACAGCGCCGCTTGCCAGAGCAGATAGTAATCTCGATTTTTCGCGGTTGCAGGCGGGCACAAATTCAGCCATAACACCCATCCATGTTGTCCAAAGTCTGTTCGGCGGCGGTCACGGGCATTGATGGGTATCCCATTGAGGTGGAGGTCAATGCCGGCTTCAGCGATTCGCTGACCGTGATTGTGGGCCTGCCCGACGCCGCGGTGAAGGAGTCGCGGGACCGGGTTTCCACCGCCATGGGCAACTCGGGTTTCAAGTATCCCCTGGGGAGGGTGACGATCAACCTGGCGCCTGCGGATGTGAAGAAGGAAGGCCCCAGCTTCGACCTGCCGATCGCCCTGGGCATCCTGGCCGCCAGCGAGCAGATCGAGACGGACCAACTGGAGAATTTCGTGATGGTGGGCGAGCTGGCGCTGGATGGCACCGTGCGCCCGGTGAAAGGGGTTCTGCCCATCGCCTTGTGCGCCCGCCAGCAGGGCAAAACCGGCATCCTGGCGCCGGCGATCAACGCCGCGGAGGCGGCGGTGGTGGATGGCCTGTGCGTGATCCCCATCCGCAATTTGCGGGAAGCCGCTTCCTTCCTGGAAGGGGAGGCCAAGCTCTCCCCGACCCGGGTGGACATCGAGCAGATCTTCAATCAACCTCCGGACGATGATCTGGATTTCGCGGAAGTCAAAGGCCAGGAATCGGTCAAACGCACCCTCGAAATCGCGGCGGCGGGCGGCCATAACCTCCTGCTCATCGGGCCGCCTGGCACCGGCAAGTCGATGCTGGCGAAACGCATCCCCACCATCCTGCCGCCCCTGACGCTGAATGAGGCTTTGGAAACCACCAAGATCCACAGCATCGTGGGCCAGTTGGGGCCAGGCCAGGCGCTCATCACCCGGCGCCCTTTCCGCTCCCCACACCACACCGTGAGCGACGCCGGGCTGCTGGGCGGCAGCATCAATCCCACCCCCGGGGAGATTTCCCTGGCTCACCACGGGGTGCTTTTCCTGGACGAACTGCCCGAGTTCAAACGGCATGTGCTGGAAACCCTGCGCCAGCCGCTGGAGGATGGCCGGGTGACCATTTCCCGGGCGGCGGGCAGCATGACCTTCCCCTCGCAATTCATGCTGGTGGCGGCCATGAATCCCACGCCCGATGGCAAGATGCCCGCGGAATCACGCTGTTCACCACGGGAAATCCAGAATTACCTGGGCCGCATATCCGGCCCGCTCCTGGACCGCATCGATCTCCACGTGGAGGTGCCGTCGGTTCCGTTCCGGGAGCTGGCCAGCCAGCGCCCGGGCGAAAGCTCGGCTGACATCCGCGCCCGGGTGATAGCAGCCCGCCAGATCCAGCAGCGCCGTTTCGCCCAGAAACCGCAGATCACCTGCAACGCCCGCATGGGCAGCCGGGAGCTTAAAAACCACTGCGCCCTGGCGGCCGACACCCTTGAACTGTTAAAAGTGGCGATGACTGATCGCGGCTTGAGCGCCCGGGCCTATGATCGCATCCTGAAGGTTTCACGCACCATCGCGGATCTGGCCGCGGCCAGCCACATCACCTCCGATCACATCATGGAAGCCGTCCAATACCGATCCCTCGACCGGGAACTGTGGTCTTGATGATTTTGTTGCCGTTGGAGCAGATGTTTACGAAACAACAAACCAGCATAGGATTGTTGATCTTAGTCCTGACTTTTGGCGCACGCTCCGGCCTTGCCGCTGATTCCGTCGATGGTGTCCCGTTTGACCTCCAGAACCATATCGATCAGGCGATCCGCAGTGGCGTAAAAAGAGTGGTGGTGCCTCCGGGCCGATACCGGGTGGCACCTAAAAACCGGCAGCACCTCCTGCTGCACGATCTGGCAAACATCGAGATTATGGCGCAAGGGGTGGAGATGATCTGCACTGAAACCACCCGCGCCTTGACCATTACTCGCTGCACCAATCTTACCGTCCGCGGCTTGACGATCGATTACGATCCCCTGCCCTTCACCCAAGGGCGCATCATCCGGTTATCAGCAGATAAACGCATCCATGAAATTGAGTTGTTTCAAGGGTATCCGGAAGCCGGCGCGGCACGCAATTTTAAATACGAGGTTTTTCGCCCGGACACGCGCACCCTGCGTTGTGGTGACCATTACCCTCAAAAAACCGAGATCCTTGACTCCCGGCACCTGCGCGTTGTCAACCCCAGCGGAAACGTCAGCGACCTGGAACAAATGGGCGACCTGGTCGTGATTGGCGCCGAGTTTGCGCCCAATGGGAGCCTGCCGCATGCCGTGGAATGCGACCATAATTCCAATCTGCGGCTGGAGGAGATCGACCTTTTTGCCTCCAATTGTTTTGGTTTTCTGGAAAACAACTGTGACGGCAGCACCTATTACCGCTGCCGGATCGACCGGCGCCCGCCAGGCAGTGACCCGGTCCAGCGCGCCACCCCCCGTTTGCGATCCCTGGATGCGGACGCCTTCCACAGTAAACACGCCTCCAAAGGCCCCTGTTACCTGGAATGCAGCGCTCGTTTCATGGGTGATGATGCCATCAATATCTGCGGCGATTACCATCTGGTCATGGCCACCGAAAGAACGGAATTGCGGGTGCTGGCCAAGCACGACCTGAACATCCAAGCGGGCGATCCGGTGGAATTGGTCACTTACGAGGGGTGCCGCTTGCCCGACGCGCAAGCCCGGTCTATTCACCCGGCGGGAGCCATCACCGATGACGAACGGGCCTTCCTGGCCAGACAACGCATGGATGATGGGCTGCGCACCGCACGTGGCGGTTCCTTGACCAGAGCCTTTGCCGTCACCCTCGATCGTGAAGTGGCAATGCCGAGGGGCAGCCTGATCGGTTCCGCCAACCGCGTTGGCAACGGGTTCGCGGTCAAAAACTGTGTGTTGGGATGGAATCGCTCACGCGGCATCCTGATCAAAGGAAGCCATGGCGAAGTCAGCGGCAACCGGGTTGAAAGCTCGTGGATGTCTGCCATCCTGGTGGCTCCAGAATATTGGTGGCTGGAAGCGGGCAGCACCAGGGATTTGGTGATATCAAATAACGCCATCACCGATTGCAAGGACATTCCCATCCGCGTTGAAGCTTCGGGCGGGGATGGAGGATTTGCCCCCGCAGGGGCTCACCAAAACGTCAAAATCATCGGCAACACCATCAGCCAATCTGCCATGCCCGGCATCCTGGTGACCTCCACCAGCCAGCTCACCATGGACGAAAACTCGTTCAACTTCCTCCCTGCTGTCCGGGAAATACCCCAGCTTTGGAGGACATCGGGCATCAAGAAAATGGAGCCTGTGGTAAAAATCAACTGCGCACCATGAACTTCTACTTCAAGGCCGCCCAAACCCGGTGCACATCGTCATGGTCTTCCAGTTCCTGGAGGAATTCACCCACCTCGGATAGCTGCTGCTCCGTCAGTTCCGGGTAATTTTTTGGCACAAAACCCCATTCACTGGTTACCACTTTCCAACCGTTTTGGGACAGCCATTTGGAAACCGAGTGAACCGCGCTGCGCTCGGTGATGAACCGGGTGCCAGCGGCATCCTCAGGAATATCATCGTTTTGCCGATGAATCAGTGGTTCCACCTCATTGGCGCCCGCTTCAATGGCGGCGGTTTCCCGATCCGTGGCCTGGTCAGGATGGAAGGCCTCCACCAAACCGACTTGGTCGAAGAGAAACCGGTTGCTGCCCGAGTTGCCCAGTTGCCCCTTGCGGAAAAGCACCCGGATTTCCGGCGCCGTCCGGTTGGTATTATCGGTATACACCTCCACGATGACCGGCACTTTGTGAGGGGCGTACCCCTCAAAAACCACATGTTCCATCACGAGCTTTTCATCGCCGGTGCCCGAACCTTTTTTTATGGCACGCTCAATGACATCCCGCGACACGCTCTCCTTGCGTGCTTTTTCCACAGCCGCCGCCAGCCGGGCGTTCAGCTCCGGATCGGCTCCGCCCATCTTGGCAGACACCATGATTTCGCGAACTAGTTTGCCGGTGGCCTGCGCCTTTTTAAGCGAGGCAACCGCGCGCTTTGCATGCAGCCATTGTCGTCCCATGGCTGCTCATTATGCACCCGCTGGCGGCTGAGTTTCAACCCAAGAGTCAAGCTTGACGCGGATTTGGCCCCCAAGCAGGTTGGTGGAGGGGGAAAGCTGGTGCGGTATGTGTCGAGGATTCCCAAACGATGTGGCCCCCCTGCACCAGCCCCATACCTTGGAATTAGCGATGGATACAAAAAAAACCGAACCACCATTGGAAGCCATGACGGGATTCTGGTTCCCACTGACTTTCGGAGGAGTTGCGCTTGCGGGCCGGCAATCTGCCATGCGGTTTTGGTCTTTCGCAATCCTCATGGCGGCCGCCTGCGCCGCCTGCCTGGCATGGTTTCTCAACACCGCTTGGAACCCGGTCATCGAGCAATCCATAGGCCGGATGATGGAAGGGGCTGAAATGCGCGGCGGAGTCTTCAAATGGCCCGGAACGGCTCCAGTCGTGGTATTGGGGTACAATTCGTTTCTCGGGATCGTCGTCAACTTGGACATCACCCGGGATCCCGGCCAGGTGGCTGATATGCAGGTGGAGTTAACCCCTGGCTATTGGCGTACAAGTTCGCTGCTGGGCTATCTGAGTTGGCCCTATCCAAAAAGTTGGACCTGGAACATGAATCGGACAAACCTGGATCCATGGTGGGGGGCCTGGAAACCGACCGCTTGGGCGCTGGCTGGCCTGTTGGCTGGGTTCTGCCTCCTCGCCAGTTGGAGCGCCTTGGCGGTGCTTTACAGCCTGCCGCTTCGCCTGGCGGCGAAAATTTTCCGGCGCCAAACCAATTGGCAGGACGCGAGGCGGGTGGCGTTCGCCGCGCTTTGGCCAGGGGCCATCTGGACCATGGCTGCCCTCGGCATTTATGGGCTGCAACGCATCAACCTGGTGATTTTCCTGGTTGCCTTTGGACTGCATTTCGTCGTGGGCTGGATTTATCTGCTGCTGGCCGTATTTTGGCTTCCAAAAACTGATTCTGCCTCCCGAAAACCCCGGAAAAATCCTTTTGGCGACCAAGCCAGCGCCAAACCTTCTCCAAAGCCCCGGGAAAATCCCTTTGCTGGGCGTGGCTGATCTCCCCTTCGATTTTGCACTTTTCCCAGCTTGAAGATCATGCCCGGTTTGGCTGTAATCCCCAACCATGAAACAGGAAATACAAGCATTTGGCTGTACCGCCGAGGGTCGGAACGTGCAGTTATTCACCTTGTCGAACACCAAAGGCATGCGGGCAAAAATCACGGATTATGGAGCCATTTTAACTGAATTGCATGTCCCCGGCCGCCACGGGAAAGTGGATAATGTCGTGCTCGGATTTGACAACCTGGACCAATACCTCAAAGGTCATCCCTCTTTTGGGGCCACCATCGGACGCTTCGCCAATCGCATTGGCAATGCGTGTTTTACTTTGGACGGCCGGGAATATCGATTGGCGGCCAATAACGGCCCCAACCACCTGCACGGCGGAATCAAAGGCTTTGACAAGGTGGTTTGGGACGCCAAGCCACTCCCCGCCACCCAGCACCAAGGCTCGGTTGAGTTTACCTACCATTCTCCGGACGGCGAGGAAGGCTACCCGGGCAACCTGGCTGTAACTGTGATCTACACCTTGACGGAGCATAACGAGCTGCGTCTCGATTTCCGGGCGACAACTGACCGGGCTACACCCATCAACCTCACCAACCACAGCTATTTCAATCTGACCGGGAGCGGTGACATCCTGGACCACGAGTTGCAGCTATTCACGGATCGTTACACGCCCTCGGACGAAGGACTGATTCCAACGGGTGAAATTGCCTCCGTAGTAGGCACGCCGTTGGATTTCACCCAACCCAGGCCCATCGGCGCGCGCATCGGCCAACTCAAGCCCAAGCCCAACGGCTATGACCACAATTTCGTGCTCCCTGGCAGTGGGAAATCGCTGGTGCTCGCCGGAAAAGTGCTGGACCCCAAGTCCCGACGCACCTTGGAAGTGCTGACCACCGAACCGGGCGTTCAGCTTTATACGGCCAATTGGCTGGATGGCCGCCACGTGGGAACCGGTGGGATTAGCTACCAATGCCATGCGGGACTTTGCCTGGAAACCCAACACTATCCCGACTCTATCAATAAATCCAATTTCCCCTCCACCGTCCTCCGCCCGGGCCAGGAATTCATTTCAACCACCGTGTTTCGGTTCGGCCTCGAAGAATAGCCAGCCCGCACCAGAAAATGTGAATCGTGTTTCAGGTTGTTATCGCAGGCCATCGGCGGTTTGTAAGCCGCTCACTGACAAAATTTGTAGGTCTTGGACTACAAAGCCCGTCCCCAGGTTGCCAAAGGAGCAATTCCGCGCTTTTTTGGGGGAGATTACTTGAGTTCCAAAAACTGGGGGATTAAACTCCAACGCCGATAGACGCCCATTAGTCTGAAACATTTTGAATTGAGATTCGTAAATTATGAACGGTCAGCGTAAAGCAACCCACGCGATAGCGCGGAAAGTTTGTATCAGTAGTGTCCTCCTTTCGGGCCTGGTTTCGATAACGGCCCAATCCCAAACCAATGATTCCCCGGTGGCCCAGTCCGGCACGATGCAGCTAAGGTTACAGGATTGCACCCGGCGGGTGGTGGAAATGAACGAAGGCTTGCAGGTCAAGGCCTTGGAATGGGCCATTTCCCAAAGAAAGCTTAAAGCCACCAAGGGTGTTTTCGAGCCGGATTGGGTCGGTTCAGCCGAGCATCGCGAGAGTCTGAAGAAATTCACCGTTGAGCGTCAGGTCTCCTACCTGAGTTCCGGAATCAAGGAATATGAACAAAAGAACAACACCTACGCGGGGGGATTGGAATTCCTGGCCCCCACGGGCGCCAAAGTCCATATCGGATTGACCGTGGGTGAACTGCACAACAACATTGCCCGGCAATATAAGGTGAACCAGGAAGTGGAAACTTTTGCGGGCATCAGCCTGACCCAACCGCTCATGAAAAATGCCGGCCTGGCTGTGAACATGGCCAATATCCGCCTGGCGGCTGTGGAATCTGAAATGGCTTTTCAGGAGTACCGCCGGCAATTGATGCTGACAGTTGCCCGGGTGGAATCTGCTTACTGGGAACTGTTTCAAACCCAGGAGCAGGAAATAATCCGCAAGGAGTCCACACGCATCGCCTTGAAACTGCTGGAAGACAAGGAGATGCGTTTAAAAACCGGCAAAGCTTCCGAACTCGACGTAATCCAGGCGGAAGCCGGGGTATCGCTGCGGGAGGCACGCGCCAAGGAGGCACGGCAGAAAAAGCTGGAGACTATGAACCGCCTGGCCTCCTTGCTCTCCGCGGCCAACTCGAATTCCGTCATGACCGTGGTAGCCACAGATTCTCCTACGACTTGGGATGCGGAGCCGAACTTTGGGCCCAGCATGCGGGAATCGGTCGCCAACAATCCGGATTATTTATCCCAAATTCACCAGCTTTCTCAGGAAAAGATCAAACTCAGCTACACCAGGAACCAGCTTTGGCCGCAACTGGACTTAAAAGCCAGCTACGGCGCCAACGGCTATGGCACCACGGCAAGCACTTCCCTCTCTGATATGGAGGAATCTGGCTACGAAGATTGGGGTGTGGGAGTGGAATTGCGGATTCCGTTCACTGGCGGTAGCAAAGGCCGGCATGAATTTGCGGCCGCCAAAATCCGCCAAAAACAGGCGCTGTTGAATTTGAAGACAGTGGAGGTTGAAATCTCCAGCGCGATGGAAACCGCCATCCGGCGAGTGCTGGCAGCCAAGGACAACATTGGCAGCTATCAAAAAGTGGCCTTCCAAGACCAGAAGGTGCTGGAAAACACCTCATCACGTGTTGAAGCCGGGAAGGCCAGCACCAAGGACGTTTTGGAAGCCGAAGATCGCGTTACCCAATCCAAATCGGCGGCGGTCGATAGCCTCGTTGAATTCCAAAAAGCGGTGTTGGAGTGGGAACTGATTCGCGGTGCCACCCTGAGTTCCCGCCAGCTTGAATTAACCCAGGCCCAATTAAAAACCCGGACCGATAATGTGATCAGGCGGATGACGGCCGCCACCGAACGTTGGGATCGCAAGCAAAGAGGCGCCAAAATCTCGGTCCAACCCGTAACCGGCGCACCAGATGCCTTGGATACCCCGGCCGCCGATCCGTTGCCCGCTGATGCCAGTGCGCCCCAATCGACCGCCGTGGAAGCTCCTTCAACTCATGTCCCAGCCGTGGTCACCCCGACTTCCAACCCCTCCGGTTCAAGCGAAGTCCCCCCTCCTTCCGGAGGGGCAAACCCAACAACGAAGGATAAATAAGATCGGCACTGACGCCCTTGGACCATGCGGAGCATGCAACCCCAAACACCCCACGAGGCAAAGGCCTCAGGGCAACCAACCGAACATCCATGAAAAATCGTATCTGGCTTGGCCTGTTAGCGGCGCTTGCCATCCTCTTTAATTTCCAGGTTTCTGGCCAAACCAACGGCGTGATCATCGGCATCACCGAGCCATTCCTTGACGTTCTCCTCAGCGCTCAAGCCTCAGGAACCTTGCGCAAACAAGCCTTCCAGGAAGGGGATTTTGTGAAAAAAGACCAGGTGATCCTGGAGTTGGACAAAACCTTGGAAGAACTGGCAGCGGAGCGGCGCAAAGCGGTCATGGATAATCTGAAAACCGACCTGGATGGCACCCGTCACCTCTTCAAAACCACCCAATCTGTCAGCAAGGACGATCTGGATAAAAAAGAGCTGGAATACAAGGTGGCAGCGGTTGATTACGATACCGCCTTGGAGCAGCTTAAACGCCGGCAAATCATTGCCCCCATGGATGGTTTCATTTCTGATTTGCTGCTCGACGTGGGCGAAGATTGCAAACCGCAGGATCCCATGGTGCGACTGGTTGAAACGCGACGCTGCCATTTCGTTTGCCATGCGGATGCCCGCATAGGGTATGATTTGAAGGTTGGCCAGAAGGTCGCTTTGGAAATCGAGGCCGGTTCGAAAACCGTGCCGGTGGAAGGGAAGATTTACTACGTGTCCCCAGTGGTGGATCCGGCCAGCGGCCTGCAAAAAATCAAAGCTCTTTTTGAAAACAACGATCTCAAGATCCGCCCCGGAGTTCCTGGCAAAATGCGCTTACCGTCTTCATAAAATGTATACTGAGCCTACTTCTTCGCAGGATTCTGTTTCGCGCGCATTGTCTGAACTGACCCGTTTGCGCCAATTCGCCGGATCCCCGGCCGACTTCTGGAACGCTTTGCTGAACTGTGCCGGGGTGCTGGTTGGAGCTACCCAAGCCATCCTGGCCATCAAGAAAGGCGCCACCCCTGAAACCTGGCAAAAACTGGCCCAGTGGCCCGCCCAGACACCCGGAGACCGGTTTGCCCAACTCTTTCTCAAGCGGTTGGTGGAGGTGGTGGAGCAATGCTCTTCCGCAGGAACTGCCTGCGTTTGCCTGGAGGGTGTGGCCACTGCGGGGGCCAAGCCTTTCGCGATTTCCGTCCGCCTGGTGATTCCCAACATGCAGGAACCTTGCGTGGCGGTTGCGTTGGTGCCTGCCATCACCGAACCGCAGGCCCAAGATGTCCTTCTTCGTCTGCAAATGCTGGCGGATACACCGGTTTCATATCAAATGAACCAAGCCGCCCAGCAAAGCCGCACCGACATCGATAAATTTGCCTCCGTGCTGGATCTGATGGTGCAGGTAAACGCCGAAAAAAAATACCTGGCGGCAGCCATGGCCTTTTGCAATAGCGTCTCCGCAAAGTTTCAATGTGACCGCGTCAGCCTGGGCTGGCAGATCAATGGCTTTATCCGTTTGCAGGCCATCAGCCGGACGGAAAAATTCGAGCGGGGCATGGCGGCGGTCAAAGCCTTGGAAATCGCCATGGAGGAAGCCTTGGACCAGGACGAAGAAGTCGTCTGGCCAGCGGCGGAAGGAGTTTCATTAGTTACCCGGGATCACGCGGCATTCTCCAAAGATCAAGGCATTCAGAACCTTTGTTCATTGCCGATGCGGCTGGATGGCAAAGTCGTGGCTGTGCTGACCTGCGAACGGCAGGCCACACCTTTTTCCGAGAACGATTTGAAGGAATTGCGCATGGCCTGCGACCAGGCTGTTCGCAGACTGGCCGACTTGAAAGCCTTGGACCGGTGGTTTGGCGCGCGGATGATGGCTTCTGCCCGTGAGAAACTGGGCAAGCTGGTGGGCGTGGAGCATACCTGGGCCAAATGCATCGGCGTCTTGGTGAGTGTGGGGCTGATTTTGTTGGTCGCCTTGCGTCTGAATTATCGATTGGAGGCCAAATTCATCCTGCACAGCGATGAACTGGCCTATGTCACCGCCCCTTTTGAGGGCTTTATCGACCGCGTTCCGGTGCGGGTTGGCGATTCGGTAAAAAGCGGCCAGGCACTTTTAAGCCTTGATCGCCGGGATCTGGAGTTGGAGGAATCCTCCGCCGTTGCGGACCTGGCCCGGTATGCGCGCGAAAGCGAAAAAGCGCGGGCCGCGAACCTCATTGCGGATATGCGGATCGCCCAAGCCATGGCCGACCAAGCCAAATCAAAATTGGATTTGGTGCGCTACCGTTTGGATCAGGCTGACTTGAAACCGCCTTTCGATGGGGTGATCGTGGAAGGCGAACAGCGGGAACGCATCGGAGCGCCGGTCAAGCAAGGAGAGGTCTTATTCAAGGTGGCTCGGGCAGACAACATTTACGTGGAAGCAGAGGTCAACGAGCGGGATATTCATGAGTTGAAACCCAACGCCACGGGGGAGCTGGCCTTTACCAGCCAGCCGAAGTTGAAGTTCCCCATGAAAGTCGTGCGCCTCATCCCGGCGGCACAGCCAAAAGAGGCTCAAAATGTGTTCATTGTCCGGTGCGAAGTGACCGTTCCCCGGGAAGTTTGGTGGCGGCCCGGCATGACCGGCATCGCCAAAATCAACGTGGAAAAACGCAGCCTCCTCTGGATTGTGTCCCACCGGACCATCGACTATCTGCGGATGTTATTGTGGTGGTGAGTTATGGCCGATCCCCTACCCACTTTCAGCGAATCCTGGTATCGCCTGGCTGACCAGCGGATCTCCCTGCGGCCGGGCGTTAAAATCGGCCGCCAGTTCTTCCGGGGCGAGCTTTGGCATGTGCTGGAGGATCCGTTCAACAACCAGTTTTTCCGGCTGCAGCCCGCCGCTTATGCTTTCGTGGGCCGTTTGAAACCGGATCGCACCGTGCAGCAGGTTTGGCAGGAATGCCTGGACAAGGATCCCAACCAGGCGCCCGGTCAGGAGGAGGTGCTCCGCCTCATTTCCCAACTCTATTACGCCAATCTCCTGCAATACGAATCCCCGGCCGATGCCGCCCAGTTGTTTGAACGCCAAAAACGGCGGCGGGACCGGGAGACGCGCTCCCGCTGGCTGAATATCATGTTCCTGCGCATCCCGCTCTTCGACCCGGATGAATGGATCAACAAGGTTTTGCCATTCACCAGATTCCTGTTGGGATGGTTCGGGGCTTTGATCTGGCTGGGGGTGGTGGGCTGGGGGGCAAAAGTGGCGATCGATAATTTCCAGTCCCTGCGCGAACAGAGCCAGAGCATTCTGGCGCCGGACAACATCATTCTGCTCTACTTGGGTTTGGTACTGGTGAAAACCTGCCATGAGTTCGGGCATGCCTTCATGTGCAAAAAATATGGCGGCGAAGTCCACGTGATCGGCGTCATGATGCTGATTTTCACTCCCACCCCATACATGGATGCCACCTCCAGCTGGGGCTTCCGCAACCGCTGGCACCGCGTGCTGGTGGGTGTGGCGGGCATGATTGTGGAATTGTTCTTCGCCGCTATCGCGGTGTTCATTTGGGCCAACACTGGCCCGGGAACCTTGCACAATTTGTGCTATAACATGATCTTCGTCGCCTCCGTGTCCACCATTCTCTTCAACGGCAATCCCCTGCTCCGCTACGATGGTTATTACATCCTTTCCGATCTGCTCGGCATTCCCAACCTCTATCAGCGGGCCACCCAACAGCTTAAATTCTGGATCGACCGGTATTTGTTCAGCATTAAAAAAGCGGAAAGCCCGGCCCGCACCATGCGCGAAGGATTCTGGCTTTCAGTCTACGGGGTTCTTAGCTGGATTTATCGTCTGATCGTTTTCGGCGGCATCCTGTTATTCGTGGCGGACCGTTTCCTGTTGATCGGCATCATCATGGCTGTGGCATGCCTTGTTTCCTGGGTGGTGGTTCCGGTAGGCAAATTCGTGCATTACCTGGCCACCAGCCCGGAATTGGAGCGGAACCGTCCCCAAGCCGTGGCGGTTTCACTGGCGGTGGTGGGCGGCATTTTCAGTTTCCTTTGGTTGGTGCCCATGCCCAGCCACTTCCGCGCCCCGGGCATTGTGGAAGCCCGTGAAAAAGCGGAGGTGCTCAGCGAGGCATCCGGGATTGTGGATCAGGTTTTCGCCTCCCCTGGCACCTGGGTCACAAACCGCCAGCCATTGCTTCGCCTGCGCAATGAAGAGCTGCAGATAAACCTGCGGGCGGCTGCGGCCCGGCTGGAGGAAGTTCAATCCTCCTGGCGCCGCGCGCTGCAAACCAACATCGCCAATTTGAAGCCGTTGGAAAAGCGGCTGGATTCCACCCGCCAGCAAATCCGCCGCCTCGAAATGGAAAATGAAGCCCTGCTGCTGATCGCCCCTCAGGATGGTTACTGGGCGGCCCCGGAAATCAAGGATTTCGTCGGCCGCTGGATGCACCGCGGCAGCAACTTGGGATTGGTGGCTCAGACCCAGGCCTATTACTTTACCGCCACCGTAGCCCAGGATGATGTCAACCTCTTGTTCGCAAGCCAATTGCGGGGAGCCACCATCCGTCTCCGCGGCCAGGCCGGACTGGAACTTCCGGCTGGGGAACTTAGGATCATCCCCGCCGCTCAAAACACCCTGCCCTCCCCTGCTTTGGGCTGGCGTGCCGGTGGCGAAGTGCCCACTAAAATGACCGACCCGGAGGGACGCCAGGCGGCCGAACCGTTTTTTGAAGTCAAAGCCCTGCTTCCCTCGCCTGCCGCGGCGGCTTTCCGGCACGGCCGGTCCGGAAAAATCAGGTTCAATCTGGATCCTGAACCACTGCTGAAGCAGTGGTTGCGACGGTTGCGCCAGCTGCTCCAGAAACGTTATCAGCTGTGATTACCCCGGCCCAAGATTACCGCCGCACGGATCATAATACACCCGGCAAACCGCTCAATGGGCTGGACGCCCTCGTCAATGAATGGGTGGGCATTTACAAACGCCGCCAGGGGATTTTGCGGGCCGTGCTGCGCCAGGCCGGACAAATCGATGCCCTTGCCCCCCAATGGAAAGACGTGAGCGATCATGTTCTGCAGGAAAAACTCGAGGCATTCCGGGTCGCTTTCCGGCGGGATCCCGAGCACCCCGACCTGCCGCTTAACGAGGCGCTGGCCGCCATTCGCGAGGCCGCGGATAGGCAGGTGGGCCTCCGGCCTTTCGTGGTGCAATTGGCGGGGGCGCTGGTGCTCCATCGCGGCTGGCTCGCCGAAATGGCCACCGGCGAAGGCAAAACCTTGACCGCGGGCTTGGCTGCCGTCCTGGCGGGCTGGACCAGCCGCCCGTGCCACATTATCACCGCCAACGATTACCTGGTCCAGCGGGACGCCGAATGGCTGCGTCCCCTCTACCGCTTTTGCGGGCTGAAAGTGGGGCATGTGGCCAGCGCCATGAATCCCAACGACCGCCGCGCCGGTTATGCGGCGGATATCACTTACACCACCAGCAAGGAAATCGTGGCGGATTTCCTGCGCGACCGCTTGTTCCTCGGGCCCTGGTTGCATCCCACTCGGCGCCTGATTCATACCCTGCGCCGGCCGGCTTTCGGACTCCGCACCAGCTTGGTTCTGCGCGGTTTGCACACCGCCATTGTGGATGAGGCGGACAGCCTCCTGATCGATGAGGCAGTCACGCCCCTGATCATTTCCACCCCGCATAAAAACGACATCCTGCGTGAGGCGGTAAAAATCGCCCAGGAGATTGCGCACCCGCTGGAAGCCGGGATTGATTACACCACCAACCTGCGCCACAAGGAGGTCGAACTCACTCCAACCGGCCGCGCCAGGATCCTGGAACAAAGCGAAACTCTGCCCCGGCTGTTCCGGAGCTTGGGCCGCCGCTTGGAGCTGGCGAAGCAGGCTTTAACCGCGCGCGAATTTTTCCTTAAGGGCAGGCAATACATTGTTCTGGATGGCAAAGTGGTGATTGTGGACGAATTCACCGGGCGCTTGATGCAGCAGCGTTCCTGGCGGGCCGGCCTGCACCAGGCAGTCGAAGCCAAGGAAGGGCTGGAAGTAACTGACCCCACCGAGACCATGGCCCGGTTGAGCTTCCAGCGGTTTTTCCGCCTGTTCTATAAAATGGCCGGGATGACCGGCACCGCCCGCGAAGCCTCCAGCGAATTTTGGCAGGTTTACAAGCTGCCCGTGATCAGTGTCCCCACCAATAAGCCATGCATCCGCCAGGAAAGCGCCGACCGCGTTTTCCTCACTGCGGAAGCCAAGTGGCAGGCCATCTTGGAAGACATTCAAA
Source organism: uncultured Verrucomicrobiota bacterium (assembly GCA_964409245.1). GTDB lineage: Bacteria > Verrucomicrobiota > Verrucomicrobiia > Limisphaerales > UBA1319 > CAIMWS01. The sequence goes on from CAYPCQ010000022.1 coordinate 67,305, forward strand.
AAACCCACGCTTCCGGCCGCCCGATTTTGGTGGGTACCCGCAGCGTGGCAGCCAGCGAACAACTGGCGGAGCGCTTGGCAGCCGCCGGCCTGCAATACCATCTGCTCAACGCCACCCGCCACAAAGAGGAGGCCCAAATCGTGGCTGAAGCAGGCGCGGTGGGCCAAATCACTATCGCGACCAATATGGCTGGCCGCGGCACCGATATCCGGCTGGGCCAAGGGGTGGCGGAGAATGGCGGTTTGCACGTCATCGCCACCGAACGCCATGAATCCAAACGCATCGATCGCCAGCTTTTCGGCCGCGCAGCCCGCCAGGGAGATCCCGGCAGCGCCTTGGCTTACACCAGCGCCGACGATGAGCTTTTGCACCGCTTCCTGCCCAAAGCGATCCTCGACCGGCTGCGCGACACCATCCGGGCGGGTTTGCCGGCCGCTCATAAACTGGCTTCCGCGGCGGTGTCCATGGCCCAAAAGCGCGCCGAAAAACAGGCCTTTCATCAACGCCGCGCCGTGCTGCGCATGGATACCTGGCTCGAGGAAGCCCTTTCTTTCGCCTCTTCCCGGGAAAGCTGATCGCCTCCGCCGTGTTCATGCAGTTGGAAGGGAAGTGATTACGCCGCAGATTTTTGGGCAAGCCGAGAAGTGATCTGCGATCCTATTTTAAATCTGTAAGTGGCGAATGACGAATGTCTTGCACAAAAAGAAATAGATCCATCCAGCACGACTGAGCCAATTGCATGGACACGTATTGGAATTCCATCCCGTTTGGACAATCGCCGCCCATTGTCCATTGTATCATGAAACGTGGTGATTATAAAAATTCCTGCGACTTTTCATACCCGGGCGGTGTCTGATCATGGTATGGATTGGTGAAATACCAGCGTGGGGCTGGCGCACGCAGGAACGCTGGAGCGTTGCCTTTTGCGGCCATCGCACGCCAAATCAACAACCATTGCGGAAACAATAATGAAAACAAAACGCCAGGTTTTAACGCTCTGCTTTTGGATTCCGATCCTGAGCCTCTCGCTCACCGGCTGTGGATTCAACGGTTTCGGTTGGCGCTCGGTGGCCGGTTCCGGAACTCTGGCTAAAGAAAAACGCACCGTGGCGGATTTCCAAAGGGTGGCCTTATCTGGCGCAGGTGGACTATCCATCCTTCAAGGTGGCGAAGAGGGTTTGACCATTGAAACAGACGACAACTTGATGCCCCTGATCAAGACGGAGGTAAGCAACGGTCTGTTGCAGATCGGACCGGATGGGGTTAATTTGCGCCCCACCAAACACCTCCGTTACGAATTAAAGCTGAAGAAATTAAATGCCCTGCACCTATCCGGATCCTTGAAAGCCGCCGCAGAGTCTTTAAAAACCGACGCGCTGGCGCTGCATATCAGTGGCTCGGGCACGATTGAAATCCGCCGGTTTGAAGCTGACCAGTTGGAAATTCACGTTTCAGGCTCAGGCTCCACCACCCTCGCCGGCAAACTGCGGGAACAGCACTTGCACATCAGCGGTTCTGGCAATCACTGGGCGGAAAACTTGGAAAGCAATGTGGCGGAAGTCAGCATCAGCGGCTCCGGCAAAGCCAAACTTTGGGTTAAAGAAAAATTGGATGTCAAGGTCTCGGGGAGCGGCCACATCCAGTATTATGGCGCACCGCAGGTGATCCAGCACATCTCCGGCTCCGGCAAAGTGCAAGCCTTGGGCACCCGGGAAAACGTGGAAAAGTAGCACCCTGCACAGCAAATCATTCCCCATCCTCACCCCTCAGCATGGAGTGGAAACTTGGCTGTTTGCCAGCCGGTTAACCTGCGGAAGGTGGGGTGGTGCTGGCGCGCACAAGTAATTCAGCCGTGATAGTGGAGGATTCACGGCTCTCCCCACGCAAAAGACCAGCCAAGGTTTCCATGGCCGCCGCACCCAGCCGCCATTTTGGCTCATGCATGGTCGTCAATGGCACCCCAAAAAACTCTCCGGCAAGAAAATCTCCGAAGCCAGCAAGAGAGATCTGCCCTGGAATCTGCACTCCCTGGCTCATCAATATCCGCCCCACCCCAAGGGCCACGAAATCGTTCACCGCCTGAATCGCGGTGGCTTGGGGAGTTTCGTTCAAAAACTGCCGGGCGGCCAGCTCACCCTCCTCGATGGTGGACCCGGCTTTGAAAATCAAATGATCATCCAATGGGATTTGCGCTTTCTGCAAGGCCCGCCGGTAACCTTCAAATCGCGCCGCCGCCCACGGGGCGAAGGAGCTTCCGGAAAAAAAGGCAATCCGGCGATGGCCGAGTTCAATCAAGTGCTCGGTCAGCTTGGCGCTGGCTTCCTGATCATCGCACTCCACATTCACGAATTGATCGCAAAAGGATGCCTTCTGCCCCAGCAACACGGTGGGCACTGAGCGATCCTGCAGTTCCCGATAAATCGGCGCTTCGCTGCCTTGGCGGTAAACCGGCGCGATCAGCAACCCGTCCACCCGCCTGGCAAGCAGCCGGCGGATGGCCTCCGCTTCCCGGGCTGGTTCATTCAACGTATGAAACAGCACTAATTCGTAACGTTCCTTGAAGGCCAGCTCTTCAATGGCCAGGGTGGCACGCAAGTAGATGGGATTGGTGAAGGAGGATATCACCAAACCCAGCAGGCGGGTTTTGCGCGTGCGCAGGCTTTGCGCCATCGTATCGGGTACGTAGCCCATTTCCCGTGCCAGCGCCTGGAGGCGCGTTTTGGTCGCGGCTGAAATGTCTGGCGTGTCCCGCAGAGCCTTGGATACCGTCATGACGGTGACTCCGGCCCGCAACGCGATATCTTTTAATCGTATCATTTTCTTAGGCAACTTAGGTTTAATTCCCGTGGCTTATATATTGGAACCGCTCCAGCTCAGTTTCTGGCGCAGGGTTTGAAAAAAGGAACTCTCCGCCGGGTGCAGCAATTGAATGATGTGCGGGCTGCGGCGGATAGTGATGATATCTCCGGCGGCTAAGGCCGCCTGAACCTGTCCATCGGCGGTCAGGATGGTTTCCAATTTCTGGCTGAGTACTTTGACTTGCACCCAGGAGTTAAGGCTCACGATCACTGAGCGGTTTGAAAGGGTATGCGGACAAATGGGTGTGATGGCAAACACCTCCGCCGCCGGCGCAACAATCGCGCCACCAGCGGAAAGCGAATACGCGGTGGAGCCGGTGGGGGAGCTCACAATCAGCCCATCGCACCGGTAACGGGTGAGCACTTCCCCATCCACGCTGACTTCCAGCTCGATCATGCGGCTGGCTGTCCGCCTGCCAAATACAAAATCATTCAAAGCCAGTTGCTCGATATTCCCGGTGGAAAGCTCGCCCGAGGCGGAAATCAAATACCGGGATTCCAACCGATAATCCCCGGCCCAGATATGCTTCAAGGTCTCAGCCAATCGCGAAGACGGAATCGCCGTCAAAAAACCGAGTCTGCCCACATTGATGCCGACGATGGGCGTGGGCACCCCAGCCACCTCGCGGGCCACCCTCAACATCGTGCCATCTCCGCCGAAAACCACGATCAGATCCGAAGCCTTGGCCACCTCCAGCGAATTGGCCAAGGGGGACAGCCGCAAGCCGCTCATTTGAGCGGTGGCTGCGTCGGCCAGGATTTCACATCCGCTGGCGCGGATTAGGCGGGCAGCCTTTTGCAGGACAGACCGGCCGGCGGCTTTTTCGGGATTGGCCACCAAGCCGACGCGTTTTATGGGATCATAACGTTTTTTCAAGGCGCACTAAAAATTCTTTGTTTCCCGCCGGCCCCAACAAAGGGGATTCCACCTGCTCCAGCCATCGCAAATCAGTCTGCCCAGCCACAAATTCCCTTAGTTCCGCAATCACCCGCTCATGAACCGCGGGATCGGTGATCACTCCAGCGCCGCGGTCAGCTTCATCTTTGCCAGCTTCAAATTGCGGCTTTATTAAAGCTACCACGGTCCCACCCTTCCGCAATATTTTACCCGCGGCGGGCAGCAATTGCCGCAAGGAGATAAAGGAGCAATCGATGACCACCATATCGGCCGCCTGGAATGGCTGGGGCATTTTTTCCGGGCACATATGACGGGCATTGGTCTTTTCCAAAACCACCACCCGCGGATCCTGGCGCAATTTCCAAGCCAGTTGTCCCTGGCCAACGTCGATGGCGATTACTTTCGCCGCCCCTCGCTGCAGCAAGCAATCCGTGAAGCCACCCGTTGAAGCGCCAAAATCCGCCGCCACCCAACCCGCCACCGGAATGCGCATGGCTTCGAGCGCATGATCCAATTTAAAACCGCCCCGGCTCACAAATCGCTCCGGTGCGGCCACTGCCACCTCATCAGTGGCCCGCACGGTGGTGCTTGCCTTGGCGGCAAGTTGCCCGTTGATACGCACGCTGCCGGCCAGAATCAAGCGCTGGGCGCGTTCCCGGCTATCGCACAATCCGCGTTCAACCAAAACCTGGTCCAGGCGCATCCGGCGCGGTGCCGCGTTTGAATGGCCTTTGGGCTTCATCATAGCCGCGGCGAATGCGATCCCGCCGCCCAGCTTTTTCCACCCCCGGCTCCGGCCCGCAAATCAAGGGCCATGAACCTTGCTCCAGCGAGCGCATTCCACCAGCAAGCAGGCCAGCTGCAGCATTCAATTTTGACCACAACCTGGTTTATTTGCCCCACGCGGTGATTTGCATCATCGTATCGCGATAAACCTGCAAAAACAAATCGTTATCGGCCACCACCTGCTGGATGATCGGCTTGAGGCTGGGTATTTCGGCCGGATTAATCACCGCGTGAACACTGCATTGGAAGCCTTGCATCGGGTTCATGGTTTCAAATTCAAGGCCCATCAGGAAAAAAACCGCATGCCGGCGTTGGTGCATCTGCATCCTCTGCAGGGTTATCAGCGACAGGTTTTCCTCCGGAGTGTTGGCGGCAAACAGGCTGTCCAAAACCACCACCCGGTAGTGGAGCCGGTAAAACTTATTGAGAAAATCGTCGTGCTCCGCCGCATTGACTACTTTATACCCCAATCCCCCCAAGCCTTCATTGACAGCCGCCATCCATTCAAAATTGCTCAATCCCACCAAGGCGGGTTGATCAGAAGGGCTGATGAATTCCAGGTTTTCACCCATGTTCGAAATGCGCTTAGGGTTTCAACTTTAAGGTTGGTGCTACGCGCACTTGCGCGGACCCGGTTTGCTCGGGTTTCATCCCGAGTTTGGTGACCGAGGTGGCAATTTCGCCGCGGGTCTTTTTCAGGATGTCGATCGCCCGGGTGACCACGCCTTTCTTGGAGCAATAAAGCATCGCCGTGTCTTCGGTGATCAATCCTTGTTCGAAAAGGTCGATGCACGATTGGTCGAAGGTGCGCCAGCCGAAGGTCTTGCTGGCTTCAATGATTTCGTAAAAGCTTTTGCCCTCGCTTTCGCCCAGTTGGATGCTTTCCTGGGTTCTCAGGTTGGCCCCCATGATCTCCAGCACCGCCCGGCGGCCGCCACCGATCACCGGGGCGAGACGCTGGCTGATGACCCAGCGCAACGTATCCGACAGACGCAAGCGCACCTGTTTCTGCTCTTCCTGGTCGAACATGCCCAGGATGCGGTTGATCGTCTGGCCGGCGTCGATGGTGTGGAGCGTGCTGAGCACCAGGTGCCCGGTTTCCGCCGCAGACAAACCGATCGACACAGTGTCGCGATCGCGCATTTCCCCCACCAGAATGACCTTCGGCGCCTGGCGCAAAGCGGCTCGGAGGCCATTGGCGAAGGAGTCGAAATCGATGCCCAGCTCTCGGTGGTTAAAGGTGGCTTTCTTTTGTGGATGCACGAATTCCACGGGATCCTCCAGCGTGATGACATGCACGGATTTGGAGTCGTTGATATAGTTCAGCAGCGACGCCAGCGTCGTGGTTTTGCCTGAACCAGTGGCCCCGGTGATCAGGATCAAACCGGTTTTTTCGTGGGCGATCTGGTAAAAAATATCGGGAAGCAATAATTCCGGTATGGAGGGAATCTGGGTATTCAATTTCCGCATGACGATCGAATACTGGGATCGTTGCGAAAAAATATTCACGCGGAAACGGGCCTGGTCACTGAGTGAATAAGAGGAATCGGAGGATCCGCTGCGCAACAGACTTTCGATCAAACGCCGGCTGCCGCCCAGCAGGTTCAAAGCTATCATTTCGCTTTGATACGGAGTCAAGGCTTCGTTGACCAAGCCAAAGGGAACTGACACCAGTTCGCCATTGGATTCCACCTGGAGGGACTTATCGACGGTGAAATTGAGATCGGACACATCCTTCCGGGTGCTGAGCATGGTATTCAGAACAACGTCCAATTCATTGCGCCGCATGACAATTCCTTAGTGATTAACCGGGAGTCGAGTCGCTTTTCAAATCTCATCCTCAGCCGGAGGATTGGCCAGGAACGGCCGGAATTTCTTCTTATCCAGGCTTTTCTCAAAAGCTTCCTCTGGGGAGATCCGTTTCATTTTCAAGTGATCCATGATCGCATCATCCAAGGGTTGATTGCCAAACTTCTTGCCCACCTGGATCATGCCCGGAATCTGGTGCGTTTTGCCTTCGCGCACCAAGTTGGCGATAGCCGTGGTAAAAACCAGGATCTCCAGCGCCGCCACCCGGCCTTTTTTGTCGATACGCCGGAAGAGGTTCTGGGCCACTACCCCCCTAAGCGCCTCGGACAACGTGGCGCGGATCTTGTTTTGTTGGTCAGCTGGAAAAACATCGATGACGCGATCCACGGTCTTGGCTGCACTTTGCGTATGCAACGTGCCGAAAACCAAATGCCCGGTGCTGGCCGCCGTCAAGGCTAGCTCAATAGTTTCCAAATCGCGCATTTCCCCCACCAGCACGATGTCCGGATCTTCGCGCAAGGCGCCCTTGAGAGCCGACCCGAAACTCCGGGTGTGCACCCCCACTTCACGGTGATTTATCAGGCAATTCTTGCTTTCATGCACAAATTCGATCGGGTCTTCGATCGTTAAAATATGGTCCTTCCGGTTTTTATTCGCGTAATCCACCATGGCCGCCAGCGTCGTGGATTTGCCTGATCCAGTAGGGCCGGTCACCAGCACCAATCCCTTGTGAAGCATGGAAAACTTTTTCAGCACGGGCGGCAGCGGAGCGTCGAATTTTTCAAAATCTTCAAAGGATAGCACTTTGGAGGGAATCTGCCGGAAAACGGCCGCCACACCGTTCTTCTGGTTGAAAAAGTTGGCCCGGAACCTCGATACTCCTGGGATTTCGTAACCGAAATCGACGTCGCCAGTTTCTTCATACACCTTGATTTTATATTCAGGCGTAATCTCATAGAGCATGCTTTTGAGCATATCGCTTTCCAACGGCGGATAATCCACCCGATGCAGTTCACCGTTGATGCGCAGCATGGGTTGGTTGCCCGCGGACAGATGCAGGTCGGATGCTTTCTGCTCGAACATTAAATTGAAAAAGGCGTCAATTTTTGCCATAACGGTAATTATCGTTCCGTATGGTGAATTCTTAAATGTTTTTTTGAACTTTGCAAGCCAACACCAACTTTTCAGCGTGGCTGCGGGATCGGGTTAAAGACGCCGGCATTCTGCCGTTCTGGCGTTTCATGCACCTGGCCTTATACCATCCGGACCATGGGTATTACGAAAAATCACTTGGCCAGGTGGGGCGCCAAGGCGATTTTTTCACGAGCGTCAGCGTCGGCCCCCTTTTCGGCGAATTGCTCGGCTGGCAATTTGCCCATTGGGCCGCCCAAGCCTCCTGGCCCCGGTGGCAAATAGTTGAAGCGGGAGCTCATGATGGAGCCCTCGCCTTGGATATTTTAAGCTCGCTAAGAGACTCCTCGGCCGTTCCGAAAAATTCCTTCCGTTACGTGATCGTGGAGCCTTCTGCCCGCCGCAGACAGGCCCAGCAGCAGAAACTGGCCGGTTTTAACGATATCGTTACCTGGATTGCCGATTGGGCTGAATTTGAGCCAGCAAAATTGAAAGGCATCATTTTCGCCAACGAATTACTGGATGCCTTTCCTGTCTTCCGTTTCGCCTGGAATGGCGCTCGCGGCGGTTGGCAGGAGTGGGGGGTCGGTTGCGAGCAGGACCGGTTCACCTGGCAAATCATTTCTGATTCTCAAGGTATTAATGCCAGCTGCGAGGAAAGCAATCTCCGGCAGGAAGCATTGGCGATACTGGAAGAAAAAATCCCGTCCGATTTGCACCCTGGATTGCCCGCTGGCTTCACCGTGGAAATTTGTCCTGAGGCCACCCGCTGGTGGCGCAAGGCAGGTTCCCATTTGGACGCTGGATACTTGGTGACTTTGGACTACGGCCTCACTAAAGCTGAGTTTTGGGCGGCCGGCCGCACCACCGGAAACCTCAAAGCCATCCGGAACCACTGTGTCGTGCCGGATGCCCTGGCCAATCCGGGGGACCAGGATATTACGGCACCGATTGACTTTTCCCAGCTTCAGGCAACGGGTGAACAGCACGGTTTGCAGACCATCAGCCTGGTGCGCCAGGAAATATTTCTCACCAACATCCTGGCCACGATGCAAGACCATCGGCCATCCCCCATGGCTTGGGATGCAAACCGCATCCGGCAGTTTCAAACCCTTATCCATCCTTCCCACCTCGGCTGGAACTTCAAAGCCCTCGTCCAGCGCCGATGAATGGGCCATCTATTTCGCCCGGGCGGATGCGGTTTTTTTCCTTCGTATCCGGGCTGCTTGACAAGCCACTATCTCGATTTAGGCTATCGTCCATGGAATCCCATCAACTTTTGAGGGAAGTATTGCAGAGCGGCAATGCGAAGGAAATTGCGTCTGCCTTGGGCCTTTCGTTATCCATGGTTTACAAATGGGCGGAGCCGGTCGGCGAAGGGTCCGGCAGCGGCACCTCAAATCCATTGGACCGGGTGGCAACCCTCCTCAAAGTCACCGGCGACACGCGCCTGGTGGAATGGATCTGCCAGTGTGCGGGCGGTTTTTATATCAAGAATCCACGCCTCGCCGCGCCACACCCCTCTTTTCTCATTCCCGCCACCAACAAGATCATCCAGGAATTCGCCGATCTCCTGGGCGTTATTGCCGCCGCCGCCGCCGATAACCAGGTGAACCAGAAAGAAGCCTGCCAGATCCGCGCCCGCTGGGAGGATTTGAAAAGCGTTACCGAAGGCTTCGTTCGCTGTTGCGAAGAAGGCAATTTCCTGCCGCTGAAAAATCAGGAAAAAGGCAAGGAGGTGTAAAACCTCGCCTTGCTCCATAACCCTTCATGCCTGGAAACGTGCAGGGCAGGCGATGAACGGATTGCGCAAAATGATCCAGCCGGCACGACTGAGCCAATTGCCTGGACACCACTTAAAGCTGCGGGCCGCCAATCGTGATATCCACCAGCAGATCCGCGGCGATTTTCTCCAACTCCCGGCGCAGTTCCTCAACCGGCGCCCCGGCGGGGATGTGCACGCGGATGTGGGCTTTGAAGAGAGTTTCCCCGGACATGGGCGCACTGCAGCATTCGGAATTCAATTCCTCAACGTTGACTCCGTAACGAGCCAGGGTGCTGGATATCTGCCGGACAATCCCAGGCCGGTCCTGGCCCACCAAGTCAATGTTGACCAGCGAGGGGACAAGTTCGGTGGCCGGGGTGCGGTCGGGCCGGATAACGATGCTTAGCCCCCTGGCCTGCAAGCCATGCAGAGCTGCCTGGAGACGGGCTTCGTTTTCCGCGGGCAGTTGAATCCTGAGAATACCGGCAAACTCTCCTCCCAGGCGGCACATCCGGCTTTCCAGCCAGTTGCCGCCATGTTCGGCCACCACTGCTGCCACCAACTCCACCAAGCCCGGCCGGTCCTGGCCAATGATCGTCATCACCAATGGAATCTGCATGTGGCAAATTCTAGCCAGGGTGCGCGGAGTGGCAATCTTCTTTTGAAATCCTGCAAGTGGGGTGCGGAGCAGGCTGGTCCGGCCAGCAGGGCTGATGTCCGCCCGATGCCCCGGTGCCATCTCTTGCTGACACGCGCTTGACTTGGCGGGCAACCGGAATCAACATGCGCCCATGAAATCACAGAATAATACAAGCCGCCGCGGTTTCCTGAAATGTGTGGCCGCCTCGGCAACTGCTCTCGGTATTCCGACCATCATTCCCGCAGTGGTTTTGGGGCAAAATGCCCCAAGCAACCGCATCAACATGGGCTTGATTGGCATGGGCCTGATGATGGGGGGGCACCAAGGCTCCATGTGCAACCGTCCGGATGTGCAGGTATTGGCCGTGTGCGATGTAGACCGCACCAAACGCGAGCGCGCCAAGGCCGCCGTGGAGCAAGCCTATGCGCGGCGCCAGCCGGGCGGCTCCTACAAAGGTTGCGAGGCCTACAATGAATACGAGCGAATCATCGACCGCAAAGACCTCGACGCCGTGTTCGTCGTTACCCCGGATCACTGGCACGCCATCATTTCCGTGGCAGCCATGAAATCGGGCAAAGACGTTTATGTGCAAAAACCAATGACGCTGACCATCCGGGAAGGCCGCATCATGAGCGACGCAGCCCGCCAATACGGTGCCATCCTGCAGGTCGGTTCCCAGCAACGATCGGAACGGGCCTTCCGCCGGGCCTGCGAAATGGTGCGTAGCGGCTGGATCGGCAAAGTCCATACCATCTACACCGAATTGGGCGAGTTCCCCCCGCCCGCCACGCTGCCCGAACAGCCCACCCCGGATGGCTTCGACTATGACCGCTGGCTCGGCCCCACCCCATGGTATCCTTATAACGCCCAACGAGTCCGGGGCGATTACGGTGGCGGCTGGCGCTGTTTCTGGGAATATGGCTCCCGCAAGAACGGGGATTGGGGTGCCCATCATTTCGATATCATCCAATGGGCGCTGGGCATGGACGACAGCGGACCGGTGGAATTCATCCCCAAGGGCTACGAAGGAAACCAATACCAGACCCATATTTACAAAAATGGCATCAAAGTGCTGCGCAACCATCCGGTTCGCCTGGGGCACATGATCCAGTTCATTGGCGATAAAGGCGAGGTTCTGGTCAGCCGAGGCGAACGCCTGGACACCCTGCCCGTGAAGTTGAAAGACCAAGCGCCTGGCGCCAGCGATATCCGCCTCTATGATTCCCGAGATCACCACGAGAACTGGATCCAGGGCATCAAAACCCGCAAGCCGTGCATCTGCCCGGCGGAAATTGGCCACCGCACCGCCACCATCTGCCACCTGAGCGGTATCGCCGAACGCCTCAAGCGGCCTTTGAAGTGGGATCCGGCCAAGGAAGAAATCCTGGGTGATACCGAAGCCAGCCGCTGGATCGACCGTCCCCGGCGGGCCCCGTATATGATGGTGTGATCAACGAAGCGACGAAAAGGAACTGAACCATGAAATTTTCCCTGCTGAATCCCATGAAAACTCACACCCAATTATTAGTCCTCGGCTTGAGCCTGTTGGCCACCACCAGCCCGCTGGTGGGAGATGTGGAACAAAGTGTCAGCCAGCTGATCCCCAACCTGGCCGCCGAAAAAGTGGAGGACCGCTACCAGCACCAGATGGAACTCCAGCAACTGGCCGCCCATGCCTCGCGCCCGGGCGCCGAAGCGGAACGCCTGGAGATGGCCAAAATCCTGGCCGCCAAGGCCACGGATGCCTCCGTGCCGCAGCCGGCCCGCGTGTGGCTCGTGCGCCAGTTGGAGCACATCGGCGCGGCCGAAGCGGTTCCCGCTCTCACCAAGCTGCTGGGAGACAAGGATGCCGAGTTGCGCGAGTGCGCCCGGCGCGCCTTGGAAAAAAACTCCTCCCCGGGTGCGGGCGCCAGCCTGCTGGCAGCCTTGCAAGCGGGCGGTGAACCCGCCTGGAAAATAGGCCTCATCAACTCGCTTGGCGAACGCCAGGATGCCGCCGCCATCGGCCTGCTGAAGACCCACCTGGCGGAGGCCGCCACTGCCCGCGTGGCGGCTGAGGCACTGGCAAAAATCGCCAAACCCGCTGCTATTGAGGCGCTGTGGGCCGCCAACCCATCCCAGGCGGATGCCTTGATTGAGGCGGCCAACCGCTTGCTCGCCCAGCGCGACGCTCCCGCGGCCCGTGCCATTTTTTCCCGGATTCAGAGCGGGAAATTCCCGGAGGCGACTCGCGCCGCCGCCCTTGCGGGTCTGGCTAAAGCCGATCCAAAATCGGGCGCCAAACTGATCCAGGAGGCGCTGCTCGGCGCCGAGCCCCGGCTGCAAAACATGGCGGTGCAATTATCCGCCCCCGTCTTTGGCAGGAACCTCACCAAGGCCATGCTCCCCCTGTTCCCCAAAATGTCGCTAAGCGTTAAAGCGCAGGTGCTGGGCCTGCTTGACGATAGCGCGGAGAAACCGGTTTTAAACGCCGCGAAAGATCCGGAGGAAAACGTCCGGGTGGCCGCTCTGCAAGCACTGGGGCGCATGGGTGGCGCCGCCGGCGTGCCGGTGTTGATCGAGGCAGCGGCCGGCAAAGCCCGGGCCGAAAAAACGGCGGCCGAAGCCGCCCTGGTCCAAACCGCCAATGCCAGCGCGCTGGCTGCCCTGGCCAAACAAGTGGAGCAAGGCCAGCCGGAATGGCGGGTGGCGGCCATCCGGGCCATGACGGCCCGCCGCCAGACCTCCACCCTGCCCGCATTGGTGAAGGCCTGTGCCGACTCCAACCTGGCCGTCAGCCAGGCCGCCCTGGCCGCAGTGGCCCAGATGGGCTCCGATGCAGAGCTGGAACCCTTGGCGCGCCTGGCATTGAAGGCCAGCAGCAAGGAGGCCTGCGCTGCGGTGGAAGATGTGGCGGCACGAGTGACGGACAAGGCGGCTGGCGCTCGAAAGCTGCTCGCCTTGACTCAATCCACCGAAACGGCTAAAGCGGCCGATCTCATGGGCGCATTAAGCCTCCTGGGTGGTTCTGAGGCGTTGGCTATGGTGACCGCGAATGCCTCGGGGAGTGACGCCACGCTGAAGGAAAAAGCGATCCGCGCTCTGGGTGGATGGACAGATTTCTCAGCCAGCCAGCCGCTGCTGAAGATCATCGCGGACAGCGCCACAGCCCAAAACCTGAAGCAATTGGCGATCCAAGGGCTGGTGACCCTCGTAAAAACCTCCGAGAACGAACCGTTGGATTCCCGCGCCAGCACGGTTCTGGCGGCATGGGCGGCGGCCAGCCGACCGGATGAACAAAAGTCGGTCCTGTCGGCCATGGCCGAAGTGCCGCATCCCAAGGTGGTGGCCGTGCTTACCCCCTTGCTCAAGGAGGAAGGATTGAAAAACGAAGCTGCCACTGCGGGTCTCGCGCTGGCCCAAGGGCTGGTGGCAAAGGATGTGGCAGCAGCCAAAGCCCTGGCCCAAACGATCAAGGACTTGAACGTGTCCCGTGATATCAACCGCAAAGCGGACGCCGTGCTGCGGAAATAATGTTGGGATGACCATGCAACTGGCGGCGGCAGGCTGCCGCCCCAGTTGCATCGCGGAAATCACGTTAGCGTCGCGAAGCAGCCCCGGAATTTTTTTGTTTGGTTTCCTTTCCTATCCCCGCCCCATAAAAACAGTAAACCATCTGGATCAGCAACTGAGACCGAGTTCTGTCGAAAGCGAGATTCCAGCCGGGGCGCCTGCCTGAAAGCCGGCGTCGGGACGCAAGTCCCCGGCCTGGCGGGCCTTTTTGCTGATGTAAGAAACCAGCAGGCCGATATCCACCGGTTCCGTTTTCAACTCGGCGCGCAACCGCTCGATCTCTTTATACAGATTTGAATCATCTTCTTTTTGCTGGTATATCGTGGGATTAAAGGCCACTTGGTCTGGGGCCTTATACGCGTGGGCATGGGAATTCCATGAAAATTCGTTCGACCGCCGGTTTTCAATGGCACCCAGAAAAACGTCCAAAATCCGCATGGTGGCGATTTGCGAATTGAGCTTGCCAATTTCTGCCTGGACATTCCCGGGCAAACCCTCAGGGGAATAATAACCGCACAAACTGATGACCAGGTTTGCCTTCTTGATGGGCGGTGGAGAGAATTCGTCAAAAAGAACCTCCCTCAATGCGAGTTCAATATCCTCTTTCATGAGATCGCTCTCCCCTGCCCCATAATTGAGCGCAACCAGCCTCGGATGCCACCGTCATCCCTGCACGCTGCGGGCCGAAACCGTTTTCCTGCATATTAGAATTCAACCAGCTCGGATTCATTCCCCGGATCGGAATCCTTGAAATTATTGATGCCAGCGCACGCATTCAGTAACTGCCTCAATGATTGGTTATTACCAACGATCCTCATGGATTTCGCCGCGTGAGTCAAAAGTTTTTTCAAAAGAATAAAACTTTCCTCCGAGCAAATAACCGGACCTCACGGGACCTGGAATTATCCCTGTAAACATCCTGCCAAGGCGCTGATTGACAAATAGCCATGAACACCGCTGAAACCATGCTTGATCCGTGCCATGCAGGGCTGTCTCATTGGGGGATTTCGCACCATCGGCCAGGGCCAATGGGTGCACAAGGCAAACCATTTACACCCCCGATTTTTTCGCGAAACGAGCAGCGATTTACGAGCATCCCTTGAACAATTCTGCAAATAGTGAAAGACGCATGTCTTTCACAAAAAGAAAAAAGAACCCGCAGCATAGCTGAGCCAAATGAATTGGCAGGCTGTGCAAGTCAGGCCGTGGGCAGAACCGCGGCCTGGCTCGCTGACAGCCAAAGGCCTATTGGCCCAGGCGTTTTCCATCAGCGTCAAGGATGACGACTTCGCCCAGTTTTGACTCGCGCAGGGAAGCTTCCACTTTGGCACGGTCCCCAATCACCAACCAGGTGAATTGGCCGGGCCGCAGGAGGTGCGGCGCGGCCTGAGTTAGCACGGGCCGGGTAAGCTGCCGGACCTTTTCCGGGTAAGTTTGGTAATAGTCCTCCGGCAGGCCATACCGGACGAGTTCCGCTATCGCCCCCGCTACGCGGCTCATGGTTTCCCAAGAACCAGGCAGCTTGAGGGTCTGGCTGGTGATGGCTTTTTCCAGTTCGGCCTCGGTCACTGGCTGATCGCCCAGGATGCCACGCATTTCCTTGATCATCTCGACCAGCGATTCACGTGTTTTATCGCTTTGCACCGGGGCGTAGCAAATGAAGGAACGCGGCCCTTTGGCCCCGGAGATCGCGGTCTTGGCTCCATACGTCCAGTGCTTGTCTTCACGCAGGTTCATATTGATGCGCGAAGTGAACGTGCCCCCCAGGAGGAAATTCACCGTTTCCAGAGCGATTTCCTCGTCATTCACCTTGGGGGGCGCCAGATTGGCGCCGTAAATCACCGACTGCTGTGCGCCCGGACGGTCCACGAGGTAAATAGTGATTTGCACCGGAGGTTCCACTTTGGCGAGGTCTTTTTTAGGTGTTTCTCCGGGCTGCCAGTCCTGGAACAAGCGCTCGATCTTGGGCTTGATCTGTTCCAGGGTGGCATCTCCCACAATGATCAAGGTGGCATTCCGCGGATTGAACCAGGTTTGGTGGAATTTTCGCAGTTCGGCGGCGGTCAGTTTGGCCACGCTGGCCTCGGTCCCCGAGCCGCTGGCAGGATTGCCGTAGGCGTGATTCCTGCCGTAAAGAAGCTGCGGGTAAATCCGCTGTGCCAGGCTCATCGGTTCAGCTTTCTCCCGTTGAATACTCGCCAGGCGTTGCCGCTGCAAGCGTTTGAAATCCGCCTCCGGAAAGGCTGGGTGCAGGATCACATCGGCGAAAATCTCCAGCGAGGCGTCCAGGTTGGCGTTGAGGGCGGATAGATGGACGCTGGCCGTGTCGAGATCGCACCCGCACCGGAGGTCGGCGCCGAGCAGATCCAATTCATCGCTGATCTGCAGGGAAGTCCGTTTCTGGGTGCCTTCCTCGAGCATGTCCATAGCCAGGCGGGCGGTGCCCGGCACGGCGAATTGATCCGCCGCGAATCCGGCATCCAGCACCAGGTTGCACTGGACCACCGGGATCGAGTGGCGCTCTGCCAGGATAATTTTCAATCCGTTGCCCAGGGTGGTGCGCTGCAATTCGGGAAAGCGCGCCTCCGGCTTCAACACCGGAACCGGCAGCTGGGAACGATCCACTGCGCTTTTCCCCGTGGTGAATTTGGGGAACGGCTGCACTTCCAGGATATACACCCCGTCGGAAAGCCATCTGCGGGCGGCTTCCTGCACGTTTTTCGCGGTGGCTTCCCGCAGGTTTTTCAGTTCGGTCTTATGGAAATCAGGCTGGCCCAGGAAATTTTGGTTCATCGCCAGCAAGTCCGATTTGCCCCCAAAACCGCCAATCCGCTCCACCCCGCGGATGAATTCCGCGGCGGCTTGGGTTTTCAAGCGGCGCAGTTCCATTTCCGAGGGGCCTTCGGCCAGAAAACGAGCCAACTCCTCATCAATGGCTTTTTCGATCTTCTCCAAACCTTCACCCGGCCGCGCGGCAGCGGTGATTGTGAACTGCCCGGCAATCTCACGGTTGTGGGCCGACGCGGACACGCTGGTCGCAATCTGGTCATCATATACCAGGCGCTTGTAAAGCCGCGACGTTTTCCCACCCGCCAGCACACCGGCGGCCAAGTCCAGGTATTGGGACTCCAGATCGCCATATTGCGGAATATTCCAAACCTTGTAGAGGCGTGCCTGCGGCACCCGGTCCTGCGCCACCTGGCGCTGCACCCCGGTGCGCGGGGCGATCCAAGCCTTGTGCCGCGCCACCGGGGGGCCGGAGGGGATATCGCCAAAGTAGGTTTTTGCCTTTTCCAGGACAACCTTGGCCTCCACATCACCGGCCACGACCAAGGTGGCATTGCCGGCGCCGTAATAAGTGCGGAACCAGTCCTTCACATCCTCCAGCGAGGCGGCATTCAAGTCCTCCATGGAGCCGATCACCCGCCACGAATACGGATGCCCGGCCGGCCACGTGTTTTTCGTGATCAGCTCATAGGCGATCGCATAGGGTTGATTCTCGCCCTGGCGTTTTTCGTTTTGCACCACGCCCCGCTGCTCGTCCAGTTTGGCCTGGCTGATGGCGCCCAGCAGGTGCCCCATGCGGTCGCTTTCCATCCATAGCAGGAAATCCAGCGCGTCCTTGGGGGCGTTCTCAAAATAATTGGTGCGGTCCTCGCTCGTGGTGCCGTTCAAATCCGTGGCCCCCACTTTGTCCATCGCCTTGAAATAATCGTCGTTAAAATTCTCGCTGCCGTTGAACATCAAATGTTCAAACAGGTGGGCAAAGCCGGTTTTGCCGGGCCTTTCGTTTTTGGAGCCTACGTGATACCAGATATTCACCGCCACAATCGGGGCTTTATGGTCCTCGTGGACAATCAGCGTCAAACCGTTGTCTAATATGAAACGGGTGTATGGAATATCGATGTCCGGGATCGGCGAAGGATCAGCCGCCCAGCCGGCGTGTCCGGCCATTAATCCCATCACCACCGCAAGAATTTTGGTGCGCATGTTCAGATTTTGAAGAAAAAATCCGTCCCGCACAACCGATTTATGCAATGGCAGGCGGAAGCAGAATGATGCCCCCCCGGAAGCATTCCTGCCACCCTGTGAACGCCTTAGAAACCTGGGTGTCTATGAACCTGAATTCCACCCGGTTTTTATACACTATGAGGTGAGCAAGGCGGGATCGATGG